>CALDEU010000035.1:0-2443 GCA_937942395.1 uncultured Collinsella sp. | reverse complement strand
GACGTGGGCGACACGGTGACGCTCACTGTCCAGCGTGGCAAGAACGAGAAGAAGATCGATGTGAAGCTGGGCTCTGACGCCGATGCGCAAACGTCGCAAAGCGAGGAGACCAACACCGACAGCGCGGAGGGAGCCGGCAACGGCATGAGCGAGGAGGAGTTCCTCGAGTATCTACGGGAGCTCATGGGCAATGGCGGCAACAATCGCCAATAACAAGCTTCCCGCAAGAGGGCGCTGGTTTTCCCAGCGCCCTCTTTTTATGTAAGGCTTTAGCCTGTGCGGCGCGCAGCGCCGCATCTAAACCCACCCGCTATGCGGGTGGAGTTAACCGGCTTTACAAAACCACCCTCCCGCCGGACACTTGCGATTGTTCAGGCCGCAAGGGTTCCGAGACGGAAGGGTGGTGAGGCGTATGGCCGAGAAGGCCTACAGCCTGTCGCACACGAAGTGGATGTGCAAGTACCACATCGTGTTCACGCCGAAGTATAGAAGGAAAGTGATCTACAACCAAATCAGGTCCGACCTTGGGGAGATCTTCAGGAAGCTCTGCCAGTACAAGGGGATAGAGATAATCGAGGGGCACCTGATGCCCGACCACGTGCACATGCTGCTCGCGATACCGCCGAAGTACAGCGTGGCCAGCGTGATGGGCTACCTGAAGGGCAAGAGCTCGCTGATGATCTTCGACCGGCATGCGAACATGAAGTACAAGTTCGGCAACCGGAAGTTCTGGTCGGCCGGCTACTACGTGTCGACCGTCGGCCTGAACGAGGCGACGATAGCAAAGTACATACGGGAGCAGGAGAAGGCGGACATAGCGTTGGACCGGCTGAGCGTGAAGGAGTACGAGGACCCGTTCTCGCGCGGGACGCGGCCGAAGCGCTGACGCCGGTTTGACCGGCCCGCCACGGGTCAAAGCGCAATGCGGCCTGAACACCGTGAAGGCCGGCGTCTTTAGGCGCGGGCCAGCGACCCGAGGGTTACACCCTAAGAGCAAACCACCCCTTTTAGGGGTGGTTCTGATTGACAGCAAAACGACAGGTTTATTTTGTCACATTCGACCGTTCGCCGAACGTCTCTTCGCGTTCACGGTGCTAGGCACTGATGATGCGCGGAAGGGGAAGGTCGAAGGTATCGACGGGTACGCGCGGGACCTGTTGCTCGCTAAAGGCGACGCCGACTACGAAGCAACGGGGCTGGAGCTTGGGAAGATAACGATCGTAGCAGCCGCCGCCATAGCCCAGGCGCATGCCATTGGCGTCGAATCCCACAAGGGGGACTACGATCGCGTCGAGCTCGTGCGGGGCGACAGTGGGGTAGCGCCCATTTTCAGCATTACCGACAGGCGAAAAGGGCCGCACCGGATGTGCGATAAACGGGGCGGAACCGTCGAGATAATCCTTGTACGGGACAATGCGCATCTGCATGCGCTGACCATCTTGAAGATCTGGAAGCATGACAGGGAAGGCGACGCGCGCTCGCGCATCGTAAAGGGCAACGATGAATTCGCCCAAATCGACTTCACTTCCCATGGGGGAGTAGACGGCAACGATGGGTTGGCGGCTCATGCGCGTCGGGAGGGCTTGCTTGGCTGCATCTGCAAGATTGGCGCAAATCGCGCTCGATTTGCGGGAGCGGAGGGCGGGAGCAAGTGCATCGCGTTGTGCGATGATCCGGGCGCGAACCTCTCGTTTTAGCTGGGTGATATCGTTGTCGCGGGGGCTATTATTTAGCATGGCAGTTGCCTGCGGTGACGGCATGTACAATTGGTCGATACGCTTTTACAAGCTGGTCCAAGCGCATGCGCGCGTTCGCAGCGCTTGTGGATGGAAGGCCGGTAAGCGCAATGTTTCGAGCGCTGAGCATGTCTCCATTCATGCGCTGACACAGCTGCGTGGCTTTTCCTCCTGTTGTGAAGACGTGCGTGATGGGTGCCGCGCCGAGGATGCGCGTGAGATCGTTGGGAATCGCGTCGACGATGCTTGCGTCGGCGGCCCCTTCGATGGTACACGAAGCAAGTACGTCCCAGAGAGCGATATGATGCTCGAGGAGAAACGCGCGGCGTATATCGTTTTCGACAAGGGAGTGATCGGGCAACTCAAACAGCGCTTCCATCACGCGCCAGAAGCGGTTTTGCGGATGCCCGTAATAAAAGCCGACTTCGCGGGACTTGGGTGAGGGCATGGTCCCCAGCACGAGCACGCGCGAGCGCTCGTCAAAAATCGGTTCCAACGTATGTTCGATATGCTGAGCTTCCATCTACCCCACCTGCGATGTGACAAAAAGTCGACAGGTTTATTTTGTCACATTTTGCTGCTACTCTCCCAACGCCGACCGAGGGCTGCTGTAGCTTAGATTCAGCATGGGCTAAATGCAGCAAAAAGTCCCACTTGGAGGACTCACGGGCGTTCCAAATGGGACTTTTTGCTGCAAATGCCGACAA
>CALDEU010000034.1:0-5181 GCA_937942395.1 uncultured Collinsella sp. | reverse complement strand
CGCCCATAAAATTAAATATACATAGTTTGCAATAGAAACCTGCGGCTTCATAATTAATCGATTATAAATTACGCACAAATAAAATGAAGAAAGCAGGATCAGCATCCAGTCAAGGGCAACTCGCCAAAGCTCCATTAATCGTCCGCCTCGTCAAATGCACCAAGACTCTGCAGCAGCGATTTCATAACAGCAAGATTATCTGTTCCATTAAAGAAATCATATGCACAAGATCTAAATTGACTATATTCATGATCGATTTGCTTAATAGCATCGGCTATTAATTCGGGTTCAAAGTCAACGCACTTACCGCTGCCGCTGGCCTCAACAGTTGAAACCAAGCCCGGCAAACGATTGGCAAGCGTAGGGAGGCCAAATGCTGCATACTCATATATTTTATTAGGCGCACAAAAGGCCTTATTAAGCGATGTGTCATCATAAAGCACGACGCCAATTCGCGACCTTGCAGTAATTTCCAAATGCTTTGGCGCTGGAACAAAACCATACACAAAAGTATCCGGGTAAATCTCCTTCATTCGTTCAGTCGTACCGTAGCGATCTTTTCCCATAAGAACGAAAGCGTAATCAGACTCCATCATACGAAGAGCCTCAGCGATGGGCGCAACATATTCAGGACGTTGGAATAGCCCCTGGTAAAGAAGGATCTTTCTTCCGTCAAGCTCATCCAAGATCTGCTTTGTGACATTTGTCGAAACAGAGGGGATTTCACCCGCTTTGAGCCCGTATGGCTTATTCGGGAAAACTGAGGGAAGCGAATTCAGCCCCCATTTAATTTTCATATAGTAGGCACGATTTAACTCGCAACACGTAACTGCAAGAGCCTTGCGACAAACAGCCGCAAATAGTCGTTCTTTTGTCGGTTGATCATCACACAGCTCAAGCGCCGTGGCCACATAGGGAATACCGGAAAGTGCCCCGTAAAGCGGAAGCGCAGATTCAGCTGTTCCAAACCAGATAAGATAATCCGTTGGCTCTTATTTTAGCCGAGTGAGAACGGCTTTGCGGAAATGAGTCCAGTTATTCAATGTATCCAGTTTTCCGCCAACGCTCAGATGCGGATCAACGAGCTCCGTAAATGGAATGCCCTCGCCTTTTAGAATTTCCTTGGCCGTATCCTTGCTGGAACCAAACCAGACTTCAATCTGTACGCCCAAATCTTTAATCATTCTTATTTGTGACATACAGGGAGGATAGAACGCCAAGTCGGACTTAACAATATATATAACCCTCTTAAACATATAGCCCCTCGTAAAGATTGCTAACTCGATTTGCGTAAGTCTCATAGCTTCGGTCTTCTTGAAGAGAAGGCAACAAGCGCCTGGTTGACTCGCAAAGCATTTCGTAATAATTACTGTCTTCTAGTTTAGAAATCGCCTCACAGAGAGAGGAAACGTCGCCATTTTTAAAAAGAAGACCATTTACGCCATCCCTGATATATGCAATAGCCCCACAGGTCTCGGGAACGATTGATGGAATACCAGAGGCAAACATGGCTTCAAGGCATACTAAAGGAGAAGCTTCGTACCAGGAGGAAGTCATCACCAAAGCCTTATTTGATTTGAACTGGTCTGCGAGTACATCTTTATCACACCAACCCAAAAAATTAAGGTTTGGGTAAGCATCTCTTAGTCTCTCGAACTCAGGACCAGATCCACATAATGTTCCTGGCAAACCCAAAGAAGTAAGCGCTCTACAAAACAGCTCGGGGTTCTTCTCCTTATCAAAACGGCCCACAAACAAATAGCCGTTCTTTTCAGATGGCACACCAAGCGAAAGCTCCCCTTCAACAGAAATTGGATTGGGAAGAATGCATGGCATGCCATCATCAAATTCACTGCCACGCATAATGTCATAGGTAAAATCCGAAAGATAACAAAACTTTGGATGGGCCCGCTTGATTGAACGATTTTGAAGAGCGATGCGAACCACTCGATATAGCTTCTGCACATAGCTTCTCTTATCACAATTGCATCGAATGCACTTTGCGGAGCATGCTTTCAAATGGCATATTCTATGCTTCTTGTAATCGTAAAACCCACCATTAGGACATACAAGAAAATACTCATGAAGCGTCACGAGCACCTTGAAGCCAGAATCGGCAATAGCATCAAAAATTGAAGATGAAAGAGCATGGGTCCAGGAATGAACGTGTACGACAGTGTCATCAGGATTGAATTGGTTTAATAAGGCACAAAACCTCTCGTAAGATTTTTTACTGTGCAGGCCGCTAAGGGCACCGGCAACTTTGTTATCTGACTCGAGAAAAGGCTGTTCATTTGCAACAACAACCTTGAAACCGTCAAGTCGACTATGAATTGGCCCGCAACCAGCAAAGTAGACAACGTTATACCCGCGGTCACGGAGAACCATGGCGGTAATGTAAGCGATTTGGGCGGTACCGCCAAAATTATCAGCCGTATCATCAACAATAATGACGTTTTTGACTCTCTTGTCCATCAATTTCTGTCTCCGTTTATTAGTTGCAAATATCGCCTCAAAAGCCAATCAGCCTGCTGACCAATGTCGTAATGTACAAATGAACCGGGAGAAGTGGAATCGCGCCCCTCATCAGACTTTTTTGAAAGAGAGCAAATCTCATCTGCCCACACGACAGGGCTATCAATCGACAAGAACTTACACTCCCCCGTTACGTCTACCTCACGCGTAATCGCATCGCTCAACAAGCACGGTAAGCCAGACACCTGTGCCTCGACGCCGACGAGGCACAGGCCTTCGTAAAGGCTTGGCAGAACGAACGCATCAAACGCCTGGTACAAGCGATTGACATCGCTTCTCTGCCCCAGAAACTTAACGCGATCAGTAAGACCGCGTTCGTCCACCAAGGCCTTTACGGAGGCACCGGCTTCGCCGGTACCGACAAGCAGCAGGACAGCATCGTCGCGGCGCTTTGCGACCTCAGCAAAAACGTCAATCAAAAACGCATGGTTCTTCTGGGCAGTAAAGCGCCCCACATGTCCAATGGCAAACTGGTTGCCGACGAGGCCCAGGTCGGCTCGCGCTTGCGCACGAGCCTCCGCATTGAAGCGAAAGCGATCCAAATCGATTGCGTTGTATACGACCTCGAAGTGCGCAGCTTTACCGAAAAGCCATTCACCGGCAAATTGACTACATGCAAATCGGTGTGTTGGATATCGATTCGATTGCGTTTTCAGCACGGCCTTCAGGGCATTCTTGGCATACTCCCCCTTACCGCTCGTAGAGTGACTATGGGCGATCCGCACAGAAACACCCGCCTTCTTCGCAGCACGAAGAGGAAAGACCGAAAGCGCGTTGATGTGACTGTGGACAATCTTCCAGCCCTCTTGCTTAAAGAGACGCTGAAGCTCTCGCTGGTATTCAGCTATATGCTGATAGGGCGGTATCTCAAAGACCCTGCCACCGAGCGATTCGATCTCGTCACGGGGAACAAGCGTCGAATCGGAATCAACAAGAAAGTCAAACTGCACTTTACTGCGATCGATGTGACGATAGTAATTCATAACGACAGCTTCGACGCCGCCGCCAACCATCTTGCCAACAACCTGAGCCACCCTAACCGGTTCAGTCATTTAGCAAGCACCTCCACCGGTAAAGACCTCAACGACCGTGAGGAGAACAATCTTCAAGTCCATGATGAGGCCGCGCTTGGCGATGTACTCCAAATCACGGCGGACCATCCCGTCGAAGTCGGTGTCGTTGCGATCGGTCACCTGCCACCAGCCGGTGATGCCGGGCTTAACGGACAGTCGCTGCAGGTCGTACTCGGTGTATTCCGTCACTTCGTTGGGCAGCGGCGGGCGCGGGCCCACGACGGACATCTGGCCCAGGAACACGTTCAGGAACTGCGGGAACTCGTCGATTGAGTGCTTGCGAATGAACTTGCCGATCTTGGTGACGCGGGGGTCATCCCTCATCTTGAACATGGCGCCAGCGATCTCGTTTTGCTCCTTGAGCTCGGCGAGACGCTCATCGGCGTCTTTGTACATGGAGCGGAACTTCCACATGCGGAAGGTAGACAGGCTGCCGTCAGGGTGAGTCTGACCGACTCGGATCTGGCTGTAGAACGGGTTGCCTTCGCTTTCTAGGCGAATTGCGGCTGCGAGCACCAGACTGGGAATTGCGATGATCGCAAGCACGACACCGCTGAAAACGATGTCAAACGCGCGCTTCACCGCCCTGTAGGCCAGACGCGAGTTATCCCAGTCCATGACGGATTGCATGGCCTTGTAGCGACCGGCGCCCTCACGCCGGTCCATGGCCTGAGCAATCAGCGCCGCCCCCGCGGGCGTATTTGTCTTTGTTACTTCTTTAGCAGCCACAGTCAAACTTACGTCCCCGTTCCCCAGGGATCCCCCAATCGATAAATTCAAAAATGCGAACGAATAGCTGATGCAACGTCTCCCTTACGTTTTGCTGGGAACGTCGAGCGGTAGCAGCTCCCTAAAAACGGAATCGCCATCGCCCACGTCTACCAGGCACCAGCGTTTATGACGGTCGATCTTTTTAACGCGAGCCTCTTGCCCCACCAAGGGACCCTGCTCTATGTGCAACACGCCGTCTTCTATGCGTGCGACGCTGTTGCGTACCACGCCGTCGTCATCCAGAACGCTGCGGTACCAATCCTGCGCATCGTCCGGCATGGGCATGTACGCCCGCTCCCTACTGCCGGCGATGCGACAGCCAAAGCTCAACTGAGCCAAAGCCCTATCGAGCGCGGCAGCATCGTGCGTGGCGACGAAGAAATATTCCTTGTACATGGGTTTGGTTTGGAGCGACCATGCGCCGTCCCGCTTAAACCAGAACTCCTTTTGCATCACAAAAGCGTCCTGCATAAGGTTGTGCGGGATTATGCGGCGGACCTTTTCGCAGGTCTCGCGCTCTTTTCCATGGGGGGTGTGGACCAGATACCAGCGGACGCGGCCGTGCCGGCTGTTGGTGGTAACGCCGTTAAATGCGCCCGGCAGCTGCTCTTGGCGCCGTGCCGTCTGTTCCATGTTCTCGCCCCCCTCTTTTGGCTTTGCGATGCACGCAAATGCAGGGGCGTTTAGAACAGGCTTCTCGCTCGCAGCTAGGCGCAGTCGCAAAAGTACAGGTTTTTGTGGCTTATAGGACAAAATGTGTGTCCACGTTGGGGGCATCGGCGCAGGTCGATGCCCCTTTTTC
>CALDEU010000033.1:0-5700 GCA_937942395.1 uncultured Collinsella sp. | reverse complement strand
ATTGTGGCATCCCGAGCCCGCGGAAAGAAGCTGCGCCGCGGGGGAGGCGACCCAAATGGCTTTCTCATATCGTCTTCATATCAATCGTCCTGCAATTTATCTTTGCTTAGCGGCGGTTGAAGTAAACCCATCCCAGATTGCAACTATGAATGAAATTAATGCCCTACGCCTTTGCAAGCCAAAATAAGGCGTCAACGCAATGTAAAGAGGCCAGGCGTGTTGCCCGGCCTCGAAATACTCTGGTGGGCCCTCCGGGATTCGAACCCAGAACCCAGGGATTATGAGTCCATCTTCTAAACCAAATTCAAGTGCAGAAACGTAAATCAAAGTGTGGATAGCAGCGGATAACAATAAACACTGTAATCTCGTTTTACTCGAAATGGCAAATTGATACATTTTGACAAACTCCTTCTTTGGTATCCGAGAAACGCCGTTGATATTCAAGGTCAACAGGTCTTCCTATGCTTGCGCTGTGGTTATCCGTCAGATCTATGCGCTGAGGGTCGAGCCTGTGGTTGCCCCCAATCACTCACCATCGTGACAGGGCTATGTGTGACGAGGTTGGCTGCAACCAGAATTTTTTCGGTCAAGCCGGCGCTCACGCGATGGCATATGAGTTTGAGCGTCGCGGCATCAGCGTTGAATTCCGATAACCTGGTGAGGATGCCGCGCGCACACTTGGCAGCTGGTGCCAATTGACCCTTGAGCTGACATCGATGTCTAAATGCTCTCGATGGGTTTCGGCCCATGCTCATAATCCCTGGGTTCTGGGTTCGAATCCCGGAGGGCCCACCACTATCTACCAGCGGTTTCCCTGATATTCAGTTAATCAGGGAGACCGCTTTTCTATTGGCTATTCCTTCTTGAATCATCGTGTTTCTTCTGGCTATCCACAACTATCCACAACTGATTTATGCATAGATAGGCGTTCCGTCTGCATCAGAAGAGTCTGTATCAGAAGATTTCAAATGGGCTTAATGATCGACCGATCGATGCGTTTGCTTTCGCCAAAAAGATTGGAGGTGTGATGATTCGATGGTCGCAGTTATTCGGCAGATCTGGATGGGCTAAGCGTTCAGATGCGTTATAAGGCCATCTGAAAGTCTGATGCTCATCTGTGTACGAAGATATCGATTCGGCGCTCTATACCGCCTCTCATTGCCTCAGACGTAGTTTGTATTGACTCGTATAGAGACTACTCGCGTTTGACTTTTGAACATCTTCTAGAAGTCCTTTTTCTCAATAAGCGATTCGAGAGTGAAGCCGCCGCTTGCCATGTCTGAAGCCATGAATGTGTCGACCTTATCGGCTGCATCAAGGATCGCCTCGACATTCAGGTCGATATAGTGCTGGAAATCCGTCTTAAATTGCGTATGTCCATGCATGCTCGAAATTGTCGGAGTCGAAACTCCGCTGGCGGCCATGAGCGTCTCTGAGGTATGTCTCAGGTTATTCACGGGGATAAACCTCAGGTCGTGCTTCCTCAGCGCGGTTTCCCAGTGGCCACGCAGCGTTTCGCCGGCACACGGAAGGATTCGCCGGTTGCTCCACTGCTCCAGAGCGTGTCGCGTTGCATCTTGTTCGGTTCCAATGAACGCCTCCGGCGCGATGGTCCTCTCCATGGTGTCGACATATCCGTTAAAAACGGTGACAGTCCAAATTCCATCGGCAACTTCTTTCAGTTTTGGGTTTGAGCCCAACTTATACTTTGCTGCCGTTTCTGCGGCCAACCGACTTGCAACTGCCTGGGCATCTTTTCGATTTCCCATGACGGTTTCGATCCTATATTTGGCTTTTCTGGACTTGTGCCAGCTTGTCTTGTGCCTGATGAGCCAGCATCCCTCAACTTGCTCGATTGAGGGCTTCGTGGCTTCCAGAGCTGAAAGAAACCTTTCCGTAAACTCTGGAAGAACCAGAGCGTGCCTATTAGACTCTTCTGTTTTGGTGACCTTAAGTCCGTCCTCGTCGGTATAGGCCGCATGGACGTTCAGGAGAACATACTTTTTTACGCCCTGGGAAGTCGGCATTTTCAATATCTGTACGTCGGCAGGCGTGATTGCAAGGTTCTCTTCTTTGCGAAGGCCCGCACTGCCGACCAGCAGGGTTAGGTATGCCATCTCATCGTCAACGAGTGCGTCGGCAGCCTGCTTTAATTCCAAGGGTGACCATGGCGCGGGGCGTTTCTGTTTCTTCGCCCTGGCGTCGAGTCCTGTTAGATCCATTTTATGGCGCATGAAACCATCCGATTTGGCCCTGTTCAAGATCGCCCTGTACGTCCGCAGCGTGTTTCTCGGGGTCCCAGATTGCTCGATGAGATTTCGGACATTAGTCTCATCTAGATTCAAGAGGACTCGTTCGCCATGATTCGGGGATATCCATTTTCGGTAGTTTTTGACATATCCGTCGATTGTGCTGTTGGTCTTACCTTCTTTTTCCAGGGCTGGGATAAACCTGCCATAAAAGTATTGATTCAGCGTAATCTCAGGAATGTCGTGTTTGGAAAGGCTGGAATTCAACTCGACATAGAGCATGGAAGCCGCCGCCTGAGCATCCCTCATGGTTCCATGAATGGTCACCATTTTCGTGGAACGCTTTTTACGAGTGCCGGCCTCGACTCTAACCCTGAATATCTCTAAGCCATCGGCGTCGACACCTATTTTTTCAATTTGGCCAATTTTGTTTTTAGGCATTGTGGCTACCTCGTATTGTTTTCCAATCAGGACAAAGAACTCTTGTGGTAAAGGTTCCGTTCGATCGTTTAGGCGGTCTTGGCTTTACCGCGAAAACTGGTTGAGGCGTTGCTTTTAGCAATATTGCCAAACCTCTTGTATTTTCCGGAACGGTTCATTGTGTCAGCGCTATCCATAAGCTGCTCTCTGCCGGCACAACTTAGGGCCATATAGCTTTCTAGCAACTTCCTAAATTGCAGTCTCTCATCCTTATTCATTTCTGAAATTGCAGCATTGACTATTGATCGCATTGCAGAATCTTCAAGAAATGAAGGCGTTGAAATTGCAACCGAGTATTTTGAACCGAGAATTGAATCCACCGAAACAGAAAAATATGTGGACAACTGGAGCAGAAACTCATCCGTAAGCCGTCTTGTTCCTTGTTCATACTTTCTGTATGCAGAAAGTGAAATGCCGAGCTCTATCGCAACCTGTTTTTGGGTTTTCCCGCTATTGGAGCGAATGGTTTTCAGATTGTTGCCCATGGGTGCTCCTTTCTCTGAGCACCTTGTTTCTCAATTTGGCCAATTTTGAATTTAGGCATGGTGATTTTGCCTCCAGCTGATCTTTAATCGTTATGCTGATTGGGCCACGGAGGAGTGAGAATCACCGTTTGAAAAGGCCGGCTCAGAATCATTCAACAACAGGTCGTTTTCAAGCAAGCTTTCAATTAGCGAAAGCGCAATACCTTTCCCGTTGTCATTTAGACGAATCCAAGCAGACCGAAGCCTTTCAAAGGAGTCGTCGTTAACTTCCGCTGGTTTTGTCGCAGCCTTTTCCAATTCCGTAAGGGCAATCAATGACTTTGCGGGGGATATAGCATGAACATCACGCCATGATGGGTCGACGAGTTCGGACAGACGCACGTTCAGTGCATTACAAATAGCCTCTAAGGTCTCGTTTGACGGAAACCTTCGGCCCTGTTCGTATGACTGGTAGGTGACAAGCTCAACGCCAATTCTACGAGCCGCAACAGTCTGATTGATATTTAGCTGTTTTCTTGCCTGCTTGAGATTCTGACCAAATTGGCGATTGATCTCAATCTCCTGCGGGCTCTTTTTTCTAGTCATCCTACCTCCCTTTTAACAATTTTGTCTTACGGGATGGTTGACAACTCGTACGACTTGTACGATAAATAAGTCGTACGGGTCATACGGGTAGTGTCATACAGGAGTTGATATGTCTGGTATCTCAAATCTAAGGTCTGAGCGATACCGTTTGGGCATGTCCCAAGAAGAGCTCGGAGAGCTGGTTGGAAGACGGCGCGCGACCATCGGTCGTTGGGAAAGAGACCCCGCTCAAATTCCGGGACCCATTCTGGTGCAGCTTTCAAAGAAGTTTGATTGTTCGATTGATTATTTGCTTGGCTTTACTGATGAGCGAACTTCCAAAAGGAATGAGGTCGCATGATGAGCGGCAAAGAGAGGTTGGAGCCGTGGGCGAGTAGCAAATGGCTTTCCAAATCCGCGGCAGCCAAATACATCCATCGCCATGTCGATGCAGTTCAGGAACTCATTGAGTCTGGTGAGATCCCCGCCGTCTACGGCGCGTTCAACCGTGGTGGATCGCGGACCATCTACATCAACATTGACGACCTCGACGCCTATATGCGCAGGACTCCATTCATTAAGGAGTCCAGCCATGAGATGCCGTACGAGGAGTACGCCTCTCTGCAGTCCCTGCAAGAGAGCATGTCAAAGCGCATGGCCCGCGACGGCCGTAAGGGGGCCGCATGATGGTTCCCGCCTCGTTTCCGAAGACTGTTCAATTTAGGGTGTCAGAAAAAAAGTGCGACTGGGAAATTAAGGAAGAGCCCCAGCCGCACCCGAAACGTGAGACCGTAGAAGAAGGGAGTTCACGGATGTGGAAAGGTGAACAGCGTCAACACGATCTCGACGACATAGGACGGTATCGCGCCCTCGTCGGTCAAGTTGATTCTACCATCGCTTTTGAGGGTCTAAACAATCAAGATCTAGCCGAATACGCGAATTCATGCCGAATGTGGACTGGATTCGCCGAAATTGCAAAGGCGAGGGGCCGGGGCTATAACCGACAGGCGCCTGTGCCCGTTCTCCCCGAAACACCAAGGGCGCTTTTGGCGGCGGGGATTCCCAACCTGCCTATCTGCCACACCGTGCGGCATATCGTACGGGAGACTATGATCTCCAATCGCTCGCATAGGCATGGGATCGAGCCCTCACTTCTTGCATCGGTTCCCGAGCTCCTTCAGTCTCCGGTGGCAATCTTCAAGGCGGGCGCCGGAAGGGTTGCGGTCTCCTTGGATGCGATCGACGCCATGGGTCAGCCACTTGTTGCCTATTTCGATCTCGCGGTTCCCCTGTCTGTCGGGGGTGGTCAGTTCCGCTCCGGCGAGCTCGTTAATTTCATGCTGTCCGTTTACGGACGGGAATCCCTGATAAGTGAAATCGAATCCGCAAGGGCGGCGGGGGAGTGCAGCGTCTTCAACGAAGAGGCGTTGCTCTCCCTGGCGGTCCGGGCGCTACAAAGGAGAAAGGCCGCATAGTGTCGAAGATTCTCGAGACAGAGACCGAAGGCTACGGTCCTTCGTTCGCCATACACGGCTTCATGCGCTATTTGGGCCTTAGGCCCGCGCAGCTCGTGGCGTATGCCCTGATTTACTCCTGCACGGTAGATAAGGGCTGCTATGACCTGGGCGCAGCCGTTCTCGCGGATTGGTCCGGCACAAGCGAGCGCACTGCCCGCACGACCATCGCTTCTCTTCTCGAGATGGGTCTTATCGTTGAGCGCGGATCCCATGTTCATGGTATGAATACTGTCGGCAGGTCTCTTGTTGCAGCTGCGGATCCAATTTCCCGTGCCAGGGAGGCTTGGCAGGCGGACCATCCGGACGCCGGAAAGTCTTCTTTCCGAGTCTCACCGGAAAGAATTTCACCTGAAAATACTTCCTCACCTGAAATTTCTTCACGTGAAGATTCTTCCTCACCTGAAA
>CALDEU010000032.1:0-96000 GCA_937942395.1 uncultured Collinsella sp. | reverse complement strand
CGTATCGCTTTCTTCTTTGGGTCATCTTGAACACCTTTCGCTCTTAACTAGGTGTCCAATTCATCATACCCACTCCAAACCTCCCATTTCCCGATGTCCAAGAAATGGGAGGCAGTTCACCTACCCCTTCGTGGTGGTTTTCGACAAAAAGAAGCCGCCCCAATAAAAGGAGGCGGCATCAAACAAGTCTATTTATTAGCGTCCCTCAAGACCCAACGAGAACGTCGCAGTAGCCCCGGCCACACCTTTCCCTCGGGCGACCCTCGCGAAGCGCGTGAGCACGAGGGAAAGGTGTGGCCGGGGCGTACAGCAGAGTTACTCGGCAGCGGCCTTGAACTTGTTGTAGTTGATCAGGCAGCCGGCCTTGACGATGGCACGCTCCTCTGCCGTCATATCGGCAATGTAGAGCTCAATCTGCTCGACCGCACCATCGGCGCGAACCACGTAAGCGGCGATGTCCTTCAGGTCGCCGTCGAGCGCGGCGCGGATACCCGGCACAAAGACGTAGTCGCCCACCTCAAAGCTGGGCTCGGCCTCCATCTGGAAGGGCACCATGCCCCAGTTCATCACGTTGGAGCGATAGCGCTTGGTGGCGTACTCGTGGACGATGTTGGCCAGGCCGCCAATTACGCGCTGGCAGCTCGCGGCCTGCTCGCGGGCAGAACCGTCACCGGGCTTCTTGGCATAGAGCATGGAGCCGTACTCAGTCGCCTTGGCATCGGCCGCGACACCCGCGCCGGTCAGCGCCTCAAACACGCTGGCAAGCTCGGCATCGAGTGCCGCCAGGTCGCCCGCTGCCTCGCCGGCAACGCGGCGCTTTTCCACCGCGTCGACCTCCTTGGAGCGGCCCACGTAGGCAGGGTCGCGACGGCTGAGCGTAAACTCGGCCAGACCCAGCGGGTTGGAGCGGAAGGAGCTCGTCTCGCCCGAGGGAATGAGCTCGTCGGTCGTAGTGACCGGGTCCATGATCTTGGAGCACACCTTGAGCAGGATGTCGTCGCCGAGAGGCTCCATCGCGGGCCACGGCTTGATGTTGGGGCCCTCGACCAGCTCGTCGGCCGGCTCAGCCTTGCCAAAGCCCCAGTACACGCGCTTCTTGTACGGCGCGTCGTCAAAGGTGTACTCGCAGGCCTCGTCCCAAGTCTCCTCGGGCAGGTCGGTCGCCGGCGTCAGGACGCCGCCGTTGGCAGCCGTCGCCGCAATGGAGCGGGCGTCCATCAGGGCCACGGCGCTCAGCTGACCGTTGCCCGGCTTGGAACCCTCGCGATTGGGGAAGTTGCGCGTGGTGTGGCGGATCGAAAGGCCGTTGTTGGCAGGCGTGTCGCCGGCGCCGAAGCACGGGCCGCAGAATGCCGTGCGCACAATCGCGCCGGCCTCCATAAGGTCGTAGATGTAGCCGCGGCGTGTAAGCTCGAGTGCCACGGGCTGGCTCGTGGGATAGACCGACAGCGAGAACTC
This sequence comes from uncultured Collinsella sp., assembly GCA_937942395.1. Lineage (GTDB taxonomy): Bacteria > Actinomycetota > Coriobacteriia > Coriobacteriales > Coriobacteriaceae > Collinsella. The sequence continues at coordinate 94,542 of CALDEU010000032.1, read as the reverse complement.
GCCGCAGCCGGTGTTGGCGCCCTTGAGCACGCGGGCAGCCTGGACCACGGAGTCGTAGTTGCCGCCCGAGCAGCCGGCGATCACGCCCTGCTGCACGTGCAGCTTGCCATCGACGATCTTGTCGAGCAGGCTGAAGTGCGTCTTGCCCTCGCCGATCTTGGCGGCCTCGAGCTCCACCTCGTGCAGGATGTCCTCGAGGTTCTCGTTGAGCTCGTCAATCTCAAAGCCGTTGGAAGGATGGAACGGCAGCGCGATCATGGGCTTGATGCTCGACAGATCGACCTCGACGCAGCCGTCGTAGTAGGCAACATCGGCGGGCTTGAGCTCGCGGTAGTCGTCGCCGCGGCCGTGCATGGCCAAAAATGCGTGTGTGTCCTCGTCGGTAGCCCAGATGCTCGACAGACAGGTGGTCTCGGTGGTCATGACGTCGACGCCGTTGCGGTAATCGGTCGTCATGCTCGCGATGCCCGGGCCCACAAACTCCATGACCTTGTTCTTGACGTAGCCCTTGGCAAAGACGGCACGGATGATGGCGAGCGCCACGTCGTGCGGGCCAACGCCGGGGCGCGGGGCGCCCGTGAGGTAGATGGCAACGACGCCGGGATAGGCGACATCGTAGGTGTCGCGCAGCAGCTGCTTTGCCAGCTCGCCACCGCCCTCGCCTACGGCCATGGTGCCCAGGGCACCATAGCGGGTGTGCGAGTCGGAGCCCAGGATCATCTTGCCACAGCCGGCGAAATTCTCACGCATAAAGGAGTGGATGACGGCGATGTGCGGCGGGACGAAGATGCCGCCGCACTTCTTGGCAGCCGAGAGACCAAAGACGTGGTCGTCCTCGTTGATGGTGCCGCCCACGGCGCACAGCGAGTTGTGGCAGTTGGTGAGCACGTAGGGCAGCGGGAACTGCTCCATGCCCGAGGCGCGCGCCGTCTGGATGATGCCGACAAAGGTGATGTCGTGGCTCGCCATGGCGTCGAAGCGAATCTTGAGCGCCTCGGGGTCGCCGGACGTATTGTGTGCCTGGAGGATCGAATACGCGATGGTGCCGCGCTTGGCATCCTCGGGCGTCTGCGTAATACCGCGCTCGGCAGCCTCGGCCTCAGGCACAACCTCGCTGCCGTTACGCAGGTAGATGCCGTCCTCGTACAGCTTGACCATACTGTCTCCCACTCTGCCCAAAAGATTTGGACGCATAGCATACATTCGTCCAATATCGTGCCATAGAACGGTTGCCAGCGGGTTACGAATCTCGGCGTTCACTTTATCTCAGTAAAGCACAGGGCGATATTGGCGCAAGGAGTGTCCCAAAGTGCCGGCACAGAAGGAACGTCCCCAAGTGCCAGCCAAAAATGGGAGTGGATAACCTCCCGTTTCTAGCCCTCAAGCGGACCAAAAGTGGGAGATTATCCACTCTCATATTGTTAGGATTTGCGTCGTAGAGCCGCCGTAACTAAAGATCGGTTCCCGCGCCCAAAAGCTTGCGCATGACCTGTTCGGGGTTAACCGAGCCGTCACGCGGGGCCAGGGCGGTGATCTTCTTCTGCATCTTGTACTCGTGCAGCTCGTCCTCGAGCTGGCGCACGCGGGCGCGGAGCTTTTCGTTCTCGCGCTCGCGCTCCTCGGCACGCTCCTTCATATCGAGAATGCGCACCACGCCGGCAAGGTTGATGCCCTCGTCGGTCAGCTGGTTGATGAGCTCCAGGCGCTCGATATCGGCACGCGAATACAGACGCGTGTTGCCGCCCGAGCGCTGGGGGTTCACCAGGCCCTTGGACTCGTAGACGCGCAGAGTCTGCGGATGCATGCCGGTCAACTCGGCCGCCACGCTGATCATGTACAGCGGTTTATTCCTATTGTCCTCGGCCATGCTACCTGACCCCTTTCCGTCTCGTTATCGTCCATCATAAGCCCGCGGGCGCGGGTGTGCGCCACGACCGCCCTAGTACGTCGCCTTGTAACGGTTGACCTTCTCGCGATAATCGCGCGTGTCGGCCTCGCGCAGCTTGGTCATGGCATCGCGCTCGTCATCGGACAGGTTCGTGGGGACCTGTACCTTGATTTCGACGAGCAGCGCGCCTGTGCGGCCACGGTGCTTAACGTCGGGCGCACCCATCTCCTTAAAGCGGAACTTCTTGCCCGTCTGGGTGCCAGCGGGCACCTTCAGACGAACCGTCGCGCCGCCGGGCGTGGGCACATCAACCGTGCAGCCGAGCGCCGCCTCGTAGACCGAGATCGGCACCTCCATGGTCACATCGGCACCCTTGCGCTTAAACAGCGGGTGCTCCTCCACATGCGTGGTCACGACCAGGTCGCCGCGCTCGCCGCCGGCAACGCCATACTCGCCGCGACGCTTGTAGCGTAGCTTGCCGCCGTCGACCGCGCCCGCGGGCACCGAGACCGTAATGGTCTGCTGCTCGCCTGTCGAGGGAATGCGATAGGTGACCTTGTGCGTCACACCGCGAAACGCGTCCTCGGCCGTCACATCAACAGTCAGCGACAGGTCGCCGCCCTTGCGAGCACGGCTGCGGCCCGCGCCGGCACCGGCAGCGCCCGCAGCGCCGGCAAAGCCCGAGCCCCAATCGCTGCCCCAGGCGCCGTTGCCGCTAAAGATGCTGTCGAAGATGTCGCCCCAGCCGCTGGCACCCGCGCCGGCACCGTAGCCGCCGCCATACGCGCCGCCCGCGCCCGGCATGCCGCCAAACATGAGCATCTGGTCGTACTCTTTGCGCTTCTTCTCGTCCGAAAGCGTCTCGTAGGCCTCGCTGATCTCCTTGAACTTGGCCTCGTCGCCGCCGGCATCGGGGTGATATTTTTGCGCGAGCTTGCGAAACGCGCTCTTGATCTCTTTGTCGGAGGCGCTCTTGGATACGCCCAGGATGTCATAGAAGGTTTTGCCTGCAGCCATCGTAGCTCCTCTCCTGTTTCATCCGCCGCCCAGCGGGCGGCGGCTCATGCTTTCATATGGCACTAGGCCAGAAAGGGCCCCGGGTGTTGCCCCGGGGCCCTTCTCAATTACTCCTCGGTGCTCTCGGCCGTATCGGCCGCAGCATCCTCGGGCGCCGCTTCGGGCTCCGGTGCGGGGCGCTTCTCGCCGCCGTAGGTCACCGTCACCATCGCGGAACGCAGGATGCGATCCGCCATGCGGTAGCCCTTCTGGTACACGTCGTTGACGGTCTCGTCGTACTGCGACGCGTCCTCGACGCGACCCACGGCCTGGTGCTCGAGCGGATCGAACGCCTCGCCCTTGGGGTCGATGGGCTCAACGCCCTCGTGCGCAAACACATCGAGCAGCTTGGCATGCACCGCGTCGACGCCGTCGACGAACTGCTTAAAGTCGTCGGCAAGCTCCTGGCTGCGGGCATGGTCGATCGCACGCTCGATATCGTCGACCACCGGCAGCAGCGCGGTGACGAGCTTCTCGGTCGCGCGCTCGCGCTCGGCGATACGCTCATTGGCGGTGCGGCGACGGAAGTTCTCCCAGTCGGCCTGAAGACGGGCGGTACGCTCAGTGGCGTCCTTTGCCTTGTCCTCGGCGACCTTCTGAGCCTCTGCCGCAGCATCGAGCTCATTGCGCACGTCGGCGAGCTCCTTTTGGGCCTGCTCGAACTTGAGCTTAAAGTCGTTGTCGGCGGCTTCCTCACCGGCGCGGATAGCGGCTTCCACCATCTCGTCCTCGGTCATCGTCGCCTCCTTGTTGGAATCCTCTACCTGGTTCTCGGCAGCCTCGGCGGCCTCGGCCTCGTTGGCCTCGGTATCGTCGACGGCCTCTACGGGAATCTTCACGTCCTTCTCCTCAGAGTCAACGGGGGCGGCGCCAGCGGCAGCCGCCTCCGTGCGAGCTTTACGGGCGGACATGATTACTTGTCCTCGTCGTCCACAACCTCGTAGTCGGCGTCGACAACGTCATCGTCGGCAGGCTGGGCACCGGCGGCACCGTCGGTCTGCTGCTGAGCGTCGGCGTAGACAACCTGGGCCAGCTCGTAGGCCACGGACTGCAGGGACTCGCCGGCGGCCTTGATGGCTTCGACGTCAGAGCCCTCGAGCGCCTTCTTGGCGTCGGCGATAGCGGCCTCGGCCTTGGACTTCACGTCGGCGGAAACCTTGTCGCCCAGCTCGTTGAGGGTCTGCTCAGTGGAGTAGCACAGGCTGTCGGTCTGGTTGCGGACCTCGACCTCTTCCTTCTGCTTCTTGTCCTCCTCGGCATGAGCTTCGGCGTCCTTGACCATACGATCGACTTCGTCGTCGGACAGAGCGGTGGAGCCGGAAATGGTGATCTGCTGCTCCTTGCCGGTGCCCTTGTCCTTAGCGGAGACCTTGACGATGCCGTTGGCGTCAATGTCGAAGGTGACCTCGATCTGCGGCACGCCGCGGCGGGCAGCCGGGATACCGGTCAGCTGGAACTTACCGAGCGACTTGTTGTCGCGGGCAAGCTCGCGCTCGCCCTGGAGCACGTTGATCTCGACGCTGGTCTGGTTGTCGGCAGCGGTGGAGTAGACCTCGGTCTTGGAGGTCGGGATCGTGGTGTTGCGGTCGATCATCTTGGTCATGATGCCGCCCATGGTCTCGACGCCCAGCGACAGCGGGGTAACGTCGAGCAGCAGGATGCCCTCGACGTCGCCGGTGAGCACGCCGCCCTGGACGGCAGCGCCGTCGGCAACGACCTCGTCGGGGTTCACGGACATGTTGGGCTGCTTGCCGGTCATAGTCTTGACGAGCTCCTGGACGGCGGGCATACGGGTGGAGCCGCCGACGAGGATGACCTCGGTCAGATCGGAAAGCTTAAGCTTGGCGTCGCGCAGGGCGTTGGTGACAGGCTGCTTGCAGCGCTCGAGCAGGTCACGGGTGATCTTCTCGAACTCGGCGCGGGTCAGCGTGTAGTTGAGGTGCAGCGGGCCGGACTGGTTCATGGTAATGAACGGCAGGTTGATGGTGGTCTGCTGGGCGGCGGAGAGCTCCTTCTTGGCGTTCTCGGCGGCCTCCTTCAGACGCTGCAGGGCCATGGGGTCCTGACGCAGGTCGACACCGTTCTCCTGCTGGAACTTATCGGCCATCCAATCGATGACGCGCTGATCCCAGTCGTCGCCGCCCAGGTGGTTGTCGCCCGAGGTGGACAGAACCTCAAACACGCCGTCGGCGAGGTCGAGGATGGAGACGTCAAAGGTGCCGCCACCCAGGTCGAAGACCAGGATGCGCTGGTCGGTGCCCTGCTTGTCCAGGCCATAGGCCAGGGCAGCAGCGGTCGGCTCGTTGACGATACGCTTGACGTTGAGGCCGGCGATCTTACCGGCGTCCTTGGTGGCCTGACGCTGGGCGTCGTTGAAGTAGGCCGGGACGGTGATGACGGCGTCGGTGACAGTCTCGCCCAGATACTTCTCGGCGTCGGCCTTCATCTTGGCGAGCGTCATGGCGCTCACCTGCTCGGCGGTGTAATCCTTGCCCTCGATGTCGACGACGGCACGGCCACCCTGGCCCTCCTTGACCTCGTACGGCACGGTCTTGATCTCGGAGGTGCACTCGGAGTACTTGCGGCCCATGAAGCGCTTGATGGAGAACACGGTGTTCTTGGGGTTGGTGACAGCCTGGTTCTTAGCGGCCTTACCCACGACGCGGTCGCCGTCGGCACGGAAGCCCACGACGGACGGGGTGGTGCGGTCGCCCTCGGCGTTCACGATAATGGTCGGAGAACCGCCCTCGAGGACGGCCATTGCGGAGTTAGTAGTACCAAGGTCGATACCAAGAATCTTGCCCATTAGAAATTCCCTCTCTCTTGTGCGTTTGCACCGACTCGGCGGTCTGCCGCGTGGCGCTTCGGCTTGTCTTTCAGGATGTAGTGTATCCCCTTATGGGCCGGAATATACAAAATCTAAGTCAATTCATATAAGATTTCTTATTGCTGAGAGTTTAGGTTCTTAAATGCGCAGGTAGATGCGCTGATTGAGTTCTCGGCAAATCTATTGAGATCTATGTAGAGATGGCTGAGGCTTGGGTCCGAGGGTGCCTGGGGCTGCCTTGCGGAAAGCTCGTCCCGTTTTGAGCGTGGATTCCGGGCCGCGGTTTCCGTCTGAAGGCTCAACCGGAAACCGTATCCCGTTTTGAGAGCTGATACCGGGCCGCAGTTTCCGCTAGCGGGCCCAACCGGAAACTGCGGCCCGTTTTTCGGCCAAATAACGGGATGCCCTTTCCGCAGGCGCGCTCAATAGCTCAATATTTCAAGTCACCTTAAGCTAACATTTGCGCAGCTCAACGGCCCCACCTGCGCGTTTTTTAGTAAACCTTGGCATACTCGGCGAACGGTATGAAGATGCCGGCCAGAGGGTATTGCAAACGGTCGCTCCCGTGGTATGTTTTTGCCCGAATCAAACCGGCGCGCATCGCCTGTAGCGTCGGTCAACAGAGAGGAAACTACCATGGCTCATCCCGTAATTGATGCCGACGAGTGCATCGCTTGTGGCGTTTGCGTCGACTCCTGCCCCGCTGGCGTTCTGGAGCTCCAGGACGTCGCTACCGTCGCTGACGAGGACTCCTGCGTCGCCTGTGGCGCTTGCCAGGACGCTTGCCCCGCCGGCGCGATCACCGAGATCGTCGAGGAGTAACAACTCCCCCACTGCGCACTCAAAAGTACACCGTGCACAAAAAGGAGGCTTCCGCATCGCCGCGGAGGCCTCCTTTTTTGTGCGGATAACTAATTTGGCACCGCTGCAGATTGCCGCTTAAGGGCGTTTGCAGCGTCGGCTACGATAGATCGTCCTCGTAAGGCATGAGGTCTGCTAGGTAGCCTTTCTCCTTGAGCATCGCCTCGATCTCGTCGAGGGTTTGCTCGTCCTCCGCCGCGATGCGATGGAAGTGATAGCCGCTCGTCACCGTTAGCAGCGGGAAACTCTTGCCGCTCTCGATATCGTGCAGGTAGCGCTCAACATCGCGACGATTGCGGATGTCCAGGTCGGCCGTGATCTTACCGTACACGCGGTGATTGACGATCACGTTGAGCACGGCGCCTCCGGCGTCGACGATACTCGTAAGCTCATCGCCTGCCTGCTCCACGCCGTGGCGAACCTTGACCAAGCGTGTGGGCACAGCGGGGCTGCTGGGGGCCTCCTGCAGCACGTAGCCGCGATTGGTCGCCACGATATCGTGCCCATCGGCGCGCAGCAGGGCGATGTCTTGCACGACAATCTGGCGGCTCACACCCACCTCACGAGCAAGTGCGCTGCCGGAGACGGGGCCCTTGGCTCGCTCGAGCACGCCCATGATGGCACGGCGACGCTCGCGGGCGTCCATTATTTACCGTCCAGCAGACGCAGGTGCTTAAGCGAGAGGTCGAGAATCGGCGCAGAGTGCGTCAGCGCCCCCGAGCTAATAAAGTCAACGCCCAGGTCGGCGAGTGCACGGATATTGCTGGCGTCCACGTTGCCCGAGCACTCGGTCTTGGCGCGACCGGCGATAAGCTCAATCGCGGCAGCCATGTCGTCATGGGTCATGTTGTCGAGCATGATAATGTCGGCACCGGCCTCCACGGCTTCGCGTACCATGTCCAGGTTCTCGCACTCAATCTCGACCGTCGTGGTAAACGACGCATGGGCGCGCGCCATCTCGATCGCGCGCGTCACGCCACCGGCGGCATCGATGTGGTTGTCCTTGAGCATGACGGCTGTCGACAGGTTGTAGCGGTGGTTGCTGCCGCCGCCGATCTCGACCGCCGCCTTCTCAAACACGCGCATGCCCGGCGTGGTCTTGCGCGTGTCGACGAGCACGGTCTTGGTTCCCTCGAGCGCCGCGGCCATGCTGTGCGTGTAGGTAGCGATGCCGCTCATGCGCTGCAGGTAGTTGAGTGCCACGCGTTCGCCCGAAAGCAGCACGCGCGCATCGCCGCGCACCTGACCCACATGGTCGCCGGCGTGCACCTCGTCGCCATCGGCAACGTCGAGCAGCACCGAGCTCTGCGAATCCAGCAGCTCAAAGGTGCGGGCAAACACATCCAAGCCGGCGATGATGCCATCGGCCTTGGCGATAAGCTCCACCGTGGCGGGACGCGCCGTGGGACACACGCTCGCCGTGCTCACGTCCTCAAAGGTAATGTCCTCGCGCAGAGCCTGCAGAATCAGATCATCGACGACGAGCTTCATGGTAATGGGATTCATGGTCTACTCCTCCACGGCCTGCGTGCCGGCGGCACGGGCCAAATCATCGATTGCCAGGGTATCGGCGCTCAGGGCGCGATGACGGCCATCGAGCGCGGGATCGCCCGCCTGCTCCACGGCCAGCGACTCGCCGGTACGCATATACCACGCGGCGCGACGACCCCAGACCAGTGCCTCGAGCAGGCTGTTTGATGCAAGGCGGTTCTTGCCGTGAACACCGTTGCAAGCCGTCTCGCCCGCGGCGTAGAGCTCGGGCATCGAGGTGCGGCCGTCCTTGTCGACCCACACGCCGCCCATAAAGTAGTGCTGCGTGGGCGTAACGGGGATGGGCTCGTCCAAGATGTCGCGGCCGTCCTCCAGGCAACGTGCGCGAATGTTGGCAAAGTGCCCGGTCACCACATCGCGCTCGACGGGGGCAAAGCTCAGCCACTCGTGCTCGGTGCCGTCCTGCTTCATCTGCTCGCGAATGGCGGCGGCGACCACATCGCGCGGCTGAAGCTCGTCGGTAAAGCGCTCGCCAGCGGCGTTGAGCAAAATCGCGCCCTCGCCGCGGCAGCTCTCGCTGATCAGGAAGGTGCGGCCCGGCTGCGGTGAGAACAGTCCCGTAGGGTGGATCTGCACGTAGTCAAGGTGCTCCATCTTAATGCCATGCTCCTGAGCAATGTAGCAGGCATCGCCCGTGAGCTGCGGGTAGTTGGTCGAATGGTCGTATACGCCGCCGATGCCGCCCGTCGCCCACAGCGTGTGGCGGGCATGGATCTTAAACGGCTCGCCGGCATGCACGCCCTCGGCGGCATTTGCCAGCTCGTCGGCAGGACGAACCGAGCTGTTCTCGTCCACGGGAACGGCGACGACGCCGGTGCACACCGTGGCGCCGTCACGCTCGCCCGTTAGGATGTCGGTCATGGCCACGTGCTCAAAAATCTGCACGTTGTCCAGCTTGCGGACAGCCTGAAGCAGCTTGGTCGTAATCTCCTTGCCGGTGATATCGGCATGGAAGGCAATGCGCGGACGGCTGTGTGCGCCCTCGCGGGTAAAGTCGAGACTGCCATCGGCCTTGCGCTCAAAATCCACGCCCATCGCTAGCAGGTCGTTGATGACCGAGCGGCTCGAGCGGATCATGATGTCGACGCTCTCGCGGCGGTTCTCGTAATGGCCGGCGTGCATGGTGTCCCCAAAGAAGGCATCGTAGTCCGTGCCCTCGGGCAGCACGCAGATGCCGCCCTGCGCGAGCATCGAGTCGCACTCGTCGACCGCGCCCTTGGAGAGCATGATCACGCGCGTGCTCGTCGGCAGGTTGAGCGCCGCGTACAGGCCCGCCACGCCGCAGCCGGCAATGACGACGTCGCACTCCATATCGGGGTATTGCTTGGTTTCCACAGGAATCCTCTCCCTTGAATGTGGCATAAGGGACCATCCCTCATGCCACATTGTCCTAGCGCGCTGCGTACTCGAGCATACGGTCGAGCGTAAGTTTGGCCTGGTCGGCAGCCTCGTCCGACACACCGATCTGCACCTCACCCTCGCCCGTCTCCAGGCAGCGCACGAGCTTTTCGAGCGTGATGAGATCCATGTTGACGCAGGTGGGCTGCACCGCGGGGAAGTAGAACTTCTTGCCGGTGCCCTGGCAGCGGCGCTCGAGCTCGTAGAGCACGCCGCGGACCGTCACGATAATGAACTCGCTCGCGTCGGACTCCTCGGCATACTTGATGATGCCGGCGGTGGAGCCGATGTAGTCGGCCTCGGCCAGAACGTCGGCCTTGCACTCGGGGTGCGCCAGCACGAGCGCGTCGGGGTGGGCCTCCGTCGCGTCGACGATCTGCTCGACGGTGATGATGTGATGACGCGGGCAGTAGCCGTTGTTGAGGATGACGTGCTTTTGCGGCACCTGCTCGGCTACGAAGCGGCCCAGGTTTTGGTCGGGAATGAACAGAATATGCTGCTGCGGCAGCTCGGACACGATCTTAACGGCGTTGGAGCTGGTGACGCACACGTCGCTCCAGCTCTTGATCTCGACCGTGGAGTTGACGTAGCAGACGACAGCCAGGTCGTCGCCGTACTCGGCGCGCGCCGCGTCGACCGTCTCGCGCTTGACCATGTGCGCCATGGGACAGTCCGCGCCCGGCTCGGGCAGCAGCACGGTCTTAGTGGGATTGAGCAGCTTGGCGCTCTCGCCCATAAACTCCACGCCGCACAACACGATGGTCTGCTGCGGCAGGCTTTTGGCGAGCTTTGCCAGGTAGAAGCTATCGCCGACGTAATCGGCAACGGCTTGGACCTCGGGCGCCACGTAATAGTGCGCCAGGATCACCGCGTCACGTTGGGTTTTTAGTTGCTGAATGGCCTCGACGAGCTCTGCGGGCACCAGTGCCGCGCGCTCCGTTGCCGTCGTTGCCGATGCTAGGCCGGCCGCGATATCGCGTGCAAGCTCCGACGCATCCATGTTCGCGCTCTGTGCCATCAAGGCCCCTCTCTTTTGGCGAATCTTGGGGCTTTAGTATGACACCTAGGTTTACAGCTGACAAGACAGCTGTAAACCTAGGTGTAAAGTTGAAATAAAGATTCAATCATATGGCAGGTCCATTTTCGAACTGGCAAGCTGAGGATAGCCGAGCTCTCGATAGCGCAGGAAGCATCTTTCGCCACCGCAATACCGCTCGGCGCGAGTTGCACGCCGTGGGGCGCAAACGGTCCGCACCCCCACAAGCGGTCCGCACCCAATGTGGCAAAATCGAACTACTTAAGGGGGCCGAATGCTCAAGATTATTGCCTGCGACGATGACGTCGCTTTTCTAGATAGACTGCACCGAATGATCGACCGTTGGTCGAGCGAGACGGGCACGGCGGTCGACGTTGCGCTCGTTACGCGTGGCGAGGACCTGCTGGCCCGCCATGCCGCATCGCGCGCCGACATCATTCTGCTCGACATGATCATGCCGCTCGTCAACGGCATGGACACCGCACGCGAACTGCGCCAGGCCGACACCGCCGTGCGCCTGGTGTTCCTCACCTCGTCGCCCGAGTTCGCGCTGGAATCCTACGAGGTCCGCGCCTTCGACTATCTGCTCAAGCCCGTGACTTACGAACGCCTGGCGCGATTACTCGACGAGCTTTCGAGCATGCGCCCGGCGGCAACCGACGAGCTCGTGATCAAAACTTCCTTTGGCTACCACGCCCTGCGCCTGTCCGACATCGAATATGCCGAGGCGCGCAACAAGCACGTGGTCTTCCACCTGCGCGACGGACGCGATATCGAGGCACTCGAGTCGTTCCGCAGCGTCGAGGACCGCTTGGAGCAAAACGCGGTCTTCTTTAAATGCCACCGCAGCTACCAGGTCAACCTGCGCAATATCGATCACTTTGACCGCACGGACATCGTCATGCGCTCGGGCGCGTGCATCCCGCTTTCGCGCAGCTGCAAGCAGGGATTCCAAGACGCCTACTTTGCGGCGCGCTTTGAGGGTGGGAGACGCTGATGGTCTCCTCGGTCGAAATGGTCCTTTGGGCAATCCACCACGCCACGACGCTGCTCTTTGGCGTCTTTGCCTCGGCGGCACTGTGCGGTGTCGAGATCAACCGGCGTCATGCGCTTGAACTGGTGTTGGTCGGTGCCGTAACCGGATGCGCATTTGGCCTCGCCAATGCCGTCGGCGGCGAGCTTTTTGCCCGCCAGGTATATCCGCTCGTCGTGCATCTGCCGCTCGTCATCTATTTGTGCGCGCGCTACCGCCTGAGCCCGCTGCTTGCCGTGCTCGGCATTACGAGTGCCTATCTGAGCTGCCAGTTCAGCAATTGGATGGGCATCGCCGCATTTGCCGCAACCGATTCTCAGATCGCGTACTATCTGGCGCGCATCGCAACCACACTCGCCGTCTTTGCCGTCCTGTTGCATTGGGCCGGCGACATCGGTCCGCGCTTGGCGATTAAAAGCACCACCGAGCTGGGCATCCTTTTAATCCTGCCGCTCGTCTATTACGTCTTTGACTATGCCACCAACGTCTACACCACGCTGTTCCACTCGGGCTCGGTGGTGACGGTTGAGTTTTTGGCATTTGCGCTCTGTGCCTTCTATCTTATGTTTCTTGCCGTTTACCTGCGCGAATACGAAGAAAAGGAAACCGCCGAGCGAGAGCGCTGGATGCTCGAAACCCGCGACAACGCCGCCATCAAAGAGCTCGAGGCTTGGCGTCAATCTGGGCGCGAGCTGTCGATTCTTCGCCACGATATGCGCCACTTCCTACGCGGCCTGGCCGCTTTAATTGAGGAGGGCCACACCGACGAGGCGCTCAAACGCATCGATGAACTCTGCGAAGCCGGCGATCGCACCGCCGTACGCCGCTTCTGCGCCAACGAGACCGTAAACATCGCGCTTTCGTCATTTAACTCGGATATCAATAGAAACGGCATTACCGCCAACCTGCGCGCCGCCGCACCCGAAACCATCCACGTAGGTGACGCCGACCTGTTTAGCGTGCTCTCAAATGCCTTGGAAAACGCTATCACCGCCGCAAGCGCCGCACCCCAAGGAAAGCGATTCGTCGACTTTGACCTGCGATTAGAGGACGGCCAGCTGCTGCTGTTAGTTTCCAACACGTTTGACCGCGCGCCGCGCATGGTCGATGGCATGCCCGTGACCCGGCATGCGGGCCACGGCTTTGGCACCAGGAGCATCAAACTTGCCGTGGAGCGCATGAACGGCAACTGTCAGTTCCGCATTAACGGCGATCGGTTTGAGCTGCGCGCTGTGATGTAGAAGTGCGGCGCCGATCTCGAGGCGCGCCTTGTCCGCCAGGCAATCGCTCGCCGGCGCCAATCCGCTACAGCGGCGCGGCTGCCGGGGTCAGCTGCTTGATGTATGCCCACATGCGCTGCTTGGCGGCTTTGTCAGTGAGCGCCGCCTCAAAACCGTCGAGCGCGAGCACGCGGCGACCCTGCACATGGGCGACCAAGCCGGGCTTGAGCATGGCGGTGTCGAAGTCATCGATCGCCACGAGCATATCGGCGTAGGTCTCGCGCATGGCGTCAGCCGCGTTGTTGTCGAGCAGTAGCACCGCCTCGGGGTCCAAAGCCTCAAGCGCCTCGCGGAACAGCTCGCACGGCAGAGTCTCGCCCACCGCGACCGCTCCGTCACCCACGCCGGCGACGCTTGCCAGCACGCAAAAATCCTCGGGCGCGTAGCCGATGGCCCCAAGCGCCTTGCGCAACGCCGCGCCATCCGGGCCGGCGGCAAGCTCGCCACCCGAACGCTCGGCCTCGTCCAAATCGCCTTTGACCAGCACGATCGGCGAGCACGCGTTGCCCGCGATACGCACGCCACGACCCGCGAGCGATGCGAGCTCCTGCTCGGTCGCCTGGGCGATGGCTTCTTTTTTCTGGCTTTGTGACGTGGGCATGCGCTCTCCAATCGTTTGCGTGCCCACCATTATATAAAAGAGCTGCCCGCGAGTGGTTGCTTTGCGGGCGGCTGGGTATAAGCACGGTCGTACTGAGTTTTACGCGGCTGAGCCGCGTCGCATTATGGAGGTCACCATGGCTGACATTAAGCAGATTACCCCCGAGAACTTCGATTCCGTCGTTAACGACAGCCTGCCCGTGCTGGTCGATTTTTGGGCACCGTGGTGCGGTCCCTGCCGCTCCCTCTCGCCCATCGTTGACGAGGTTGCCGATGAGCTGGCGGGCAAGCTTGCCGTTGCCAAATGCAACGTCGACGACAACCAGGACCTGGCCATGAAGTATGGCGTCATGAGCATCCCCACGCTGATTGTGTTTAAGAACGGCGAAGAGATTGACCGCTCGGTTGGCGCTCTGCCCAAGGCGAGGCTGCAGGCGCTGCTGGAAAAGCATCTGTAATACGCTTGTTACATGTTACCGTCTGCCTGCCGTCCATGAGCGCTTTTACGCCGCTCGCCGGACTTCTGAATGCACCGAGTGCAACCGCGGATAGTATGGTAGTCACAAACAGCCCCCAGTGAACGGGTGCGGGTCGCACAGACTCGTACCCGTTTTCTTATGCAGCTGCGCGCAGAGCGGGCGTAGTAAAATCTGAACCACTGAACTGCCCCATACAAAAGGAGATTTCCCATGCATGATGTTGGAATGAACATGAGCCAGCTTGCCATGAGCGTCAAGCAGGTCGACGACACCATCGAGCTCGCTCACGAATGGAGCCATCAGTTGCTGCATGCGACCGAGAATTTTGACATGGAGCGCATCGGCGCCAAGCTCGAGGCCGCCATGGCCGCGCTGCACGAGGCCCATGATGCACTCGAGGGCTACGAAGAGGCCATCGAGGCCGACCACAACTCCGTCGGCTCCGTGAAGCTGGTGTAACGTGGCCGAACACGAGCACGGCTGCGGGTACGAGCACGAGCATCCGCATGGGGCGGACGGTGACGCGGGCTGCCACTGTAGTGGCTCCGGCTCCGAGCTGGTCCGTTTTTCGGTTACCGCACCGGACGACCTGCTGCGCCGTTTTGACGAACAGATCGCGCGCCGCGGCGACGTGGCCAACCGCTCCGAGGCCGTACGCGACCTGATTCGCGCCTCGATCGCCAAGGAGCAGATGCGCACGCCCGATGAGCATGTTATCGGGTCGCTCACCATGATCTACGACCATCACACCGGCGATCTGACACGCCGCCTGGACGAGGTGCAGCACGACTACACCAACGAGATCGTATCGACCATGCACGTGCATCTGGATCACCACAACTGCTTGGAGATTCTGGCGCTCAAGGGTCGCGGCGAGCGCGTCTACGAACTAGCCGACCGCCTGCTGGGCCTGCGCGGCGTTAAGCACGGCGAGCTCACGTGCGCCGCCACCAAGCAGAGCCTGGGGCTGTAGCGGAATTTCCCGCAGCGCACCTGCCAAAAAGGGACAGGTTTGTTTTGGCAGGTTTAGAAGTTTTACCTACCAAAATAAATCTGTCCCTTTTTGGTCGGTTTTGATGAGGGGTGTCGCATGCGGCATGTGCATATTCATGTGACGGGCATTGTGCAGGGCGTTGGCATGCGACCGTTTGTGTATCGCGAGGCCATGGCGCATGGCATTTGCGGATGGGTGCTCAATGCGGGCGACGGCGTGCATATCGAGGCGCACGCCCTAAGCGAGTCGCTCGACGAATTGGTTGACGCACTTTCCGAGCATGCGCCTGCGGCGTCTCGCGTGGAGCATGTCGAGGTTGTAGACCTAGCACCCGGCAACTGGGATGCCGCTAACGAGCAGGGCTTTCGCATCGTAGCATCGCAGGACCAGACCGCGCACACCACACTTGTCTCGCCCGATATCGCCACCTGTGACGATTGCCTGCGCGAGTTGTTCGATCCCGCCGACCGACGCTATCACTACCCCTTTATCAACTGCACTAACTGCGGCCCACGCTTTACCATCATCCGATCGCTGCCTTATGACCGAGCGGCCACGTCGATGGATTGTTTTCCCATGTGTCCCAAGTGCGCTGCGGAGTATGTCGACCCACTCGACCGGCGTTTTCACGCGCAGCCCGATGCCTGCTTTGATTGCGGGCCGCATATTACGTGGCGCGAGGCTGTAAACGGCAATGCGTGCGGGAATTCGTCCGCGACACCGGCCGTCGGCACCACACGCGAGGCCAGCGACGCTATCATCGAGCGCTGCGTTGAGCTGCTGGCCAGCGGTGGCATCGTCGCCATCAAGGGCCTGGGCGGATTCCATCTAGCCTGTGACGCTGCCAACGAGCAGGCGGTGGCCGAGTTGCGCCGTCGCAAACGCCGCAGCAACAAACCACTTGCCGTCATGGTACGCAGTCTTGCCGATGCCGGGCGCCTGTGCCATATCGACGGCGCTGAGCGCGAGCTTCTCGCCGGCAGCATCCGTCCCATTGTGCTGCTGCGCCGACGCACTGTTGGCGAGGGCAACGGCGATTCTCCCGACGCCCTCGTACTCGCACCGTCCGTCGCACGCGACCTGCCCGAGCTTGGCGTTATGCTCCCCTATACCCCACTTCAGCATCTGTTGCTTGCCGCGGCAGAAGTCTGCGGTATGCACGCGCTCGTCATGACCAGCGGAAACCTGAGCGAAGAACCCATCGAGACCGACGACGACCTTGCCTGGGAACACCTCGTTGCCGCCGGCATCGCCGACGCGTTGCTCGGTAACGACCGCGCGATCCTCTCGCGCTACGACGACTCTGTAGTGCGCGTGGTCGACGGCGCCATTATGCCCGTTCGCCGCGCTCGCGGATATGCACCCCAGCCGCTGCCGTTGCCGGCGCTCGACGGCGCTCCGTCCTGCGTGCTCGCCTGCGGGCCACAACAAAAGGCCACGATTGCGCTCACGCGTGAAGGGACGAACGGCGAGGCGACCTGTTTTGTGTCGCAGCATATCGGCGATGTTGAAAACGGCGGGACCTTCGATGCCTGGAACGCCGCGCGCACGCGCTTGGAAGATCTCTTTGACTTGGCGCCCGCCGCCTTGGCCTGCGATTTACACCCCAGCTATCTATCGGGCCAGTGGGCGCGCGAGCAGACGCGAAAATGCAATCTGCCGCTCGTCGAGGTGCAGCACCATCATGCGCATATCGCGAGCGTAATGGCCGAGGCCATCGCCGCGGGCCAGCTTACAACCGACGCGCGCGTCCTTGGCATCGCCTTTGACGGCACCGGCGCCGGCACCGATGGGACCATTTGGGGCGGCGAGTTTCTTGTTGCCAGCCTTGGCGGCTTTGAGCGCGCCGCGCATTTGCGCACCTGGGCGCTCCCCGGTGGGGCGGCCTCCGTGCGCGACGCCCGCCGCAACGCCTTCGCCCTGCTCAGTGAGCTCGGCCTGCTCGAGCACCCAGGTGCCGCTCGGCTTTTGGACAGCCTCGACGAACAAACGCGCAGCGTGACAGCCACCATGATCGAGCGCGGCATCAACAGCCCGCGTACCAGCAGCATGGGGCGTCTCTTTGATGCCGCGGCAGCAATTCTGGGCATCTGCGACAAGGCAACCTACGAGGGCGAACCCGCCATAGAACTCGAAGCCGCCGCCTGGCGCGCGCTCGACAACGAAATCGCCCATTTTCCCGACGACAACGCCGGCTATTTCGCATCTGGCCCATCGTGGCTGGACGGCCCCTATGTTCTGGACCAGAAAGCGCTCTTTGAGGCACTTTTGGGAGGAATTGAAGCCGGAGCGCCCGCCGACAGGCTCGCACTCGATTTCCATGTCGCCGTCGCGCGCTCCTCGGCGCGCATCGCCAGCGATATCTGCGTGCACGAGGGCATCGACACCGTCGCGCTCTCGGGCGGCGTGTTCATGAACCGACTTCTGCTTCAGCTTCTCACCCGCGAGCTCAAAAGCGCAGGCTTTACTGTCCTTGTCCCCCACACCGCACCCGTCAATGACGGCTGCATCGCCTACGGTCAGGCAGCAGTCGCACGCACTCGCCTCGCACAGGTCGCGCCACAATAGGCTGTTCGGCCAGCCCGCAAGCCGCCGTCTCACAGGTGTAGCGCGTTTGCCCGCAGCGCCCGCGAGCGCTACCATCAACTGATGGATTATTGAGCGCCCGTCCAGCGCAAAGCGTATAAAAGGGGAACAATATGTGCCTTGCCGTTCCCGGTAAAGTAGTCAAACGCGACGACGACCTCAAGGCCACCGTCGACATGATGGGCATCGAGCGCCCCGTGTCGCTGCGACTCGTGCCGACGGCGCAGGTTGGCGACTATATTCTCGTACACGCCGGCTTTGGCATCCAGATTGTCGACGAGCAGGAAGCACAGGAAACGCTCGAGCTTGTTAATGCCATGTCCGAGCTGGTCGAAGAAGACCAGCTGACCACCAACCCGGCGGAGGCTTACTAGTGGCGCCCGAGCAGCCGGCGCGCTCCGGTATCGATTTCTCGGCATTCCGCGATCCCAAGCTGGCTCGCGAGCTCATCGAGCGCATTCATGAGCTTGTCGGCGACCGCACCATCAACCTTATGGAAGTCTGCGGCACGCATACCGTGAGCATCGGGCGCTATGGCTTTCGCTCCATTATGCCGGCCGGGCTCAAGCTGCTGAGCGGCCCGGGCTGCCCCGTCTGCGTCACCGCCAACCGCGACATCGACCACGCAATCGCGCTCGCCAACATAGACGGTGCCATCATCACCACCTTTGGCGACATGATGCGCGTGCCCGGATCATCCACCTCGCTCGCTGCGCAAAAGGCGGCGGGGCGCGATATCCGTATCGTCTATTCCCCGCTCGACGCGCTCGACATTGCCGAGCAAAACCCTGATCGCCCGGTCATTTTTATGGGCGTGGGCTTTGAGACTACGACGCCCACCATCGCCGCCGCCATCTTGGAGGCCGAGGCGCGCGGGCTTTTGAACTTCTCGGTCTATTGCGCCCACAAGGCCACGCCGCCGGCGTTGCGCGCCATCGCCAACGACCCCGAGACCACCATCGACGGCTTTATCCTGCCGGGCCACGTCGCCACCATCACGGGCTTGGCGCCCTTTAGCTTTTTGGTCGACGAATTCAATACCCCGGGCGTGGTCACGGGATTTGAACCGGTCGATATCCTGCAGGGCATCTGCATGCTGGTCCAGATGGTTGTCGAGGACAGGCCGGTGATTGACAACGCCTACCGCCGTGGCGTCAACGCAGACGGCAATCCCGTGGCGCGCCAGCTGGTCGAGCAGGTGTTTGAACCATGCGACACCACGTGGCGCGGGCTGGGGCCGATTGCGGCTTCGGGACTCGCCATTCGTCCCGAATTCTCGCGCTTTGATGCCCGCACCCGCTTTGATGTGCCCGTTGAGGCAACAGTCGAGCCGCGCGGGTGCCGCTGCGGCGACGTGCTGCGCGGAGCCATTACGCCGAGCGACTGCCCGCTCTTTGGCCGCACCTGCACGCCCGAGCACCCCGTCGGCCCGTGCATGGTGAGCTCCGAGGGCAGCTGCGCGGCGTACTACCGCTACCGCAACTAGCCCGGACACACCCGCACACCGGCACCACCCACGATTGGAGTTTTCGATATGTCCCATAGCGTTACCGATAGCACCGTCCTGCTGGGCCACGGCTCCGGCGGCCAGATGATGAAACGCATCATCGATGAGGTCTTTTTGGATGCCTTTGGGTCGCCCGAGCTGCTCGAAGGCAACGATGCCGGCGTCGCCGCGCTGCCCGCGAGCGGGCGCATCGCCATGTCGACCGACAGCTTTGTAGTCTCGCCGCAGTTCTTCCCCGGTGGCAACATCGGCCGCCTCGCCGTGTGCGGAACCGTCAACGACGTCGCGACCTCGGGCGCCAACGTGCGCTACCTGTCGTGCGGCTTTATCCTCGAAGAGGGCTATCCCATGGATAGGCTCCGCCAGATTGTGCAGACGATGGCCGAGACGGCGCACGAGGCGGGCGTGTCCATAATCACGGGCGACACCAAGGTGGTCGAGCGCGGCGGGGCCGACGGCGTCTATATCAATACCGCCGGCGTGGGCGAGGTGCCTGCGGGCGTGGCGCTCAGCGGCGCAAACTGCCAGCCCGGCGATGTCATCCTGGTCTCGGGTACACTGGGCGACCACGGCATCGCTATCATGAGCCAACGCGAGGGTCTGGCGTTTTCGAGCACCATCGAAAGCGACGCCGCGCCGCTCAACCACCTGATTGCCGATGCGCTTTCCGCAGCACCCGACACACGCTGCTTCCGCGACCCCACGCGCGGTGGCCTGGCCTCGACGCTCAACGAGTTTGCGCAGGCCAGCGGCGTTGCCATGGAGATCGACGAGGACGATGTGCCCGTGCGCCCCGACGTGCAGGCAGCCTGCGAGATGCTCGGCTACGATGTGCTGCAGGTGGCAAACGAGGGCAAGATGGTTGCCGTCGTGCCGGCCGAGCAAGCCGATGCCGCGCTGAGCGCCATGCGCGCCGCCCGCTACGGCGAGAATGCCGCCATCATCGGCCGCGTGCTGCCACTTGCCGAGGGCGCCCATCCCGCCGTGCGCGTGCGCACCGGCTGGGGCTCGACCCGCATCCTCGACATGCTCGTAGGAGAGCAGCTGCCGAGAATTTGCTAGGGCGAAACCACACGGTCGGCGCGATGCGGCCTGATACCCCTGGAGATGTTCAGATTCCAAGCACGCCCAACGCGGAAGCCCAGTATTATGGGGTGCGTTTTAAACCCAATGACGGGAGTTTTTATGGCAGCAGCTTTTTCCCATGTGATCTTTGACCTGGACGGCACCATCCTCAACACGCTCGAGGACCTGGCGGCCGCCGGCAACCATACCTGCGAGGCGCACGGCTGGCCCACGTTTGCCGTCGACGAGTACCGCTACAAGGTGGGAAGCGGCATGCTCAAGCTGGTTGAGCGCTTTATGCCTGCCGAGTATGCGGGCGACAGCCGTATGTTTGAGCAAACGCTTGCCGAGTTTAGGGCTTACTACGGCGAGCACAAGGAGGACCACACCGCCCCCTATGCCGGCACGATCGAGATGCTCGACCGCCTGCGCGCCGCGGGCGTTCAGCTTGCCGTGCTCACTAACAAGGACCACGTCTCGGCGGCTCCGCTTATCGAGAAGTATTTTGGTTCCGAGCGCTTTGCGCTGGTGCAGGGCCGCGTCGATGCGTTTCCGCCCAAGCCCGAGGCGCCTGTTACACTGCATGTGATGAAAGAGCTAGGCGCCGATCCGTCGACCACGCTCTATGTGGGCGATTCCAATGTCGATATCCTGACCGGTCACAACGCCGGCCTTAAGAGTGCGGGCGTCAGCTGGGGCTTCCGCGGCCGCGCAGAGCTGGAAGCCGCCGGCGCCGACTACGTGGTGGACACCCAGGGCGAGCTCGCAGCGCTAATCCTGGGCGAGTAACGAGCGACACTGCTTAACGCAGCTGCGACAATGCTGTTGCGCGGAAAGTAGTCGTTGGGGACGTTCTTAAACGACTAGTCAGACAAGAACGCCCCAACGACTACCCCAACAATGGCAACGCCGCAGGTAGAGGACGGACAGCGAGCGGACACCAGAGCGAACAAATTGGCATGAAAAGAGGACGGCATAGACCTTCTGGTCATACCGTCCTCTTTGAATGACAAGTTGTCGCTCTGGTGCCCGCGCAACGTCGAGCAGTTACGGCGTTTGGTAAAACGCCGTAACGAACTACCGCGTAACCCCCTAGCTCAGCATTGCATCCATCATCTCGGAGTTGACGGAGTCGTCGGCAGACCACTCGCCGTCGTCGTTGCAGGTGTACTTGAAGATAACCGTGGTCTTCCTGGGCTCGGTGGCCTTGGTCACATCGACCATAACCTGACCGGCCATCTTGTACAGCTCGTCATCGGAAGGAACCGTATCAAGCGCGGCGACCTTCTCCTGATACTGGGTGGAGAAGTCCTCGACGATCTTGTTCATAGACTTGCAGGTGATAGAGACCTCGGCGGTCGCGACACCCTTGTCCTCGTCGACCGTCACGTCGCCGATCTTGTAGTCAAAGCCCTCGAGATAGGTCTTGGCATACTCCTTGGGATCGATACCCAGCTGCTCGAACTCGTCGCCCGAAGCCTCCTCCAGACCAGAAAGGAAGTCGTCGCCACCGTTCTTGACCTCGTCAAACTGCGTCGTAAGATCCTCGGTGATGAGCTCCTCAACCGAAGGACCTCCACAGCCGGAAAGCACGACCACACATGCAACCAAGACGGCCATGAGGGGCGCAAGCAGCAGCTTCTTTTTCATGTTGTTCCTCCCAATGAGCGGCACTGCGCTTCCCAGACGCGGCGCACGTTGTAATAAGTAAGCCCATACTATCCACTTATGAACACCCTCGGCAACGCGAAGGCGCGGTCGGTTCGTTTTAGCGTCCGAACGGTTTGCAAGCCCACCCAACGTGCAATAAAACGCTTTCCCGCGGTGCAATAAAAAAGGTGGCCGGAAAACCCGACCACCCTCGCACAGCCTTTGGATGCCGCAGTTTACTTGCGGACGACCTTGACGATGGCGTCACCGGCGGCGACGGCGGACTCTGCCTCAACGGTGAGCTCGACATCGGCAAACTCGGCGGTGTTGGACACGGCCACGACGACGCAGTCCTTGTAACCGGCAGCGGCGATCTTGGCGCGGTCGATCTTGAGTATGGGCTGGCCGGCCTTCACAACGTCGTCGGCCTTGACGAAGCCCTCGAAGCCATCGCCGTTCATGTTGACGGTATCGACGCCAACGTGCACCAGAACCTCGATGCCGCTATCGGACTGCAGACCCACGGCGTGACCCATGGTGACGGTCACCTTACCGTCGCAGGGAGCGTAGACCAGATCGTCCTCGGGCCACACGGCACAGCCCTTGCCCAGAACCTCGCCACCAAAGACGGGATCGGGCACGTCGGCCATCTTGATGACCTTGCCCTTGACGGGCGAGCACAGCACGTCGGCGCCGGCAGAAGCAGAGATGGAGGCCGGAGCAGCGGCAGCCGCGGGCTCAGCCTTCTTCTTGAACATATCAAACAGACCCATACGTTTTCTCCTCTTGATTAAGCGCAACGTTGTGCGCATGCCTACGGTAATTATAGTGCCAAATGGTTCAAATGCTAAGGTGGGGACTCGAATCGCAAGCCCTTCTCGGTAGTGCTCGTGGGATGAGCATCTCCTTTGCATCGCGGTTCGATAAGCCGAGTATCGCCCACGCGCGGGACGGGCAGAAGCGGGCACGCCAAACCCGATACTTCTTTTCGCTCTCGAGTCCTGCCGCCGCCCCGTCCCTGACACTTCCTGATACCGACCGAAACGTGCCAAAATAAACCTGTCCCTTTTTGGTAGGTTTGGCGAGTGTGGATTTTCGGACGCTTAACTAACGAGCGTGGATAATCTCCCACTTTGAGGCCGTCACCGAGCCAAAAACGGGAGATTATCCGCTCTCATTTTGGATAACCCCTCTTGTACCAAGCCGAGCTCCATGGTCAAGTAATAACGACTTCTCATCATTAGATTGTTTACATCAATTCTAATAACTATTTAATCCTTAAACTCGTTATTAGAATTGATATGATTGGCCTAATAACGAGTTTCCGGCACTAAAGATATGGAGGGCGCGATGCAAATCGAGGAGAACGGCCAGGGAACGCTCCGCAATAATCTATCGGGGAAATTGGCTTACTATTCGTTTTTTCCAACGCCCTTGCAATCATTGAGGCAGCTAAACCTCACCGAGGAAACCTATCGCACGCTTTCCGCATGCTCACGAAAGCTTGGAGAGCTTGAAGGCATGCTCTACTTTGTTCCCAACGCCGATATGTATCTGACAATGTACGTGCGCAAAGAAGCACTCCTTTCTTCGCAAATTGAGGGAACCCAGTGCACGTTTGACGACCTACTTAGTCCATCGCAAACACAACTCCATCATAAAGATGTCGCAGACGTCGTGAATTACGTCCGTGCTGTCGACCGCGGCGTAGAACTGCTCAAAAAGATGCCCTTGTGCACGAGACTTCTTAGGCAAGTTCATGCGGTCCTGCTGGACGGAGCGCGCGGAACGGAGAAGAATCCAGGCGAGCTGCGCTCCTCACAAAACTGGATTGGCCCCTCAGGCTGCACCATTGCAACCGCATCGTTTGTCCCTCCAAACATTGAAGATTTGAGTAACACGCTCCAGGACCTCGAACGCTTTATCAATGAGCCTCAAGTCGAAATGGATCCGATTGTGCGGGCGGCGCTCGTCCATTACCAATTTGAAACTGCCCATCCATTCCTAGACGGAAACGGTCGCCTGGGCAGGCTTCTCATTACACTTATGCTCATCAATGATGGCGTTCTTCATTCTTGCTTGTTCTATCCATCGTTCCAGTTCAAGAAAAATCGAAGCGAGTACTACCGGCAACTCACATCCGTAAGGGAGAGAGGCACTTACGAGGAATGGATAGAGTTTTTCTGCAACAGTCTTCTCGAAAGTGCGAAGGACTCGGTAGGGTCTTTAAAAAACCTTGTTGACCTCCATAACCGTTCCACAGCAACCATTACCGAAAATCTCGGAAGGACTGCTGCAAACGGGCAAAGGCTGTTGGGCATTCTTGAAGAGCACCCCATCGTCGACACCGCATTCATCGCTGCCCAACTCGATATCGGCAGGAGTACCGCGAGCTCGCTCGTCAAATCATTTGAAGAATTGGGTATCCTCCGTCCGCTCGACGAGTCAAGACAGAGATACCGGCAGTACGGGTATGAAGAGTATCTTTCGATTCTCAGGGAAGACGCCGAGCCGATTAGATAGGCATCGCAACCCAGGCAAATTAAAGCGAGCGTGGATAATCTCCCACTTTGAGCCTGCACACAAGCCAAAAACGGGAGATTATCCACGCTCATTCCTGAGTAGTCATTTATGAACGTCCCCAATGACTAGTCCGGCAACGCCGATGTTTCGGCAACGACAGCGAGCGAGCCGCATTCGGAGCAAGACGACGCCGCAGGTAGAGAACGGACAGCGAGCGGGTCGCATTTGAGACAAGGTGACGTGAAACGAAAAGGCGCTGACCTTCTGGTCGCGCCCTTGAAGTTGAACGTCAGATTGTCCAAATGCGGCCCGCGCAGCGTCGAGCAGTTACGGCGTTTGGTAAAACGCCGTAACTAACGTGCTCCGTACTGCTCGTAGTAGGCGTCGATGGCGGTCTTGAGCTCGTCGTCGATGACAACCTTGCCGTCGATCTCGTGGTTGTAGAGGGTCTCGACGACCTCAGCCATGGAGACGATGCTCGCGACGGGGAAACCGTACTTGGCCTCGATCTCCTTCTGCGCGGTGGTCACACCGCCCTTGCCGACCTCCATGCGGTTGAGGGACACGATCAGGCCCTTGATCTCGACATCGGCAGCAGCCTTGACCTTGGGATAGGTCTCGTCGATGGACTTGCCGCTGGTGGTAACGTCCTCGACCATGACCACACGGTCGCCGTCCTTGGGCTCATAACCCAGCAGGTTGCCCTTATCGGCACCGTGGTCCTTGGCCTCCTTGCGGTCGCAGCAGTACTTGACCTCCTTGCCGTACAGCTCGTGGTAGGCAATTGCGGTCACGACGGCCAGCGGAATACCCTTGTAGGCCGGTCCAAACAGCACATCAAAGTCGTCGCCAAAGTTATCGTGGATGGCCTGGGCGTAATACTCGCCCAGCTTCTTGAGCTGATAGCCCGTCACGTAAGCGCCGGCGTTCATAAAGAACGGGGACTGACGGCCGCTCTTGAGCGTAAAGCTGCCGAACTTAAGGACGTCGGACTCGACCATAAACTTGATGAACTCTTGCTTGTAAGCCTCCATGCGGGCTCCTCTCGTAATCGCGTACGTGCCTTCCAGTTTAGCGCAGGCGAAGCGTCGATGCGGGCGCGCTTTGGGGCCACGGCATTCTGTAAAGGCTTTGTCAGGGGGAATGGTTTTCCGAACAATGGGGTTGACATGTCAAACCCCCTCATCAAGAATACGGGCGGATTAAAAAGGGGTACGAGATACCCAAAGCGCGCTGCGCTCAGCCTTTAGGAGGTGTGCCATGGAAGGCAGTCCTAGTCGAAAAACCTGCATGTCGCCCTCGGCACGCCGCGAGGACTCCGCACACGCATAAACGCCACCGGCAGATCGCCAAAACCACCGCAAAGGCGCGCTGCACCCTTTGTGGGCTCAAGAGCTTGACGTGAGCGACATCTAGGTTTTTTGAAGCAAATACGACACGTACGCTAACTCCCCTCAACAAGGAGGACCCTATGCTGATGCTCAAAACCGTCACGGTACTCGAAGCCATCTCCAAGCGCCGCCGCACGGCGCGCCCTGCCGCTCATACCGGCCTGTCCAAGAACACCATATTCGCCGCCACCCATAGTGCCGAGGACGCCCTCGTACTGCTTGACGCCACGGCAAACGGCCTCACCGTCGAGCAGGCAACTGAGCGCCTGAACGCCGTCGGCCCCAACACCATCGAGGCAACGACCAAAACGCTCGCCCGCCGCATCGCCGACGCGTTCATCGATCCCTTCGCCGGCATCCTCGCCGCGCTCGCACTGGTCTCGCTCTACATCGACGTGCTCGCCGTGCCCGAACCGCAGCGCGACCCCTCCACGGTCATCGTCATCGGCACCATGCTGCTGGTATCGGGCGGCATGAAGTTTATCCAGGAAGCCCGCAGCGGCAATGCGGCCGAGGCCCTCAAGGACCTGGTCTCCAACACTTGCACCGCCCTGCGCGACGGCGAGCGCATCGAGATCCCCTTCGACGAGCTCGTCCCCGGCGATGTAATCCGTCTCTCTGCCGGCGATATGGTGCCGGCAGATGCCCGCATCATCACCGCGCGCGACCTGTTTGTGATCGAGTCCGCACTCACCGGCGAGAGCGAGGCCGTCGAGAAGACCACCGCCGTCACCGTCGTCGAGGGCGCCGACGGCTCCGCACTGCCACTCTCTGCCTGCAAGAACATCGTCTTTACCGGCACCTCCGTGCAAAACGGCGCCGCCATGGCGCTTGTCGTTGCCACCGGCTCGGACACCTACCTGGGCGGCATCGCCAAGATGCTCAACGGGCGCGGCGAAAAGAGCGCGTTTGACCGCGGCGTCTCGAGCGTCTCCATGCTGCTGGTGCGCCTGATGCTCGTTATGGCGCCGGCCGTCTTTGCCATCAACGCCGCCACCAAGGGCAACGTCATCGACGCGCTGCTGTTCGCCACGAGCGTGGCCGTGGGCATCACGCCGCAGATGCTTCCCGTCATCGTGACCACGAGCCTGTCGCAGGGCGCCAAGGACCTCGCCCGTCGCCAGGTTATCGTCAAGGAGCTGCCGGCGATTCAAAACCTCGGAGCGATGGACGTCCTGTGCTGCGACAAGACCGGCACCCTCACCGAAGACCGCATCGTGCTCGAGCGCTACCTCAACACCGATGGCAACGAGGACGCGCGCGTGCTGCGCCATGCGTTTTTGAACAGCTTCTTCCAGACCGGCCTCAAAAATCTTATCGACCTGGCCGTAATCGACCGTGCCGATGTGACGCCCTCGACCGTCGCACCCGATTCCATGCTGGGCCAGAGCCTGCGCGACCGCTACACCAAGGTCGACGAGGTTCCCTTCGATTTCTCGCGCCGTCGCCTGAGCGTAGTTGTCGCCGACGCCCAAGGCAAAACCCAGATGGTTACCAAGGGCGCTGCCGAGGAAATGCTCGAGATCTGCTCCTTTGTCGAGATCGATGGCATCGCTCAGCCGCTCACCGACGAGAAGCTCGCCCAGATTCGCAAGCAGATCGCCGGACTTAACGCCGAGGGCCTACGCGTAATTGCCGTGGCGCAGAAGACCAATCCGCGCTGCGTGGGCGAGTTTGGCATCGCCGACGAGTGCGACATGGTGCTGATGGGCTTTTTGGCCTTCCTCGATCCACCCAAAGCAAGTGCCGCGGGCGCCGTCGCCACCCTCGAGGCCAAGGGCGTGGCGGTCAAGGTCCTAACCGGCGACAACGACCGCGTCGCCGCCACCGTCTGCGAGCAGATTGGTATCGATGCGAGCAACGTCTTGCTCGGCTCCGAGATCGATGCGCTCGATGACGCCGAACTTGCCAAGCGCGCCGAGAAAACCCACCTCTTCGCCAAGCTCTCGCCGCTGCAGAAGGCGCGCCTGGTACGTGTCATGCGCGAGATGCTCGGCCACACCGTGGGCTTTATGGGCGACGGCATCAACGACGCCGCCGCCATGCGTGCGAGCGATTGCGGCATCTCGGTCGATTCGGCCGTCGATATTGCCAAGGAATCCGCCGATATCATCTTGCTTCAGAAGGACCTGGGCGTGCTCGAGCGCGGCATCATCGAAGGCCGCCGCACTTACGGCAACCTGCTCAAGTACCTCAAGACCACGGTGAGCTCCAACTTTGGCAATGTGCTGTCCGTGACCGTCGCGAGCCTGTTCTTGCCGTTTTTGCCCATGAGCGCCCTGCAGCTGGTACTGCTGTCGCTGGTCTACGAGATCGTGTGCATCGCACTGCCGTGGGACACCGTCGATGACGCCTGGACTGCCCGCCCGCGTGCCTGGGACGCCGCATCCATCAAGGGCTTTATGCTCGAGCTGGGCCCCGTGAGCTCGCTGTTTGACATCGTGACCTTCGCCGCGCTCTTCTTTGTCGTGTGCCCCGCCGCCGTGGACGCAAGCTGGTCCGAGCTTGCCGCCGCGGGCGACGTCGCGGGCATGGCGAC
Source organism: uncultured Collinsella sp. (assembly GCA_937942395.1). GTDB lineage: Bacteria > Actinomycetota > Coriobacteriia > Coriobacteriales > Coriobacteriaceae > Collinsella. The sequence continues at coordinate 66,278 of CALDEU010000032.1, read as the reverse complement.
CTTTTCTGCGCTCTTCCAGAGCGGCTGGTTTGTCGAGTCCATGTGGTCGCAGACACTCGTGGTCCACATGTTGCGCTCCCCGCATCTGCCGAGCCCGCGCGACCACGCCGCGCCCGCACTGTGCGTTCTCACCGTGCTGGGTCTGGCGCTCGTCACCTGGCTGCCGGCAAGCCCCATCGCCGATGCGCTCGGCCTCATGACACTGCCCGCGGGCTTTTTCGCGCTGCTCATCGGCATCGTCACCGCCTACATCGCGCTCACTCAGCTGGCAAAGCGCCGCTACATTGCACGCCACGGCGAGCTACTGTAGCGAGCAGACGGAAAACACCCCGCCAGCTGCCGTTACCGCTACCGCAGCTGCCGACGCCGTTGCCGTTGCCCCTGCCGCCGCCGCAGTCTATCCCCTCAGCAGTTGCGGTGAAATAGTTCCCGTTTAAAGCCCCCTGACTTTAATTTAGGGACTATTCCACCGTAACTTATTGGAGGATTAGCTAGTCCTTGGGCGTCCAGGACCAGAAGAAGTTGATAAGGGCCACACGTGAGGTAGTGCCGGTCTTTTTGTTGATCGAGGAAATGTGACGGTTGAGCGTTGAGCGCGGAATCGGAACATGCGGGTGCAAAATCCCCACCAAGATCGTCGGTAGCAAGCACCAGTCCATCCCGCATCACGACACCATCGGCTCGTCGCCCCAATTGCCCCAGTAGCGTACGTCCCCAATGAGTGGCTCCGGTGACTAGTCGTTTAAGAACGTCCCCAGCGACTAGTCAAAAATGGGCCATCTGTCCCAGTTGTGGAGACTCGTTGAGCCGTCTGGGTATCGTGAAAGATCGCGCACTCCCCCATCATCAAAAGTGACACACGCTACCTGTTGATGGGAGGCAACCATGGGCTTCTTTGACAAGATGTTCGAGAAGAAAGAGTGCGCGATTTGCGGTACCGAGCTGGGACTTTTGGGAAAGACCAAGATCAGCGAAGGCTACCTGTGCAAAGAGTGCGCCGGCAAGCTCTCCCCCTACTTCCACGGCTATCGCTCCAGCACCGCGGACGATATCCGCGAGCAACTCGCCTACCGCGAGGCCAACGCCGAGCGCCTGGCCTCGTTCAACCCCACTCGCACGCTTTCTGCCGGGCGCACCAATATTATGCTCGATGAGGACGCGGGCCTGTTGATCATCACTTCGCAGAGCCGCTGGCGCGACGCCAATCCCGACATCATCGAGTTCTCGCAGGTACTCGGCTGCAATATGGATATCGACGAGCACCGCACCGAAATCTATCGCGAGACAAAAGACGGCGAGCGCGAGAGCTACAATCCGCCGCGCTACGACCTGGATTACGACTTTAACCTGACCATCCACGTCAACACGCCGTACTTTACCGAGATCAACCTGCGCGTGAACGACTCCACCATCGATCAGCGCGGTTCCACCGAATACCGCGAGGCCAAGCGCCAGGCAACCGAGGTCCGCGACGCGCTGGTGCAGCTGCGTCAGGAAACGCGCGACAGCGTCGTGGCCGCTAAGGCCCCCAAGACCGCGGTCACCTGCCCCTTCTGCGGTGCAACCACCATTCCCGATGCCAGCGGGCGCTGCGAATACTGCGGCGGCGCCATCGGCGCATAGCCTCCGGCAGCGAAAGGACCGATCATGGCCTTCGAGAGCGTCAACTATCAGTGCCCCGCGTGTGGCGGCCCCCTGCATTTTGCCAGTGCCGAGCAAAAGCTCGTCTGCGACTACTGCGATTCGCGTTTTGAAGTCGAAGAAGTCGAGGCCCTCTATCGCGAGCGCCAGGACAAGGCAGATGCCAAAGCCGATGCCGCAGCCGCGGCCCCCAAGCCTGCTGTCGACGATGCCGTGCAGGAGCTGGCTCAAAACGCCGGCTACATCTGCTCGTCGTGCGGCGCCGAGCTCGTGTCCGACGGCACCGTCGCCGTCACCACCTGCCCGTACTGCGGCAACTCCGCCGTGGCACCCGGCCAGCTCTCGGGCGACTTCTCACCCGACCTGGTGATTCCGTTTAAGCTCGGGCGCGACGATGTCATGGCCGCGCTCAAAGACCACTACAAGGGTAAAATCCTGCTGCCCAAGAGCTTTGTCACCGGCAACCACATCGACGAGGTCCAAGGCGTTTACGTGCCGTTTTGGCTCTACGGCGCCCGCGTTGACGGCGAAGTGTACTTTGACGCGACCAACGAGACCGTGACCGAGGAATCCGACCGCACCGTCACGACCACCGACCACTACGACGCCTACCGTAAGGGCAATATCTCGTTTGAGCGCGTGCCCGTCGACGGATCGTCCAAGATGCCCGACGGCCACATGGACGCCATCGAGCCGTTTGACTACGACGCGCTGCGCCCGTTCTCGGTCGCCTATATGCCCGGCTACATCGCCAACCGCTATGACGAGGATTGCGAAACCTGCAAGGCGCGCGCCGAGCGCCGCATGGAGGAGAGCACGATCTCAGCCCTGCGCGAGACCGTCGTCGACGAGTACGACGACGCCACGGTCGAAAGCAAGCAGCTCGACTACACCTGGGAAGAAAACGATTATGCTCTGTTCCCCGTGTGGATGCTCTCTACCTCGTGGAACGGCAAGAGTTACCTGTTTGCCATGAACGGCCAAACCGGCCGCATGGTCGGCGAGCTTCCCTGCTCCAAGCCCAAGCTCGCTATCGCCTCGGTGCTGTTCTTTGCGATCGGATTTGTCCTTTCCCAGATTCTCTTTATGGGCGAGAACGCCTTCGATCCGGATTACCTCGCCTTTGATGTCGAGGGCATCCTCATCAACATCGTCGCGCCGCTGATCATCGTGATCATCGCAGACGTGCTGCTGGTAGGCCAGCTCAAGACGGCCAACGAGGCCACCCACGCCGACTGCTACTGCGGCGAGCTCGACCTGACCGAGAAGCACGACACCTTCAGCCACACCGAGACCACCGTTGTCATGAAGGACAACAAGGACGATTAGCCATTCTGACCAATACCACCCGGCCTTTGACGAGAAAGGAAGATCACCATGGGACTCTTGAAAGCTGGATTGGGTGCTGCCGGCGGCGTCATGGCCGACCAGTGGAAGGAATTTATCTATTGCGAATCGATGCCCGCTGACGTCTTGGCCTGCAAGGGCAGCAAGCGCACCGGCGGCCGCAGCTCCAACACGCGCGGCGAGGACAACGTCATCTCCAACGGCTCCGTCATCGCCGTCAACGACGGCCAGGGCATGCTCGTGGTGCAAAACGGCAAGATCATCGAGGTCGCGCTGGAGCCCGGCGAGTTCGTCTTTGACACCGGCAGCGAGCCGAGCGTCTTTAGCGGCAACCTGGGCGACTCCATCAAGGAGACGTTCGCCAATATCGGCAGCCGCTTTACCTTTGGCGGCGACGCAGGCAAGGACCAGCGCGTCTACTTCATCAACACCAAGGAGATCATCGGTAACAAGTACGGCACCGCCTCGCCCGTGCCTTTCCGCGTGGTCGATAACAACATTGGCCTGGACGTCGACATCTCCGTTCGCTGCAACGGCGAGTATTCGTACCGCATCACCAACCCGCTGCTGTTCTACACCAACGTGTGCGGCAACGTGACCGATAGCTACACGCGCGATAAGATCGACAGCCAGCTTAAGTCCGAGCTGCTCACCGCCCTGCAGCCCGCCTTTGCCAAGATCTCGGAAATGGGCATTCGCTACAGCGCCATCCCCGGTCACACCACCGAGCTCGCCCGCGCGCTCAACGAGGTCCTCTCGGCCGACTGGCGCGACCTGCGCGGTGTCGAGATCGTGAGCTTTGGCGTCAACTCCATCGCCGCTTCGCAAGAAGACGAGCAGATGATCAAGGACCTGCAGAAGGCCGCGGTCATGCGCGATCCCACCATGGCGGCCGCCAACATCGCCAGCGCCCAGAGCGATGCGATGCGCGCGGCAGCCGCCAACCCCAACGGCGCGATGGCCGGCTTTATGGGCATGGGCATGGCAGGTGGCATGGGCGGCATGAATGCCAGTCAGCTGTTCGCCGCCGGCCAGGCACAGCAGCAGGCTGCCCCGCAGCCGGCTCCGGCTTCCACCCCCGCACCGGCACCCGCTGCCGCACCTGCGGCCGGCGCATGGACCTGCAGCTGTGGCGCCACCAACACCGGCAAGTTCTGCTCCGAGTGCGGCAGCCCCGCACCCGCCCCGGCACCGGCCAAGTGGTTCTGCCCCAACTGCGGTAGCGAAAACGGCGGCAAGTTCTGCAGCAACTGCGGAACACCCAGGCCCTAGCCCCTTTATCTGGTAATTGGCGGGGGTTCCGCCACCCCCGCATTTGCTTCTATGGGTTTCGTTCGATAAAGGAGGACACCATGAAGACAACGTTCAAAAAGTCCGTACTCGCATTCCTGACATGCGTCCTGGCGCTCGCCTTTGCCCTGACGGGCTGCAGCGGCGGCGGCAAGGACCCCAAGGCCAACTTCGTCGGCAGCTGGCAGTACTCGGGTGGAACCTTGGACGGCGAAGAGCTCACCGATGAGTACATGGATATGCTCAAGGAGTGGGGCCTCAACTGTATCCTGATCCTCGACGAAGACGGCACGGGCGTCCTCGACATGTTCCTTGAGGTCGCCGACCTGAAATGGGAGGCCAAGGACGCCACCACCGTAACGATTACCGCCGAAGATGAGTCGCACGACCTGAAGCTCAAGGACGACAAGCTCGTCCTCGAGGTGGAAGGCGACAAGATTATCTTTACGAAGTCCGACAAGGATCTGTCCGGTACGGTGAAGAAGGATCGCGAGAACGCCGAGAAGGAAGAAGAGATCGATGAGGCCGTCGAAGACGACGACGTCCAGAGCATCGAAATCTCCCCCGCCGTCACCGTCGCCGATGACGACCTGTGCACCATCACCATCACCGAGAAGTTCAAGGACGACTGGGGCGACATCGGCTTTGTCGTCAACATCACCAACAAGAGCGACAAGGACCTGACCTTCTACGCTCCTTCCGGCAAGACCAACGTCAACGGCACCATGAAGGAACCCTGGTTCTCGGCTCACCTGATGCCCGGCACCAACGCCACCGAGGAATTCACGTTCTCGAGCGGCGAGCTTGACAGCCTTGACGACCTGGTCAACACGACCATCGGCATCGACGCCTACCTGACCGATTCCTACGAGGACGTCGCCTCCTACAGCGCAACCATCGCGTAACGGCACGTAACATCAGCCGCGGTTGGCGGACACATCCGCACACATGTCAGGCGGGGCCGCAGGAGATAATCCTGCGGCCCCGCCGTCTTGCGCCGACAGCACCGTTCGCACAAGCAGGTCGCCCGCCGTTTTCTGATGCAAAACGGCGGGCGACCTATCTTTGGCGTTGGAGCACGGGCGACGCACCGACTACGGGCGCTCCATATTGGGGACGATGCTGCCTTCGGTCACCGCATGCACGGCCAGGCGCATGATGTTGTCGTAGCCGGTCTTGCTTAGGATCTCCGAGATGCGACGCTTGATGGTGCCCTCGCTCATAAACAGCTCGGCCGCGATCTCGCGACGGCTTTTGCCCTCGCAGGCAAGGCGCAAAATCGACAGCTCGACATCGTCGAGTGCCGCCGTACCCGAAAAAATGCTCTCGGGCGGCTTGGGAAACGTGCAATAGCCCGCCAGCGTGGAGCGCATCACGGCGAACAGTTCGTCGATACCGACGTTCTTGTACACAAAGCTATCGACGCCCGCCTCGCGGGCCTGATCGACAAAGGTGATCTCGGGCATGCCGGTCATGATAATGATGCGACACTCGGGCAGCTGCTCCTTAATGCGCGCCGCCGCCACAATGCCGTTTGAATCGTGTTCGGTGCACACGTCCATCAGTATCATGTCCGGGCGCTCCTTGAGCGCGACACCCAAGGCCTCGGAGGCATCGGCGATCGCCGCGACGACGGTCATATCGGGCTGGTCGCCAACGGAGCGCGCCAGGCTTTCGCGCAGGATGGCCTGATCTTCGACAATTAACACGCGGATCATGAGTTTCTCCTTTGGGACGTGTCGTTGGCGTTAAGCGGAATGGATACCGCAAGCGTAAAGGGCGGGGCGGCATGGACCTCTAGACAGCCACCCAGATTTTGCGCGACATGCCTCATACCTGGGATACCCGTTCCCTCGCGATACGATACGGGGGCCGGGGACCCGTCGTTAGAAATCGTCATGCGCGCGACGGCGTCAGCATCTGTCCCCTCCTGCCACAGGCGCACATGGACCCGATGCGCCTGCGCATGCTTGGTGGCATTGGTCGAGGCCTCGCGGATAATCTGCAAAAATGCGGCGGCGACACGCGCGTCCTCAGGCAGCACACCCTCAACATCGATCTGCACACTAACCAGGCCAAAAGCATGGACGATATCACCCAGCTGCTCTGCCGGTTCGCTGTCGCCCCCGCTGCGCAGATCGGCAGCGATTGAGCGCAGCAGCGGGTCGATCTGCTCGAGTGACTCGTCATCCAGGCGCCCTTCCTCCAGATAACGATGGAGAATGGACAGGCGCTGCCCGATCACGTCGTGCACGCGAGCGCGCATACGCAGATAGGCCGCATTGTCAGCAACTTTTTTGACTTCTTCGATCTGGGCTTGGAGCTCTTGGCCCGCAAGCTCAAGCAGGTGGTTGGCTTGCGCTAGGCGATCATGGGCATGCGCATACTCTGTTACATCCAGACCGATAATGCGCTCGAAGAGGCGGCCCGAAACCATAACGTCATCGTGCACGAACAAGCGAATCTCGGCGGGAGAAACCTCGACCACAACGCGCGTCTCACCAAAGCGGTCCAGATTAATCCGCACGCGGTTCTGGCTGCTTTCGGGCATTTGCATGCTGAGTTTGCGCAGGTCGTTCCATGTACCGCTCATATCGCCTAGGTCGGTGGGCATATGAAGCTCCACCAGGTTTTTTCGCATGCAGCGGTTCATGAGCAGCGGACGGCCCCTCGGGTCCAGATACAGGATGCCCACGGGAATCACGTTGATGGTTTCGATCGTCGAGAACGCGGTGATATCCTCCTGGCGGTTGCGGACATCCATCAAGAGCGCCGCAATGGAGCGGAACAGGAAAAACGCTCCCTCTGCGATAAGGACCGTGGTCCACGCCGAGCCCATGGCAAAAACCACCGGCGGTGTCACGGCGGCAACGAGCAACAGTTCGGCCAGCATGACGGGGCGACGATAGTGCACCATAAGCACCATGCCGTAGGCAAAGATCACGGCATTGAGCCACAACGCTCCGCCCATTGCCCTGGCGCAAACGTCAAGCGGCGCCACCAGATATGAGCCAGACGACGCGAACAAGATGAGCACCGAAATAATTAGGTGAAGCACAAGGCTCGCCTCGTAGGCACAAATCACCTTACGGTTATAGGACGAGCGGCGCGATGCGATGAGCGGGACGTGGATCGTCTGCAGACACGCAGCCAGGGCAAAGACAACATCGAGCGCAACGATTTGGGGAAGAATGAGCGAAATCTGCATCGTCACTCACCCGCCCTCGGCATCAAGACGATCATGCGCAGCTGGCCGGGCTCGCCCTCAAGGCGGTATGCCACGTTGCGCCCTTGCAGAGCGCTTTCGAGCTCTTGCGCAGCGGGCGTCTGCGAAAGATCTGCATCATCGTTGGAAAAAAGCGCGGCACGCAGCTCGACACTGCATCGGTCATGATCGCCCAAGTGATACATAAGCGCCGGATGGTCGGTGGTGTAGGCAAAAAACGCAAAGTCATACACGCAGTCGTACAGGGCGCTTACCGTACTGGCGTGCATCGGGCGCCGTATGGCGATAATCGAGGCGCAATCGATATCGATGGTGCGCAGGTCGCTTGCGAGCTCGTTGGCAATGAGCTGAATGCGGTCGCGATCAAAACCGCTCTCCCCGTGCTGTGCCAACGTGAGCGACCCCTTGCGCTTGCAATAGGCGACGAGCATCTTGGCGCGCTGCAGCATGCGGTAACGCTCGTGCGAAGACGATTCATCGGTCAACGGCGGCAGCGAGCTCAGCAGGTCGTACATCCCTTCGAGCGCGCGGGCAAGCGCCTGGTCCACGTCTTGGACCAGCAAGGTCTCGGCCTCTTGGTCTGCCAGGTGCGTCTTAAGGTCGTAGTCGGCGGCGAGCAGCTCATTTTGACGCTGCAGCTCCATACGACGATGTGCCAGTTCACGGTTAAGCTCGTTGAGATCCGACACGTCTTGGGCAAGCAGGGCCGATCCGCCCAGCAGTGGAAAGGCACGGCACATCACATCGGGATCGGACGCCACGGCAAAGGCATGGGCGCGGCTGTGCGCCTGGGTCCGCAACTCCTCGCGCACGCCCACCGGCATTGGCTTTGACACTGGCGTGGCATAGACTTCCTGCAGGTCGCGCGTTAGAACTTTGAGGTCAAGCGGCAAGGTGTCGAAAATGCCGGCGATGTCGTGATATGACGGAACGACACCGCAATCGAGACAGATTTCCATCGACACCACGCACAAGACGCAATAGACGAGCGAGAAGTTGAGCCTCCATGCCCAAGGCACGCGCAACGCATATGAGATGGCAAAGAACGCGCCGCCCAGCAGCACGAGCGCCGCCGTGCCCGAGAAACGTTGGATGCGAAAGGACGAGGACCGGCCCACCAGGATAAAAAAGGCCACAAAGTTAAAGGCCGTCCACACGAGGACGGCGAAATAACCCCAGCCGTACGTGTAATCGTTGCTCCAGGTGTCGCTTGTACGGTCAAAGTGGAAGACCTGCTGGTGAAAATCGTTGGTGAGCACAAATCCGATAAGCAGGATAGCCATAATCCACAGCGCAGCGCAGTAGCGGCGACCCAGGCGGTGTTGCTCCAGGCCCGCAAGGCGCAGACCACACAACTGGTAGAGCAGCGGAATGAGCGTCATGGGCACGTAGTACAGGTACCACAGCACGGTGGCATAGAACGGCGTGAACGACTTGTACTTGAGAATGACTTCGATCATCCACAGGGCGCAGATGGTGGCGATGGCAACAAGACGGCGGCGCAACACATAGTCCAAACAGCGCAGATAGACCGATACGCCCCAGATCGAAAATGCAATTGCGGCAACAAGCAACGGCAGAGAGCTCGAATGGACGAGCGCATCCACGACCTCTTCGGACACCTCGCTATAGGCGGGCACGGCGTTAGAAAGTTTGGGGTCGAAGGCGAACAGCGCCGGCAAGACTGCCAAAAGCATGAGGAACATCGCGGTGATGACACCGGCGATAGCAAAGACGCGGTGGCGGTACACCTGATGTGTTATGCCAACAAGGAATCGCGGCATGGCGAAGAGCCTGCCGCCCCTGGGATCCGCCACGGGTGCGGATCGGGCGGCCGCGTTGCCGATATGTCGCTCGCGGGTACCCATAGTGCTTTTAGTGTACCGACAGGCAGGCTCAAAATGCGGGCCACATGTCCCAAAATCCGCAGACGGCAAGGCGCCCGGCAGCCTCCCCCGTCTGGCACTTCCCGATATCTGCCCGCCCCAAACCACCGCAAAGGAGACAGGCACCTTTGTGGTGGTTTGGGGCGATGCGCTAGTCCACGGTGATGTCGAGATTTTTGCCGATGAGGCCTACGTAGCCGCCTTCGGCTGCCTTGGGGCTGTCGGCGTGGCAGAGGACCCACTTGTCGGCCTTCCAGTAGCAGTAGCTGTCGCCGGCAGCAGGCATGTCGGATGCAGCCTCGGGGCGCGGGCCGTTGGTGCCCGCCGGCAGCGCCACCATCACCTGGAAGCCGCCGTCATCGACCATGCAGGGCGTGTAGTGGAGCGTGGTGTTGAAGACTTCGACGACCGTACCCGCCGGCACGCGGAACGCCTTGACGCATGCGGTGTCGAGCTTACCGTCCTCGATCTCCCAGCGATGCGCCACGAGCAGGATAAAGTCGCGCGCGCCCAGGTTGAACTCGCTGGCGCGGTGATACTCCAGGCAGTTGAGCTGCGTGTTGTGGCCATTGCACCAGCCCAGCTGGAAGGGTCGGCCGCCAAACATGAGAAAGCCCAGTTTATCGGCATCCTTGACGCCCTCGAGCTCCGGCGCACTTGCTACGTACTTGCTGCCCTCGGGAATGGACGTGGCAGAAAGCGCCTCGAGCACGGGCGACGTGAGCTCGGACGGAACGTTATTCCAAACGTTGCCATAGGATTTGAACTCGGGATCGTTGACAGAGCAGATATGCATGTTCACTCCTGTTCGTAAATGTGACTATACGAACATTCTAGAACAAACATGAGCGATTTTGAACGCTCGTCCCGACCAATCAACAAAAAGGCGCCCCCGCATAAGCGAAGGCGCCCAATGCGCGCGTTTTGGGCGATAAAGCCCTTATGCCTGCTGATAGTGCAGGTGCTTCTCGTCGATATCGGCCAGGTCGCGGTCGAGGTAACGGCGCGCGAGCCAGTTAGCCATGGGAAGGTTCTGGTCCAGGTAGTTGCCGCACTCCTCGGGAGCGGCACCGGGAACATCGCCCTCAAAACCGGCGACAAACTCGAACAGCTCACGCACGAGCGGCAGAATCTCCTCGCTCGTCACTTCGCCAAATACGACGAGGTAAAAGCCCGTGCGGCAGCCCATGGGGCCAAAGTAGACAATGCGGCCCGACCACTCGGCATGATTGCGAAGGAACGTCGCACCCAAGTGCTCGATGGTGTGGCACTCGGCCGTGTTCATGACCGGCTCCTTGTTGGGCGTGGTCAGGCGCAGGTCAAAGGTGGTGACAGCAGCACCGGTCGCCGGATCGCGGTCGATGCGACTCACATACACGCCGGGCTCAAGCAACAGATGATCAACGGAAAAGCTGGCGATGCGCTCCATGGCAGATCCTCTCGATAGTCAAATTGGGACGGGGCTCTTTTAGCTGGTTCGAATGGTCGCACCAATCATACCAGTCAAAAAAGCCCCGTCCCAAAAAGACAACTTAGCCAAGGACGCGGGCCATACGTGTCTTGAACTCGGACAGGAAGCGCGGAGCATCCACGGTCAGTGCCACAAGCGCGCTCTTGTCCGGATCGGACAGGCGGCGCTCATCGCAGATGGTGCGACCGCGGTACTCGCCCAGCAGATCAACACGCAGGTTGCAGCCGAGCGCACCTACGAGCGTGGGGTCGATCGCCACGGCAACGGCCAGCGGATCGTGCAGCGCACAACCACCCAGGTAGGGTGCGTTCATTTCGTACGAACCGATATAGTGCTCGACCATGCTCGCAAACGCGCAGCCAGCCATAGTGCCCGAGCCCGTCCAGCCGGCAACGTCGCGACGTGTGAGCACCACGCGATGCGTCACGTCCAGACCAACCATGGTGAGTTTGCGACCTGAACGCAGCACCGCGTCGGCTGCCTCGGGGTCGCTCGCCATGTTGGCCTCGGCGCCCGCGCTCACGTTGCCGGGCACGGTAAGGGCGCCGCCCATCACGACCACGCGGCCGATGGACATCATCGCCGCCGCATCGCGCTCCAGGGCGAGCGCCAGGTTGGAGAGCGGGCCAGTCGCTACGTAGACCAGATCGGGACCATAGGTACGCGCGGCATCAATCAGATAATCGACCGCAGCGTTGCCGTCGGCCGAGGTCGCCCCCACCGGCTCGTAGGGCGACGCGGGCACGCTCGCGCCGCCGATGCCGTTCTTGCCGTGAATGAGCGCGGTGGACGCCGGCGGCGTATAGGGCTCAGTCGCCTGCAGAGGACGGTCGGCGCCCAGGTACACCGGCACCTCGGGGCGACCCAGCAGATCGAGCACCGCCAGGCAGTTGTGCGCCGATTGCTCGACGCGCACGTTGCCAAAGCACGTGGTGATGCCCACGAGCTCCACCTCGGGGCTCGCGATGGCATAGGCCAGCGCCATCGCATCGTCCACACCCATATCCAGATCAAGGATCAGCTTCTTGATTGCCATTGTTCTACTCCGCTTCTCCGTCTTTATCGTTTAACCAAACCAATGTTCAACTTCGGCGCGCGTGGGAATCGATTGCTGAGCGCCCAGGCGCGACACCGTCACTGCCGAGGCGCGAGCACCCGCGGCCATGCACTCAAAGAGCGGCAGGCCCTCTAGGCGAGCAGCCGCCAACGCGCCGATAAACGTATCGCCGGCGGCCGTGGTATCGACTACCGTACTCGAAAGTGCCGGCATGCGCAGCAGCTCACCGCCATCGCCGAGCGAAACCGAGCCGGCACCGCCCAACGTGATGACCGCAGCCCCGGCACCCTTGTCGAGCAGCGCATTGAGCGCGGTGACGCAACTCACATCATCCGTGGGCAGAATGCCCGTCAGCACCTGGCACTCGGTCTCGTTGGGACAGACCAGGTCGACCGCAGGCCAGACCTCCGCAGGCAGCTCGCAGGCGGGCGCTGGATTAAAGACCGTATAGAACCCCAGCTCGTGAGCGCAAACAAGCGCCTCGGCCGTCGCCGCAAGGTCGCATTCGCCCTGGGCGATAAAGACGCTTCCGGCAGCCGGGGCAATCTCGCTGGCGTCGCCGTCGAGCTCATGGGCCACCAGACGCCTCAGCGCGCAGGCAACGTCCGCGCCCGCAAGCGCATGGTTGGCGCCCGGTGACAGTATGATGCGGTTGTCGCCCTCGCAGCGAATGATGGTCGCCGTTCCCGTCTCCACGTCATCGCGATGCACTACAAAGTCACAGTCCACGCCGGCGTCTTGGAGCCCCGCCACGAGCGACGCGCCGAACGCGTCGCGACCGACCGCGCCGATCATGTGCGTGCACGCGCCCATACGCGCGGCAGCTACGGCCTGATTGGCGCCCTTGCCGCCGGCGTTGGTGATAAACCCGCTGCCACCGACGGTCTCGCCCGCACGCGGTATGCGCTCGCACGCCACCGAAAGGTCCATGTTCATGCTGCCGAACACCACAACGATGCCGCGATCTGCCATGGAAACCTCCTCATCTGCGGGCCTTATGCCCACCGTCGGCCGTCGATCGTGCACTCTCGCACCCCCTATAACTTTAGTTCACTTTGATGTGAACGCACCCTTGAGGTTGCGCCAGCAGCAAGCATTCACAGGAGCAGGCAGCTACAATGAATACGTGCTGATTATTCTCGTCATTGGATGATGTTTTATGGAACAATTCTCGCAATCGGGCTCGCGCGGTCGACGCCGCACGGGCAACGAGCCGGCGCCGCACGAACGCGTGAAGAGCGAACGCCGTGCCAACGAGCCGCGACGCACCACGAGCCCCCATCGCGCTTCTGCCAACAACGCGGGCCGCGCCAACACTCCCGCCGCGGAGCAGACGCCTGCTCGCCCCAAGTCCCGCTACATCCCTGCACTCGACGGCCTGCGTACGCTCGCCGTCGTCGCGGTGGTGCTCTATCACCTTAACCTCACGTGGGCTCAGGGCGGCCTGCTCGGCGTCACGATCTTCTTTGTGCTTTCGGGCTATCTGATCACGCGCTTGCTGCTCAACGAAGTCGCTAAGACCGGCCGCATCGACCTCAAGAGCTTCTGGATCCGCCGCATCCGTCGCCTGGTCCCCGCCGTGGTGACCGTCGTGGTGGTGACCTGTGCTCTGTGCACCGTCTTCAACCACGTGATGCTCACCAAGATGCGCCCCGACATCCTGCCGTCGCTGTTGTTCTTCAACAACTGGTGGCAGATTGCCCAAAACGTCTCGTACTTCAATGCTCTGGGCGACCCCTCGCCGCTCACGCACTTTTGGTCGCTTGCCATCGAGGAACAGTTCTACCTGATTTGGCCGCCACTGCTGTTTGCCATGGTATCCATGCATGTGAGCAAGCCCAACACGCGCCGCGTGGTTCTGGGCCTTGCCGCGGTATCTGCCCTCGCCATGATGGTGCTTTACAACCCTGCCGCCGACCCCAGCCGCGTGTACTACGGCACCGACACCCGCGTGTTCTCACTGCTGCTGGGTGCCTGGATGGCCTTTATCCCCGATCGCGACCTGGCGCCGGTGCGTCTCGCTCGTCGTCTGGGGCTCAATCGCCTGGCTGGAGCCGCCAAGCACGGCAAGAACGCCGAGGACAAGCCTGGCGAGAAGGCCGACGAAGCAGCCGATACCGCACCGGCACAGCCGAGCGCCCTCGTGCGTTTTTGGTCCTCGCCCGCATCCATCGATGTGTTGGGCGTCGTGGGTCTGGTTGGCCTTGCCGCCATGGTCGCGCTCACCAACGGCTACACCGCCTTCCAGTATCGCGGAGGCACGCTGCTGTGCTCGATCCTCACGCTCATGGTCATCGCGGCCTGCGTGCAGCCCCAGGGAATGGTTGCCCGCGCGCTGTCCGCCGAGCCGCTCGTGTGGGTTGGCAAGCGCTCGTACAGCATCTACCTGTGGCACTATCCCCTGCTGTTGCTCATGAACCCGGTCGCCAACATCAACGATACACCGTGGTGGCAGTACATTTTGCAGGTGCTGTTGGTGGTCACCGTGGCCGAATGCTCATATCGCTTTATCGAGACGCCGTTTAGAAAGGGCGCCTTTGGGCGCACCGTATCCGAGTTCCGCGACGGCACCGCCACGCCCGCCAACTGGGTGCGCGCGCACGTCCCTGCCTGTGCAGCCTGCGCTGTCGTGTTGGTCGTTGCACTGGGCGGCCTGATCTTTGTGCCCGAGACGTCTGCGCTGAGCGGCGAGGGCGCCGAAGTTCTGAACAAGGAAGCCAAGAACGCCGCACCCACCGACCAGCAGGCGGCCGACGACACCGACAAGGACAACGACGGCTTCCCCGACGGCTCCTACGACCTGTTGATGATCGGTGACTCCGTGTCGCTGCGCGCCGTTGATTCCTTTGACGGCGTGTTCCCGCACAGCCATATCGATGCCGAAAAGGGCCGCCAGTTCGATGCGGGCCGTGCGACATTTGAGGGCTATCTTCAACAGAACCTTGCCGGCAAGATCGTGGTCTTTGCGCTGGGCACCAACGGCTTGGTAACCGACGACCAAATCGACGCCATCATGGCCGATGCAGGAGATAAGCGTATTGTGGTGTTTGTGAACACGCGCAGCCCGCAGCCGTGGGTTGGCTCTACCAACCAGGCCATCGCCAACGCCGCTACGCGCTACAAGAACGTACGCGTTATCGACTGGTACGGATACAGTGCCAACCGCAACGACCTGTTCGATGGCGATGGTACGCATCTATCGACCACTGGCGTGACTGAGTACCTCAACTTGATCCACGATGCCGTCAAGAAGGACCTGCCCGTGCATCCCGAGGATCACGTCAACGATTCGCAGCCGGCAGCCGTCAAGTCTGCCACCGACGCACTCGTCAATGCGCTTGCCTTCAAGCCGCACAAGCTGGGCACCGACAAGTAACCTGCAGCGCAAACTTCCCACATCCGGAGGGGGTGTCTGCCACGGCAGACACCCCCTCCGGCAGTTAGGGACACTCCTGGCGCAGCCAATGAAGACCTCTACGGATGAATTCCAGGCCGCTCCGTCGCTCCAGACATCGTTTCCGCGCCTCGCGCCTGCCCCAAACAATCAAAACAAGCCCTTTTCGCCGCACCCTCAAAGGTCTGTGGGCAAAAAAGGGCAAATATGAGTACTGTTACCATTTTAGTAGCAGGCAAAACCACCCAAAATGACGTCCGAGCGACCCCTACAACCCCCTAAAGCAGCCAACCTGACTGGTTAAGGCGTATTGGAGCCAATTTTAATGAACATACTAAAGGCTATGTTCATTATCTTTTAGGATGTAAATGCTATTCACTTAGCAACAGTACTCATATTTGGCATTTTTTGTCCATTGCTATATAACTAACACCCTATAGCAGACAAAAAACAGGCCGCAGCCCATCGCTGCGGCCTGTTCGGAAGCAAAAGTGGGCGTTAAGCGCTGTAGCCCATCGCCTGCAGAACAAACATGACGACCGTGAGCACCGTAATCACACCGATAGTCGCCCAAGTGAGCACATTCCACACGCGGCCATTGCGGTTGGCACCCATGATGTGACGGTCGGCGGCGATAACCACCTGAAACACCAGAACCACGGGCAACAGCACGCCGTTGATGACCTGCGAGGTCATCATAATCTGGAACAAATCGACGCCGGGCATGAGCACCAACACGGCAGAGATGCCAATGATAGCCGTAATGATGCCGCGGTAAACCGGGGCCTCGTCCCAGCTGCGATCGGCACCGCGCTCCCAACCAAAAGCCTCGCAGATGGCACTCGACGTAACGCCCGGCAGCACGCAGGCAGCCAAAAAGCTCGCTGCGACCAGGCCCGAGGCAAACAGCACCGTGGACCACTGGCCCGCGATGGGCTCCAGCGCGCGGGCGGCATCGGCGGCATCGCTAATCTGAATACCCGCCGGGAACAGCACCGTACCGGTCGTGATGATAATGAAGCCCGCAATGATATCAGCAGCGATCGAACCGCTCACGGTATCAATACGCTGCAGCACGATGTCGTCCTCGCCCGCATTCTTATCGACCACGTTGTTCTGAGCCAAGAAGATCATCCATGGTGCGATGGTGGTACCGATCGTTGCGACCACGAGCGACACGTAGCTGGGATCGTTCTGAATATTGGGGACGACCAAGTCGACCGCGACCTCGCCCCAGTTGGGGCCAGCCATAAACGCAGCGACGATGTAGGTCACGAACACGCAGCTTACCAGCAGCAAAATCTTCTCGATGCGCTGGAAACTGCCCGACATGGTAAGCATCCACACCAGCAGCGCCACGAGCGGCACCGAGATGCTCGCCGGAACGCCAAACAGAGCAAGGCCACTCGCGATACCCGCGAACTCCGAGATGGTCACGGCTGTGTTGGCAATCAGTAGCGCCGCCATGGCCAGCACGCTCTTGCGCACGCCAAAGCGCTCGCGAATGAGCGACGCCAGGCCCTTACCCGTGACGCATCCGCAGCGCGCCGCGGTCTCCTGCGTCACGATAAGCAGCACGGTCATGACGGGAAGCATCCAGAGCATCTTATAGCCATAGCTGGCGCCCGCGCTGGAATACGTGGCGATGCCGCCGGCGTCATTGCCCGAAAGTGCCGCCAGCAGACCGGGGCCCATGGCGCCAAAGATGGCGGCGATGGTCAGCTTTTGCTTGGTGCTCGGCTTTTGCTTCGTATTTTGCACGCGACCACCTACCCCATGACCGACATGGTGAGCAGCACCGCGGCGATGCAGTACGCCACACACGAGATCATGACGGCGATGACGTTCATGGCGGTACCCGACGTATTGAGGTCGTGCTCGTCACGCCAGAACAGCACCATCAGGTAAATCACGGCACTCATGTTGCCCACCAGACAGATGATGGCGGCAATGTTAAAGCAGCCGGTAAAGAGCTGCTCCTCAAACATAGAGGCATCGGGGAACGCGGCGGTGCGCACCAGCTGCGCGCACAGGTAGGTCACGAGTGACAGAATCAGGCCCATGCCCGTGCTCTGGAAGAAGAATCCCAGGTACGGCTTGGGCTCGTCGTCGTGACCGTCGTACTCGAGGAAGTAGTTCTTGACGAACGACACCATGCGCGAGGCGGCCAGCAGCACGAGCGGCATGGCGCACATGGGGAACACCACCAGATGCGCGGAGCCCAGCGCCGTCCCCAGCACGGTCGCCATAATGCACGAGGCGATGCCCCACACGACGACCCAGTACTGACGATGCACGAACCAGCTGAGCACGTTCGTCGAGTCGTCCGACGCGCTATCGCCCGAGCCGACACCGGCGATCTGCAGGTCCTCCTGATGCTCCTCGGCGATAACGTCCATGGCGTCGTCGAAGGTCACGATACCCAGGATATGACGGTTCTCGTCGCAGACAGGGATGGCAACCAGGTCGTACTTGGTCATCTCGTCCGTCACGTCTTCCTGGTCCTCGTCGGGCGACACGTAGACCAGATCGCGATAGGCAAGCTGGCCCAGCGTGGCGTCGCGGTCGGCCACGATCAGCGTGCGCAGCGAAAGCACGCCCGTCAGCATGCCGCTCGGATCCTCGGTATAAACGTAATAGACGCTCTCAAAGTCCTCGTCGAGCTTGCGAATCGCCTCGATGGCATCGCCGACCGTCGCCGTGGCGGGCAGCGAGACAAACTCCGAGGTCATGATGCGGCCGGCGGTGTTGTCCTCGTAGCCCAGCAGATTACGAATCGCCTTCTCCTCCTTGACGCCCATCAGGCGCAGGAGCTTCTCGGCCTTCTCATAATCGAGCTCGTCGATCAGGTCGGCAGCGTCGTCCGGGTCCATCATGGCCAGCATCGACGATGCGTCCGTGTCGGACAGGCCCTCGAGCATCTCGGTCATGAGCTCGTCATCATCGAACTCCGAGATGGCCTCGGCGGCCTGTGCCGTATCGAGCTGCGCGAACACCTGCGCGCGCAGGCGCGGGTCGAGCTGCTCGATGATGTCAGCGATGTCGGCAGGATGCAGCTCGCCAAGCGTCTTGTGCGACACCGAGAGTTGGATGTTCTTAGTCGAGCGATCGAGCAGGTCCATGTAAGACCAGGCGATAATGTCCTCGCTGAGCGGCTTGCCCAAGTGCTTCATAAAGCCCTCGACGACATGCTCGAGCGTGGGGCTGATGGCGCGTAGCAGACCGCGAGCACCGACCTCGGCGCCCAGCAGGCGCAGCTGATTTTCGCCCGACATGGAAAACTTGATGTCGTTTACGCGCACGACCTTCATGCCCTGCGTGTCGACAATCTGTTTGTTAAGCACGTCGCGCGCCAGCAGGAGCTCGGTCGGCTGCAGGTACGAAAAACGGATTTCGGTGGCCGACGTCTTAAGGTGTACGCCCGTCTCGTCGATACGGTCGACCCATTTGCGCCAGCTGATCATAAACGGCGTCTTGCCGGGGCCGCGGAACGCGAGCGACGTCACGTGTGGAAAAACTTCGCCGGTAGCAATACCAAAATCGTTGACCACGCCGAGCTTTTCGCCGTCGACGTCCAAGACCGGCAATTTGAGCATCTCACTCAGATAATTCAATGGTGCTCCCCATCATTATTCCCCCGGACGCGGCCGCGCGTGCGGCGTCCGGGGGCTTCTGGATATGTATACGCATGCGCGGACGGCACGCCGCTCGACGCTTACACCCCGTGCATGCGCAAAAAGCACCTGCATGGGGTCATCGACTGTATGGTCGAGGTTTGGATTTCACCTGTAACCTTTCTCTTGACCCTCATTAACCGCAGTAACTATAGCATCAGCATCGCCCTGCGGCATCGAATTTATGCGCTGCACATTGCAGGCATACCAAACGCTGACGCATCCGTGACATAGTCATTGGGGACGTTCCTAAACGACTACCCAATGACTACTCTGCGGTGTCGTCGTCCTCGGCAAGTTGGGGGAACACGGCGTCCTTGGGCATGGTGACCTTCGTCAGCGAGGTGAGCTTTTTGCTCAGCGACGTGTCCGTCTTGACCAGGTCGCTGAGCGTCACGATCTTGTAGCCGTCGGCAATGAGGCCGTCGATAATCTGCGGCAGCGCCTCGAGCGTCTGCTCGGCGCATTCGTCTCTATCGGTGAGCAGCACGATATTGCCCGGCGTCACCGAATCGAGCACCGTCGAGACCTGCTCGTCGGCACCGTTGAGCAGCCAGTCGCCCGAGTCAATATTCCACGAGACCACGGCGGAGACCAGGTCCATCGCATCAATCCAGTTTTGCTCGTCAAAGGCAGCGTAGGGAGCACGCAGCAGCATCGTCTTCACGCCGGTCGCCGACTTAATCGCGTCGGTGCCTTTCGTGATCTGTTCGCGTACCGCCTCACGGTCCTGACCCTTGAGCGAATCGTCGCTGTAGCTGTTGGATCCGATCTCGCACCCGGCATCGACAATCGCCTTGGCCGTGGCAGGCGAGGCCTCGACCGCATCGCCCGAAAGGAAGAACGTCGCGGTGACGCCCTTTTCCTTGAGCACCTGCAAGATCTGTTTGGTGGCGCCGCTCGGACCCTCGTCAAACGTCAGGGCCACGTACTTTTCGTTGCCCTTGGGCGCCACGCTGGCGCACGCAACGACGCAATCGGTGGCGGGTACAACCTCGCCGCGGTCCTGCGTCTTGCCCGACTGCTCACCAACCCACACCTCGGAGCGGCCCTGGACACCCCACGTCTGCACATACTCGATAGCGCCCGTACCCTCGACCTTGAGCTTGGGCTCGATAACCGTAGCCTGAACCTCGTGCCTCTCGTAGGTGTTACGGCCATCCTTGACCGTCACCTTCTCGCCGCCCTCAAGTTCGCGGCTATCCCATTTGCCCTGCTTCACGCGCTTGCCGTCGACCTTCACCGACAGCTTTTCGCCCCCATGGCGCTTGAGCACGCTGTCATCGACGGCCAGCAGGTCGCCTGCGTCGTAGGTGTCAGTCAACTCCTGGTCGTCGATGAGATTCTGCAGCGTAGAGCCCACACGCACCGCGGTCTTTTGCCCGTTGAGCTCCACGTCCACACTGCGGTTGACGTAGCCCACGACGGCAGCGATAAACAGCACGAGCGCACAGCCCACGGCGATGAGTGCGTAGGGCAGGCGAGACGAACGACGGGGCGTACGGCTGTTGCCGATGCGCGCACTGCGGTCGCTAAACCCGCGGCTATGGTTGAGGTACATCGCGCCGGGCTTACGGTGACGCTTGCGCTGACCGCTGGGCAGCTGCCCCAGGTCGCGGCGCGCCGTCGGACGCGCACCCGAACGCCCGTTTAAGTTGGATCCGTTTTGGCGCATGTGCCCTCCCCCATAAACACAGCAAGCCGGAGCAACAGGTCTCCGGCTTGCCTCCCATCATTTGGTACGTCGCTATTTTGTAGCTTTTGACGAGCCTCCGCTCGCCTTTTGGTATTCGTCCTTAAACGCCTTGAACATGCCGCGCGTCTTGCCGAGCTGCTTGCCCAGTGCGCGACTGCCCTTGTCCACGGCAACCGATCCCTTGTCGTCGAGCACCTTGGCGCCCTTTTTGACCTTGTCGCCCACCACGACGCTGGCCTCGGCGGCCTTGGCAGCCGCACCGCCCGAATACCCGAGCGACTTGACCTCGTCCGAAACAATCATCGCGCCGTCCGCATAGCCGCGCAGCATCGTCGGCGGTACCTGCGTGTCACCAACCAAAACACTCGAAGCAGCACCGGCGGTCACATAGAATGCCTGCACGATGCCCGAGCGTGGCTTGAACTCAACGTCCGAGCAATAGCCCACGACGTCGCCTGATTCCGTGCGCACGTCCATACCGACCCAGATGATGCAATCGTCCAGGTTGATGTCGAGGCGCTTGGCAGCGGCGGCATCGTACGTGTCCTTGACGTCATCGACCGCAATGGCGCCCTCGTAGACACCAATAGCGTCGAGCGCTACGAATCGGTCGGGACGCTCGATCATGCCCGCGATATCGGATTGGCGGACCATAAAGCCGACCACGCGCGTACCGCCCGGGGTAAAGACCGGAAAGTGAATCTTTCCGAGCTTTTTAGGGCTGCGCGGCGTGCCGTCCTTTTTGGTGCGCTTGTCCTCGGTAGGCTTGCGATAGATCTTGGCGCCGACAAAATCCCCGGCGCGCATTATGCCTCGGTCGAGGGCTCCGCAGCCTCGGTATCAGCCTCGACGGCGTTCTCGACCACGACGTCGGCGGCAGGCGTCACGTTGCCGCCCGAAATGGCGTCGTTGAGCTGCTCGCGCAGCTGGTCCATGCGCTCGCGGGCAAGGTCGACTTTGGCGCGCAGGTCGTCGGTCTTGGCGTCGACCATCGGGCCAAAGTCATTCACCGCAGCACGGGCCTCCTCGGCGCTGTGCTCGTAGGTGTCGCGCATATTGTCCCAGGCGTCGTTGGCGATATCGGCAGCCATGGCGCGGGTCTCGGCGCCCGAGCGCGGGGCCAGAGCAACGCCGACAATAGCGCCGGCAGCGGCACCAAAAAGTGCGCCGGAGACAAAGCTGAAAGTCTTACCCATGATCATTCCTCTCCTGCGGGCACGTCGGTGCCCACCGTTTGAATGCTGTCCATTATACCCGCAGCGCATCACTTGCCGCTCCGCTCATCTGCGTACGGCAAAGGCGCAGGTACGTGATGGTGATAAACGCGTAGACCTACTCCTGAGGCATAGCCGGCATGGCCACCGTGGCACCCGGGTCCTCGCCGGCGCCGTCCACGAGCGGCAGGCCGCCCTCATGCGCAGGTCCTGCCGGAACCGTCGCCGCACCGCCAAAGACGGCAGCGGAAGCCTCGTGGTTCTCGGCAACCGCGCCCTCGGTATCAATCGCCACCTGGGGCTCGTCGTCAAAGTTGGGGACGCCCTGGGGCTCGGTGGGAACGGGCTCGGCGGTCGCATCGGCAACGGGCTCGGCGTCGACCGGCACATCGCCCTCGTCAGCGCCCTCGGCCTCGGCAGCATCTTCGCCGTTCGCAGCGGCGACGGCCTCGTGAGGATCCTTGCCCTCGGCCTCGGCGCGCATGCCCAGCACCAGGTTGCGCAGGCCCGCGACCGTGCCTTCCACGTCAGGGGCAGGCTGGTCGGCGTGCAAGTACGCCCAGTCCATCATAAAGGTGGCCGAAGACAGCGCGCCGATGGCCAGCGCGTCGTCGGGGCACGAAAGCTCAACCTCAAAAACGCGCTCGTCGTGCTCGCTTACGCGCGTGCGGCCGCACGAGATGCTGCCGGCAAGCCCGGTCTCGTTCATGAGCTCGACCGTCACATGCTCAAGCAGATGGCAAAGCTCGGTCTGACCCATGCAGTCCTGGAACTCGCGACCGGAATCACCCAGGCACAGGTGCTTGGCAATCGCCGGCACCAGGTAATACACGCGCGCCGTGGCCTCGATATCCTCCGAGGTCATGAGCGGCATGCCGGGGTTCACCAGCACATGCGCGCAGATCTTGTCCTCGCTGACGGTGACCTTAAGGATGTTGAACAGGCCTGCCATAACTCTCCCCTACTCTTCCTTGCCCTACTCGTCGCCATCGTGCGGATCCACAGAGCCCGCACCCGACGCCGCCGGCTTCTCTGCCGAAGACTCGGAATCCTTCTTATCGGTTTCGGCCGGAGCGATCACGCGAATGAGCGAGATGCGCTGGCCACGCATCGACTGTACCTTGAACTTGTACCCCGCAACCTCAAACACCTCTCCGATGTCGGGCACCGAGTCGCAAAGCTCCAAAATCCAGCCGGCGATGGTCTCATAATCATCGCTTTCCTCGAGCGGCCAACCAAGCTCAATCGCGTCATCGCACGAAAAACGCCCATCGACAAGCCACTCGCGACGCGAAAGACGCGTGAGGTACTTGTTGTCGGGGTCGAATTCATCCTCGATCTCGCCGACAATCTCCTCGACGATGTCCTCGATGGTGATAATGCCGGCCGTGCCGCCGTACTCGTCCACGACCACCACGATCTGGTCGTGAGAGGTCTGCATCTCGGACAGCAGCGGCAGGATGTCCTTGGTGTCGGGCACAAAGGTGGCGTCGCGCAAAAAACCGGCGATGGGCTGGTCGCCCTTGCCGTCGAGCGCGGGCTGAATCAGGTCCTTAATGTGCGCGATGCCCGCGACGTTGTCGGGGTCCTCGTGATAGACGGGAATGCGGCTGAAGCCGGTCTGGCGCATGGTGGACAACACGTCGGCGACCGTCTCGTCGTCCTCGCACATGGTGGTGTCCACGCGCGGCACCATGACCTCGCGGGCAACGGTGTCGCCCAGGTCGAAGATCTCGTGGATCATGCGCTTTTCCTCGTCGAGCAGGTCGTCCTGCTCCGAGACCATGTACTTGATCTCTTCTTCCGAGACGTTCTGGCGGTCGTCGGCACTCTTGATGCGCAGGATGCGGGCCAGGCCATCGGAGCAAGCGCCAGTCAGCCACACGAGCGGACGGGCGATCTTCTGGAACACGGAAAGCGGGCCCACGACCTGCTTGGATACGCCCTCGGCATTGGCCAGACCAATGCGCTTGGGCACAAGCTCGCCAATCACGATGGACACGAAGGCGACCGCGACGGTGATGATGACCGGCGCCAGGCCGCGCGCGATGGCGGAGAGCGGCGCGATGCCAAAGCTCATGAGCCACGTGGCGAGCGGGTCGGACAGACTCGTCGAGGCGACGGCGGACGAGGCGAAGCCCACGAGCGTAATGGCAACCTGGATGGTGGCGAGCAGCTGGTCGGAATCGGCGGCCAGCTTAATGGCGCGCTCGGCGCGCTTGTCGCCTTCCTCGGCCTCGTGCTCCAGCACGGCGCGCTTGGCCGTGGTGAGCGCCATCTCGGACATAGAGAAGTAGCCGTTGATGAAGGTCAAAACGAGGGTGGTGATAAGGGAGATGGTTATGTCCATCGGGAGTTTCTCGAACCTCCAAGATTCGGGACGTCAGGTCAAAACGTTGATGGCGGATAGGGCAGTTGCACCCGGCGGGCGCCCGGACGGGCCCGCGGGCGCAGGCGCGATCGCTAGATTACGAAGAGGATCACCGCCATGAACTGGAAGATACTGCCGGCGAGCACCCACAAGTGAAACACACTGTGCAGGTAGCGCACGTTTTTGGCGATATAGAACGGCACGCCCGCGGTGTAGCACACGCCGCCGACGGCGAGCAGGGCAAGTGCCACGGGGTTGAGCAGCGCCACAAGTTCGGGCAGCTTAAAGACAACGAGCCAGCCCATCAGCAGGTAAACCAGGCCGCTTACCCAGTGCGGTTGACGCTCGCGCATAAAGCACTCGAGGGCGATGCCGATAATGGCGATGGCCCATACGGCAAAGAACAGCGCAGGGCCGCCGTCGTTTGCGAGCGTGATAAGGCAAAACGGCGTATAGCTGCCCGCAATGAGCAGGTAGATGCAGCTGTGGTCGATGATGCGAAACACGCGCTTGGCGCGCGCGGGCTGAATCGCGTGGTAGAGCGTGGAGGCTAGGTATTCGAGGATAATGCTGACACCATAGACAATCGCCGCGGCCATGTGGGCCGGGCCTCCGCCGCGCAGGGCAGCGAATACGATCAGGAGCACCAGGCCCGCGATACCCAGCAGGCAGCCGACACCATGGGTGACGGAGTTCATGATCTCCTCGCCCACCGTGTAGTGTGGAACGGCCGCGGTCTTGGGTCGCGGCTTAGAACTGTCGCTCGAATCGGACATGCCGGTTACATCCTCCAACGTAAAGAGTTCTCAACACTATATCAAAGCGTCTAGGTACGTGCGAAATTTGCACCATACGTGACCCTTTGTTTACCCATTCTTTGTCTGTTGACGCATCAACGGCGAACGTCCATAATGCGCTTGCATTAAATGTTGATGTATTAACATCTTATATGAAAGCTTCTTATGTCTCAAAACGCACGTTCCCATCGAAAGCTCAAGATAGCCGGCATCGTTGCACTGGTGGCTGTCGTTGCGCTGCTCGGATTTGCCGGCAACTTTCTGTTTGACTTTGCCCTGAACCCCCAAGCGCCGTACACCATGAAGATGATGCAGGATAGCAAGAACGACAAAGAAGGTGAGCAGCCGGATGCCGAGGACACCGAGGCGCGGGCATGGTTTAAAGAGAATCGCGAGAGCAGCAGCCTCACCGCAGATGACGGAACCGAGCTTGCCGCTTGGTATTTTGCTGCGTCGGAGAGCACGCACGACTACGCAGTCTGCCTGCATGGATATACCAACGAGCCCATCGGTATGGCCCGATACGTCAAGCGATTCCACGACCGCGGCATGAACGTACTCGCACCCGCCGCCCGCGCCCACGAGCGCTCCGGCGGCGACTATATCGGCATGGGCTGGCCCGAGCGCCTCGACATCGTCGCATGGATCGAGCGAATCGTTCAGGCTGACCCCGAGGCGCGCATCCTGGTCTTTGGCGAGTCGATGGGTGCGGCAACCGCCATGAACGTCGCGGGGGAATCTCTGCCCGCAAACGTGAAATGCATTATCGAGGACTGCGGTTATACGAGTGTTTGGGACGAGTTTTCTCTGCAGCTCAAGGACGTGTTCGGCCTGCCCAGCTTTCCCTTGCTCGATGTAGCAAACTTAGTGTGCAACGTGCGCGCAGGCTACGACTTTCATAAGGCGAGCAGTGTGGAGCAACTCAAACATGCGACGGTTCCCATGCTGTTTATCCACGGCGACCAGGACACCTTTGTGCCGTACGACATGCTCGACCAAAACTACGACGCGTGCGCCAGCAAGGTCAAGCAAAAGCTCACTATCCATGGCGCCACCCACGCCAAGAGTGCACAAGTTGACCCCGAGCTCTACTGGAATACGGTCGATGACTTCCTCGACAAGAATTTTTAGGCAAAAAGCAACGTCTGGGGTTTTGTTGCCAAAAATCGGTTTGCGGTCGGCGGTATTCGTTTTTTCACCGCACTTCCGAAAAGCCGCCCGCGAGCGTTGTGCTCGTGGGCGGCTTTTGCTCAACTTACGCTACAAAGGCGCTTATTTTGTCCAATAGTTAGACGCTACTTGACCTCGATGAGCTCGTACTCGCTCGTGCCCAGGCCGATCTTTTCGGCGTGCGCGATGCACGCGCGCCAGTCGGTGTCGGGATGCGTGATGCAGAAGGGATCACGCGCCTGCTCGCCCTCCAGATGCTCGTGATTGTGCTCCATCTTGGCCGCGCTATCGGTGAGCTCGGTGTTGGGCAGCGGCTCGGATGCCATGACGGCATCGGCGCAGGCCTGGTCGATGGCGACCGGGTCGAAGCTCGCGAACATGCCGATATCGTTGACGATAGGCGTGTCGTTTTCGGGATGGCAATCGCAGTTGGGGCTGATATCCATGGCGAGCGAGATGTGGAAGCTCGGGCGGCCGTCGACAACGGCCTTGGTGTACTCGGCGATCTTGCAGTTGAGCACGTCTGCCGCGGCCTCATAGCCGGGCTTGATGCAGTCCTGGTTGCATGCCGCAATGCAGCGTCCGCAGCCCACGCAGCGATCGTGGTCGATGGCAGCCACGTGCACCGTGCGAGTAGCGCCGCTGGCAAGCTCGCGCTCGCGGGTGTCGTCGAACGAGATAGCGTTGTGAGCGCAGATCTTTTCACAGGCATGGCAGCCAACGCAGTGCTCGATCGCGACGTTCGGCTTGCCGGCGGCATGCTGCTCCATCTTGCCGGCACGGCTGCCGCCTCCCATACCCAGGTTCTTCATGGCGCCGCCAAAGCCGGCCTGCTCATGGCCCTTAAAGTGGGTGAGGCTGATCACGATATCGGCGTCCATGAGCGCCTGACCGATCTTGGCCTCGTGCACGTACTCGCCGCCCTCGACCGGGACGAGCGCCTCGTCGGTGCCCTTGAGGCCGTCGGCGATGATGATCTGGCAACCCGTGGCATACGGGGTAAAGCCGTTCTGGTAGGCGGTGTCGATGTGCTCGAGCGCGTTTTTGCGGCTACCGACATAGAGCGTGTTGCAGTCGGTGAGGAAGGGCTTACCGCCAAGCTCCTTCACGACATCCGCGACGGCGCGGGCGTAGTTGGGGCGCAAAAAGCTCAGGTTGCCCAGCTCGCCAAAGTGAATCTTGATGGCAACGAACTTGTTCTCAAAGTCGATCTGCTCAATTCCGGCGTGACGAATGAGGCGCTTGAGCTTGTCGAGCTGGCTCTCGCGAGCATGCGTGCGCAGGTTGGTGAAGTACACCTTAGCGGGTGCTGCGGGTGCAGTTACGGTCATAGATATATCCCCTCGGTCTATATGGCGTTACAGACATAGAGGATGGTACCAGTTAAAGCAGAGTTAAAGTCAAGTACGGCACCTAGTCATTGGAGACGTTCTTAAATGAGTAGTCGCAAGGGACACTCTTTCGCTACTCATTGGGGACAGACTTAAATGAGTGCCTCGCCACCTGGCAGCTGGGGACGTTCCTTTCCTGCCGGCAGTTAGGGACAGTCCCCAAGTGCCGGCAGAAAAGGAACGTCCCCAAAGGCCGGCATATTGGGACAGTCCTTGCCAGCCCGGCCGGCGAGCCGGCGAATTGGCAAAGACTGTCCCCGATGACTACTCCTGCACCTTGAGAGCTTCGGCCAGGCCCACACGTTTGATGGAGCGCGTGTGCAGCAGCGCCACGACCAGGTAGGTCACAAAGCCAATGCCCACGCACGCCGCCATGGACCAAGCGGGCACGTAGATCTCGATATTGCCGTTGTAGGCGAGCAGCATCGAGCGGAAGATGGCCGTGAGCGAGCCAATAATGACCGGCAGGCTCAGCACGAGCGACGCCGCCACGCACAGCGTGATCGAGCGGATGTACAGATGCGAGATCTCGCTATCGCGATAGCCAAAGACTTTCATGTAGCTGATCGAACGGGCGCTGTGGTCGATCACCGCCTTGGTCAGCAGGTACATAAACAGCAGGAAGATAAACACCGCGAGCCCGATCATCATTCCGATCATTTTGCTCATCATGCCGATGAACTGGTCGCCCACGGCGCGCATGTCGTCGGGCGTGGTGTCGCCGGCAAAGTAACGAGCATCGAGGTCGAGCTTCTCGTCGCTCACATAGCCGTTAAAGTAGGCGGCGTCGTTGCCGAACAGCTCGTTAAAGTCGTCGATACTCATATAGATATTCATGTCCGACTTGGAGCCCCAGGCACAGTCCTTGCCCGCGTACTCAAGGGAATAATGCTCCCCCTCGTACTTGTCGATGAGCGTGACCTTCTGGCCCTCGCTCCAGCCAAACTTGTCGAGCAGGCCGCCGCCAAAGACGACGCGCCCATCGCCAACGTTGAGGTCTTTCCAATAGCGCGAATCGGACGAGATGCCGTAGACGAAAATCGTCTCCTCGCCATTACCATCGCCGCGGTCGTATTGCAGCTGGTAAACGGCATATTTCTCGGTCTGCGCAATCTTGTCTGCACCGTTATCGGTCGTGTTAACCGGGTGGATATCGTCGTTGTCAGCGTCAATCTTAGAGGCCTTGTCGATCAGGTCGATGGCCTCGTCGCGGTTGCAGCCGAGGGCATCGGCAAGGTCATCGAGGCGCGCATAAAGCGCATCCTTCTTGTCCTGGACCTTGGCAAGCGCATCCTGCGCTGCGGTCAGGCTCTCGGCAGACGGAGATGCGGTCGCGGCATCGGCTGCCGCCTGCGCCGCATCGGCCGCGTCGTCAAGCTCGTCATCGGCATCCTGAGCGGCGGAAAGCAGCGCGCCGTCAACCGACTGCAAGCGCTCGAGTGCCGACCACTGCTCGCGCTCCTCGGCAGCGCCCTCGAGCTCCAGCGGCGCCTTGAGCGTGTACTGGTGCTCGGCGACCAGGCCCGTCTCGAGGTTGTCTGCGTAGTGCGTCATCGTGGGCAGAATCGCCAGGCCAAAGAGCAGCAGCAGCGAGGCAAACGCAATGCCCACGAAGAGCGTGGCGAAGTTGCCCAGGTTGCGCAGGAAGATGCGCAGGCGGAAGCGCGAGACAAAACCCATGCGCTCTGGCAGCTGCAAGCCGCGCTTGGTGCCCGATTTGCCGCTCGCCTCGTGACGAAGGAACTGCAACGGCGTCTTGCCCATCTTGTGAAGCAGGCCCACCAGCGTGATGAGGATGAGCGCGGCGGCGGGAACCACGGCGCACTTCACAAAGATCTCCCAGCTCCAGTACATCTGGAAGGGCGGCAGGCTATACGAACCGTAATAGAGGCTGCGCATGGGCTCGGTAAAGAACACAACGCCGAGTACTGTGCCCAGAAGCGCCGCGACCACGCCCACGATAGCGGGAAGCGCAAGGTAGTGCAGCACGATCTCGCGTCGACGATAGCCGCTGGCGAGCAGCGTGCCGATGATGGCGCTCTCCTCCTCGATGGTGGCGTCGGTAAGGACCACAAAGACGAACGCCATGATCACGATGATGATGTCGAGCAGCGTCATCCACATCATGGAGTCGCCGTCCACGTCGTCGCGCGCATAGCCAATGCCCTGATTGGAATCGGCATCGATCAGATCGTCCACGCGCGCATCGGCATCGGTCAGCGCCTCGACCATATCTTGCTCGGCGTCGATGCGGTCTGCGGTGGAGAGATCGCGATCGGTGAAGGTGAAGGAGTAGGTGTAGGCAGGCGCGCCGCCGGCATCCTCGAGCGCGGCAAAGCCGGCGTCGGTGACCTCGGCCACGCCATAGGTGATGGTGTTCACCGTAAAGTCCGAATTGTTGAGGAACAGCGCCTGGCTATCGGGCTGGGTCATGATGCCGCAGATGGTGTAGGCGCGACCCTCGAGCTCGACCTTATCGCCCACGGACAGGTTGTTATTGGTGGCAAAGACACGGTCGATGGCCACCTCGTCATCCGCCTTGGGTTCCTTGCCCTCACAGTAGGACGCGATATCGACCTTGCTGCGGTGCGCATAGGTGCGCAGCGTGCGCTTGGTGCCGTCGTCGCCGGCGGTCTTTTTGATGATGGCGTCGATGGAGAAATTCTTGTAGAGCGTAACGCCGCCGACGTCGCCGGCTGCATCCTCGGCCGCCTTGAGCTGGTCTTTGGTGGCCTCGAAGGAAGTGGTCACGCGGCCGTCCTCAATCGCGTACGCATCGCGCATGTCGTCGATAAGGCAGCCGATGGAATGCGCTGCGAGCAAAAAGCCCGAGGTGAGAGCGATGCTTCCGCACATAAGCAAAAAGATGCCCAGGTACTTGCCGATATTGCGGCGCAGCTCGCGCGGGAGACGTTTTGCGAGAGGTGTCATGGCGCCGCCTACCAATCGAGCTCGGCGGCCGCAACGGGCGACTCGTTGAGTTCATCCTCGACGATGTGCCCGTCGCGCAGGCGCAGCACGCGATTGGCCATGCGCGCGATGGCGGCATTGTGGGTGACAATGATGATGGTGCAGCCGTAGGTGCGGTTGACATCCTCCATGAGCTGCAAGATTTCCTTGGACGTCTTATAGTCAAGCGCGCCCGTGGGCTCGTCGCACAGCAGCAGGCCCGGGTTTTTGACGAGTGCGCGGCCGATGGCACAGCGCTGCTGCTGGCCGCCCGAGACCTGGCGCGGGAACTTGTTGCGGTGCTCGTAAAGACCCAGCGAACGCAGCAGGTCGTCGACATTGAGCGGGTTTTTGGACAGGTGCGCCGTGACCTCGATGTTCTCCTTGATGGTGAGGTCGGGCACCAGGTTGTAGAACTGGAAGACAAAGCCCAGCTCACGGCGGCGATACTCGCCCAGGTCGGCAGGCTTGAGCACCGTGAGGTCGCAGCTGTCCACCATGATGGAGCCGCCGTCGGCATCCTCCAGGCCGCCGATCAGGTTGAGAAAGGTCGACTTGCCCGAGCCCGAGGGCCCCAGCATGACGCAGATCAAGCCGCGGTTGATGGACGCGTCGATGCCATCGAGTACCGTCAGGCGCGCATCACCGTCGCCGTAGTGCTTTTTGAGATCCTTAACCTGGACGTAGGCTTCCTGCGTTGCCATGGTATCCCCCATTGTTAGCCTCGTACTACTTTATGAACGTAATAGTAAACCTTGGCGAACTATTTTGGGGCGAGGCCTAGGATTTATTTCAGACTAGGCGCGGGATTTGGCGCGTGAGAGGGCCAGGCCTACGGCGGCAATGGCGGCGGCGAAGAGCACGGTGACGCCCAGGTCGCAGGCGATGTCGCCCAACACGGCGGACGTCAGATCCGAAGCGAGCGCCTTGCCAATCGCGTCGTTCACCCAATACGTCGGCACAAAGTGCGCCACCGTCTGCACGGCCGAGCCCATGAGCGACAGCGACATCCAGGCGCCGCCCAAAAACGTCATGAGCATGCCGAGTAAGTTGCCCACACCGTTAAGCAGCTCCTCGCGCGCACCCAGGCTCGACAGCGCAAAGCCAACGGCCAGAGGCGTGCACGCCAGGGCAAACGTCGCCGCCAGCGCCAGACACACGCGACCCACGCCGACCTCGGCGACCGCGCCGGCAAAGCCCACGACGCCCATCATGCTCGACACAAACCAGATGCAGACGGTGATCACGGCGGCGGCCGCAAACACGGCAAGCGAGCGCCGGCGCTCAGAGATTGGGCCGGCATCCATACGACGTACGCGCTCGGGCTCGTTCATGCCCGAGAACACCAACCCCACCGATACGATGACCGACGAGATAATCGCATAGGCGCCAAAGTTGAAATACGACTCGAGCGTGGCGGCAGCCGTCGAGTCGACCTTGACCTGCTCGATCTGGACCTCCGCGCGCTTTGCAGCGGCATGCTCGGCGGCCTTGGCAACGTCGCCGTTAGAAGCAGCGGGCTCAAGCGCCGCCGCAGCGCCCGCGAGCGAGATCCAGCGCGAGGCCTCGGCAGACGAAAGCGCCGCCGCCATGGTGCCGGAACCGTAGGTCACATCGAGCTTGGGCAGGGACTCCCCCGCGCGGGCGGCTGCAACAAGATCGCCCTCAAACCCCTCCGGGATAAAGAACACGCAGTCGGCGCTACCTTTGGCGCTGTTGCTCTTGGAGAGCGCGTCCGCAAGGTCGTAGGTGTCGTCGCCGACGCCCGTGACCAGGTCAAACCGCGAACCTAGGTGCTTGGTGAGCGCAAGTGAAAGATCACTGCCATCGCGGTCGACCACGATCACGTTGGCGTCGTAGGGCTTGTACTCGGTGAGCTGCGACGAGTTCCAGCTCACAGATGCCGCGATGAATACGCCCATCAGCGAAATGAACACCGTATAGATGAGCAGGTAGAACGGGTGCGCCAGCGCCATGCGAAGCGCGGTCTTAAAGGTGCTCATAGCGGCTCCTTCCAAAAATCAGCGTGGCGGCGGCAACAAACACCAGCGTCATGAGGACCAGCGCGCCCGCGCGAACGGCAAAAGGCCCCAAGTCTTCAAAGAAATACAGGCGGTTGAACATGTCGCAGATAAGCTTGACGGGGTTGAGCCAGCACTCAGCCGGGCAGGCGCGGGCGACGTCGTCGGCAAGCGCCATCGCTGGCTCGCCGTAGAGGCCGGCGAACAGGGCGCACGTAGTGGCAAAGCCCGTGAGGATGCCAGACTTGGACGCCTTGCCGCCCTTAACGGGAAGCGTGCCCACAAAGAGTCCCAAGCCCGTGGCGGCAAGCGCGGAAGCGGCGCCGCCCACCAAACACAGCCCCTCGCGCCCGCCAAAGTCGACGCCCACGACCA
Organism: uncultured Collinsella sp.; assembly: GCA_937942395.1. GTDB lineage: Bacteria > Actinomycetota > Coriobacteriia > Coriobacteriales > Coriobacteriaceae > Collinsella. The sequence goes on along the minus strand of CALDEU010000032.1, from coordinate 33,308 downwards.
GACGCACGTAGCCGATCGCGATCGCCATCGAGGCAAAGGAGACCAGCCACGAGCCCACAAAGATACCGGCCAGCGACGCCGTTTTGGAAAGACCGCCCACGCAGCGACGCGCGCCAAGACCCGACAGATTGGGCTGCAGGTCGATGACGCTCAAGGCGGCAAACTCGGCAGACATCATCGCGACCAGGCCAAAGAGCGCGTAATAGTAGATGACCGTGCCGTCGGGTGTGGTGCGTGTCAGGCTTACGCGGCGGGTGCCGCCCTCGAGCGACAGGGCGCGCGCAACCGCCTCGGGGTCGGCGAGCGCCGCCGGGTTGTCCTGGGCAATCTGGGACATGAGCTCGGCATTTTGTGTATACGAGCTTGCCACCGTCTCCAGGATGCTGCGATCGGTGAGCACCGATGATGCGCGCGAGCTGTCGTAGCTCGATAGCAGTGTGAGCTTGGGCGTGCCCGCAGCGTCGACCGTATAGATACCCGCGACCTCACCGGCCTTGAGCGCACGGTTCGCATCGGCTGCGTCGTCGAGCTCGTGGATCTCGAGCAGCTGGTCGTCGCCTTCCTTGGCAAGCGACGTCGCCACATCCTTAAAGGTCGAAGCGTCCCAGACCTTGTCCGCCACGACGGCAACCGGCACCGGGTCGACCGTGCCGTCGGAGCTCAGGTTCGCAAACATAAACATGAACATCGTGGAAAGCGCGATGGGAAAGAGGGCGCCCCAGACCCACGTGCTCGGCCGGCGCAGCAGCGTTTTGACCGTGATGATAATGGTGTTGAACATGGCTGCCCCCTAGTCGCGCAGCTCGTGGCCGGTGATCTCGAGGAACACGTCGTTGAGGGTCGGCGGCTCGCTCCACACGCGGCCGAGCGCCACATCGGCGGCGCGCAGCGTGTCGAGGATGTCGACCAAATTGTGCGGGCTCGCTTCGCAGGTGCAGACGAGCTCGCCGCCGGACAACTCAACCGAAAGCACGTGCTCGAGGGCGCGCAGCCGCTCGACCGTGGCGGTCTCTACGGCGCTGACCTCGACAGTCACGCGCTCGCCCATTTGAATCATGCGTTTGAGCTCGTCATTGGTGCCCTGCGCCAGCACACGTCCGCCGTCCATGATCATGATGCGGCTGCAAATCTGCTCGACTTCCTCCATGTAATGGCTGGTATACACCACCGTAGCGCCCTCGTCGCGCAGGCGGCAGATGCCCTCCAGGATGGCGTTGCGGCTCTGCGGGTCGACCGCCACCGTGGGCTCGTCAAAGAAGATGAGCTCGGGCTTGTGCGCGATACCGCAGGCGATGTTGAGGCGACGCGCCAGGCCGCCCGAGAGCTTGCCGGGGCGAAACTTGGTAAAGTCGCCCAGCCCGACAAAGTCGATCGCCTCGTCCACCAGCGCGCGGCGGCGCTTGCGGTCGTTGACGTAAAGGCTGCAGAAATAGTCGATGTTCTCGCGCACCGTAAGCTCGTCAAACACCGCCACCTGCTGCGGCACCACACCGATGCGGCGCTTGAGGTCGTAGCGGGCGGGCGTCATGGGCTCGCCGAACAGCTCGATGGTGCCTTTGTCGTAGGCGAGCAGCTGCAGAATGCAGTTGATGGACGTGGTCTTGCCCGAGCCGTTGGGGCCCAGCAGGCCAAAGATCTCGCCGGGGGCGATGCTCAGGCTAAAGTGGTCGAGCGCGATAAGGTCGTCGTAGCGCTTGACGAGGTTTTCGACGTGGACGATGTCTGTCATGAGGCGGCCCTTCTGTTGATTGCGGCCCGGTACGATTGCATCATCGCAGGAGCGAGCGGCGCGCACCAGTGAGCTTTGTCACGAGTGCGGAGCTTGGCCGTGCGGCCTGCCGACGTCCCCGCTTTGCCGCGTGGGAGGAATGTCACGGTTGCGCAGGCGGTCCCTCCACCACGCGCGGCTTCGCGTACAATACCCGTATGAACAGGCTTTTCGACAAATCGATCGTGCTGGCGTGCTGTATTGCGGCCGCCATGGGTCTTGCTGTGGACGCTCGCCTGGTCGCGGCGTTTTGCCTTGGCGTTATTGCCACCTCGCTGGCCGAGGTCGTACAGGGAAACCGCGCCCGCCGTGTGAGCGAGGCCGCGAGCTACGCCTGCATCATCGCGGCTGTCTTCGTGCCGCCGTTTGTGCCGTTTGCGCCTCTCGCTCTCTATGACATCGCGCGACGCGTTCGCCGTGAACGAATCTGGCCCGCGCTGGCGATTGGCGCCGTGTTTGTCTGCGCGCTTGTCGCGGACCTTCGTGGTGGCGTGCTCACCACCCGAACGCTGCTGTTAACCGCCATCCTTTCGGTTGCCGCCACCTTGCTATCGCTACGCACCGCCCAGTTGGAGCGCGAGCAGCGGCGCATGCGCCGCACCCGCGACGAGCTGCAGGAACGAGCCCTCGCGCTCGAGGCGCGCAACCGCGATCTTGCCGATCGCCAGGACTACGAAGTCGAGCTCGCGACGCTCGCCGAACGCGCCCGCATCGCGCGCGAGATCCACGATAACGTCGGGCACCAGCTCACGCGCGCCTCACTGCAGGCCGAAGCCCTACGCGTGGTCCACGCCGACGAGCCTGGCGTCGCCGCCGATTTCGCCGACGTTAAACGCACGGTTGACGAGGCGCTCCAGCTTGTGCGCACCAGCGTCCACGCGCTCAACGACAACGCCGTCGACCTTTCCGTGCAGCTCGAACGCATTGTCGAAGGCACACGCTCGGACGGCGGCCCGCAGATTGAGCTTGAAGTTATGGCCGAACATGCGCCCGCAAACGTCGCCAACTGCTTTGCAGCGGTCCTGCGCGAAGCGCTCTCCAATACCATGCGCCACGCTTGCGCCCAGACCGTCACCGTACGGTGCATGGAGCATCCGTCGTTTTACCAGCTCATTGTTACCGACGATGGCGTGGGTGAGGTCCAAGCAAGCGGCCGCGGCACCGCGGAGGGCATGGGGCTCGCCTCCATGCGCGAGCGCATCGAGGCGCTTGGCGGCACCTTCACCGCCGGCCCGCGTGCCGGCGCCGACGGCTGGCGTGTGTTTGCCACCGTTCCCAAACAGCAAGGAGATGAGGGCCGATGAGGCTCATCGTTGTCGACGACGACCGCTTGGTGGTCGATTCGCTCAAGATTATCTTGGGCGCCCAGCCGCAGATCGAAGTGGTGGGCACCGGTGCCAACGGCAACGATGCGGTGGCGCTCTACGCCGAGCACGCACCCGATATTGCGCTGCTCGACATCCAGATGCCGGGACGCGACGGCCTTTCGGCCGCGCGCGAGATCCTTGAGCACGACCCTGCGGCGCGCGTGGTGTTTCTGACGACGTTCTCGGATGACGAGTACATTGTGTCGGCGCTCAAGCTGGGCGCCCGCGGCTACCTGATCAAGACCGATGTCGCTGCCATTCCGCCGGCGTTGGCGCAGGTCATGGACGGCAAACGCGTGCTCGAGGGCAAGGCGATCGAGGACGTCGATTTTGACGGAACGGACGTTGAGGCGGGCACGCCCCGCCGGCCTGCGGCCTTCGCCAGCCTAACCGACCGCGAATTCGAAGTCGCCGAGCTCATCGCCCGCGGCCTCGATAACAAGGAGATTGCCGCCACCGCCTATATGGGCGAAGGCACCGTACGCAACCACATCAGCTCGATCCTTGCCAAAATGGGCCTACGCAACCGCACGCAGATCGCCATCGCCTACCTGCGAGGGTAATTACCCAACGGCCAACCGCTCCGACAGAGCAAAATAGCTGTTATCGATTTAATGCCATTTCAAAACTATGCCGGTTTACGGGGCTAAGCTCAGGGCCCCCATCCATACCCGCGTTTTCCGTAAAATGACGGCTTGTCTACCTGCGGTTTTATTTTCACGGATATCGGCATGGTTGGGAGCGCGTGACTTAGCCCCGTAAACCGGCATAGTTTTGTCCGAGCGGCTCTGCACGAGCGCCTCCGCAAGCCTCGCGGGACCAAAATGATCCGTTTTCCTCCGTCCCCAAGGAATCACCCGGAACCGCTCGCCACGAAACCTGCCCATCTACTACGTTTGACTCGATACCCTTGACCATACCCCCGTTTTCCAGAAAACCGCAGGCGTTCTACCTGCGGTTTTCTTTTCGCATTTTTTGCCGTGGTTGAGGGCCACCGCCCAAACGTAGTAGATAGGCCCATTTCATGGCGAACGGGCCACACGGATGTCCTCGCGAGGCCAAAATGATCCGTTTCCCTCTGTCCACGGGAGATCAAGTGCTGTTACGAATATGGTGTCATTTCAAAACTATGCCGGTTTACTACGATAAAAACGAGATTCCCGACCACGCGTGATTTTTTCGCAAAACTACAAGCCGTCTACCTGCGGTTTTGATTTTGCCAAATGCGGTGTGGTTGGAGGTGGGCGATTTATCGTAGTAATCCGGCATAGTTTTGTTCGCGACGGCACAACCGCGCGTTTAAGCGCGGGGCCGGTGGGGCATTTTTGCCCCACCGGCCCCTATTCCAGCGCTATTCCGGCTTGGTTTCTACTGTGGGAGTCTTGTCCGCTGCGACTGGGGTGCGGGCGGTGTCCATAGTCAGGCAGTGCTTGGGGCAGCTCTCGATGCACTCACCGCACACCACGCAGGCATACGGGTCGATCGACCACGTTCCACCCTTGCGATCGACCGCGAGCGCGCCCGCCGGGCAGCGACGCGCGCACATGCCGCAGCAAATGCACACGTCCATGTCGTTAACGATATGTCCGCGCAAGCGCTCGGGTACCGCGAGCTTCTCCTGCGGATAGCACACCGTTACCGGCTGCTTGACCATAGAACCCAAGGCCGTCTTGGCAAATGTCAGTAAACTCATGCCGCGCCTACCTTTCCGTGCAGCTAATGCAGGGGTCGATGGTCAGGATAATCATGGGCACGTTGGCAAGGAGCACGCCCTGCAGCGCATGCGTCAGACCCGCCAGGTTTTGCGACGTCGGCGTTCGCACGCGAAAACGGTCCAGGTTCTTGGTGCCGCTGCCGCGCACATAGTAATACGCCTCGCCGCGCGGCTGCTCAATCACAACCTCGCCGCGCGCACCGTCGGCCGGCGTGAGCTTGGTGCGCCCGCCGATACCGTCGTGCGGAATCTTGCCCACAAGCTCCTTGATAATATCCATGGCCTGCGTGACCTCGGCACAACGCACCTGGCAGCGGGCATAGCAGTCGCCATCGCTAGCAACGATAGGCTCAAACGCGGCCAGATCAGCATAGGCGCCGTCGCCAAACATGCGCACGTCGTAATCCACGCCCGAGGCGCGACCGAACGGGCCGACCATCGACAGATCCAGCGCGTCCTTCTTGCTGATCACGCCCACGCCGTGCAGGCGCTCGCCGCAGCTATTGTCGTCCAAAAACGTATGCACCAAGGCCTCGTAGTCAGGACGCATGGCATCGAGCGTCTGGACAATGCCCGCCAGTTCGGAGTCCTCAATGTCGTGTTTAAGGCCGCCGATCTCGTTAATCGAAAGGATCACGCGGCCGCCGCAGGTGCTCTCAAAGATCTTAAGAATCTGCTCGCGTAGGGTCCACGAACGATAGAACAGTGCCTCGAAACCAAAGGCATCGGCGAGCAGGCCCAGCCACAGCAGATGCGAGTGAATGCGCGAAAGCTCGTGCAGAATGGTGCGGATATACTGCACGCGGCCGGGCACCTCGATGTCGAGCATGCGCTCGCAGGCGCTGGCATAGCCGCAGCTGTGGCCCACGGCGCAGATGCCGCAGATGCGCTCGGCGATGTAGCCAAACTGGTGCATATCACGCTTTTCGGTGAGCTTCTCGAGTCCGCGGTGCACAAAGCCGATCTGCGGAATTGCCTCGATGACGCGGTCGTCCTCGATCACCAGGTCCAGATGAAGCGGCTCGGGCAGCACCGGGTGCTGCGGGCCAAACGGAATAACGGAGCGATGTGCCATGGGCCTTACGCCTCCTTTTTCTGCTTGTCGCGGGCGGCCTTGGCGGCAAGCGCCGCGCGGACCTTGGCCGCTTTCTCGGGATCCATGGCGGCGAGCTTTGCCTCCATCTCGGCAGCCTTGAGCGCGGCCTTCGCAGCAGTTTCATCGTGCTGAGCATCGGAGCCGGCAGCCGCAGCGGGCTGAGCGACGGCAGCGCCCGCAGCATCGCCAGCGCCCGCAGTGCCCTCCCCCGCAGCGGCCGTGGCAGTAGCAGCCTTCTCGGCCGCGGCCTTGCGCGCCTTGGCCTCGGCAGCGGCACGGACCTTCATGGCTTTCTCGCGCGCGGCCTTCACCTCGGGCGTGATAACGCTCATGGGCTCGGCAGTCGAGACCTGGTAGAAAAAACCCTTAAAGTCAATCTGCATATCGGTGATGGCAAGACCAAACAGGTCGTGCGCTTCGTTTTCAAACGGGAATACTGCCGGATAGTACGAGCTGATGGACGGAATCTCCTGGTACTGATTAATTCCCTCAACCACCAGGTTCTCGATCGCATAGCTGCCGTCCTGCGCAATCTGCTCCTGAGCAACACGAACGTTGATAAACGTATAGACCAGGCGATACGTGCCGTCGTCGACGTTGCGCTCGGCGTGCATTTGCACAAAGCGCGCGCCGACGCCCTTGAGCGCCTGGACATGCGACAGGAGCTCGTCGATCCCGACGGTGGTATAGATAGCCTTTTGCATTACTCGGCCTCCTTTGCAGCGGCGGGCGCGGCGGACCTGGTGGACACGTTGGCCTCGACACCGTCACCGGCACCATCAGCCCCGGCCCCCGCAGCCACAAACCCGTCCTCGCCCAGCTCAACGCCACCGTCCCAGGTTGCGGCACCGCCCACGGTGAGCGGATCGCCGCCGGCGCGCATCACGGCCTCCTTCTGATCAAGGATGCCGCACGCCTCCACGATGGCATCGATCACGGTCTCGGGACGAATGGCGCACCCGGGCGCATACACGTCCACGGGAATCGCGCGGTCCACGCCGCCGATCACGTTATAGGCATCGCGGAATACGCCGCCCGAACACGCGCAAATGCCGCACGCCACCACGCACTTGGGCTCGAGCATCTGGCTGTAGATCTGGCGCACGACGGGCAGGTTCTGGGCATTGACCGACCCCGTCACCAAAAAGATATCCGCATGCTTGGGGTTGCCGGTGTTGACCACGCCAAAGCGCTCCGCATCGAACAGCGGCGTGAGCGAGGCCAGCACCTCGATATCGCATCCGTTGCAGCTCGAGCCGTCGTAATGAATAACCCACGGCGAGCGCGACATTTTATGATCCATGGATGCCGCCTCCTAAATAAACACGTCGACGAGGATGGGCATAAGGTTGAGCAGGCCAAACACCAGCGCCACGCCCCATCCGAGCCTAAAGCAGCTGCGCCAGGTGCTGCGTGCGAAGGTGTTGTCGATCAGGACCTCGACAAAATACGTCGCGGCCATCACGACCAGGGCTACAACCCAGCTCACGGGGTTGTCCCAAACAAAGAACATGCCCACCCACATCAAAAACAGCACGGTCTCGCACCAGTGCATAAGGGTCATCTTGGCCAGCGTGCCGCCGCTCATCTCGGTGGCGACGCCCTGGACGATCTCCTGATGCGCGTGATGCGAGTACGAAAGGTCAAACGGCGACTTGCGCAGCTTGATGGTGAGCACCGCGAGCAGCGCGAGGAAAATGGGCGCGCTGTACACGATGATGGGGGCCGACTGCCCCGTCACGGCGATGGAATCGAAGCTGTCGGTGGCAAGGTACAGGCCCACGCTCATCAGCAAAACGGCGGGCTCGTAACTCATGACCTGCAGCAGCTCACGGTCGGCGCCGACCTGGGCAAACGGGCTTTGCGTCGAGGCGGACGCCAACACCACAAAGATCGCAGCGAGGGTCACCATAAAAGCGCACAACAGCGTGTTGGAACCCGACACAAAGATGCCGCCGCCCACCACGGTAAAGATGAGCGCGCACGCCATGTAGGTATCGTCCATGGTGTTTACGCTGGCGGGGGCCTTGCGCAGCAGCTTGGCCACATCGTAGAAAGGCTGGAGCAGGCGCGGGCCCACGCGGCCCTGCATGCGGGCCGAAAGTTTGCGGTCAACGCCGTCGATCAGGCCGCCCACAAGCGGCGCCAGTAAGGCAAATGCCACGGTGCCAATAAAAATGCCCACGACGCCCGAACCTTCAAAATACTTGCCGCGCAGCACCGAGGGCGCACTCATGGCAAGTCGCTCGGGCCCAATCCACGCGCAACACAGCAGCGCAAACAAGATAATGCTGCAGCAAACGACGCTACCCGCGGGGCCAATACGCTTCTCGCCAAGGGCGTCCTCCGAGTACCAATTGCGCTTTTCGGCCTTCACCTCGTGTCCCATCGAGCCGCGGAAATGGCGATATTTGTCGGTCCCCACGCCCGAAAGGTACACGTTGACGTGCGGTTTGTTGCTCACGCGGAATGAAGTCAGCAGCACCACGGCGATAAACGCCACGATAACCACCATCAGGTACATGGCGTCCTTGCCAATAACGTACGGCACGCGGCCAAACACCATGGCCAAGTAAGGCGACACCAGACCGCTCGAGATAACCGGGAACGCCACGCAGCACAGAATCAGCAGCGCGGCGATGGTGTTGAGGGCCATCCATTCGGTCTTATGGACATTGACCTCAACGTTTTGAGCCGTGGGGTCGACACCCGAAAGCTTGGCAAGCCACTTGCCCCAGAAGAAGAACGTCGCGGCCGAGCCAAAGGCAAGCACCATGATCATGAGCACGTTGCCGGTCTGCGCGAACGCCACCAGAGCGCCCCACTTGGACACGAGCATGCCAAACGGCGCCACAAACATGCCCATGATGCCCAGCATCATCAGGCGCGTCAGGTGCGGCATGCGGCTGAACATACCGTCCATGTCCTCGATATTGCGGCTGCCGATATGATGCTCGGCCGTGCCCACGCACAGGAACAGCAGCGACTTTGCCACCGTGTGGAACAGGATCAGGAAGATGGCCGCCCATACGGCCTCGGGCGCGCCGACACCCAAGCAAGCACTGATGAGGCCCAAGTTGGAAATGGTGGAGTACGCGAGCACGCGCTTGGCATTGCTCTGCGAGATGGCCATAAGGGCAGCGAGCAAAAACGTGATGGCGCCCACGCTCGTGACCATAAAGCCGGTCACGGGATAGATGGCATAGAGCGGGCTCAGCTTGACCATCAGGAACACGCCGGCTTTGACCATGGTTGACGAGTGCAGCAGGGCGCTCGTGGGCGTGGGGGCAACCATGGCACCCAACAGCCAAGTGTGGAACGGCATCTGTGCGGCCTTGGTGAGCGCGGCGAGCGACAACAGGATGACCGGCATCACCAGCAGCGCGGACTGCGCGGTTCCGGCGCCGGAAAGCTCAATCATGCCCGAGATGGTCAGCGGCATGCCGTTCACGTGCAGGTACATGAGTCCGGCCAAAAACGCGATGCCGCCCAGCATGTTGAGGATGATCTGGGTAAAGGCGTTTTTAATGGCCTCGGGCGTGCGCGTGTAGCCAATCATAAGGAACGAGCACACGGTGGTGATTTCCCAGCCGCAGAACAGCCACTCAAGGTTGTCGCTCGTCACGATGACGAACATGGCCGAGAGGAACAGGAACATAAGCGCCAGGAACTGCGGGCGACGGTCGGGCGCGGTCTGCCCGCGCAGCGCGGCCTCGTGCTCGTCATGGGCCTGGAAGTCCTTCATGTAGCCCAGGGCATACACGCAGATAAGGCTGCCGACAATGCCGACGGCGAGGACCATGATTACGCTCATGTAGTCCAGGTAGAGCGGGGTTGCGGTGACGGCTTCGGTCGCGGGCAGCGTCATGGCTGCAAAGGCAAGCGAGCCCACCAGCTGGACTATGCCGAGCACCGTGGTGAGCGCGTTCCTATATTTGTACGCGTTGTACAGGATGACGGCGCACAGGATGACGTCGATGACGGAGCTGATGATCGAGAGCACATGCGAGGTGCCGGAGGCAACCTCAAAGCTCTGCGGACCCATGCCAAAAAACATGACGGCGACTACAACTGTCACCGCCATAATAATGCCGGAACCTATGAGCCCCACCGCATCGCGGGCGCGGTCGCCGCGCGCGAACAGCATGCCCAGCGCCGGTACCAGCGGAAACAGGGTAAGGAAATACAGTAGCGTCATACCATCACTCCCCCATGCAAAAACGCTGCAATTGTTTAACGTTATAGCTCAATTGATGAGTAGCGGCAGCGGGTTTTCGGTCAACTGGGGAGTTTTAGGCGTACGGGGCAAGGAGCCTGTCCGCATTGGAGTAGAGGGGCGGCAAGAAAAATGCGCCCCTGTGGGCGCACCATCCCGTTCGCTATTCCGCCTTTTTAACGCGCGGCTTGCGACCGCGCGGCTTATCGACCAGTGCGGACTCACCGCTCTCGCGGTACTGACGGCACCAAGCCTTGACCGAAGACTCGCTGGGAATCTTGTGCTTGATCATGGCCTCGCGAACCGTCAAGCCGTTTTCCAGACGGTCCTTAACCACAGCGAGCTTTACGTCGTACGAATAGGTGTGATGATGCGAACCGGCATTGAGAACGGCGCCGGCACCGCCCACGGCATACGCGCGGGCCCACTGACGAGCCGTGGCCTGGGGAATGCCAAGCTCCGCGGCGAGAGCGCGATGACCGACCCCCTCTTGGAGGATCTCGACGGCGCGCTGCCTAACCTCGGGCGCATGCGTGCGAGTCCTAGTTGCTTCCGACATACCTGCCACTTCTTAGCCTTAGCCGTTAATCTGCTTTCTTACGTGCAAGTTAGATAGTAACATTTTACTGTTTGCTCAAAGCAGTTAATTAAAATAGACGCGGCGTTATCTGGGCATTTGGCACCAAATTACGACATTTCTTTATCGATTATTTACGCTGGTAGCTGACTCGCAGCTAATCGTCATTCGCTTGTCAACAAAATTGGCATCTCTTTATGTCCTTTGGTATAGAGGATATAGTTATTAACCCCTCCCCCAATATTTTTGAGTGATCTGCAAGGCAGTAGACGTCCTCACTCCTCATGATTACCGCGCATTGCCATCCACCGGAGCAAAACAAAAAGGGCGGGACCTGCTGCGCTTGCAGGCCCCGCACCGGTTGACACCCGACGGGACACAGCCGGGCGAGACGGATCCGTGCTACCGCCCCGCCTAGCCGCGATGTTCAACTACAGCTCGTTGGCCGCGTGATACGCCGTGCGGATGGCGCTCGCAATATCGGCGGTGCGCTCGCCCGAGCAGTCGCCCACGCAGGTCACGGGCACCGTCACGCCATCCAGGTCAAACGCGTTGGCCTTGGAGCCCACGGCCATCACCACGTAATCGCAGGCGATCTTCACCGGCTCCTCGGCGCCGTCCTCGGCAGTGCGAACGGCCTCCACGCCCTCGTCGGTAATGGCGGTCAGGCGGGTCTTCACGTGCTGCTCCACGTTGTGCTCCGCAAAGTCGCTCATAATCAGCGGCAGAATGGTCTCGGACTCGCCCGCGGCAATCTTGTCGAGCATCTCCACGATCGCCACCTCGCAGCCGTGCTGCAGCAGGTACTCAGCAGTCTCGGTGCCCACCAGGCCACCGCCAATGACGGCGACGCGGCCGCTGAGCTCCACCTTGCCGGCCAGCACGTCCCAGCTCGAGACGACCTTGTCCGAGTCGGCACCCGGAACAGGAATGACCACGTCGTGTGCGCCCACAGCCACAATCGCGGCGTCGGCGGCGTTGAGGTCCTCAGCGGTAGCGGCACGGTTGAGCTCAACCTTCACGCCCAGGCCGGGCAGAATCTTCTCGTAGTACTCGACCGAGCGCATGATCTCGTCCTTGCGCGGAGGCGCAGCCGCCAGCACAATCTGGCCGCCCAGATGGTCGCTCGCCTCGTAGACGGTCACATCGTAGCCGCGCTTGGCCGCCACGCGCGCGGCCTCCAGGCCGGCAATACCGCCGCCCACCACGGCGATCTTCTTGTCGCCCTCGCCCGGCTTAATGGCGATGGTCGCCTCGTCGCCGTTCTCGGCGTTGAGCACGCACGAGATGTACTTGCGGTTTTGAATCGCGTCGACGCAGCCCTTGTTGCAGTTGAGACACTCGCGAATGGGCTCGCCCGTGGCGGCCTTGAGCGCAATGTCGGGGTCGCACATGAGCGAGCGGCCATAGGCGACGATGTCGGCCGAGCCGTCTTCCAGGATCTTCTCGCCGGCCTCGACCGAGACAACACGGCCGACGGTTGCCACCGGCACGGAGACCAGGGCCTTGACGCGCTCGGCCACGGGCAGCGTCCAGTTGTAGGGCATGGCGCCCATAGGCGGAATGGTGTCGCCCATGTTGCCGGTGTGGTTGGCCTGTGCAACCTGGATCATGTCGACGCCCGCGCCCTCGAGCAGCTTGGCGAACTCGCAGGCCTCGTCGGGCTGCAGGCCGCCCTTGCCGCGCGGCGTGCCGTCGGGGTTCTCCATGATCACGGGGAGCTTGTACTCCACCATCAGCTGCGGCGCAGCTTCCTTAATGGCAGCGACGACCTCCAGCGCATAGCGAACGCGGTTCTCGAACGAGCCACCGTACTCGTCGGTGCGCTGGTTGAGGATCGCGGAGCACAGCGAACCCACCAGGCGATCGCCGTGGACCTCGATGGCGTCGATACCGGCCTGCTGAGCGCGAGCAGCCGAGGCAGCGATGGCCTCCTTGATCTGGGTGAGCTGCTCTACGCTCGCCTCGTTCACAAAGTGCTGCATGTCGTGGTGCAGCTTGGCGTATGCCTGGTTGCGGATCTCGTTGGAATCGGCCATCTTGGCGGCAAAGGTCTCCTCGTCGCCGGCGGCCTTGGCCTCCTGCGCGGCCTTGGCGGCAGCCATGGAACCCATGACCATGCGGCCGACACCGGGCACGTCGTACTCGGGGTGGAACAGCTGCAGCGCGACCTTGGCGCCGTGCTTGTGGACAGCATCGGCCAGGGCCTTAAACGTGGGGATCTGAGCGTCGGTTGCCAGCTTGGGCGTGGGGCTCGCGGTCATGACGGGAGCGACGTCGCCGATGACGATGTAGCTCACGCCGCCACGGGCCAGTCGCTCGTAAAAAGCCAGGCTGCGCTCGCCAATGGAGCCGTCGCGCTCCTCGTAGCCGGTGGTCAGCGGCGGGAACATAATGCGGTTCTTGAGCTCAAGGGGGCCAACCGTAATGGGCTGGAGCAGCTTGGATGCAGGTGCGGTCATGGATATTCCTCTCTTGTAGGCGCGGCGGCGATGTTGCCGCGTAGTTGTTTAAAGGATATGGCATGGGGGCACAGCGGCACAACGAAAATCGGCGGACAGCAGGTAGCGCCAGGTGGATGGGACGGGGCGGCCCGTCGGTTTGTCTCGATCTGTAACAGTTACGTGGCGAAACTGGGTCTTACTGTTACAGATCGAGACAAACCAAACCCGCCTGCTAGAAAATCTCAATCTATAACAACAACTCGGCAAAATCCGTCCCTCGTGTTACAGATTTAGACAAACACGACCCAACCCACCGGTATATCTCGATCTGTAACACCTAGCCGCCCAAATCGGGTCTAGATGTTACAGATCGAGATTTTGTTTGAGAGGCCGAGAATTGGACCGAAAACACGGTCCCGAAATAACAAAAAAGCTCGCCGGCTAGGCCGACGAGCTGCAAGTTCTTGGTCGCGGGGGCAGGATTTGAACCTACGACCTCCGGGTTATGAGCCCGGCGAGCTACCAGACTGCTCCACCCCGCAATGTCTGGGCGCTTCATGTGCGCAAGAAGGAATATTACGCGGGAGTTCGGTAAACGGCAAGGAAAATCTCGTAGAGCATAATTCCTTCATATTTAAACCCCTCAGCCCCTATCACCGTAAACGAATCGCAGCCGAGCGCCGTCGACGGCACGTATACAATGGTGCGCGTCCTTTTATGCCGACACCGGGAGTAGACATGCTGCTCGCTATCGATATGGGAAACACGCAGACGGCCATGGGCCTGTTTGACGGAGACGAGCTGGTGCAGTCGTGGCGCATGCCCACCGACCGCTCCTATACCGCCGACGAGATCCATGTGCGCCTGATGGGTTTCTTTAAGATGTACGGCCTTTCGCTCGATGCGGTCGACGCGATCGCCTTTGCGGGCGTGGTGCCGCAGCTCTCGCGCGAGTGGCACGCCGTGGCCGACCGCATTGCCGCGGACGCCATCGTCATCGGGCCGCAGACGGCCGCCGTAACCAAGCTGCGGGCGGCGCGCCCCCAGGCCGTTGGTGCCGACCGCATCGCCAACGCCGTCGCTGCCGAGACCTTCTATGGCGCGCCGGCGATCGTGGTGGACTTTGGCACCGCGACCAATATCGACGTCATCGATGAGGACGGTTATTACATTGGCGGAGCGATCGCGCCGGGCATTCGCATCTCCATGGACGCGCTTGCCGCCCGTGCCGCCAAGCTCGCCAGCGTGCCGCTCGAGGCGCCCGAGCACGCCATCGGCCGCGATACCGAGGAGTGCATCAAGGTCGGCGCCGTAACGGGCGCCGCCGCCATGGCTGAGGGCCTGGTCGCGCGCATGAAGCGCGAGCTGGGCCGCGAGGATGCCACCGTTATCGCCACGGGCGGTCTCGCCAGCATCGTCGCCGATTCGACCGATGCCTTCGACGTGGTCGACGGCCAACTCACCATCAAGGGCATCTGCGAAATCTACCGCCGCATGCAGGAGCTGGGATAGAGCAGGGGCTTAAGTCGAGCACGGGCGCGAGCGGCGGACTAAGCAATGCATCGGTCCTATTCCTCAAAAACGAAAATTTTTCAGTTTTGAGGAATAGGTCCGAGGTGCCACCCCGCAGTCACGCAAAGCCCTCCCCGGTGCAAGCCGAGGAGAGCTTCCGTTGTCATCGTTATCTTTGAGCGCGGGCGCCTCGCGTTACAGCCCGCGAATTCGTACGGCCTCGGGCGGAAACTCCTGCTCGCCGGCATCGGTCTTGATGGTCGCGCGGCCCCAGATGTCCAGGCCCGCAAACACACCGACCGCAAGCGGCAAGCCGTTGGGAGACACCGCCGCAACCTGGCGGCCCAGCAGCGGCACCATGTCGAAGTACTCGCCCAGCACGGGAGCCAGCGGCCCTGCGGCGCCTTGCGGCGTGTTGGCAACAACCGCCCAGGCGTCCACGCGGGCCAGCACGGCGGCGGCCAGCGTCTCGACCAGCGCTTCGTCAGCCACGTCCACACCAAGCTCGCTCAGCGCCGAACGCTCAATATCCACCGTCACGGCACCGAACATGCCCGCAGCACCGGCACCGCCGTTCACGGCAACACGCGCGAGCGACGTCTCAAACGCAGGCGCACCGCACACGATATCGCTCGGCCACTGGATACCCACCTTACCGGCAAGGCCCAACCCCGGCGTCGAAGCCGTGCCCACAAGCGCGTCCATCATGCCCATAGCCGCCACAAACGGCAGGCCGTGGAAGGCATGCATGTTCACATCGGGGCGCACGACCAGCGAAAACATCAGCGATGCATCGCCCGCGCTCCACGCGCACCAGCCCGCGGACATGCCCTCGCGGCCCGCGTCGCGCGCCGCGTCGAGCTCGGTGCCAGCGACAACAGCATTCATCTCGATCATCTACATACGCCCCAATTCGCCCACGATATGGCCCACGCGGTCCTCGGGCTCCTTGACCTCGACGCCGTTGTAGCGGAAGAACCGCGCCGGGTCGTGCATCAGGTCCTCGAGCGGCACCAGCACAAAATCGCGTTCGCCGATCAGCGGATGCGGCAGGCGCAGCTTTTTGCCGCCGTGGGTCTCACCGTCCATCCACAGCAGGTCCAGGTCGATGGTGCGCGGACCGTTGGCCTTGGCCTTTTTGGAGCGGTCGCGCCCCAGCTCGGCCTCGATCTTCATGAGCTCGTCGAGCAGCACCAGCGGCGCCAGCTCGGTCTTGATCTCGATGACGGCGTTGGCAAACGCGTCCTGGCGCGTCTCGTAGGCCGGCTCGCTCTCGTAGATCTTGGAGGAGTTGGACACGCAGGTAAGTGGAATCTCGGCGATCATCTCGCGTGCGGCGCGGATGTTGTCGCAGCGATGCCCCAGGTTGGAGCCCACGGCCACAAACGCGCGGCGCGGCTGTGGCTTGGCGACGGCCCAGTAACCGTTCAGGAACTGCGCAAAACCCGCGGCGTCGTGCACGCGCACGATGTTGGCACCGGCCTGGATGGCGCCCAGGCACACGCCAAACGTGGCGGCATCGCGCGCGGCGGCCTCGGTCACGCCCGAGATAGCGCCCACAAAACGCTTGCGCGACACGGCGCACATGAGCGGATAGCCCAGTGACGCCATCTTGGCAGTCTCGCGCTGGATGACGATGTCCTCGTTAGCCGACTTACCAAAGCCCGGGCCAGGATCGATACAGATGCGGTCGCGCGACACGCCGGCATGGATGAGTGTGCGGGCCTGGTCGGACAGAAAGCCCATAACGCGGCGCATGATGGGCGCCGAATCGGGCAGGGTGAAGCGGCGGAGCTGCGAGGTGGGCACGTAGGCTTCCTCGCGGCGGGCGCTGCGGCGCATCATGGCGGCCAGGCGGTCATTGGACTCCGATGCGGCCTCGGTGGCCTCGGGAGCGGCCTCGGGCGCGGGCGCGACGGTCTCGGCGGCAGCAGCCTGCTCGGCGGCCGGCGTCTCCTGCCCCAGCTCGGTTGCAGGCTCGGACGTGGGCTCCGGTTCGCCAAACGGCAACGAGGGCTGCACCACGCCGCCCGGAAGCTTGGCCTCCGGCTTAGGCTCGCCCAGCAACTTGCCGCGACGGCGGCGAGCCGGCTTCTCGGCCTCACGCGCGGCCTCGGCAGCCGCCTCGCGCGCCTTCTCGGCAACAAACGCCGCTGCCGAGGTATCGAGCTGCACCGTTGCGTGCGTGCGGGTGGGCGCGGCGACCTCGCCGGCATGCATCACGATGACGCCGCAGGTGCTCGTCTTAACAAACTCGACCATCTTGGGATCGGTGAAGCCGGTCACGTCGTTGACGATCGAGGCGCCGCAGCGCACGGCCGCCTTGGCAACCGCCACATGACGCGTGTCGATCGAGACGATGGCGCCCTCCTTGGCCAGCGCGCGCACCACGGGCAGCACGCGGCGAGCCTCCTCGTCGGGGTTGACCGGGGTAAAACCGGGGCGCGTGGACTCGCCGCCCACGTCGATGATGTCGGCGCCGGCGTCGAGCATCGCCAGGCCGTACTCGATGGCGGCATCCGGGTCGAAGTGCTCCCCGCCATCGCTAAACGAATCGGGCGTCACGTTGAGGACGCCCATGATGCGCGGACGGTCAAAGCTGAGCTCATACTTTCCGCACCGCCATGTCTTGCTGTCGTTCGCCATGAACATCCTCCTAAAATGCCCACGCCGCCGAGCTTGGGGAGCTGGCGGCGGGGTCGCTTTGCACTCAGTCTTTCTATTGTATCCGCGCGCGCGGGCTAGAACGCAAACGCGGCCGCGATGTCGCAAGAAATCAGCAGGTCGGCATTTGCATCCTGATCGGTGGGAGCAAGGTTGCATATGGCCAGCGTATCGCCGGTAAAGTAACGCGTAAGGCCTGCCGCCGGATACACCACGAGCGAGGTCCCGCCCACAATGAGGGCATCGGCCGCGGCGATGGCGGCAACGGCACCGGTCAGCACGTGCTCGTCGAGCGGCTCCTCGTAGAGCACTACATCGGGCTTGATGCGCCCGCCGCACGCAGGACACACAGGCGCACCCGCGGCGTCCTCGTGCTCGCGCGAGCAAATCCACTCGGCGCTATAGACCGCGCCGCACGACTGGCAAATGTTGCGATGGACCGATCCGTGCAGCTCGAACACGCGTTGCGAGCCGGCCACCTGATGCAGGCCGTCGATATTTTGCGTCACCACGGCATCAAGCTTGCCGGCGCGCTCCAGCTCGGCCAGCTTGATGTGGCAGCGGTTGGGCTTAGCGTTAAGCGCGATCATCTTGGTGCGGTAAAAGTCGAAGAACTCCGCAGGATGCGCCTCGTAAAAGCTATGCGACAGTATGGTCTCGGGCGGATAGGCAAACTGCTGGTGATACAGGCCGTCCATGCTGCGGAAATCGGGGATGCCACTCGCCGTGGAAACGCCCGCGCCGCCAAAGAAGACCACGCGCTTGTGGGTATCAAAAAGCTCCGCCAGCGCGGCGGAGGCCTGCTTGGGATCCGATATTGCCTGCGTCATATGAGTCCTCCGTCCTTGTTAGTCGGGCAGCGTTGGGCGACGTCCCAGCATGCGGCCTTTAAGTCAGCACGCGCGGAACCCACCCCGCCCCTGTTGCGTTAATCTTAAGCCTGCCAACCCCGTCGAAAGGACACCATGCCTCAGACTTACACCTTTGCCTCGTGGAACGTTAACGGCCTGCGCGCCGTGCTCAAAAAGGACCCGAGCTTTATTCAAATCGCACAAGAACTCGACGTCGATATCCTGGCGCTGCAAGAGACCAAGCTGCAAGAAGGCCAGGTTGATATTGACCTGCCCGGCTATCACCAAACCTGGAGCTACGCCGAGCGTAAAGGCTATTCGGGCACTGCGGTCTTTAGCCGCCAGGAACCGCTGCGCGTGCTGCACGCCGACGCGCTGTTACCCTACGCCGGCGAGGGCGAGGCGGCCGAGCTCGTCGCCCAAGCCGCAACCGAGGGCCGCGTCTGCGCGTTGGAGTTCGACAAGTTCTGGTTTGTGGATGTCTACACTCCCAACGCGCAAAACGAACTCGCCCGCATCGACGTGCGCATGGCCTGGGATGATGCCTATCGCGGCTTTTTGAGCGCGCTCGAGCGCGAGACCGGCAAACCCGTCGTGACCTGCGGCGACTTTAACGTTGCGCACGAGGAGATCGACCTTAAGAACCCCAAGTCCAACCGCGGCAACGCAGGCTTTTCGGACGAGGAGCGCGGCAAGTTTACCGAACTGCTCAACGCCGGCTTTACCGATACCTGGCGCGCGGCAAACCCCGACGTCGAGAGCGTTTACAGCTGGTGGAGCTACCGCTTTAATGCCCGCAAGAACAACGCCGGCTGGCGCATCGATTACTTCTTGGTAAGTGATTCAATCGCCAATACCGTGCGCGACACCGGTATCCGCGGCGATATCTTCGGCAGCGACCACTGCCCCGTCACCCTCACGCTAGAGCTCTAGCCCCAATTGATCCCCTGGGGACGGAGGAAAAGGGATCATTTTCACCTCGCGAGGGAACCCACGCGGCCCTCCCGCCACGGAACTGACCCATCTACTACGTTTAAGCCACTACCCTCAACCACAGCGAACAACGCAAAAAGAAAACCGCAGGTAGAAAGCCTGCGGTTTTTCATAAAACGCGGTCATGGTCGGGGGTATCAAGCTAAACGTAGTAGATGGGCCAGTTTCGTGGCAAGCGCCGCCAACTGATTCCCCGGGGACGTCTGGAGACGGAGGAAAACGGATCGATTTGGCTCTCTGAGGGCCACGATGCCCGTCATATCAGCCGGCCATTCCAAAACTATGCCGGTTTACGGGGCTGAATCGCGAACCCCCAACCATACGCAATTCCGAAATAATAAAACCTCAGGTAAACGGCTTGCTCTATTTTGAAAAAAGCCGGTATGGTCGGCCTACGCTAATCTAGCCCCGTAAACCGGCATAGTTTTGAAATGGTACTTCGGAAGTATTGATTCACGCCCCGGCGCAACCAGCCCTACAGCCCGTATTTCACGACAACGCGGTTGATCCGTCGACACCAAGGCTTGTAGAGGGCGGCCAAGAACACGCAGGTCGCGAGGCCGTGTGTGATATCGAACGGCACTGCCGTGGCAAGACGCGCCACGACGCCCGCCCACGTGAGCGGTTGTACAAAACCGATAATGTCGTACGCGTTGATCACCACGCCGTACAGCAGACCCGAAGCAAAGCCGTACGCCATCAGCGCCGGCATGTGCACGGTTCCATCCGCACGGTCGAACGCACCGGCATGCGCCAGCGCACCGCCAACATAGCCAACCAGGCCCCAGGCATACATCTGCCATGGCGTCCACATGCCCTGCCCAAAAAAGAAATTGCTGGTCAGTGCTGCCAACGCGCCGACCATGAAGCCGTTGCGACGCCCGAGCGTCGCCCCGGCGATGATGGCGATGGCGCTCACGGGTTTAAAGTCGGGAATGGGGCCGAACAAGATGCGGCTCGCCGCCGCCAGCGCCGCCAGCACCAGCGTGGGCATAATCTGGCGCAGGCCCGGTCGCGACGCCTCGTAGCCTGCAAAGAACAGCGCAAGCACCAGCGCCACCACGACAAGCATGGCGAGCGCCGCCTGCTCAACGCCCGCCAGCAA
This sequence comes from uncultured Collinsella sp., assembly GCA_937942395.1. Classification (GTDB taxonomy): domain Bacteria; phylum Actinomycetota; class Coriobacteriia; order Coriobacteriales; family Coriobacteriaceae; genus Collinsella. The sequence continues at coordinate 13,001 of CALDEU010000032.1, read as the reverse complement.
CGCCGTTGCCATCACCGCCGGCACCGCCAACAACAGCGGAATCTCCAGTTTTGTGAGTAAACGCGAGAAACGACAGTCCGTCATCCCATCACGCCCTATAGAACACGTTGTCGGCAAAGAAGTCGGCCGGGGGCTCCACGCAGGCAATCTCGCCGTCAAACATCATGGCGACGTCGTCGGCTACCTGCTCGGCAAAGTCCAAATCGTGCGTAGCCATGATGACGGTGCCGCCAGCCTTCGCATGGTCACGCAGGGCACGGGCGATGATGCGGCGGCTGGCCAGGTCCAAACCCTTGGTGGGCTCATCGAGCAATAGCAGCTCGGGGCCAATCAACAGCAGCTTTGCCAACGCAAGCAGCTGGCACTGACCGCCCGAAAGATCGTACGGGTGACGCGCCTCCAAGCCCGCCAGACCCAGGCGCGCTGTCTGCTCCCGTGCTGCGGCCTCGTCGTATCCGCAGGTCGAGGCCCATTCCATCAGCTCATCGCGAACCGTCTCGGCAACCAGCAATGCCTTGGGATTCTGTGGCAGCAGCGCCGCCGAGGCCGCTTCGCGCACCATGCGGCCGCGCTGCAGCTTGGCGGTCTTCGCCAGCACCGAGAGCATCGTCGACTTACCGCATCCGTTGCCGCCCACGATTGCATGCACCGCGCCAGCCGAAAACGAAGCATCGAGCCCGCGCAGCACCCAGCCGGACGCTCGATCGTAGCGAAACCAGCCTTCCGACAGGGTGGTAGCCGACCCGCCGTGCATTTTTTGGAGCATTCTGCTTCCATCCGTGCGCGAGAAGGCTTCCGAGCCGTTCTCGAGCGACGTTTGCGCCACAAATTCGGACGATTTGTCCAATTCCGAACTTTTTTTCGCGCTCGATACGTCCCCGGGCGGCTCCAGAGAGCCCAAATTGTCCTCACGTCTGCTGAATACTCCTTTATTTGCACATCGGATGGCACCCCACCCCAACATGTCATCGGAAAACAGCGATTCTCGGCGTCCCAAAGAAGCCATATCCGTCACCTCGCGCACGCGACCGTCCTCAATCCGGTACGCACACGTCACGTATTCGAGCATTGGGCGCGGCTGATGCGTCGCCACAACAACCGTGCAGCCCAGCTCGCGGTTCACACGAAACAGCGCGTGCAGGAAATTCTTCTCGGCAACGGGATCGAGCTGAGACGTGGGCTCGTCGAGCAGCAGCACGCGCGGGCGCAGCGCCAGAACGGCCGCCAACGATAGCAACTGTTTGCGACCACCCGAAAGCGTGTCAGTATCGCGGTGAAGCCAATCTTCCAGCCCAAAGAAATAGCTGGTCTCAGCTACGCGACGGCGCATCTCATCACGTGCTAGCCCCAAGTTTTCCAGGCCAAACGCCATCTCGTGCCACACGGTCTCGCACACAATCTGGTTCTCGGGATCCTGAAACACATAACCCACGCGCTCCGCCGATGCCCGCACATCCATGTCGGCGACGGGCTCGCCCAGCACGCGCAGTTCGCCAGTGCGCTCGCCCGCTGGAGCGATCTCGGGCTTGAGCAGCGACAGCAGCGTCGACTTGCCCGAACCGGTACCGCCAACAAGCAGCGCAAACGCACCTTGGGGAACAGACCAGTCGAGCCCCTCGAGCACCGCAGCATCAGCATCGGGGTAGGCAAAGCTCAGGCTCCGCACCTCAATCGCCGGCATATCCGGGCCGCACGCCGCGCCCGACACCGGGCCCCTATCAAACCGAGCCATCAGCCAAACCTCTTCTCATCAATCGCGTGCAACGCGCAAGGCAGCACCATCCAGGCAGCGTACACGACATAGCCCGGCCACGGCGCCGGCACCGAGAGCTGCGGATAAAACGAATACTGCGTCGTCGCGGTCCACGACACTGTCACCGTGACCACGCCAAACAGTGCAAGCCCAACCAGCGCAGCAACATCGCCGCGCCCCAGTCGATACCGCGCATACGTCGTACGACGCGTCGCGGCACCCCACCCGCGCGAGCGCATCGCGTCCGCGCGCTCCAGCGAATCTTCCATACCCCAGCCCATCAACACACTCGATGCCCGCAGGCGCGAGCGCACGGGGTCGGCCGGCGCGCGCCCCGGCACGTCAATCGCATCTTGCGCCGCCAGCACCGTGCGGCCGCGGCGCAAAAACTGCGGGATAAGCCGCATGCACATCGAGATCATGAGCGCAATCACCGGTGCGGCATTGCCCAGCAGCGCGAGCACCTTGTCGTATTCGAGCATCGACGCCGCTGCCTCAAACCACAGCACGCTCGCCACAAACAGCCCACCCATGCACAGGCCGTAAACCATGCTCTCTAGATACACCGCACGCATGCCAATACGAAACAGCTCCGTCGAGCCCGATGCACTAAACAGCGGATTGACCAGCGCGATAATCAAAATCACCGGCAGCTGCCAGCGAAGTGCGCCCAGCGTGCGGGCAGCCCCACGCGTCGCAAATCCATACGCCAGCCCGCCCGCAAGCGACAGCGCGATCAGCACCGGTTGCATCGAGAACATGGTGAGCCCCAGCGTCAGCACTATATAGAGCGCCGGCACAGCTGGATGCGACATCGAGAATGCCGCGACGGGCTCGCCGCCAAACTCCTCTCGTATGTTGTCCACGGGCACCCCCGTCCCCTCGCTCAAACGACAGCTCCGCAGCACCGCCGCCATGCACGGCCAGCGCAAACGCCACGCCGGCGGCGCAAGCCTCAACCGCCGCAATCCAATCGTTACGCGCTCATCATATGCCTGCGGTATCATATTGCGCCGTGTATCGTTTCCAAGCACACGTCTCTATAACGTAACAGGAGATCACATGGACGCAACCGCAATTATCCTCGCCGCCGGCGAGGGCACCCGCATGAAGTCGAACCACTGCAAGGTTTCGCACAAGATCCTGGGCAAGCCCATGGTTCAGTGGATCGTCGACGCCACCATCAAGGCCGGCTGCAGCCGCGTCGTGGTCGTCATCGGCAGCCACGCCGACGAGATGCGCGCCCTCATCGACGGCGCCTACGCCAACAGCGCCACCAAGGTCGAGTGCGTCGAGCAGACCGAGCGCCTGGGCACCGGTCACGCCGTGAAGGTCACGCTCGAGGCCTGCGGCATCACGCAAGGCCCCGTCGTCGTGCTCAACGGCGACCTGCCGCTCATCACCGCCGACACCGTCGCCAAGTTCGCACAGACCGTCGCTACCGGCGAGCTCGCCTGCACCGTCATGACCATGACCCCGCCCGATCCTTTCGGCTACGGCCGCATCAAGCTGGGCGCTGACGGCCAGATCGAACGCATCATCGAGCAGAAGGACTGCACGCCCGAGCAGGCCGCCACGCTGCTGGAGTGCAACGCCGGCTGCTACGCCTTCGACGGCGCGCAGCTCGCCGCCCACATCAACGAGATCGGCAACGACAACGCGCAATCCGAGTACTACCTGCCCGACATGCTCGAGATTCTCAAAAGCCACGGCCAGGCTGTCTCCATCTTCCACTGCGATGACTACCGCGATGGCCTGGGCGTCAACAGCCGTATCCAGCTCGCGCAGCTCACCGCTATCGCGCGCGACCGCATCAACGAGCACTGGATGGCCGAGGGCGTTACCTTCATCGACCCCACGCAGGCCTGGATCGGCCCCGATGCCGTTATCGGCCGCGACACCGTCGTGTGGCCGCAGACGCATCTGATCGGTCACGTCACCGTGGGCGAGGAGTGCCAGCTCGGCCCCAACAGCCGCCTCACCGACACTACCGTCGGCAGCGGCTGCACCATCGATGAGACCATCGCCATCGACGCCGTCATCGAGAACGGCGTCGACTGCGGCCCGCGCGCCTATCTGCGCCCGGGCACCCACATGCTCGACGGCTCCAAGGCCGGCACGCACGTGGAGATCAAGAAGTCCACGATCGGTGAGGGCTCCAAGGTGCCGCACCTGTCCTACATCGGCGACACCACCATGGGCTCCGGCGTCAACGTGGGCGCGGGCTCCATCACCTGCAACTACGACGGCGTGCACAAGCACAAGACCGTCATCGGCAAGGACGCCTTCATCGGTTCCGACACCATGATGGTCGCGCCCGCCCAGATCGGCGACGGCGCGCTCGTGGCCGCCGGCTCCGTCATCACTGAGCCGGTCCCGGCCGACGCACTTGGCCTGGGTCGTGCCCGTCAGGTAAATATTGAGGGCTGGGCCGCCGATTATCGCCGCCGTCTGCACGAGGACGACGAGGTATAACGTTTTACCAAGCATCTAAGGAGCTGTTCCCATGGGGGCGGCTCTTTTTTCTATCGTGACCTGCGCGACAGGATGAGTGGTCGGTTCGTGTCCGTTGACGGTAAAGACGTTATCAAGACCCGATTAACCCCGTCGCGCGGTTACAATGCAACAAGGCATCTATATGGCATTCGATATAAAGGAGAAGGGTAATGCCGATTAATGATCCCGAGAAGTCGGAGAATATGCGCAAGTCCATCCGCGTGTATTCCGGTTCCTCCAACCGTCCCCTCGCTCAGAAGATCGCTGAGTACCTTGGGGTCGAGCTTTCGGGCCTTACGCTAAAGCAGTTCGCCAACGGTGAGATTTACGCCCGCTACGACGAGACCGTCCGCGGCGCCGACGTCTTCCTGATTCAGTCCGTGGCCGGCGGCAACGTCAACGACATGCTCATGGAGCTGCTCATCGCCACCGACGCTGCCAAGCGCGCATCCGCCCGCTCCATCACCGCCGTTATCACCCACTACGGCTATGCACGCCAGGACCGCAAGGCCGGCCCGCGCGAGCCCATCACCGCCCGCCTCGTCGCCAACCTGCTCGAGCGCGCCGGCGTCAACCGCATCATCACCCTCGACCTGCACCAGGGCCAGATTCAGGGCTTCTTCGATATCCCGGTTAACCACCTGTCCGCGCTGCCGCTGTTTGGCCAGTACTACAACGACATGCACTTCGACACCGACAACCTGGTTGTCGTCTCCCCCGATGTGGGCCGCGCCAAGGCCGCCAAGAAGCTGTCCGACATGCTCGGCTGCGACCTGGCCATCGCCCACAAGGGCCGTCCGCGCCACAACGCCGCCGAGGTCATGGGCATCATCGGTGACATCAAGGGCAAAACCTGCATCATCAACGACGACATGATCGACACCGCAGGCACCCTGTGCGCCAACGTCAAGGAGCTCAAGGCTATGGGCGCCGGCGACATCTACGTCTGCGCCACCCACGGCATCTTCTCCGGTCCGGCCATCGAGCGTCTGAACGACGCCCCGATCGTCGAGTGCCTCGTCACCGACGCCATTCCCGTCGAGGTCGGCGGCAAGATCAAGACCATCTCGGTCGCCGAGGAGTTCGCTCAGGCCATCTCCGCCGTTTACCACGAGGAGCCCGTCTCCACGCTCGTCGGCGGCGACTTCGCGCTGTAGTCGCATCGTCCTTGTAACCCGGCGCATCGCCGTCGGAACAGAAGAAACCCCCGCGCTCCCCCTTGCTTCGCAAAGGTCGCGCGGGGGTTTCTTCTGTTCCGACGGCTCGCTCTGCCGCGGCCGCGCTTTTGTCTGGTGGGATTTCGCTGAAGCAAAGCTTCGCCTTCGGCGGGCGTGGTAGCCTTTGTCGTTGATTAAACTTTTTATGTAACGGAAGGACAAATATGGCAGCTGCACAGCCGCTTAAGATTCGCATGGTTGCCGGACTTGGCAACCCTGGCGAGGAATATGCCGAGACCCGTCACAACGCTGGTTTCAAAGCAATCGACGAGCTGGCCCGTCAGGCCGGCGTCACGTACTGGAAAAACCAGGCCGGCGCCGAGGTCGCGCTCATCAACATCAACGATCCCAAGGAAGAGGGCGGTAAGCGCCAGATTGTGCTGGTCAAGCCGCAGTCGTACATGAACACCTCGGGCGGGCCCATCTCCAAGCTCTGCCGCGAGTACAAGATCAAGACCGAGGAGCTGCTCGTCATCCACGACGAGCTCGACATTCCCGCCGGTGACGTACGCGTCAAGGTGGGCGGAGGCCATGCCGGTCACAACGGCCTGCGCTCCATCATCGACAAGATGGGCAGCCGCGACTTCAGCCGCATCCGCACCGGCATCGGCAACCCTCCCGGCAAGATGGCCGTCGCCGACTACGTTCTTAAGCAGCTGCGCGCCCGCGAGGCCGAGGATTTCCAGGACACCTGCGCCCGCGCCGCAGATGCCGCCGGTCTGGCCATCGTCCACGGCGTAATCTACGCCCGCGATCACGTAAACGGCGCCGCTTCCGCCAACGGCAAGCACTAGAACCTACTATTTAGGGACAGGTTTATTTTGGCAGGTTCTGTATGCGGAAACACCGCAGCGGCCGCACCGCAATAAACCCTGTGCTGCCATACATATGCAGCGCTCCAATGGGGGCCGGTCTCACCGATGTGCGAGGCCGGCCCCCTTTGCCGTTTTGCCTGATAAAACCGACCAAAATAAACCTGTCCCTATTTGGTAGGCCAAAGTGGACAAACCCTACTCCCAACCGCCGAAGACACACGTAAGTGACATGTCCATGAGGGTATAATTTGCACCGTATGTCTGCACAACGCCTGTGCACGTACGGTTTTACTCGGGCTACCGTCCATTTCCGTGGAGGCACGGTTCGGCGGCCCTAACAAGAGAGGGGTTCTATGTATAAGATCCTGGAGAAGACGCAGTTCTCGGAGAAGGTGTTCAAGTTCCGCATCGAGGCGCCCGCAATCGCCAAGCATGCGCACGCTGGACAGTTCCTCATGGTCCGCGCCAACGAGACGGGCGAGCGCGTCCCGTTTACCCTGGCCGGCTGGAACGGTGACGAGGGCTGGGTCGAGTTCATCTTCATGGTGATCGGCAAGACCACCGAGATGCTGTCCACCTACGAGGCCGGCGAGTCGCTGCGCGACGTCGTGGGCCCGCTGGGCGTTCCCACCGAGATGGCCGAGGGCCCCTGCGCCGTCATTGGTGGCGGCGTCGGCCTGGCAATTGCCTTCCCGGTCGCCAAGCACCTGGTCGAGACCGGTCGCGAGGTGCATGCCATCATGGGCGCCCGCACCAAGGACCTCCTGCTCATGGAGGACCAGTTCCGCGAGCTCCTCGACGAGGACCATATCCATATCACCACCGACGACGGCTCCTACGGCGAGCAGGGCGTTGTCACCGCTCCGCTGGAGCGCCTGCTGCAGGACAAGGCCGTGAGCCAGGTCTTCTGCGTCGGCCCCGTTCCGATGATGAAGTTCTCGACCCTCACCGCCCAGAAGTACGACACCCCCATCACCGCGTCCCTCAACCCCATCATGGTTGACGGCACCGGCATGTGCGGCTGCTGCCGCGTCGAGGTGGGCGGCGTGACCAAGTTCGCTTGCGTCGACGGCCCCGACTTCGATGCCACCCTGGTCGACTGGGATGACCTTCGTGCCCGCCAGGCCGCTTACCGTTCCGAAGAGGGCGAGTCCCTCAAGGCCTATGAGGAAAAGAGCTGCGCATGCCACTAGTTAACGGTCGTTTCGTTGCCGATATGAAGTCGCCCCGCACCCCCGATAACGAGGAGCCGGCTGCCGAGCGCGCCTGCGACTTCCGCCCCGTCGACAAGGGCTTCACCGAGGAGATGGCGCTGGCCGAGGCCGAGCGCTGCCTCAACTGCAAGAAGCCGTTCTGTGTTGAGGGCTGCCCCGTCAACATCAACATCCCCCGCTTTATCGAGCAGATCCGCGAGAAGGACTTCGGCGGCGCTCTCGATACCATCCGCGAGGACTCCATGCTTCCCGCCATCTGCGGCCGCGTCTGCCCGCAGGAGAACCAGTGCGAGGGCAAGTGCATCCGCGGCAAGAAGTCCGAGCCTGTGGCCATCGGCCAGCTCGAGCGCTTCCTGGGTGATCGCCCCGAGCTCGCCTCCACGCCCAAGATGGCTCCCAAGAACGGCAAGAAGGTCGCCGTCGTGGGCTCTGGCCCGTCCGGCATCACCTGCGCCGGCGAGCTCGCCCGCAACGGCTTTGACGTCACCGTCTTTGAGGCCTTCTTCACCGGCGGCGGCGTGCTGGTCTACGGCATCCCCGAGTTCCGTCTGCCCAAGGCAGTCGTCAAGCGCGAGATTGACGGCCTGGAGGACATGGGCGTCAAGTTTGAGTACAACTCCGTCGTGGGCAACATGGCCACGGCCGAGGAGCTGTTCGAGCAGGGCTTCGACGCCATCTACGTGGCGACCGGCGCTGGCCTGCCCAAGTTCCTCAACGTCCCCGGCGAGAACCTGCCCAACGTCTTCTTCGCGAACGAGTACCTCACCCGCGTGAACCTGATGAAGGCCAACAAGTTCCCCGAGTACGACACCCCCACCAAGCACGGCAAGAACGTCGTTGTCTTTGGTGGCGGCAACGTGGCTATGGACGCCGTCCGTACCGCCAAGCGCCTGGGCGCCGAGCACGCCATTATCGCCTACCGTCGTACCGAGGATGAGATGCCTTGCCGTCGTGCCGAGCTGCACCACGCCAAGGCCGAGGGCGTCGAGGTTCTGCCGCTCGTCTCCCCGCTCGAGTTTGTCGCTGGCGAGGACGGCTCCGTGTGCGCCGTCAAGGTCCAGAAGATGGAGCTCGGCGAGCCCGACGAGTCCGGCCGTCGTCGTCCGGTGCCCATCGAGGGCGCCATCGAGGAGATCCCCTGCGACGTCGCAATCTCGGCTATCGGCACCAACGCCAACCCCTTCGCAAAGAAGATCGGCGGCAAGATGGAGCTCAACAAGTGGGGCTACATCGTCGCCGACGAGGAGACCGGCCAGACCACCGATCCCCGCATCTGGGCTGGCGGCGACATCGTCACCGGTGCCGCTACGGTCATTCTGGCGATGGGCGCCGGCAAGAAGGCCGCCGCTTCCATCACCAAGAGCCTGCTGGGCGAGTAATCACCTACAGCGCTAGCCACCAAACGGCAAAGTCCCCGTCGAGCACACGCCCGGCGGGGACTTTTTCTATGCCGGCCGCCCCACCACCACGATGGGGACAGGCACCTTTGTGATGGTTTTGGTCGGTTAGCCTTCGAGCTGCGCCACCTTGTAGCGGTAGGCCGCGGCGATGACGTCCTTGCAGCCTTCGCGGCCCAGCTTGGCGCGGTTGACGACGATGTCTTTACCGCTCGTCATCTTCCACTTTCCGGCACTGTAGCGCTTATAGAACGCCTCGCGCGCCTTCTGCTGCTGCTTGACCAGCTTGGCGCCCTTCTTTTTGTTGAGGCCGCGCTTCTTGCGCACGATCTCGACGCGGTCCTCAAAGGGTGCGGTCACCAACACGGCAATGTGGTTGGGGTTGTTACGCAGCAGGTAGTCGGACAGACGACCCTCGATAATGCAGCTCTCGGTCTCGCCCAGATCCAAAATCACCTGGCTCATCTTTTGGAACAACTTGTCCGAGTACGAACGCGCATCGTAGCGGTCGGGCAGAAACGCCATGTTCTCCACGGCCAGGCGCTCGTCGTAGGCGGCCATCTTGTCGAGCGACTCGCCCGCGCGCAGCGAAGCACGCACCAGCAGCTCGTTATCGTACAGCGGAATCCCCAGCTCATCGGCGAGGATACGACCAATCTCGTGGCCCTCGGCGCCAAAGTCGCGCGCGATGGTAATGACCACAGGATTCTTCTTATTCTCCAGATCGCTCATCGCGATTCCTTTCTCTATGTGACAAAGGGACAGTCCCTTTGTCGCATTCTACGCTGCCACAATACGACGTTGATACGCTCGGACCAGCAGCGAGATACCAAAGTTGAGCACAAAGTACATCGCGAAAACCAGGCCGTAGAGCATAAGCACCTGCGACAGATCGATCGCGTGGGCCATCACGACGTTGGCCGTGTACATGAGCTCGGCCACGTTAATGCCCGAAAGATACGAGCTGTCCTTGATGACGGTCGTGCACTGGCTAAACAGCGCCGGAATGATCGTCTTAAACGTCTGCGGCAGAATGATGTAGCGCATGGTGGCAAAGAAGCCAAGGCCCTGGCTCTGCGCCGCCTCAAACTGGCCACGCGGAATTGAGTTGAGACCGCCGCGCACAATCTCGGCCATAACAGCGCTGGTAAACAGCGTAAAGGCGATGGTCGAAATCACAATGTCCAATCCCTGCACCGTAAAGTAGATAAACAGGATCCACAGCAGGTTTGGCGTGCAACGGAACAGCTCGATATAGGCGCTCACCAAAATACGGAACGGGCGGGGCGCATAGCTTTTAACGAGCGCCAGCACCGTGCCAAAGATGAGCGAGAAAAAGATCGACAGCACCGAGATCTCGATTGTCTTAACAAAGCCGCCCCAAATGTAGAGCAGGTTGGTTGCGTTGAAGATTTCCATGCGCTAGGCCTCCTCTACGTTGTCGAGCCCCAGCTCGGCCAGGCTCACGCCGCGCGGACGCTCCTGGGAGCGGCGCTCGAGCCACTGCACCAGCATGGCGAGCGGAAAGCAGATGATGAAGTACATAAGGCAGCAGACGATGTATCCCTGCAGGTAACCGTACAGACTCACGAAGTTGTCGGAACGGTACATAAGGTCACCGCCGGCCACAAGCGCCAGCACCGACGTGTTCTTGACCAGGTTGAGCGCCTGGTTACACAGCGGCGGCAGAATGATCTTGAATGTCTGGGGCAGCACGATGTACCAGTACGCCTGCGCACGGGTGAAGCCCTGGCTCTGGGCCGCCTCCATCTGACCGCGCGGAACTGCCTCGATACCGGTGCGGATGACCTCCGAAATGTAGGCCGCATGATACAGACCCACGCCCAAGAAGCCCAGCACGAACGGCGCGATACGCACCGGCTGATCGGCACCGGTTATGGCCTGCAAAAACTGCGGACCGGCCATGTACATAAAGAGCACCTGTACGGGCAACGGGGTGTTCTGGTAAAACTCCACGTACACGCGGCTTATGGCGCGCAGCACGCGCGAGCGAGTGGTAGAGAACACGCCCAGCAGCGTGCCCAGCACCAGCGACAGCAGCAGACCGGCAACGACCACCTGTAGCGTCACGCCAAAGCCCTCCCAGAAGGGTCCCATATTTTGAAATGTCGTCGACCAACGGTCGGCGTCAAATAATCCTTCGAGCATTTGATTCCTTCCTTGGACGATGCGCCTATACAAGACCCCAGGTCTTGACCTCTTGGTCGAGCCAGCCGTCGGCTAGGCGGTTGCAAATCACCCGATCGACCACGGCCGAAAGGTCGCAGCCCTTCTTGGTCGCCACGCCGTAGCCCTGCTCGCCAAACTTGACCTCGGGCTGCAGCAGCTCAACGGTCTCGTTCATATAGCCGGCCAGCGTGGAGCGGTCCATGGCAAAGACGTCGATATTGCCGGCGTCGAGCGAACTCTTGATGATGGGGTAGCCGCTAAAGGCCCTAAACTCGGGCTTGCAGCTAAAGCCGTTGTCCTTGATCATCTGCTCGATCAGGCCCTGCGTGGTGGCACCCTGGCTTACGCCAATGACCTTGCCGTCCAGGTCCTCAATCGAGGTAAAGCCCGAACGCTTCTTGACCATGAGTCCCACGTAGTCGGTGCGGTACGGCGTCGAGAAATCCCAGCTCTTCTTGCGCTCGTCGGTGATGGTGTAGGTCGCCGCGACCACGTCAAGTTGGCCGTTATCGATCAGCGGGCCGCGCGTCTTGGGCGTTACGTCAGTAAACTCGACAAGCTCCTGGGCGCGGGCCTCCTTGTAGCTCACGCCAAAGACGGCAGCAGCGATCTGGTAGCACAAATCGACTTCCATGCCCTCAAAGCGGCCCTTGGCGGTGTCGTAATAGCCGTAGCCGGGAACGTCCTTCTTAACGCCGGCATTCAGATGGCCACGCGATTTGATGGCCGCAAGCTTGGACCCCTTGTCGGAGCCCTCGCCGCTGGTGGAGTTGCCGCAACCGGTAAGCGCGGTCGCCGTCAGCGCAAGCATGCTGGCGCCAGCCAGCTGCAAAAAGTGACGGCGCGACACGGCCTCCCTCGTCATATCCGTCATGTCCATCACCGCGCCTAGTGCAGAATCTTGGACAGGAACTCGCGACAGCGCGGGTTCTCGGGGTTATCGAAGAAGTGCTCGGGCGTGCCCTCCTCCAGAATGCGGCCGTCCTCCATAAAGATGACGCGGTCGGCCACCTGGCGCGCAAAGCCCATCTCATGCGTCACGCAGATCATGGTGATGTCCTCCTGCGCGAGCTCGATCATGACGTCCAGAACTTCCTGGACCATCTCGGGGTCGAGTGCCGAGGTCGGCTCGTCAAACAGGATGATGGGCTGCTTGGTGCACAGGGCACGGGCGATGGCGATGCGCTGCTGCTGACCGCCCGAGAGATTCTGCGGATACTCGCCGGCCTTATGCGCCATGCCGACACGCTTGAGCGCGGCGATAGCGATCTCGGTCGCCTCCTCCTTGCTCTTCTTTTGTAGCTTGATGGGCGCGAGCGTCAGGTTGCCCAGCACCGTCATGTTGGGATACAGGTTGAACTGCTGAAACACCATGGAGCTATACTTGCGAGCCATCTCCAGGTGGTTCTTTTTGGTGAGCGGCGTACCGTCGATGACGACCTCGCCCGACGTGGGCTCCTCCAGATAATCGACGCAACGGATGAGCGTCGACTTACCCGAACCGGAAGGCCCGATCATTACGAGCTTCTCGCCGCGCTTGACGGTGAGGTTGATATCTTTGAGCACATGCAGGTCGCCAAAGTACTTGTTGAGATGCTTGATCTCGATCATGTCTGCCATGAATGTCCCTTCCCTGCGTTTACACGAGTTGAACTATTGTACGGAAAGAACCACGTTTTCGCAGCCCACACTACATTCCCGTAAAGAACCCGCAACCTTCCACCTGCTCGTCGGCACCTAGTCATTGGGGACAGACTTAAATGAGTACCTGCTCATTGGGCACTCATTTAAGCCCGTCCCCAATGAGCGCCCGCGGGGGACGCCCTTCCTCCAACCGCCCTTGTTGAGCATAAGTCAGACACTATGACCCAATCCAGGGGCACGGAAACGACAGGAGCCCCCGCTCGTGACCGCGGGTC
>CALDEU010000031.1:0-95290 GCA_937942395.1 uncultured Collinsella sp. | reverse complement strand
CGTATCGCTTTCTTCTTTGGGTCATCTTGAACACCTTTCGCTCTTAACTAGGTGTCCAATTCATCATACCCACTCCATTGGATACGCCTAGGCGCGGTCCAAGAAATCGTCCGCACCCCCAATTGCTGCTTAAAGGGTCAAAACAGTCCGTATTCCACCGCAACTTATGGGGTCGGGGGATTATTGGTGCCCTGCATCTTCATAAACTCAACGCTTACGAAGCGCGCGCCGTTCGTGTTAGGGTAGTTCCACCACATAAGTAGTCGCAGACGCACGTATCGCGGGCGGGCGAGATGAAGTCCCAACAGCTCCATCTCGCCCGCCCGTTTTTGTTGCGTGGTGCCGCGGCGTAACACAGAAAGGACCATGCCCTTTATGCCTATCAACAAACGAGAGAGCCTGCTGTTCACCTTTATCATGTGCTTTTGCATGGTGCTCTGGATGAGCATCTACAACGTCGCCCTGCAGCATGGGGCCATCAACGGCGAGGTTGTTGCCGCCGCGTGGCTCGGCTTCCCCGTTGCCTACGTTTTTGCCATGTGCTGCGACTGGTTTGTTGCCAGCCCCCTTGCTAAGGGCTTCGCCTTTAAATTCCTGGTCACGCCGGGCAAGAGCTCGCCGCTTGCCATGACGCTCGCCGTCAGCTCCTGCATGGTCGTTCCCATGGTCATCATCATGTCGCTGTACGGTGCCTGTGAGGGTCTGACGCACATGCCCGGCGGCATCCTTGCGAACCTGTATTCCGTGCCCGCGATCTGGATGATCAACATCCCGCATAATTTTGTGATGGCGCTGCCGTGGAACCTTTTGGTAGCCGGTCCGATTTCCCGCTTCGTCTTCCGTCGCGCCTTCCCTGTGGGGACGGTTTTCGAGGAGGAGCATGCCGAGCTCTTGGAGCAGGCTATGGCTCCTGAGTGCGAGTAGCTCGCTTAGGGATCTGCTGAGCGCGGGCGACTTGCTTGGTTGGAGCCCTAAGCGTGGATAGCTCTCTCGGCGACATCGCGGGCGTGAGCGGTGCGCATGACCGGAGGGCCCGTGCTGCTCCGTTGCCCGACGTGCTAGCGCGCAGAACAATCTGTTGGTGCATTCGGCGGCTGCTGAAGCGTTTCGGCAGCCGCTTTTTATACGGAGTTTAAATACAACAGTCTGTTGTATTACGTAGAGTGGTATATCTCTAGCGGGAAAAATGCGAGAGACGGAGCATTATGGCGTTGCTAGTAGGACTGGACGTAGGGTCGACGACGACCAAAGTTTACGCGATGCACGAGGATATGACCGAGGCGTGGTGGGGATATCGCCGCCACGGGGCGTGTCAGACAGCGAGCGTGCGCGCCATGCTCGGCGAGCTCGCCGAGCGCTTTCCCCATGAGTCGCTGCGCGTTGCGGTGACCGGCTCGGGTGCGCGCGATATCGCGACCGCGCTGGGCGCCTCGTACGTTCAGGAGGTGGTCGCCAACGCGCTCGCGATCAGCAGGTTCTATCCGCAGACGCGCTGCGCCATCGAGCTGGGCGGCCAAGACGCCAAGATGATCTTCTTCCGCACCAACGATAAGGGAGACATCGAGGTTGCCGACATGCGCATGAACGGCTCGTGCGCAGGCGGTACCGGTGCATTTATCGACGAGATGGCAAAGCTCATGGGGGTCGGCACCGAATCGGGCGAGTTCGAGCAGCTCGCAAGCCGGGGAACGACCGTCCACGAGGTCTCGGGCCGCTGCGGCGTGTACGCAAAGACCGATATCCAGCCGCTGCTCAACGAGGGCATTCCTGCCACCGACCTGGCGCTTTCGGCGCTTCACGCGGTCGCCCGCCAAACGATCGGCGGTCTGGCCCAGGGTATCGACATCGAGCCGCCGGTAATCTTCGAGGGCGGTACGCTCGCCTACAACCCCACACTGGTCCGCGTGTTCCGGGAGCAACTGAATCTATCGGACGATCAGGTTATCGTCCCGCGCGATCCGCAGATCATGGTCGCGCGCGGTGCCGCCCTGTCGCTGACCGACATGTTCGCATCGTCCCAACCGATCGACCTTCCCGACGCTTTTGTCCGGCTGGATAAGCTCGAGACGGTCGCGCCCGCAAGCGGGGAGGGACGTCTTGCCCAGCCCTTTTTTGCCACACCTGCCGAGCAGGCGGATTTTACGGCACGCCATGGCAAAGAGACGCCGGCAAAGGGTCCGGATGCGTATGCGCCCGGAGAGACGGTGCGTGTGGCGCTCGGTATCGATTCGGGGAGCACGACGACCAAGTTCGCCCTGGTCGATGAGGCGGGTGAGCTTGTCGATTCGTTCTACGCGTCTAATAACGGCAGACCGCTCGACGTCGCCCAACAGGGTCTTGTCAGCTTGAAGAACCGCTGGGAGACAGCGGGAGTCACGCTTGCGATCGATGCCGTGGGCACCACGGGATACGGCGAGGAGCTTTTCGCGCGCGCGTTCCACGCCGACTACCATACGGTCGAGACGGTCGCGCACGCCCGCGCCGCGTGCGCATGCGTTCCCGATGCGACCTTCGTGCTCGACATCGGCGGACAGGATATGAAGGCCATCTGGCTCAACCACGGCGTGCTGACCGATATCGTCGTCAACGAGGCGTGCTCTGCGGGCTGCGGCTCGTTCCTCGAGGGTTTTGCCAAAATCCTCGGAATAGCCGTTGAGGATATCGCGACCGAGGCATTTTCGTCCAAAGCCCCCGCCGTTCTCGGCAGCCGCTGCACGGTGTTCATGAACAGCAGCGTCGTTTCCGAGCAGCGGCGCGGTAAGGGTCCGGGCGACATCATGGCCGGTCTCTGCCGTTCGATTATCGAGAACGTGTTCACCAAGGTCATTCGCGTTTCAAATCTCAACCGTCTGGGCGACAAAGTCGTCGTCCAGGGCGGCACGTTCCGAAACGACGCGGTGCTGCGCGCATTCGAGCAGTATCTGGGCAAACCCGTCACGCGTGCGCCCCACCCGGGGCTGATGGGCGCTATCGGTATCGCCCTGCTCGCGCGCGAGGAATGCTGCAAGGGCGACGCCGGCACGTCGTTTATCGGGCTCGATGCCGTGGAGCGCTTCGAGCATCGCGAGTTCGGCGGCGTTACCTGCCGTCGGTGCAACAACCGCTGCCAGCGCGCGGTCGTGGCATTTGGCGACGGCTCGCTTTACGTCACGGGCAATCGCTGCCCGCGCGGCGGCGCCATCTCATGGGATGAGCTCGTGCGCGAGGTTCCCGCGGCGGAGGAGCTGCGTCCGCAGGGTGCTTGCGAGGCACAGGCACCCGGCACGGGGCGCGACCGGACCGCGGCTGCCCCCAATCTCTTTGTCGACCGCGAGAAGCTGCTGTTCGAGCCGTACCCCACGGTTCCCGTCTGCGGGGGGCGCGATGTCACGATCGGCATTCCCCGTGTGCTCGAGTTCTGGGACACCATGCCGTTCTGGTCGACGTTCTTCAGCACGCTCGGCTTTAAGGTGCGCGTCTCGGGACGCAGCACCAAGGCGATGTACGAGCGCGGTCTGGCGCACGTCACATCCGACACCGTGTGCTTCCCGGCCAAGCTCGTCCACGGGCACATCCGCAATCTCGTCGACGCCGGCGTCGACCGCATCTTCATGCCCATCATCACGACGGTGCCCACCGAAAACACCGCCTCTACCAGCGAGTGGATGTGCGCCGTCGTAAAGGGATACCCCTACGTGATGTGCAATTCCGATAACCCGGAGGAGCGTTTCGGCGTTCCGTTCGATACGCCGCTGTTCCACTGGTACGACGAGGGCGACCGAAACCGCCAGCTCAAGGCGTGGTGCAAGGAGACCTTCGATATCGATGCCGACCTGGTTGCCAAGGCGACCGAGCAGGCGGACCGCGCGCAGGAGACGTTTGAGAACCAGCTGCAGCTGCGCGGCAGGCAGGTGCTCGAGAACGTGCACGAGGACGGCGGCTACGCGGTGGTGATCGCTTCGCGCCCGTACCACAACGACCCGCTGGTCAACCACGGGCTGCCCAAGCTCTTCTCTGAGCGCGGCATCCCCGTGCTGACGCCCGATGCGGTGCCGGGGGTCTGCAACGTCGATCTTTCCAACAGCCGCATCGACATCGTGAACAACTATCATGCGCGCATGCTGTCGTGCGCGGTTATCGTCGCATCGACGCCCGAGCTCGAGCTCGTGCAGATGGGCAGCTTCGGCTGCGGCCACGATGCGTATCTCACCGACGAGATCGCGCGCATGATGGGCGAGATGGGCTCCAAGGTTCCGATGATGATCAAGCTCGATGAGAGCGACGTCGCCGGTCCCATGGGCATTCGCGTGCGTTCGTTTATCGAGTCGGTCAACCGTCGTCGCGCGGAGGAGCGTGCCGAGGGCGCCCGGGTGCACGCGGTCCATCCGCTCGACGACCCGTATAAGGTCAAGTACACCAAGCGCGACCGGCACGACAAGATCGCGCTGGTCCCCAACACCTCCCATGCGTTCTGCAGGCTCATGACCGCGGCGATGCGCAATCAGGGCGTGCGCGCCGAGGCCCTTGATATCGGGCGCGAGGATGCCATCCGCCTGGGCAAACGCTATGTGCACAACGACATCTGCTTCCCCGCGCAAATCGTGATCGGCGAGGCGCTCGCGGCACTCGAGAGCGGTAAGTACGACCCGCACGACGTCGCCGTGGTGACTGGCAAGTATATCGGCGACTGCCGCCTGACGCACTACATGCCCCTGCTGCGCCGCGCGCTCGACGACGCGGGATACGACTATGTCCCGGTGCTCACCAACGACGACGTCGATGCCCACAATGCGCATCCGGGCTTCAAGCTCGGCCTTGGCCCGAGCATCCAGATCGCCTACGGTCTTCCCATGATCGATGCCCTCGAGGCCATGCTTAGGCGCATCCGTCCCTACGAGCTCGAGAAGGGCGCGGCGGACGCTGCGTTCGACCGCGCGCTCGATGAGGTTATCGAGGGCATGGAGCGCTCCGGGCTGAGAGGCCAGGCGACGGGCTTCAAACGCGCGCTTGCGATCATGGACGCCGTTCCGTACGACCGCTCGAACCCGCATCCGACCGTTCTCATCGTGGGCGAGTACCTGCTCAATTTCCATCTCGGCGCCAACCACGAGATCGAGCGCTACCTCGAGGACAACGGGCTCGAGGTCATCGAGGCGCGCATGACCGACGTGATCCGCAAGACCTATTTCTACAAGCATGCGCAGTCGCGCGAGTTCCACGTCGACCTGTCGCTGCCCGAAAAGGCCTGGTACGCCACGGCGGACAACCTGTTCGAGCTCGCGCACGACCGTTGCGACCGCCTGGGCGCGGCGAGCCCGCTCTACGAGCCGCCGACGCGCATGCCCGAGCTCGTGCGCGCGAGCGATAAGATCCTGCACCATACGTTCGATGCGGGCGAGGGCGTGCTGATTCCGGCGGAGATTCTCGAGCACGCCAAGCGCGGCTGCCGCAACTTCGTGATCCTGCAGCCGTTCGGGTGTCTGCCCAACCATGTCGTGGGGCGCGGGCTCATCCATGCGCTCAAGGAGCAGTATCCCACGGCGCAGTTCCTGCCGCTCGACTACGATCCCGACGTGAGCTTCGCCAACGTGGAGAACCGTCTTCAGATGCTCATCATGAACGCCAAGGCGCAGGGGTGCGGTGAGGCGCATGGCGAGACCGCGTAAGGACGCCGATGCGCCCGATGCACGCACCCGTATCATCGAGGCGTTTTGGGAGCTCATCGAGAACAACAGCATCTTCGAGCTGTCGGTTGGCGAGGTGACCCGCGCCGCCCAGTGCAATCGCGGAACGTTTTACTACTATTTTCACGATTTCGATGAACTCGTCGCCATCGCCATAGCCCAGCTGCTGCAGGATAACGAGCTCATCACCGATGCCCTCTGGCATTTTTCGAGCGAGGGCGACCTTTCGGCGTTCGACCGGCGCGACGTCCGCTGCCTGCTGCAGCGCATCGTCATCACCATGAGGGCGGGTGCCGCCGAGCAGGTCGTGCAGGGCATCCATACGATCATCATCGACCGCGTGAGAGAGATCGTCCACCCCGACGGAGAAGAGCTCAAGGCAGATTCGAGCTTTGCGGTGGGCTTTCTGGTCTCGGGCATCATGGGCTTTGTGATGGCGGTCGGCTTTGCCCGGGAGGGCGGCGAGGAGATAGACCTCGAGCAGCCGGGGGACAGCGCGTGCGCGTACCTGAGGGCGGTCGCCATGCAGACGGTGGAAACGGTCGCGCAAGTCGAGGGCGTCGATACATCCGAGCTGCTCGAACGCGTCTCCAAGGAGGCCGATGCCTATCGCGCATCGCGTGCGACGAGTCCCGACGTGGTGAAAGACGCCTAGGGTTTCTCTTGCGGGGCGCCTGTCGCGCATCGCGCGGTGAGTCCCGCGATGCGGTCATAACCTGCATTCATGTGAGCCGGGTTTATAGATATTCCTCCAGCTGTTAACATAGACAACCTGTGGGTAAAGAGACAAAAGCGCCGCCGACGGGCGGGCGTTTTGATTTCGATGAACTCATGTAAGGAAACGAGCATGTTAGATAGATTTACCGATCGAGCGCGTAAGGTCATGTCCATGGCCAAGCAGGAGGCGCTCGATCTTCATTCAAGTAAGGTGGGCACCGAGCACCTGCTGCTCGCACTCGCCAAGGAGGACGAGGGTATCGCTGCCGAGGCGCTGCGCTCACTTGATATCTCCTACGACGACATCATGGACACCCTCAAGGAGGTCCAGACCACGGTTCCCGAGCCCTGTGAGGAGACCGAGGCGGCCAAGCTCGCCTTTACGCCGCTCGTCATTAGCGTGATGGAGCGTTCATTCCGCGTGGCGCGTGAGAACAACCAGACCTACGTGTCGACCGAGCACTTGCTGATCGGCATCGTCGAAGAGGGCAACGGCATGGCCATGGACATTCTCATGCGCCTGGGCGTGTCGTCCGCTTCCATTAAAAAGGCCATCGAAAAGCTTACCGCCAAGGATCAGGACAAGAAGCGTCCGCTCGCCGGAGCCGGCGCCGGTCGTCCCGGTGCGGGCCTGCCGTTCTTTAGCGGCTCGGACGCCTCGCAGCAAAAGGGGAGCGGCACCGACACGCTTAAGCAGTTCGCCACCAACCTCACGCAGAAGGCGCGCGATGGCGAGCTCGACCCTGTAATTGGTCGCGAAAAGGAAGTCCAGCGTATGATGGAGATCCTTTCGCGCCGCACCAAGAACAACCCGCTTATCCTGGGCGATCCCGGCGTGGGCAAGACGGCCATCGTCGAGGGCCTGGCGCAGCAGATCGCTGCCGGCAACGTGCCCGAGAACCTCATGAACCAGAACATCTGGACGCTCGACCTGCCGGGCCTCGTTGCGGGCGCCAAGTATCGCGGTGAGTTTGAGGAGCGCCTCAAGAACGTGATCCAGGAGGCCACCGAGGCTGACGACGTCATCCTGTTTATTGACGAGATGCACACCATCATCGGTGCCGGTTCTGCCGAGGGCTCCATCGACGCGAGCTCCATGCTCAAGCCCGTGCTTGCGCGCGGTGCCTTCCAGATTATCGGCGCCACCACGGCCGAGGAATTCCGTAAGTACCTCACCAAGGATCCGGCCTTTGAGCGTCGCTTCCAGACCATCGATGTCGAGGAGCCGAGCGTCGAGGACACGGTCAAGATCCTGACCGCGCTCAAGCCGCGCTACGAGGAGCACCACCATGTGCGCTATACGCAGGGTGCTATCGAGGCCGCCGCGAACCTTTCCAACCGCTACATTCAGGACCGCTTCCTGCCTGATAAGGCCATCGACCTCATTGACGAGGCCGGCGCCCGCGCCCGCATCGCCGCCAACCGCGCGCCCGAGCCGGTGCGCGAGGCCGAGCATCGCGTGGAGGAGCTCAAGGCCGCCGCACAGGAGGCCACCGAGAGCGACGACATGAACAAGGCCGCCGAGATCACCGAGCAGCAGAAGGCCGCTGAGATTGAGCTCGCCGAGGCCAAGGCCGCCTGGACCGCCGAGCTCGACGCCAGCCCGCTCACCATCGACGTGAGTCAGATTGCCGACATCGTGTCCGTGACCTCTGGCGTGCCGGTTTCCTCGCTCACCGAGAGCGAGAGCCGGCGCCTGCTGCAGACCGAAAGCGTGCTCAAGACGCGCATCATCGGCCAGGATGAGGCAGTCGAGGCCGTCGCCAAGGCCGTGCGCCGCAGCCGCTCGCCGCTCAAGGACCCGCGTCGTCCCGGTGGCAGCTTTATCTTCCTTGGTCCCACCGGCACAGGCAAGACCGAGCTCGCCAAGACGCTCGCCGAGTACCTCTTTGGCAGCAAGGATGCGCTCATCAGCTTCGATATGTCCGAGTTCGGCAGCGAGTTCGAGGTCTCCAAGCTCATCGGTAGCCCTCCGGGTTACGTGGGCCACGACGAGGGCGGTCAGCTTACCAAGGCCGTTCGTCGTCACCCGTACTCGGTCGTGCTGTTCGACGAGATCGAGAAGGCGCACCCCGACATCTTCAACATTTTGTTGCAGGTGCTGGAGGAGGGTCGCCTGACTGATAGCCAGGGTAAGACGGTCGACTTCCGCAACACCGTGATTATCATGACGTCCAACGTGGGCGCCCGCGAGATCGCGCAGGATGCGAGTGTCGGTTTTGGCACCACCGGCGAGCAGGGCCTCACCTCGAGTGAAATCAAGGGCCGTGCGATGGGCGAGCTCAAGCGCCTGTTCCGCCCCGAGCTGCTCAACCGTATCGACGACATTGTGGTGTTCCAGAAGCTCTCGGGCGAGAACCTGACCAAGATCGCGCACCTGCTGGTGGACGACCTGCGTCAGCGCCTGATTGCCAACGGCATGAACATCAAGCTCACCGATGCGGCCTACGACAAGATTGTGGCGGAGGGTACCGACCTCACCAACGGCGCGCGTCCGCTGCGTCGTGCCATCCAAAAGCTCATCGAGGATCCGCTGTCCGAGGAACTGCTGGCTGGCGAGTGGGGCGAGGGCGATACCGTCCTGTGCGACGTGGCCGACGGCAAGTTTGTCTTTAGCCACGGCACGGGTGAGATCCCGGCGCCGCGTCCGGCGGGTGCGCTCGGGGGCGATACCGCTCCGGCGGCGCCGCACACCGGAAACGCCGCGCCTGTGAGCAGCGGCGTGAGCTCGGGCCCCGGTGGCATGATGCAAGCCGGCTCTGGCGCGCTGTAGGGCATGGCGACAATTTGATACGCGCAATCGAGGCGCTCTGGCAAGGGCGCCTCGATTTGTAGAGCTGCGGTAACTGTGACCGTTACGCTATACGGTCCACCGTTAGCCGATGATGCGGGGGCGCTCGGCGTTTTCGACTGGTTTATGCACACAAAGTCTGGGAATATACAAGGCGCATGTCTTACTGTCTAACCAGTTGCGCCAAGGAGGCACCATGGACTACAAGATTACCGGCTACGAGCCCGCCCAGCTGTTCCATTTCTTTGAGGAGGTCAGCGCGATCCCCCGTGGGTCTGGCAACGAGAAAGGCATCAGCGATTTCCTGGTCGCGTTTGCCAAGGAGCGCGGTCTCGATGTGTATCAGGACGAGGTCTACAACGTCATCATTCGCAAGCCCGCATCTGCCGGCGCCGAGAATGCCCCGACCGTAATGCTGCAGGGCCACATCGATATGGTGTGCGACAAGTTGGGCTCCGTTGAGCACGACTTTACGACTGATGGTATCGACCTGGTCGTCAAGGACGGCGTCCTCACCGCTAACGGCACCACTCTGGGCGCCGACAACGGTATTGCCGTCGCTCTGATGCTCACTGTTCTCGATGACGATTCGATCGTTCACCCCGCCCTCGAGTGCGTATTCACCACCGACGAGGAGACTGGCCTGGTCGGCGCCGAGACGCTCGACAAGTCCCAGATTAGCGCCCGCACCATGATTAACCTTGACTCCGAGGAAGAGGGCGTTGCTACCGTCAGCTGCGCCGGCGGTGTCGTCGTTACCTACACCTGCCCGATCGCGCGCGAGCACAAGACCGGTAGCACCCTCACGCTCGACATCTCCGGCCTGCTGGGCGGCCACTCCGGCAGCGATATCAACCTGGAGCGCGGCAACGGCAACCTCATCATGGCCCGCATCATCGACCGCCTGATGGTCGCTGGCGAGCCCGCCATCGTTAGCTTTAACGGCGGCACCAAGGACAACGCCATCAACCGTGAGTGCAAGGCTGTTCTGGTCTACGCCGACCACGCTGCCGCCGAGGCCGCGGCCCAGATCGCAAAGGGCATCATCGCCGACGTTACTGCCGAGCTCGAGGTCTTCGACCCCGGCTTTACCTGCACCGTCGAGATTGCCGACGACGCCGAGGTCGAGGCCATGGACCAGAAGTCCGCGCTTGCCCTCATCCGCGCCCTGCGTCTTGCCCCCAACGGCGTGATTCGCCGCAACGTCGCCACCGACGGCTCCGTCGAGGTTTCCTCCAACATCGGTGTGGTTGCCACTTCTGACGACGAGGTCAAGATCATGCTGTCCCCGCGCTCCTCGATCACCTCGCTGCAGAACGAGTTCAAGGACCGTCTGCAGACGCTGGCCGATGTCCTGGGCTTCGACGCCAAGTTTGAGTTTGAGTATCCCGGCTGGAGCTATGCCGAGCATTCGCCGGTCCGCGAAGTCTTTGTCGAGAGCTATCGAGAGCTCTTTGGCTCCGAGCTGCGCATCGAGTCCATTCACGCCGGCCTTGAGTGCGGCCTGTTTGCCGAGGCCCTGCACGGCCTGGACGCCATCGCCGTGGGTCCGACGCTCTCCGATGTCCACACCCCGGACGAGAGCATGGAGCTCGCTTCTGCCGAGCGCTTCTACGAGCTGCTCATCGACGTCCTCAAGCGCCTTGCCGCGTAAAGGTTGCGCTAGCAGCAGTCCGAGTCACGTGCTAGCGGATTGCAAATGACATTACGAGAGGGGGCATTCGAGCGTTTGCGACGGGTGCCCCCCCTCTTTTGTTTGATAATTGCGAAATTACGGTCACCTAGTCCATTTCTGCCCTGATGAGGTCGAGGGTGCGCTGGCAGTTTTCGCGGACGGGGCCGAGCATATGCTCGCGCAGGTCCGCCATGCCGGGCAGGTCGGCGTATTCGTCCATGACCTCTTCCATGCAAATGGGTACCTCGTAGGCGAGGTCCATCATGGTCGCAAAGCAAAACTTCTCGGATAGCCCGGCATCGGTAAGCGCCGCCTCCAGCGCGGGATCGCCCATACCGTGGTATCGGCGGATAGCGCCTGGACCGATTCGCCCCACACGATTTTCGCCGCCAACGCTCATGGCGAGGCGCGCCCGGCGGCGCATGCGCTCATACGCCAAACCCGACGCGACATCGTACATTCGAGCCATCATGGCTGTGCCGTCGTTTCCAAGGAGCAGGGAATAGTTTTTCGCGTGCGCATCCGGTGCGCCGATAATGGCGTTGAAGAACAGTATCTGCGTAAACAGATACAGGTTAAGTTGATGGTGGCTCGTATTTACGAGGAGCTCTTGAATGTCGCGTGTGGTCGGGCCGCCGTCTGCCGTGTACTTTTGGGCGGGCATCACCCCAAGTGCCTGACAGAGGTCTTCTTGATGTAGACGCCTGATTGTCCCGTCTTTGACTTTCATGCGGTCATAGCGCTCAACAATGAGGGCGGGTTCGTCCTCAAACATACGATATTCGACGTTTGCCGTTGCGATACCGGCGCGCTGGGCGCTTTTCATGCAGACAAACTCATTGAGAGCCTCGAGTTTAAATCCGATAACGCCATTTTTGAAAATATGCGTCGTGGGCGAGGAGCCCATGCATTCGCACCAGCGGCCGTTTATGAACGCGAGCGCGAACTTGCCCTGGTTGCCTCCAAGTGACCAACTTTCATCTAGACCCATCCACGATGCATCGCGGTCATCTCTGATCGACTTGAGACGAAGAGCAATTTCGTGGTTGTCTATAGGGCGGTATTCGCCAGCGCGATGCAGGACGGCGTCGGTATCTTCTTCGGCACAAAACTGCACGCCGCCCGGACAGTCGAGTCCGATATGGCTGAGCAACGCAACGGGATTGTTGGGCCTAACGTCGAATTCGGCGGCAATCGCTTTTCGTTGGTCCTCGCTGTCGGGTAGAAGGCCAAACAGGTACGGATTCATGACCTGTTGTCCGTATGTGCGATTCGATACGGGTATGTTGGTCGATAGGGCTGGCCCGTCATAGTCATGATCGTAGGTAAAGCTGATAAGACCGTTCTCATCTTGCGTGAGCGTTCCAGCAGGCACGCCGCAAATAATGGTCCGAAGTGATGTTCTGGCCATTGGCTATTTCCCTTCGGGCATGGCTTGGCTAGATGCGTTTGTGGCAATCGAGACTCCGAGATTGGACATGGCGAAATCGGCGAAGACCTCGTCGTAGAGTGCGGATGTAAAGGGGGCATCTGCAAGAGCCGGAATGGTTGTGCTGCGACGGTTGCGATGATGAAGACGTTGGGCGTGATGGCGTCTGGAGGTGCTGCAAGGTTGATCAGCATGCGGGGCGTCGACTGGTTGCTCATTTTTCGTTTCGCCTATATCCCCTTGAGCGGCGAGCGCCAGTCCAAGAGCACCGAAAACTGCCAGCAGCTTGTCGAGCCGAATGCCGGTGGCGTCTCCTAGCTCGAGCGATGCAAGCAGGCGCTCCGAAACACCGGCCTTTTTGGCGAGGGTGGCACGGGTGAGACCCTGAGTCTCGCGTGCCTGGCGCACGTAGATGCCAGCTTGGCGTGGTGTGGTGATGGGAAGGGTATCCACGGCTATCTCCTAACGTGCAGGCTTTTGCATCCTAGTATGACATGCAAAAGTCTGCATGAAAAGGCCTCATGCAAAACTCTGCATGAGGCCTTATACGGACGTTTAGTTATGAAGGGTGTTTTACAGCACCAAAATCCCCAGGTGCTCCAGCAAGATCTTAAGCCCGATAAGGATAAGCACAACGCCGCCCACGATGGTGGCGGGTTTTTCGTAGCGCGCGCCAAAGGTGTGGCCGATCGCTACGCCGGCGACGGAGAAGATAAACGTTGTGACGCCGATAAGCGATACAGCGGGCACGATGTCAACCGAGAGCGCGGCAAACGAGATGCCCACGGCCAGGGCGTCGATTGAGGTGGCGATGGCGAGGATCAGGTACTCGCCCAGTTCAATCTTCTCGGCATCCTTGCCGTCGTCTTCATCCTCGTCTTCGGTAAAGGCTTCCCACAGCATTTTGCTGCCGATGAAGGCCAAAAGGATAAAGGCGATCCAGTGGTCGATGGGGCCGATGATGCTCATGAATTGACTGCCAAGCGCCCATCCGATCACGGGCATGCCTGCCTGGAAGCCGCCAAAGAACAGGCCGAGCACTACGGCGACCTTAAGGTTGATCTTTTTCATGCCAAGGCCCTTGCAGATGGATACGGCAAAGGCGTCCATCGAAAGGCCAACGGCGAGCAACACGAGCTCTGCGAGTCCCATAGTCTGGCTCCCTCTCTGCGGGCGGGCCCGCGTGTACCTCTTGGGGGAGTAACAAAAAAGACTCGTGGCGTACGCGTTGCGCGCACAGCCACGAGTCTCGTTCATTAAGGCAAGCCAGGCCGCATCGGCCAGTGTGTTGACTTGCCGCGCCACCGGAGGCGAACCCGATCACGCGACTACTCCCTCATTTATGCGAATCCCGATGCTACCACATAAGCAGCTCATTTGGATTGGGGCTCTCAGCTGTGTTCGCTCATTCTGTAAGCATCGGATTTTGCGGGCGTCACAGGGGCAAACCGTGAGAAACTTATTGACGTTTATGGAGCGTATACGATGGGAGCGATGCCTTGGATAAGAACGAGCTGCAAAAGCGTATGGAACAGGCCATCCGCCTGACTGCCCCCGGTCAGCCGATCCGCACCGCCCTCGACATGATCATTGCCGGTCACCTGGGCGCCCTTATCTGCGTCGGCGACACCGAAAACGTGCTCGCCGCCGGTAACGACGGCTTCCCGCTCAACATTTCGTTTACCTCGAACCGCCTGTTCGAGCTCTCCAAGATGGACGGTGCCATCGTTATCGATGGCGACCTCACCCAGATCCTGCGTGCCAACTTCCACCTCAATCCCGATCCCTCGCTCGCCACGAGTGAGACGGGCATGCGTCACCGTACTGCCGCTCGCATGTCGGTGCTCACCGACGCCATCGTGATCTCGGTTTCGGCTCGTCGTGCCGTCGTCAACGTGTACGTCCACGGCAAGAGCTACGAGATCCAGCCCGTCACCACCATCATGAGCTCGGTCAACCAGCTCGTCGCCACGCTCCAGACTACCCGTCAGTCGCTCGATCGCTCCCTGCTGCGCCTGACGGCCCTTGAGCTCGACGACTACGTCACGCTCGCCGACATCACCGGCATCTTCTCGAGTTTCGAGATCATGCAACAGGCAAAGACCGAGCTTAAGGATTGCATCGTCAAGCTGGGTAACCAGGGCAAGCTCGTGCAGATGCAGCTCGAGCAGCTCGCGGGCTCCAGCATGGATACCGAATACGACTTGATGATCCGCGACTACGCAAGCGATTCCTCTGAGGCCAACGCCGAGAAGATTCGCGCTGAGCTTGCCCGTATGACGCCTAAGGACCTGTCCGACCCGCAGCACGTGGCGGCAGTTCTGGGCTATGACGACTTGGACGAGGACTCCGTCATGACGCCGCTGGGCCTGCGCACGCTTTCGCGCGTGTCCGTCGTGCGCGACGGCGTGGCCGAGAAGATCGTCGACGAGTACGGCTCGCTGCAGGAGCTCATGGATGACATCAGCGAGGATCCGGAGCGCTTGGGCGACTTTGGCGTCAACAACCCTGCCATTCTTGCGGACTCGCTGTACCGCATGAAGGGCACCAAACAGGGGAACGCATAATGGCGCCCGTATGCGCCGTGGTCGTTGCCGGCGGCAGCGGCCAGCGCTTTGGAAATCCCGGCGGCAAGCAGCTCGTTAACGTGGCGGGCCGTCCGCTCATGAGCTGGTCCATCCGCGCGTTCGATCGTAGCGACAAGGTCGGCCATATCGTCGTGGTTTGCCCTGCCGAGCGCCGTGCCGAGATGCGCCGCTTGGCTATCGACCCGTTTGACTATGACACGCCCATCAGCTTTGCCGATGCCGGCGATACTCGTCAGGATTCCACCCGCGCCGGCGTGCACGCGGTGCCGGCGGGTTTCGAATATGTCGCTATCCACGACGGCGCCCGTCCGCTCATTACGACCGAGGCCATCGACCACGCTATCGACGTGCTCGTGAGCGACCGCTCGCTCGACGGTGTCGTGTGCGGCCAGCCCGCGATCGACACGCTCAAGATCGTCGATGGCGACAATATCGTCGAGACGCCGCCGCGTGAGCTCTACTGGGCAGCGCAGACGCCGCAGATCTTTAGCGTCGATGCTATGAAGCGCGCCCATGCTGCAGCCATTGCCGAGGGCTTTATCGGCACCGATGATTCGTCGCTGGTCGAGCGCATGGGTGGGCGCGTCCGCTGCGTCCAGAGCCCGCGCGATAACCTTAAGGTGACGGTGCCCGAGGACCTGCGTCCCGTAACCGCGATTCTGCTTGGCCGCATGGCCGAGGGAGAGGACCTTCCCCATGTTCAGTAACCTGCGCATTGGCCATGGCTACGACGTCCACCGTCTGGTGGAGGGGCGTCGATGTATCATCGGCGGTGTCGACATTCCCTACGAGCGCGGCCTGCTGGGCCACTCGGATGCCGATGTGCTCGCGCACGCCTTGGCCGACGCCATTCTGGGCGCCTGCCGCGGGGGAGACATCGGCAAGCTATTCCCCGATACCGACCCCGCCTATGAGGGTGCTGATTCGATGGTGCTGCTCGCTCGCGTGATGGGCTATGCGCGCGAGCTGGGCTTCGAGTTTGTCGATGCCGATTGCACCATTGCCTGTCAACAACCCAAGATCACCCCGCACCGCGATGCCATGCGCGCCAACCTTGCCCATGCCCTGGGCGTTGACGTCGAAAACGTGGGCGTCGCCGCCACTACGACCGAAAAGCTCGGTTGGGAAGGCCAGGGCGAGGGAATCGGCGCCTGGGCCGTCTGCCTGCTACAGAAAACCGTTAAGGAGTAACGAATGCGTATCTATAACAGCGCTACCCATAAAAAGGAAGAGTTCCAGCCCATCGAGTCCGGCAAGGTCCGCATGTACGTGTGCGGCCCCACGGTCTACGACAACATCCACATCGGCAATGCCCGCACGTTCATCAGCTTTGACGTGATTCGTCGCTGGCTCATCGCGAGCGGCTACGAGGTCACGTTTGCCCAGAACCTCACCGATGTCGATGACAAGATCATCAAGCGCGCCAACGAGCAGGGCCGTACCGCCGCCGAGGTTGCGACGGAGTTCTCTGACAAGTTTATCGGCGTTATGCGCGCCGCCAACGTGCTCGATCCCGATGTGCGTCCTCGCGCCACCAAGGAGATCGGCCCCATGATCGCCATGATCAAGACGCTCATCGAGCAGGGCCACGCCTACGCCGCCGATAACGGCGACGTGTACTTTGCCGTGCGCAGCGATCCCAACTATGGTCAGGTCTCGGGCCGCAACATCGACGACCTTATGGTTGGCGCGCGCATCGAGGAGAACGAGGACAAGAACGACCCGCTCGACTTTGCCCTGTGGAAGGCCGCCAAGCCCGGCGAGCCCAGCTGGCCGAGCCCCTGGGGCGAGGGGCGTCCCGGTTGGCACACCGAGTGCGCCGCCATGGTGCACCGCTACCTGGGCACCCCGATTGACATCCACGGCGGTGGCTCCGACCTTGCCTTCCCGCATCATGAGAACGAGTGCGCCCAGGCCACCTGCGCCTGGCACCAGGGCTTCTCCAACACCTGGATGCACACGGGCATGCTGCTGGTAGACGGCGAGAAGATGTCCAAGTCGCTCGGCAACTTCTTTACGCTGGCCGAGGTCCTCGAGCAGCACTCCGCTGCCGCCCTGCGCCTGCTGATGCTGCAGACGAGCTATCGCTCACCTCTCGACTTTTCTTGGGAGCGCCTGGAGGGTGCCGAGAACTCGCTCACGCGTATCGCCGGTACGGTCGAGAACCTGCGTTGGGCCGCGAACCATGCGACGGCCGATGCCGATGCGGCTGCCGCCGAGGCGTTTGCCGCCAAGGCCGCCGAGACCCGCGCCGCCTTTAAGGAGTGCATGGACGACGACTTTAACACCGCCGGTGCCATGGGTGCCGTCTTTGGCTTTGTGACCGAGTGCAACCAGTACCTGGAGCAGGCGGGCGATGCTGCCGACAAGGCCGCCGCGCTTGCCGCCGCCGACACGCTGGCCGAGCTGCTCGATACGTTTGGCGTTGAGCTCCCCGAGCCCAAGGTAGAGCTGCCGCTGGGTCTGCTAGGCGTTGCCGCCGGCCTGGTCGCCTACACGGGCGACGACGTGGACGAGGCTGCTGCCAAGATTCTCGAGGCCCGCGCCGAGGCCCGTGCCGCCAAGAACTGGGATCTGGCCGACGCCATCCGCGACCAGCTCAAGGACCTGGGCCTCACCATTGAGGATACCGCCGCCGGCACCCGTATCAAATCTCTCTAATCCCCGCGGGTTTCCCAAGCACCCGACCTTGCCGTTCAAACCGTCGCTCGCGTACTCAAGTACGCGTCGCTCCTCTTTCACGGCAATCTCGGGCACTTGGAAAACCCGTACCGACCGCTTGAGCTATTCGTCTTAAGCGGTCGCTTCTTTTGTCCTGTTTGAAAAGTATTTAAAGGAGGCCGCTTTATGGCCGACAATCGCAAGCGTGCATCGCGTGGAGGCAAGCAGGCTGCTTCTGGCTCGCGTCCGATTCGCCGCAATGATCGCTCTGCCGCTTCCAAGGGCCAGCGCGATCGCACCCAGGCCGCACGTCCGCAGCGCGATCGCAACCGCGACGTTGTCCAGGCTCCCAAGGGCGAGTTTATCGAAGGTCGTCGTGCTGCCGCCGAGGCGCTGCGCACTGGTTTTCCCATCAAGTGCGCACTCATCGCCGAGGGCGGGGAGCGCGATGCTGCCTTGTCGCGCCTGGTCGACGACCTCAACGCCGCGGGCGTCCGCATTAAGTATGTGCCGCGCGCGCAGCTCGATGCGCTGTCGAGCCATGGCGCTCACCAGGGCATTGCGCTCGAGGTTGGCAACTTCCCCTATGCCGATGTCGCCGATATTCTCGACCGCGCAGGCGAGGGCCCGGCACTTGTCGTGGTGCTCGACCACGTGACTGACGACGGCAACTTTGGCGCCATCGTGCGCTCCGCCGAGGTTGTGGGCGCGGCCGGCGTCATCATCGCCAACAAGCGTGCCGCCGGCGTGACCGTGGGCAGCTACAAGACTTCTGCCGGCGCCGTCATGCACCTGCCCATCGCACAGGTTCCCAATATCGCCCGTGCGCTCGATGACCTCAAGGCCGCTGGCTTTTGGGTGGGTGGCGCCTCCGAGCACGCCGAGGGCAGCTGCTGGGACGCTCCCTTCGAGGGCCGCGTTGCGCTCGTCATGGGCTCCGAGGGCGACGGCATCTCGCGCCTGGTGCTCGAGAAGTGCGACTTTTTGACCAAGCTTCCCCAGCGCGGCATGACCGAGAGCCTCAATGTTGCCCAGGCGACCACGGCGCTGTGCTTTGAATGGCTGCGCCGCAATGCCGGCGAGCTCATGGGGGAGGAGTAGCGCATGTCCAAGAAGAACCGCGCCAAGTCCAAGGCCAAGCGCTTTGGCGAGGGCTCGGCCAAGCCGATTGTTTCGGCCGCGACCTATGGCGTGGGCGGCAATGCGTTTGCGCAGGCCATCGCCGACCCAGTCTCGACGGTGCACTCCAATAAGCCCGAGCTGCTGGTGGTCGACGGTTACAACGTGATCCACTGCACGCCGCGCTACGAAAAGCTCGTGTACGACCATTCCGACGATCCGTATTCCAGTGACGTCCACGATATGGCGCGCACCGCGCTCATCAACGACGTGGCGGCGTTTGCCCAGGGCCGCTACGAGGCCGTAGTCGTGTTCGACGGCGCGGGCAATATCTCCAGCGAGCGCCCCAACCTGCCGGCCCGCGGCGTGCGTATCGAGTTCTCACCGACGGGCGTCTCTGCCGATACCGTGGTGCAGAAGCTCTGCATCGAGGCGCGCGAGGAAGGCCGCGCGTGCTCCGTGGTATCGAGTGACGGCACAATACAGGCCGTCGTCATGGGCAAGGGCGTCACGCGCATCTCGAGCCGTATGCTGGTGGACGAGATCAAACAGATCGATAACGACGTTCACGAGGCAGAGGAAGCTCCGCAGATCAAGATGACTCTGGGCAGCCGCCTGAGCCCCGATACCCTGGCCAAGCTCAAGGCGTTGCGCGGACGGTAGGGGAGTTGGCGGGGCAATGCTGCCTTGCTAACTCCATTCAGCGATGTCGATCATTCTTTCGAGGCGCCACGTTAGCGCCTCTTTTAGATAAGGTAGTCTCGCTGCTAGAGCATCGTTTTTAGACAGAATCTCGATTGCCTCGTCAACGAAGCCTTCGAGTTTGTCGCAGTCAAACCAGCCCATGTCCTCGACGAGCAACATTTGTTTGGCGGGGCTTGAATGAAATTGTGCGCTGGTAAAACTGTGCTCTCCCGCCCTAAGCTCCTCTAGTGATATGTTGCACCAGAGCGATGAGCCCGAATCGAAGATGGGGGCAGGTCTGCAAGCTTGCGTGTTTACGTTTCGCACGAGGCCGAAGTTGCGCCAATGACGATCGTAGTTGGCAATGATGTCGTCACATACGATCATGCGGTCAAGGGCATCCTTGACGCCTGTCACCCCGAGCTCCTCGCAGTTTGCTACATATCGCTCGTAGTCGGTTAGCCGTTCATCTGCGTTTGCGTGCTGGTTTACATAGAACGCAGGGACATACTCTTCTTCATCAGTTAAGAAGACATCGCATGTGCTCAGGGCGGAAGTGCCCGTGCCCTCGAGCGAGTAAGGCACATAATCGCAGGCGTTTAGGATGCGACGGTGGAGCGCGGTCGCCACCAGCTCGTTATAAGGTTCCTGGTCCAGGTGCGCTCCTGCCTTATGCAGAATTCGACGTTCGCCCTCGCACGTCCAGTACTTTTGAAGATTGCCGTCCGAGGTGTTATCGGGCTTTGCGGCAGCCGCTTTTCCCTCTGGGGCAAAGGGTGCAATGGACAGCGAGACGTCATCAAAGGCGTTATTGAAGAAGTTGATATCCTCCCAGGTGAGACCGGAACCTTGGGGCCTAATCCAATACTGGTCGGATAAGGAGAGGCCGAGATTTCGCTGAACGAGTTCATCGGGAACATCGACTGCGGCTTCTGCAAGCAGGGAGGCTAGCCCAATGCGTGCGAGCGGGATACCGCGGCCGCGCCACCAGATGCGGAAGGAGTCTAGCGATATGGGGCTATTAGGGCCAAATACTCCAATAGGGGCGTGGGCGTAATCGATGTCGGCACCGATGTGGGTAAAGTCTTTTCGCGATGTACTGTAGACCAGCTGAGCGACTTCGTACGTGCGGTTCATGAGGGTGAACGCGATCTCGCTCTTACCGTGGCCGCGGCGGGGACGTCCCCCCGTTTTGGTCACGGAACGGAGTCGCGTGTCGACGCTGTCTTTGTCGATGAGCCATACACCAGAAGCCTTGCGGGCATCAAGTGCTCCGTTTTTTATGAGCTCCTGCACCCTGCGCGGAGTGATGCCGAGCAGCTCGGCGGCTTCCTTGGTAGTAAGCATCACGAAACCCTTCGTCAAAACGAATAGTTTTATATATAGCAATTGTAATTAAAACTATTCGTTCTGACGAATGGTTTTGAGATTGAGGGCGAACCGACAGAAATGAACGGGCCTGGTACCTGTTGTTGCTGGATTTTGCATATTTGTATAACGCCGTGTGGCCTGTTGCGCCCCGTCCGTAATTCCTTTATTCTTAACAGGCTTCGCGCGAAAGCGCCAAGTGTGCCAGTGTGGCGCAACGGTAGCGCAACTGATTTGTAATCAGTGGGTTGCAGGTTCGATTCCTGTCACTGGCTCCATGAGAGTTTCGGGCTCTGTCTCTATATGGGACAGAGCCCGTTTCTATTTAGGTGGTGCGCCATCGGGTTAGCGCCCATCCCGTTTTTGGTTTGTCTCGTCCTCCAGTTTGTCTAAATCTGTAACACCAAGACCGATATTTGGCATCTAACTGTTACAGATTGAGATGAAACTTAGGGTGTTTTAGGAATATCTTGATCTGTAACATGTAGAAGCGGAATAGGCCTCTTGCTGTTACAGATCGAGACAAGGGCGGGTGCGGACCTGGATGTTCTGCTCGAGCGTGGATTTCTGGACACGCGAGAGAAGAAAATCTTCCGACCGGAGAACGAGCGTGGATAATTAACTTGGATAGGGAGCTAAGGTAAACACCGATTGTCTATCGAAGGCTTTAGAAACAACGACCCCGATTTCATTGTGGAATCGGGGTCGTTTGTGCCTGAGGAATCCGAATGGATTAATCGAGCTCCTAAGGGACTTCTTGGGTTCTTGCTAATGGTCTGCCGAGGATGTCCCCAATGCAAGCAGCGGGCATCTACTCAATATAGTTGGGATTCTTCTTGATGATCACGCGTGCAGCGATGAACGAGACAACGATGGCGATGACGGCGACAACGCACGCCAGTACGAAGTTGCCCATGGATCCATCGGGAGCGATAAAGATCAGCGCAGAAAGAAGACCGGGGCATGCTCCCGCAACATACTCCTTCAGGACGAAGATGCCTGCAGGGAGTCCCGCGCAGAGGGCGCCGATTGCTGTGCCGACAAGCAGGCGGGGACGCTCGATGAGGCAGCCGTAAAATGCGGGCTCAGTTACGCCACAGAGTGCGGTGACGGCAACCGTGGTGACCATACCTCTCTTCTCCTTGTTGCCTTTCATTGCAGTTGCCAAGGCGAGACTCGTGCCGCCAATGCAGAGGTTTGAGATGAAGCCAAAGATGATGGGCGCCCAGCCGAGCTGCGCCAAGCTCGTAACTTCGATCGCGATGTAGGCCTTATCAAGACCGAGCATGACAAAATAGGGGTTAAGGGCTGCAAGGATTGGAGTAGCGATAAATGCCACGTTATCCATGAGCCACGTGGCGGCATCACTCAGCGCGTAGCCCATCATGCTGCCGGCGGGGCCGAGGATAATCAGCTCAACAGGCACGACGATGAACATGGTGAGCAGCGGCTTCAAGAACAGTTTGGTAATGTCGGGGATGATTTTCTGAAGACCGCGATCAACAAAGTACATGAACACAACGCCCAGTACGATTGGCACCACCGTGCTCGAGTAGTCATTCGTCGGGATGGGGATGCCAAGAAAGTCGAGACCCTCAGCACCGCTAATAGACGAGCTAATCATGATTGCGCCCAGCAGTGCGCCCATGATAGGCTGCATCTTCATGACGGCGGCGAGCTGATAGCCGAGGTAAACGGGCAGGAAGCTAAATGAGGCGCTGAAGATCGCCAGCAGAACCTGGGCGGTTCCGCTATCGGTGCTCAATCCACAATAATTGACCAGGAGATTCTTGATCGAAAGAATGAGTCCGCCAACGATGAGCGCCGGGACGATGGGCATGAATACCTGTGCAGAGACGTTCCCGAATTTCTCAATCAAGCCCATGGCGGTGTTACCGCTTTTAATGCCTTCTGCAAGGTCTTTGGCGGTTTGGGCATCGTCGGCAACCGTGCCACCGCCGACTTCGATTCCCGCGAAGTCGAGGAAGTCGTTGTAGGCCTCGGTGACGTTGGGGCCGATGATCACCTGAAGCTGGCCACCGCTGACTACTGCCCCGAGCGCCTGGTCAGCCGATTTGGCGAGCTGGAGATCGATGATCGAGGTGTCTCGTGCGTCGATGCGAAGGCGCGTCGCACAATGAGTTACCGATGTAATGTTCTCTTTGCCGCCAACAGCCTTTAGGACTGTTTCGGACATTGCCTGATATTTC
Source organism: uncultured Collinsella sp. (assembly GCA_937942395.1). Classification (GTDB taxonomy): domain Bacteria; phylum Actinomycetota; class Coriobacteriia; order Coriobacteriales; family Coriobacteriaceae; genus Collinsella. The sequence continues at coordinate 72,385 of CALDEU010000031.1, read as the reverse complement.
ATCTCTTTCTCCTAACCTTCCTGCTCCTGATACTTCGAGATAAGGTCTCGGTACCAATACCAGCTCTTTTTGGGGGTGCGCTCCAGATTGTTCTCGAAGTCGATATGGACAAGTCCGTATCGTTTTTCGTAGCCGTTGATCCAGCTATACAGATCCATCGTCGACCAGAGGTAGTAGCCCTCAACGCGCGCGCCGTCGCGCTTAGCCCTCATCATGTGCTCGATGAACTGGCCCAGAAGCTCGATGCGGTCATCATCGTGGATTATTCCGTCTGCGTCTGGTTGCTCATAGGCGCCATGTCCGTTTTCCGTAATAAAGATGCGGGGCGCGTCATAGCGCTCGTGGACATCCATGATGGTTGAATACATGCAACTTGGGAGTATTTCGCGGCCCCATTTATTGCGGGGAACATTGCTGTCGCGGGCGCTTTCAAACAAGGGCGCAATGCATTTTCCTTCGACCTTTTTGCTCGAACCGCCCTTATTGTTCGCCGAAACGGCAAGCTCTCCACCGTGCCAGTCGGTTACATACTCTCGGCAATACACGTTGAGTCCAATAAAATCGACTTTACCGTCTCTGAATTCTTCTACGTCATTTGGGGATCGATAGAGCGAGACGCCAAGTTTTTCAAGGATTTCGTCCATTTCTGGCGGCAGTTGACCCTGAAGTGCTGGTGCCAGAATCATGCGATTGGCGAAAAAGTCTGCGTATCGAAATACGTCATCGGGGTGCTCGGTTGCCGGGTCGAGTTCGACAACGCCGCCATCGTGGACGGCGCCGATGATGCCGTCGTAGCCCATTTGACGATATGCTCGGACTGCGAGTGCGCTTGCGCGCATCAGGTTGTACTGAAACTGCATGTACGACTGAACGTCGAGCGATCGATTGGGGGGATAGTTGCCCAACATGTTTACGCAGTAGCTGTAGAAATGCGGCTCGTTAACGGTAGCCCAGATTTTGACGCGGTCTCCAAAGCGCTCAAAGCAAATCTTGGCGTATTTGCAGAACCACTCTGCCATATCGTTGTTCAGCCATCCGCCTTTGCAAGCAAGCGTGAATGGCAGATCGTAATGGAACAGCGTAACGTTGGGCTCTATGCCATTTTCGAGGCAGCAATCAATGACCCGATTATAAAAATCGATACCCTTTTCATTCACTTCACCGATACCCGTGGGGATGATTCGACTCCATGAAAGAGAGAAGCGATAGGTGTTTTGTCCGCCTTCTTTCATCATGCGGATATCTTCTTCATAGCGATGGTAGAAGTCGCAAGATACATCACCGTCAACATGGTTGATGTTCTTATTGCTTGTGTGGTTAAAGAAATCCCACTCGCCAAGGCCTTTGCCGTCTTCGTTCCAGGCACCCTCGCACTGATAAGACGCCGTGGCGGAACCCCAGAGAAACGGGATGTTGTTCACGTTGCCCATGAATCCCCTTTCCATCATTCAACACGGTGGATACGTGTGGCGGAATTACGATTAAGATGACGTCAACTGATTTGAATCATAGGAGAACGACCAAAGCTGTTTGATTCAATAAATGAACTATGATTTCGAGGAGAGCGGAAAGAGGGATCACGTGAATATCAATGACTTCGATGTGCTCAATCGCATTAGCTCCATCATCAACAGCGAGTTTGGGTCAAACGATGCCGCCATCGCTCGATATCTCATCGCTCACATTAGGCGTTCGAGCGAAATCAATGTTGCCACAATAACCCGCGATGCATTCGTGACCCGTTCCGCTGTTCGTCGTTTCTGCAATCGATTGGGCTACCAGTCTCTTAGCGATTTGAAAGAATCATTTACTCAATCAGTCTTTCCAAGCGACTTAAGCCATCGAGAGGAGGAATTTGGCTACGAGGAGTACAGGGCAGAGCTCGACGTTCGCATGATCGAGATGTTCGCTGAGGTTGAAAGCGGCGTGTCCGATATCGCTATTAAGCACCTTGCCGACGAAATTGATGGCCATAAAAACGTTGAAATCTGGTGCACCAATAATGTGAGCGCCAATCTCGTACGATTTCAGCAGGAAATGTTTTATGCGGGCAAGATAGTTCGCATAGTTGCTGGGGCTAACGTCGCGGAATTGAAAAACATGGGAGACGCTTCGCAGTCATTGATAATTCTCGTATCGGTCTCCGGGCTATTTGCGTCCCAGGCGCGTGAGTATCTTGATTGCCGTTCGGGCAGGAAGATTCTAATTACTGCGTTTAGCAACGATGACAAATCGAGGTCTTTTGACCGTGTATATCGTCTTGGTAATGCGGGAAACGGAATTGACCGACTCGGCGTTTATTCGAAATACGCCATGACCTATTTCTTCGACTTGCTATCGTCGTGTTACTTGAGTCGCTACCCCTGCACCAAGGGGGAGCCGCTCTATGGGTCTACTTTGGTCTGGCCCGAGCAGTCGCGGCTCTATAGTTCTCCCGTCTGGAGAATGAGCGTGGATAATCTCCGCTTTGGGCTTAGAGCCGCGCTAAAAGCGGGAGATTATCCACGCTTGAACGTGCCGTGGAAGCACGATCGTGACCTATGTAATAGTGCAAGAGGGTCGGTATCGAAGGTCGATGCTGCAGATGTACTCCACCGTGACAAAGTGTTCCCTCGTGAAATGTCACAAGCGTAGCCAAATCCACCGTCCTTCATATCCAAACTCAACAAAACCGCAGGTCACAGCTATATAGATACGCCCGGCACCGTGTATCTAGAGGTTTTCGTTGACAGCCCCCAAGGTTGCATCGTATTATCTTTTTCGTTCGCGGGGGCGGCGGTCCAAAAGACCAAAGGACCTGCGGATACTTGAACGATTGGGAGTTTGCCCGAGTGGTTAATGGGGACGGGCTGTAAACCCGTTGGCTCTGCCTACATAGGTTCGAATCCTATAGCTCCCACCCGTCAAGTGCCTGTATAGCTCAGTCGGTAGAGCACTTCGTTGGTAACGAAGAGGTCACCAGTTCAAGTCTGGTTGCAGGCTCCATCCGGCGGTGTAGCTCAGTTGGTTAGAGCACACGGTTCATACCCGTGGCGTCACTGGTTCGAATCCAGTCACCGCTACCATAGGTAACACGGTGGCTTCTCAATAGTATGTTGAGAGGCCACTATGGTATAAAGGCAAAGTCCCGTCCGGGGACGACCTGTTTAGAGGAGGGCTTTATGGCCAAAGAGAAGTTTGAGCGCACTAAGCCGCATGTTAACATCGGCACCATTGGTCACGTCGACCACGGCAAGACCACGCTGACCGCTGCCATCACCAAGGTTCTCTCCGAGACCGAGGGCTGCAAGGCTGACTTCACTGCGTTCGAGAACATCGACAAGGCTCCCGAGGAGCGCGAGCGCGGCATTACGATCTCCGTCTCCCACGTCGAGTACGAGACTGCTGCCCGTCACTACGCTCACGTTGACTGCCCGGGCCACGCTGACTACGTCAAGAACATGATCTCCGGTGCTGCTCAGATGGACGGCGCTATCCTGGTCATCGCCGCTACCGACGGCCCCATGGCTCAGACCCGCGAGCACATCCTGCTCGCCCGTCAGGTCGGCGTTCCCTACATCGTCGTCTTCCTGAACAAGTGCGACATGGTCGACGATGACGAGCTCATCGACCTCGTCGAGATGGAGACCCGTGAGCTCCTCTCCGAGTACGATTTCCCCGGCGACGACATTCCCGTCATCCGTGGTTCCGCTCTGGGCGCTCTCGAGGGCGACGCCAAGTGGATGGACGCTATCCGCGAGCTCATGAAGGCCGTCGACGAGTACATCCCGACGCCTGCTCGTAACAACGACCTCCCCTTCCTGATGGCCGTTGAGGACGTTATGACCATCTCCGGCCGTGGTACCGTTGCTACCGGCCGTGTCGAGCGCGGTGAGCTCAAGCTCAACGAGCCCGTCGAGATCGTCGGCATCAAGGATACCCAGAACACCGTCGTTACCGGTATCGAGATGTTCCGTAAGTCCATGGACTTCTGCGAGGCTGGCGACAACGTCGGTCTGCTGCTCCGCGGCATCAAGCGCGAGGACATCGAGCGCGGCCAGGTTCTCTGCAAGCCCGGTTCGGTTACCCCGCACACCAAGTTCACCGGTGAGATCTACGTTCTGACCAAGGAGGAGGGCGGCCGTCACACCCCGTTCTTCGATGGTTATCGTCCTCAGTTCTACTTCCGTACCACCGACGTTACCGGTACGGTCAAGCTCCCCGAGGGCACCGAGATGGCTATGCCTGGTGACCACATCACCATCGAGGGCGACCTCATCCACCCGATCGCCATGGAGGAGGGCCTGCGCTTCGCTATCCGCGAGGGTGGCCACACCGTCGGTTCGGGCATCGTCTCCACGATCATTGAGTAAATTAGCTCTTTGATATAGCTGACTTAGAGAACCCGGCACTTATATGGGTGCCGGGTTCTTTTCTGCAATGGATATTGAGCCGTTGCTGGTGTCGAGAGGATCGACAATGGTCCTGGATGCACCGTCGATTAGATCTCGATGGCTTCATTGATGTGTTCCAAATATGAATGGATCCACCGAGAACCAATTGACTCGAGGTTTTCATTGACAGCACTTACGTGGAGCTGATAAAGTAACAACTCGTGCCCGTACGGGGCGGAAATGAAAGGTTCAGGATACATGCGTACTCTAGTTACTCTTGCGTGCACTGAGTGCAAGCGCCGCAACTATACGACCACCAAGAACAAGTCGACCATGCCTGATCGTATGGAGATCAAGAAGTATTGCCCCTGGTGCCGTCACCACACGCTGCACAAAGAGACTCGCTAGTCTCTAGTCATATACGCCAGTAGTTCAATTGGTAGAGCATCGGTCTCCAAAACCGAGTGTTGAGGGTTCGAGTCCTTCCTGGCGTGCCAGTCATTATTCCGTAAGCTCCCAATTGGGGGCTTACGGTTTACTCATGTATAAGCGCATTGCGCGGAGGTAACCCAAATGGCCAACAAGAAGAACAAGAAGAAGGCTCAGCAGCAGGCGCCTGCCAACAACGCTGCCGCCAACTCCAAGGTTGAGGCCAAGAAGGCCGTTGCCAAGAAGAACGAGAAGGCTGCGAAGTCCAAGAAGAACGAGAAGCCTGGTTTCTTCGCCCGCACCAAGAAGTATTTCGCTTCGGTCAAGTCCGAGATGAAGCGTGTCACGTGGCCCGATAAGAAGGAGCTCGTGAACTACTCGGTCGTCGTTTGCGCTTCTCTGATCGTCGTCGGCGTCGTCATCGCTCTGCTCGATGCTGGCTTTGGCGAGGCTCTTGCTCTGTTCTCTGGATTGAGGGGCTAAACCATGTCTAAGCGTTGGTACGTCGTTCACACTTACTCTGGATACGAGAACCGTGTTAAGTCCGATCTCGAGCATCGAATCGAGACTATGGGCATGCAGGACCGTATCTTTGATATCGAGATTCCTATGGAGCGTGTCACCGAGATTAAAGAGGGTGGCAAGCGTGAGACTAAGGATTCCAAGATTTTCCCGGGTTATGTCCTTGTCCGCATGGAGATGGATGATGATGCTTGGACGTGTGTTCGTAACACGCCTGGCGTCACCGGTTTCCTAGGCGGCAACGGCAAGCCCGCTCCGCTTTCCCGCGACGAGTACAACAAGATGACTCGTCGTCCCGGTAAGGGCGATTCGCCCAAGCGCACCTCGGTTGATATTGAGGTCGGTACGTCCGTCCGCGTCACCGATGGCCCGCTTACCGACTTTGATGGCAAGGTCTCCGAGGTTAACACCGAGGCTGGCAAGCTCAAGGTCACGCTGATGATCTTTGGCCGCGAGACGCCGGTCGAGCTCGACTTTAACCAGGTCGCTGTCATCGCTTAAGTTTTCGTCCGTTCGCGCGAGCGTGCTTCTTCTGTGACTGCTCATCTCAGGAGTGCTTCTAACACGTGCGTGCTTACGATATAGCAAGTACTTCACACTCGTGATTCGAAAGGAATGACCATGGCTGAGAAGAAGGTTGCCAACGTCATTAAGCTCCAGATTCCTGCTGGTGCAGCAAACCCTGCTCCTCCCGTCGGCCCCGCCCTGGGCGCTGCTGGCGTGAACATCATGCAGTTCTGCCAGGCCTTTAACGCCGAGACGCAGGACAAGAAGGGTGACATCATCCCCGTTGAGATCTCTGTCTACGAGGACAAGTCCTTCTCCTTCATCACCAAGACCCCGCCGGCGGCTCACCTTATCAAGAAGGAGCTGAACCTCAAGTCTGGTTCCGCTAAGCCCCAGGCTGACAAGGTTGGTCAGCTCTCCCAGGAGCAGCTCACCAAGATCGCCGAGATCAAGATGCCGGACCTCAATGCCAACGACATTGACGCCGCCAAGAAGATCATCGCCGGTACCGCCCGTTCCATGGGCGTCACCATCGCTGAGTAGCGATTTCTTATGGTAACGGCGGGTGCTCCGACCGGGGCGCCCGTTAAATGTGTGCAATAGGGCACACGATACGATGTGGGAGGGCTCACGCCCGTTTAACCACAGGAGGTAATGCACATGGCTAAGCATGGTAAGAGCTATAACGCCGCTGCCGAGAAGATCGACCGCGCCACGCTCTACACCCCCCTTCAGGCTGCCAAGCTCATCAAGGAGCTCGACACCGCCAAGTTCGACGAGACCGTCGAGGCTCACTTCCGTCTGGGCATCGATACTCGTAAGGCTGACCAGAACATCCGTGGTTCCATCTCCCTGCCCCACGGCACCGGCAAGACCGTTCGTGTTGCCGTCTTCGCCGAGGGCGAGAAGGCCCGTGAGGCTGAGGCTGCCGGCGCCGACATCATCGGTTCCGACGAGCTCGTCGCCCAGATTCAGAAGGGCGAGATCAACTTCGACGCCGCTATCGCTACGCCGAACATGATGGCCAAGGTTGGCCGCATCGGTAAGATCCTTGGTCCCCGTGGCCTCATGCCGAACCCCAAGCTCGGCACCGTGACCATGGACGTCGCCAAGATGGTCTCCGAGCTCAAGGCTGGCCGCGTTGAGTACCGCGCCGACCGCTACGGCATCTGCCACGTGCCCCTGGGCAAGAAGTCCTTCTCTGAGCAGCAGCTCGTCGAGAACTACGCTGCCCTGTACACCGAGATTCTGCGCGTCAAGCCCTCTTCTGCTAAGGGCAAGTACGTCAAGTCCATCTCCGTGTCTTCCACCATGGGCCCTGGCGTCAAGGTCGATCCCGCTGTCCAGCGTGACTTCCTGGCTGAGTAACTGCTAGTTACTGCCTGAGTACAGCAAGCATTGCTAAAGAAACCCGGTTCTGCCTTGTGCAGGACCGGGTTTCTTGCTATCGCGTCAAAAGCACCATAAAGGGGACAGTGTCCCCTTTATGGTGGTTACCAGGGTGTTCTGGCTGTTGAAGACTCGATGGCTTCGTGGCGTTTGAGCTCGCGGCGCATGGTTTGTGAGTTGAGCCAAGCTGCTTGCCAGCCGCGGATGGGGTAGTGCGTCTGGTCGAGCTCAAACTGCGTATAGCCGCAGGCGTTGATGATCGTCGTTCCACACACATGCTGACGCTCGCGCTGAAAATCGCAACCGTAGCTTTGGTGCACATGCCCGTGCACCATGTAGTCGGGATTCCAGGATTCGAGTGCTGTGTTAAAACACTCGAATCCTCGATGCGGCAGATCGTCCAGATCACCCATACCGGCGGCGGGTGCATGGGTAAGCAGAATGTCGCACCCGCCGACCATCCTAACCTTACGCGACAGCTTACGCATGCGCTTGGACATCTCGCGTTCGGTGTACATGTTGGCGCCGTCGCGATAACGCATGGACCCGCCAAGGCCCGCAATGCGAATCCCTCGGTACGTGTACACGCTGTCCTCTACGCAGATACATCCACCCGGTGCATGACGTGCGTAGCGGTCATCGTGATTGCCGCGCACGTAGACGAGCGGTTTGTTGATGACCGTAACCAAAAACTCAAGATAGTCCGGGTCCAGATCGCCGGCGGACAAAATCAGGTCGACTCCCTCAAAGCGTTCCTTGCGAAAGCACTCCCAAAGGCATCGTTCTTCGGTATCGGCTATGGCAAGGATTTTCATAGGGCAGGGACTTTCGGCTCATCGTCGAGCTGCGGAATGGTGCCTACCACGTTGTCCGCCAGCCAATTCATCTCGACAATCTGCGTGCTCGGCAGCGGAGGGAAGCCTTCGATCTGTACCACGCCGTTCTGGCTGTGGAGCTCGCCGCCAAAGGGGTTGATGGATCCCACAACAATGCCGTTGCGGAGCAACTGCACGAGTTTGCGCGTTTGGTAGGGTAGGCCCGGAGCGTAACGGATGTCGATAACGCCGGAGCTCATGCCATACCAGTAGTTGACAGCGCGCACTTGGTTGTCGTCGCTGGTCTCGTCCCATGTGCCGTGAAGAAGGCTGCGAACGATGAGCTCGTAGTAACGGCCCCAGTTCCATACGGGCATGGCGATGCCGGTGACTTTGCCGTCGACCAAGCGGTGAAGCCCGTAGGCCGTTGGGTCTTCGAGCGACTTTGACATGTCAGCGCCGGTCATGACGCTTACGCCTTCGCGGCACATGGCTTCGGCAAGACCACCGGCGGGAACATCGCCCCAGGTGAGGATGACCTGCGCGCGCGGGTCGAGCAGCGAGGCGCCAATCGCAAAGGCGTTGATCTCGCTGAGTGCGCCCGAGGCGAAGACCGACGCGTGGTAACCGATGCGGTGGTTGTCCGCCATGCTGGCCGCAAGGGCGCCCAGCAGAAACTTGGCCTCGTACATCTTGCCAAAGTACGAACGGACGCTTTGATGGGGAAGGCCGATAGAGCAGTTGAGGAACCGAACCCGGGGATACTCAACGGCAGCCCTGAGCGTGTATTCCATCAGGCGGTGCGAGGTCGAGAAAATGACGTTTGCTCCATGTTTGACAGCCGTTTCCACGGCGGCGTAGAACACATCCGGATCGTGACAGTCCTCGAACGCCTCGGTGCGCACGATACCGCCAAAGTGCTCATCGAGATACTGACGCCCTTGGTCGTGCAGGCTGTCCCAGCTCGACGTCGCACAGGGGAACTCATGGATAAAGGCGATGCGCAGGGGGTTGGCCGTCGAGTAGACGGTCTTGCCCATAAAGAAGTTGAGCACGCCAGAGGTGGACTTGGCGGGCGTCTCCTCCTCGTCGACGCTCGGTGCTTCGACAAGATCGACCTTGTCCTCGTCATTTTTGCCGGCAATAACCAGCTCGCGCCAGATCTTGCACAGGCGGTTTACGACGATATCCGTCGGCGTATCCAGCAGGCGGTCCTGGTTGTACACATTGAGGTAGACGAGCATGGCGTCGGCGGGCGTAATGTCCAGGTGGTCGCCGCCTGCGCGAAGGTAGGCGCGCTTAAAGAGCAGGAAGGTGTGGCGCAGGTAGTCGACCTTTTTCTGCGGCCATTTTTCGATAAGGTTCTGACCGAGCATCTTGGCGAGCGTCTCGTAGCTTCCCTCACGCGAGAACTCGATCTCGTATAGGGGGCAGACGCGCCAAAACGCGCAGAACTCGCCGTACAGGCGGCTTTCGACGGAATCCCATGTGCCGGGGTAGAGACGGGTGACCTTGGCCGAAACCGTCGGAGCGTCCAGGAATTTGAGGACACTGACGCGTTTGTTGCCTTCCTGGACATAGAACCGATGCATGAACTCGGTGACGATGATGGGGTCGCGATAACCCTCGGTTACCTGGATGTCGTAGAGGTTGGACCACTTGCGGGCGAACTCGGTGCCAAACGGCAGCAGGGGCATAAAGTTGCATGAAAAGGCGGACTGACGGCCCTTGGTAACCGTACCGACGACCATTTCGAGCGGAATATCCCTTAGGCCGACATTCTCTCGCTGACCTAAGGGGAGCTGGGCAACGAGGCTGTCGAGGTCCGTAAGGTACGGGTGCTCGCTTTGGCTGATGGCGCGACGGCGTCCCTGCTCGCCGCGCTTGCGTGCTTGACGGTAGGCCTCTTCCATGATGTTGCTCCCTTAGTCGTTTAAACAACTATATGAACCATGGTACCACGAATGAAAACCACAACAAAGGTGCCTGTCCCCTTTGTGGTGGTTTAGGCAATGATGGGGGCGATGGCGCGGATGCAGGCGTCGGCAGCGGTGAAAGTGGTGCTGTCGTCGCTGACGATAAAGATGATCTTGCCCTTAATGCCAAAGTCGCCGATCTCGCTAAAGAGCACATACGGCTCCTTGTCAAAGCCCGAGATGGGAAGCACGGCGGCCTTGGTGGCGCTGGTCAGCTCGTCTGCCAGCGCGTCGAGCGAGGCCCACTTGGACGTGTCCTTTACGGCAACGGGCACAGCCACGCGCCCAAAGGGCATCAAATGCACGAGCGTGTTCTTGGAGATGTTGGAGTTGGGGACGATGATGGTCTGCCCGCAGGCATCTTCGATGGTCGTGTGGCGCCAGGTGATGTCCTGGACCACGCCCGACACGCCGCCGACTTCGATATTGTCGCCAGGCTTGATGATGCCCATAAACGTAACCTGCATGCCGCCGATAAGGTTTGACAGCGTGTCCTGAAAGCCGAGCGAGATGGCGATGCCGCCGACGCCAAGAGCGGCGACGAGCGCGTTTGCGTTAATGCCAAAGCAGTTGTCGAGGATAAAGCTGCCGCCGATCATCCAAATGACGGCGCGCGCGATGTTGATGAAGATACTCGATGCCGGAAGCGGGTTATCGTCTCGGTTAAGCAGATGATTCAGGGTCTTGGATACGACCTTGGCGGCGACGGCGGTGCCTATCGCCAAGATGACGGCCCAGATGATGTTGTGGACCCACCGTTGCTCAAAGAAATGAAGAATCGGCTCAAACAATTCCATGTAGGGAAAACCTCCTAATGATCGTCCAACCATGATACCCACCAAGAAGCCCGTCCGATCACATCGGACGGGCTTCTGTGCTCGATATAAGGTTTACGCGGCGGGGCTGTAAGGCCCGGCGGTGTAGCTTAGCGTCGACGCTTCCAGATAATGCCGAGCATGATGACGATGATGCCGCCGATAAGGCACGCGCCAACTACTGCCAGCGTGCGGTCTCCCGTTGCGGCAAGCTTACCGGTCGTCTTCTTGGTGATGACCTTCGTGGTCGCCGTGTCCGTCTTAGACGAGGGCTTAGGCGTCGGGGCCGGTGAGGGCGTGGGGTCCACGGCTGCGGAGCCGAAGCCGATGGTGCCGGCGAGCCCGGCCATCTTGCTCTCCCAGCCGTTCTGCCCGATCAGCGCCCTTAGCGCTGACTCGCAGGTATCCCACTCGGTGTACTTGGTGGCGTGTGCAAAGGTGGGAAAGTCGGTCGTGTTGGTGATGATGTAGTTGTTGGTGGCGACGGTATAGGTCTTGGCGGGGTCGAGCGTGCTGCCGTCTTTGGTGAGTGTGGCACTCACAATGCGCTTGCCCTCGGGCCGTGTCCAATCAATCGTCGCGTTGATGCCGCCAAAGGAGAGAACGCTGCCAGAGTCATCGCGCCACTTGTACTTGTCTTGCGCCTCCTGCTCGGTGTGACCGGCCGCCACATAAGCCTGCTGAAGCTCGTAGCTGTCGTTGCAATCGTCGCTGATTTGTAGCGAGTGCTCGAGCGCTGCGAGGAAGTCCGCGCCGGTCATGGCCCAGGTCTCCACGGTGTTGCCGTAGGGCGAGATGGCGATGACGTTGCCGGCGGTCACGTTGCCCGCCGCGATGCCGCCGCGGATGCCGCCAGCGTTTTCGATAGCGAGGTCCGCGCCCGTCAGGTCAAGATAGGAGCTGCAAATCACGTGGCCGATGGTCTGGGCCTTGGTGGTGTTGCCCTCCTTGCTGGGACGGAAATCGGTGGTGCGCACCATTTCCCAACCATGCGTGCCTGCGGCGTCCTCGCCGTAGAAATAGTTGGTGGTGGATGTGCCGAGCACCTTGTTCGATTCGTTTTCAAAGTCCTCGTCGAGCGGCTTGATCTTGTTGCGGACGGCTTCAAGGCGGCTTTGGTAGTCGGAGCCCTTGTCGGGGTCTGCCAAAAGGTCGTTGACGTTCTTGGCGGTGTAGAGCTTCTCGTTGCTGTCGTCTGCAGGGACCGTGACCGTGTCGTCGTCGGTCGTCTCGGTGCCATTCGTGTCGTATTTGTACGGAATGGAAAGCAGTCCCACCTCGGCAAAGGCACTGCCCGCCTCGACAACGTGGATTGTCTTGCCGTCGGCTCCCGTCACCTTCTCGTTAAGGTTGATGTGCTCGTGGCCTGCGATAAGGGCATCGACGCCACGGAGTCGCGTGGCAAAGGTCTTGGCGTCGAGCGTGTGCGCGATACACACAACAACATCGCAGCCCTCCTTGCGCAGCTGCTCTGCCTCGGCATTGATGGCGTTCGCGGCACTCGAGAACGACGTACCCGCGACCAGGTCCGCGCGCAGCGAGGATCCCAGCGACTCATCCATGGCACCCACGACGCCGACCTTGATTTTGTAGTCGAATGTGGAGTGATCCTCGCTATCCTCCCAGGTGCGATCGAGCGTCTTCGTGATGCTCGAGCTCCATACGCCGCTCGTAGACTTCGCGTTCGCGCAGAGCATGGCGAAGGGCGTACCGGTGGTGCTGTAGCCGGTCATGGTGCGGAGTTTGTCCGCACCGTAGCTCCAGTCGTGGTTGCCTGGCGTGGTCGCGTCGTAGCCGTCGGCGTAGAAGGTGTCCATGAGCTCGGCGATGCTCTTGCCCTCGCTCATGGTGGCGAAGGACTGTCCGTGGAAGGTGTCGCCCGCATCGAGCAAAAGATCGGGGGCGTTGCCCTGGGCGCTATAAAGGACCGCCAGTCCGTCGAAGCCGACGGTGCCGGTGCCCTTGCTTGTGTTGTGGCTGTACTTGTAGCTGCCGTGGATATCGTTGGTGTGCATGACGGTCACAGAGCCGTCAATAGCGGCGGGCAGGTTCCCCGCGAAAGCGAGGCTTGGGATGCCTGCGAGCGAGCCGGCAAACAACGCGGCGGCTAACGCAAGGCGGGGGAGACTTTTCATGGCAGTTTCCTTAGTCCTTAGCCAGAATGTCTGGTTGAATATCGGATTATCGACATAATATGCGAAAACCGCCGCAAGGGCGTCTGCCCCTTTGCGGCGGTTTTGACGTTTGCGCAGATAAAACCTACCAAAATAAACCTGTCCCTTTTTGGCAGGTTTTAGCTCAGCAGCATGCGGTCGTTGGCGAGCTCGCCGCCCGAGACCTCCTCGAACTTCTGTAGCAGGTCGGCTACGGTGAGCGACTTCTTCTCATCGCCCGCCACGTCGTAGATCACGTGGCCTTCGTGCATCATGATCAGACGGTTGCCCAGACGGATGGCGTCGTTCATGTTGTGCGTGACCATGAGCGTGGTCAGGTGGTTCTCGTCGACGATCTCCTCGGTCAGGTTGAGCACCTTAGAGGCCGTCTTGGGGTCGAGGGCCGCCGTGTGCTCGTCGAGCAGCAGCAGGCGCGGCCTGGTGAGCGTGGCCATCAGCAGGGTGAGTGCCTGGCGCTGGCCGCCCGAGAGCAGGCCGACCTTGGCGTTGAGACGCGTGTCCAGACCAAGGTCCAGGCGCTTGAGCAGCTCAACGTACTCATCTTTCTCGGCCTTGGTGACGCCCCACGAAAGGCCGCGACGCTGGCCGCAACGCTTGGCGAGGGCCAGGTTCTCGGCAATCTGCATGTCGGCTGCGGTGCCGCGCATGGGGTCCTGGAACACGCGGCCCAGGTACTTGGCACGCTGCGACTCGCTCAGACGCGAGATATCGTTGCCGTCGAGCTCGATAACGCCCGAATCGAGCGGATATACGCCGGCGATCATGTTGAGCAGCGTGGACTTGCCGGCGCCGTTGCCGCCGATCACGGTTACAAAGTCGCTGTCATTCAGGGTGAGGTCGACGCCGGTGAGCGCGCGCTTCTCGGTGACGGTGCCCTTGTTAAAGGTCTTTTTGACGTGCGAGAGCTTAAGCATCTGCCTCATCCCCCTTCGTGTAGGAGCTGCGGAGCTTATAGCGCTCCCAAACCACGGGCACGCACAGGGCCACGGCGACGATCACGGCGGAGAGCAGTTTCATGTCGTTGGCGTCCATGCCCATTTGCAGCACGATGGCGCGGATAAGGAAGTAGACCACGGAGCCAAAGACGGCGGAGGCAAGACGGACGCTAAACTGCGTGAGGCCGCCGGGCAGCAGACGGCCGAGCACCTCACCGATAACAATGGCGGCAAGACCGATAACGATGGCACCGGTGCCCATACCAATGTCGGCATACTTTTGGCTCTGGCAGATGAGCGCGCCCGAAAGGCCGATGAGGGCGTTGGAGAGCACAAGGGCGATCATCTTGGTGGAGTTGGTGTTGACGCCCAGGGCGCGGATCATGTACTCGTTGTTACCGGTGGCGCGCAGCGCCGAGCCAATCTCGGTGCCAAAGAACCAATACAGGATGGCAACGATAGCCACGGCGAGCAGGATGCCCAAGATGATGGCAACGGTGGACTGCGGCAGGCCGGTCATATTGCTGACGGCCGAGAACACGGTGCCCTTGGCAAGAATGGGCGTATTGGACTTGCCCATGATGCGCAGGTTGATTGACCACAGACTGATCTGGGTGAGGATTCCGGCGAGGATCGCGGGAATCTCAAAGACGGTGGTCAAAATGCCCGTGACGGCACCCGCGATGGCGCCGGCGCACATACCGGCCAGCACGGCGAGCAGCGGGTCGACGTTGTTATTGACGATGAGCACAGCGCAGACGCAGCCGCCGAGGGCAAAGCTGCCGTCGCAGGTCATATCGGGAATGTCGAGCAGGCGGAACGTGATAAACACGCCAAGCACCATAATGCCCCAGAGGACGCCCTGCGAAACGGCGCCCTGCAATGCAATGAGCATGCTTCATACCTCCTAGGATAGGGTGGACACGTGATTTTCCATAATAGCGGTAACAATGCATAGAAGAGCTGCGGACAGACGTTTTGTTTTACCTGAAACAAGCAGGGCGGACGCCGGTCTACAGCGCCCGCCCCTGTGGCTCAGATATTGAATAACGCGGCTAAAGCGCGAGCACGGGCTCTAGACGCATGCCGCGTATGGCATTACGCGTCCAGAGCGGAGAGGTCGATGCCCAGAGCCTCGGCCATCTCGTCGTTCTTGACGACGACCAGGTCCTTGCTCGAGAGGTGTTTGATCGGCATGTCTTCGGGCTTGGCCTCGCCTTTCAGGATCTTAACGGCCATCTCGCCCGCGGCGTAGCCCAGGTCCTCGTAATTGATGGAGAGGGTGAACAGGCCGCCGGCCATGCACATACCCTCCTCGCCAGTCACGAAGGGAAGCTTGTTTTCCTTGCAGATCTGGCCGACCTGCGAGGCACCCGCGGCGATGGTGTTGTCGGTGGGGGAGTACAGCGCGTCGACCTTGCCCACGGCAGACTCGACGACGGACTGAATCTCGTTGGAGCTCGAGACTGTGAAATCGGTGTACTCCAGGCCCAGCTTGTCGAGTTCCTTCTTGGCGGCCTTGATCTGGACGTCGGAGTTGGACTCGGCGGTGCAGTAGAGCAGGCCGACCTTTTTAACGTCGGGCAGGACCTTCTGCATCATCTCGAGCTGCTCGGCGACCGGGGTGAGGTCGGAAGTGCCGGTGACGTTGGTGCCGGGCTTGTCGTTGTCCTGGACCAGGCCGGAGGCGGCGTAGTCGGTGATGGCACAGCCCACGATGGGGATATCGGCCGTGGCGCCGGCGGCAGCCTGCGCGGCGGGCGTGGCGATGGCATAAATCAGGTTGACGTTGTCGCCCACAAACTTGTCGGCAATGGACTTACACGTGGACTGGTCGTTCTGGGCGTTCTTCTGGTCGATCTTGACCTTAAGGCCGCTCTTCTTGATGGCCTTGACGAAGCCGTCGTTGGCGGCATCGAGCGCGGAGTGCTCGGTGAGCTGCAGAACGCCGATGGTGTAGTCGGAACCGGCGGCAGCGGAGCCGGAACCAGAGTTGCCGCCGCATCCGGCGAGCGGGGCGAGCGCGAGCAGGCCGGCGGAGACCAGAAGGCTCCTGCGGCTGATGGTGATGTCCTTCATATCATTACCCCCAGTATAAAAATGGCTGGAAACACTGCACTGGGACAAAGTGCAAGTGGGACTATAGTAGCGCTGATGTCCATTTTTACAACAGCCTGGCGGGTTTTTTAATACAGAATCGGATGGGCGGTACGGGTAGTCGAATGGGCGGCGGAGGGTCTTATGCGGCGGAGGAGGCGTCGTCCTCGTCCAGGGCGGCGAAGAGCTTCTTGCCGTCGAGCAGGCGCGTGCTGACGTTTCTCATACGGGCGATCTCGACGGTGCGCAGCGTATCGTCGGTGCCTCGGGCGTCGTAGACCGTTCCCAGCAGATACGAGATGCCATCGCGCTGCCTGATGGCAAAGGGACGGAGTGTCATCCGTGCTGCTTCGGTTTCGCCGCGTGTCGTGACGCTCGAAATATCAAAACTCACCGTGGTTCCGTGGTCGATGGCCTGCTCGACGAGCTCGCACGTGTCGATGCGCTTGATGGGCGTGCGTGTTGCCTTGGTAGCCTTGCTGCCTGCGCTTGGAGCGGGTTCGGGTGTATCGAGGTAGCCGCGAACGTCGGCGCTCGCCATGGCAACTAAGTGCTGCGCCATGCTCTTGCGGATAGCGATAGGCGTGGAGCGGTTGCGCATGACCATACCGTGGAGCCGGATGATCTCTTCATCGGTGAGCGGGCGGGTAAGAAGTTTGTAGCCCACGCCGCGTTTGTATTCAATTTCGTATCCGGCATGGCGAAGCGCGGAGATGGCGGTGTAGATGCTGCGCCGCGCCGCCGAGATGGGCATGCGGGCGGGGTCGTCGGGATGGGCGAGGCGCCGGATCAGCTCATCGGAAAGCATGGCCTTGTCTTCGCCGGTGTTTTCGCTCAAGAGCTGCAGGATACGAACGGCGCGATAGGCTGCCATCGAGGCGGCGCCCCTCGTCGTGGTGTCGTAGGTTTCAACAGCGGCTTCGGTCATGGTGCCCACGTCCTTTCCGTTTTGGGTGGCGACGGTATGGAGCCTAGGACGCGGGGCTTTCCCAGGGGCGCAGGGCGCTCTGGGCGGTCGGTAGTCGTCGGCAAACGGCGGGTCGAGTTTTCAACAGCCCAGCTCAACTGACCAAAAACTTGCCAAAAGCTTGACGGATGCTGTTGAAAAAAGCGTCTCTCGACCGATGTCGAGAGACGCTTGTGCGATGAGCGTTGGCGTGTGGCGACGCGAGCTAGCGTTCGACGATTAGAAGTCGGCGTTGCCCACGGTGCGCGGGTGCGGCAGGACGTCGCGGATGTTGCCCACGCCGGTCAGATACATGACCAAGCGCTCGAAGCCCAGACCGTAGCCGGCGTGCTTGCAGGAACCGTAGCGGCGCAGGTCAAGGTAGTACTTGTACTGCTCGGGATTCATACCCAGGTCCTTGATGCGGGCCTCGAGCAGATCCAGGCGCTCCTCGCGCTGGGAGCCACCGATGATCTCGCCGATACCGGGAACCAGGCAGTCGGCGGCGGCGACGGTCTTGCCGTCCTCGTTCATGCGCATGTAGAAGGCCTTGATCTCGGCCGGGTAGTCGGTTACGAAGGTCGGGCGCTTAAAGTGCTCCTCGGTCAGGAAGCGCTCGTGCTCGGTCTGCAGGTCGATGCCCCAGCTGACGGGGTAATCAAACTTGTGACCGGCGGCGACTGCCTGCTCCAGGATCTCGACGGCCTCGGTGTAGGTAACGCGGGCGAAGTCGGAGTTGGCGACATGGTCTAGGCGTTCGAGCAGACCCTTGTCCACAAACTTGTTGAGCATATTGAGCTCGTCGGGGCAGGTGGCCATGACGTCCTTGAGGACATACTTGAGCATGGCCTCAGCGTTATCCATGTAGTCGTTAAGGTCGGCAAAGGCCATCTCGGGCTCGATCATCCAAAACTCGGCGGCGTGGCGCGTGGTGTTGGAGTTTTCGGCGCGGAAGGTGGGGCCAAAGGTGTACACGTCGCCAAAGGCCATGGCAAAGTTCTCGGCATTGAGCTGGCCGGACACGGTGAGGCTTGCATGCTTGCCAAAGAAGTCCTGGCTCCAGTCGACCTCGCCGGACTCGGTGAGGGGCGGATTTTTGGGGTCGAGCGTGGTCACGCGGAACATCTCGCCGGCGCCCTCGCAGTCACTCGTGGTGATGATGGGGGTGTTGACGTAGACAAAGCCCTGCTCCTGGAAGAAGCGGTGGATGGCGGCAGCCGCGACAGAGCGGATGCGGAACACGGCGCGGAACAGGTTGGTGCGCGGGCGCAGGTGCTGCTGGGTGCGCAGGAACTCGACGGTTGCGCGCTTCTTCTGCAGCGGGTAATCCGGGGCGCTCGTGCCCTCGACCTCGATGGAGGTGGCAGAAAGCTCGAAAGGCTGGGGCGCATCGGGGGTCAGCTTGACGGTGCCGGTGCAAATGAGTGCGGCCGAGACGTTTTGATGGGCGATCTCGTCGTAGTTGTCGAGTGCCTCGCGGTTCATGACGACCTGCAGGTCGCGGAAGCAGCTGCCGTCGTTGAGCGTAACAAAGCCAAAGTTCTTCATGTCGCGGACGGACTTGACCCAGCCGGCGACGGTGACGGTTTGGCCGCCGAGCGACTCGGCATCGGCATAGAGCTGCGCGATTTTGGTGCGGTTCACGTATCCTCCCATAACGGTTGAATGATAGTTATCCATACAGTTCGTTATTCTAGCAGCTCGTCTCATTTGGGCTATACAGATAAGGCATTGGCGGGATGGTTTTTCAAACGAAAAGCGCCCGCGGCCAAATGGTCGCGGGCGCTTGACGAGGTGCCTTTTGGCTGTGTGGCGCGGGGCCTGGCTACTTGGTCTTGGCTACCAGCAGCGGGTCGCCAAGCTTGACGAGCGGGTTGCCGCCGATAAGCGTTCCAGACTCGCCGACATGGTCGATGCTCTTAAGACGATCGAGCTCGGAGACGATGACGGTCACGATGTCCTCGTGACCAGCGGCCTTAATGGCCTCGCGGTCGAAGCTGATGAGCGGCTGGCCTGCCTTGACCACATCGCCCATCTCGACAAAGCGGGCAAAACCCTTGCCGTTCATTTCCACGGTACCCAGGCCAACATGGATAAACACGCGAAGACCGTCCTCGGTGATCATGCCAATGGAGTGGTTGGTGACAGTGGTGGCACCGATGCGGCCGTTGGCCGGCGCATAGATGGTGCCGGTAATGGGCTCGATGCCATAGCCCTGGCCAAGCATGCCCGAGGCGATCGTCTCGTCGGGAACCTCGTCCAGGTTGACGAGCACGCCGTTAACGGGGGCATAGATGACGCCTTCGCGGGTGGCGAAGCTTGCTGCGGGCGGAACGGACGCCTCGCCGGTCGAGGTGAAGGTGGACTTAAGCGAATCGAGCAGACCCATAGTTGCCTCCAACTTAAATAGGCGCATATCGCGCGTTTGGTTTGCCGGAAACGTTTCATATGTGTTTCGCGGCTTGGTCAACGCCCCTATTCTACGCTGCTCAAAGATACCTCTGAACTGGGATTATGTGATATATCAGTTGAAGGGAAACTTATTGCCGGAGTGTTTCTGCGCCACGGGTTCAAGTGGGGTACGCTTGAAGGCAAAAAACAAGGGCGCTTAATTTGCGCGAAGGGAGCACATATGATTGTCGAGAACCATGCGCTGTGGGGCGAGGAGCCGACCGAGGAATATCCGGCGACCTTTACGTATTTGGGTGCCGAGCCGCTGCCCGATAAACCGAATGGCCGCCGCCCTGCCGTGATTATCTGCGGCGGAGGTGCGTTTACGCATATCGCTCCGCATGAGCAGGATCCCGTGGCGTTTGCGTTTTTGGATCACGGCTACCAGGCCTTTGTGCTCAACTATGTGACGAGCGGCACGGGTGACGTAAGTTTTCCGCACCCGCAGGCAGATCTTGCCAAGATGGTCGCCACGGTGCGCGCCAACGCTGACGAGTGGCATGTCGATCCCAAGCGCGTGTGCGTCGTGGGCTTTTCTGCTGGCGGCATGATTTGCGCCTCGCTGGCAACACAGTGGAAGACCGGCCCCTTCGCGGCACTTGCCGGGGTGCGTCCGGACGACATTCGTCCCGATGCCGTGGTGCTGGGCTATCCATTGCTCGACTTTGCCTATGTGCGTGACATGCAGACGTGCGATCCGCGCATTGACTTGCGTGTGCCCAAGACGGGCGGCAAGACGGGGCGCGATTTGCTCAACGACTACCTGTCGATGGTGACGGGCGGCGAGGCAACTGACGAGCATCTGGCCGACATCTGCCCCACCACGCATGTTTCGCGTCAGATGCCACCGACCTTTGTGTGGGGCGTGTCCGACGACAAGACGGCGCCGATCGCGCAGGT
The DNA here is from genome assembly GCA_937942395.1 of uncultured Collinsella sp. GTDB lineage: Bacteria > Actinomycetota > Coriobacteriia > Coriobacteriales > Coriobacteriaceae > Collinsella. Next base: position 52,056 of record CALDEU010000031.1, on the reverse strand, counting down.
ATACCCGTTTGCGCAGCGCATGGCCGAGGAGGGCGTTGCATGCGAGATGCACGTCTTCGACCAGGGTGGTCACGGCCTTTCGCTCGGCAACGCCAACACCGCGGTCGACAACGAGGACAAGCAGGTGGCAGTCCGCCCTTGGATTCGCCTAGCCTTCCGCTTCCTGGAGCGCCATCTGTAAGAGTCTCGGCATCCCAGCCCTTCAATAACTTGCGGTGAAATAGTTCCTATCTGGGGCATCAACCAGTCCATCCAGGAACTATTCCACCGCAACTTCGTTTTTGATGCCCCGCCCGGAAACTGCGTCCCAGTTTTGCCTTTCAAGGTGGGACGCAGTTTCCCATAGGGCCTCGACTGGGAAAGTGCGTCCCGTTTCGAGTGGGGATTCCGGGATGCATTTTCCGTAAGAGGCCTGTTTGGGAAACCATATCCCGTTTCGAGCCAGAATTCTGGGATGTAGTTTCCCCGAGAGGCCTCATCGGGAAACTATGGCCCTGAACTCTCCTGCCTGTCCCCATTGCGCCAATCTGCTGATTGAACGTCATTGTGTGTTCACGCTATCATGTAAGCTTAAAATTGGTTAGCCATGGCAAACGGTTAGCCATGGTGAACATAAATGCAACGCCCTGTGGGCGCCGGGGGAGGAACACGGACGTGAAGCTCGATACACTCGAGATTGGAAAGGACGCCGTTGTCGCATCGGTGGCATCGGACGATCAGGCACTCCGACAGCATATTTTGGACATGGGTCTAACGCCGGGCACCGAAGTCACCATGATGAAGTACGCCCCCATGGGCGACCCGCTCGAGATCCGCCTGCGTGGCTACGAGTTGACACTGCGCAAGGACGATGCCGCTCGCATCGAGCTTGTGGGTATTCACGACACCGATACGGGTCCGCGCGCTAACGCCGCAATCGGCACGACGGAGCATCCGGCCCTGGGCGAGGGGACGTATTCGCCCCGTGCGGCAAAGACGGCCGTGCCCGAGGGCGCGCCTCTGCACTTTGCCCTCGCCGGCAACCAAAACTGCGGCAAGACCACGTTATTCAACCAGCTGACGGGCTCCAACCAGCACGTCGGTAACTTTCCCGGCGTGACGGTCGACCGCAAAGATGGCACCATCCGCAACCATCCCGAGGCGAGCGTTACCGACCTTCCTGGCATTTACTCCCTGTCGCCGTACACAGGCGAAGAGGTCGTGAGCCGTCAGTTCATCCTCGACGAGCGCCCGGACGCCATCATCGACATCATTGACGCCACCAACATCGAGCGTAACCTGTACCTGACACTGCAGCTCATGGAGCTCGACCGCCCCATGGTCATCGCGCTCAACATGATGGACGAGGTGACCGCCAACGGCGGCGCCGTAGACGTCAACTTGCTCGAGAGCCTGATGGGCGTGCCCGTTGTCCCCATTAGCGCTGCCCGCAACGAGGGCATCGGCGAGCTGGTGGACCACGCCCTGCACGTGGCGCGGTTCCGCGAGCGCCCCGGTCGCCTGGACTTTTGTGCGCCCGACGGTCCGGACGGCGGCGCGCTGCATCGCTGCATCCACGGCATTGCTAACCTGATCGAGGACCATGCCGTGACGGCGCACATCCCAGTGCGCTTTGCGGCGACCAAGCTGGTCGAGGGCGATGAGCTGGTAACCGAGGCGCTTCACCTGGAACGCAACGAGCTCGACGCTATCGAGCACATCATCACCCAGATGGAGGGCGAGGCCGGCACTGACCGCCTGTCTGCGCTGGCGGACATGCGCTTTAGCTTTATCGGCGACGTGTGCGGGCGCTGTGTCGTCAAGCCGCACGAGAGCCGCGAGCACGTGCGCTCCGTCAAGATCGATCGCATCCTGACCGGGCGTTACACGGCCATTCCGGCGTTTCTGGTGATCATGGGCCTCGTCTTTTGGCTGACGTTTGGCGTGATCGGCGCGGCGTTGCAGGGACTCATGGAGGACGGCATCGCTGCCATCATCGCCTCGGCCGATACGGGCCTCAAGGCGTTCGGCACCAACGACGTAGTGCGCTCGCTGGCTGTCGACGGCGTGCTTACGGGTGTGGGCAGTGTACTGACCTTCCTGCCGATTATCGTCGTGCTCTTTTTGTTCCTCTCCATTCTGGAAGACTCCGGATACATGGCGCGCGTGGCCTTTGTCATGGATAAGGTGCTGCGTCGCTTTGGCCTGTCGGGCCGCAGCTTCGTGCCCATGCTCGTCGGTTTTGGCTGCACCGTGCCGGCTATCATGTCGACCCGTACGCTCCCATCCGAGCACGACCGCAAGATGACGGTCATGCTCACGCCGTTTATGAGCTGCTCAGCCAAGTTGCCTGTTTACGGCTTGCTGTGCGGGGCGTTTTTCCCGCAGGCGACGGTCCCCGCCATGGTCTCGCTCTATCTGATCGGTATCGTGGTCGGCTGCATCGCAGCTTTGGTGCTCAACCGCACGGCATTTAAGGGCGACCCGGTGCCGTTTATCATGGAGCTTCCCAATTACCGCCTGCCGAGCGTCAAGACGACGGTGATGCTGGCATGGGATAAGGCCAAGGACTTCATCACCAAGGCCTTTACCATTATCTTTGCCGCTACGGTGGTCATCTGGTTCCTGCAGACGTTCGATATCCGCTTTAACGTGGTCGCCGACCAGTCGCAAAGCCTGCTTGCGGGCCTCGGCAGCATCATCGCGCCGGTGTTGGCCCCGCTCGGCTTTGGCGACTGGCGCGCCTCGACGGCGCTCGTCACCGGACTCATTGCCAAGGAGAGCGTCATCTCGACGCTCACGGTGCTTTTGGGCGCAACCTCTCCCGCGGCACTGTCAGCCATGTTTTCGCCGTTTACCGCCTACGTGTTCCTGGTCTTTACGCTGCTGTACCCGCCGTGCGTGGCGTCCATCGGCGCCGTCAAGAGCGAACTGGGCGGGCGTTACGCTGTGGCCGTATTCGCGTTTCAGGTGACGGTCGCCTGGATCGTGGCGTTCCTAGTCCACGGCATTGGCGTGCTAATCGGCTTGTAAATAACGGTTTCGCGAGTGAGGCATTCCCATACATAGCGCGACCACGGTCTATACTCCTCTGTCGAACAGTTGGTTTGGCGGAGGAGTTTTTAGTTATGGCGTTTGACAAGGCGATGGCGCATTTGCGAGCGAAGGGCTTTGGCGACCGTGTGATTGTGCCTCAGGAGGAGACGGCAACTGTCGAGGAAGCCGCAGCGGCACTGGGAACGGCTCCCGCGCAGATCGCGAAAACGATGGCGTTCGATGTCGACGGCGCGCCGGTGCTCGTGCTGTGCGCCGGAGATGCGCGTGTCAACAGCTCCAAGTTCAAGAAGTTCTTCCATGGCAAGCCGCATATGATTCCCGGCGCTGCGGTCGAGCGGGCCGTGGGCCATGCGCCCGGCGGCGTCTGCCCCTTTGGCGTTAACGAGGGCGTGCCGGTGTATCTGGACGAGTCGCTTAAGCGCTTCGACACCGTCTACCCGGCCTGCGGCGACGACCACAGTGGCGTAGCGCTTTCGGTGCCCGAACTCGAGGTGGCGTCTGACGCCCAGGGCTGGGTCGATGTTTGCCGTGGGTGGGAGCCCGAGGACTAGGCTCCCAAATGTCTGCGCGATTTTGGCCCCGCATCTGTATTAACGGATGCGGGAACGTTGCTATATAATCGCCTCCGCTCAAAATGATTGGAGAAGTTATATATGAGTCAAGCAAGACAAGATGGCATCTCACTCAAGCAATGGCTCCCACTCGTCGGGCTCACCTGCTGTGCGTTCGTGTTCAACACGTCGGAGTTTATGCCCATCGGCCTTTTGACTGATATCGCCGCGTCGTTCTCGCTCACCGAGGCCCAGGCGGGCATCATGATTTCGGTTTACGCCTGGGGCGTCATGCTGCTGTCGCTGCCGCTCATGGTGTTTGCCTCGCGCTTTGAGTTCAAGCGGATGTTGCTGGGCGTGCTTGCCGTGTTCTCGCTCGGTCAGTTCCTGTCCGCTGTGGCGCCGACCTATCCCATCCTGGTCTGCGCGCGCCTGGTGGTCGCTTGCGCACATGCCGTGTTCTGGTCAGTCGCCTCGATTATGGCCTCGCGCCTGGTCGACACTCGCCACGGCGCGCTCGCCATCAGCATGATCGCTACGGGCTCGTCCATCGCGCAGATCTTTGGCCTGCCTCTCGGTCGCGCCATTGGCTTGGCCGTGGGCTGGCGCATGACGTTTGCCGTGGTCGGGGGCCTCTCAGCCATCGCGGCCGTCTACCAGGCAGCGGTGTTCCCGGCCATGCCGGCGGGTGAGCGCTTTACCGTCAAACAGCTGCCCGAGCTGCTCAAGAACCCGCTCCTCATCGCGCTCTACGCAGTCACGGTCTTCATGGCGACCGGCTATTACGCAAGCTACAGCTATATCGAGCCCTTTCTGGCGCAGGTCGCGCACGTCGATGCGGGCGCCATTACCATGACGCTGACGGCGTTCGGCTGCTCCGGTCTGCTCGGAAGCTGGCTGTTCGGCCGCCTGTTCGATGGGCATCGCTTCCCGTTCTTGGCTATCACGCTCTCCGGCGTGCCGGTGGCCCTGCTGCTCATGGGGCCGGCCGCATCGTCGCTCGTGACAGTGCTTGCCGTCTGCGCACTGTGGGGTTGCTGCGCCACGGCCTTTAACGTGGCGTTTCAGGCCGAGCTCATCAAGCACACGCCGGCAGATTCGTCGGCCGTCGCCATGTCGATCTTCTCGGGCCTGTTCAATCTGGGCATTGGCACGGGTACCGCGATCGGCGGAGCCGTGGTTTCGGGTCCCGGTATCGCCTGGATCGGCTGCGCGGGTGGCGCAATCGCCGCCGTGGGTGTCATCCTCGCCATCACAGTGATGTTCCCGGCCATACGCCGCGCAAAGCCTGTTGCCTAATCACGTTCCCTCATCAGTTGCGGTGGAATAGTTCCTGTTTAAGGCCTCTGAAGGCCCAAGCAGTAATTATTCCACCGCAACTTATTTTGGGGGAGGGGATGCGCGGCGGGCATACAATGGATGTCGTTGTGTTGAGCTTACCGGGAGGTTGCTATGTGGGCATACGAGACGACGTTCTACCAGATCTATCCGCTGGGCTTTTGCGGAACTCCGCGCGAAAACGCCGCGCCCGTTGCCGAGGATGAGTTCGCCCAGACTGCCAACGCCGCGCCCAACCCCGCCGCCCCCATCATGAAGATCGCCAAATGGGCCGACTACCTGCAGGAACTCGGCGTTGGCGCTGTGCTCATCAACCCGCCGCTCGAATCCGACAGCCATGGCTACGACACGCGCAGCCTGCGCCATATTGACCGCCGCCTGGGTGGGGATGCCGACTTTGCCGCCGTATGCGACACGCTGCACGCCCATGGCATCCGCGTGGTGCTCGATGCCGTCTTCAACCACGTCGGTCGCGGCTTTTGGGCCTTCCGCGATGTGCAGGAGCGCAAGTGGGATTCGCCGTACAAGGATTGGTTTCACATCAGTTTTGACGGCGACTCCTGCTATGGCGACGGCTTTTGGTACGAGGGCTGGGAGGGCCATTTTGAGCTTGTGAAGCTCAACCTGCAAAACCCCGCCGTGGTCGATTACCTGCTTGAGTCTGTGCGTCACTGGGCCGAGGTCTTTGGCGTCGACGGTCTGCGCTTGGACGTTGCCTATATGCTCGACCGCGACTTCATGCGCCGCCTGCACGCCTTTACCCGTGAGCTCAAGCCCGACTTTATCCTGATCGGCGAGACGCTCCACGGTGACTACAACCAGATCGTCAACGACGAGATGCTCGACTCCTGCACCAATTACGAGTGCTACAAGGGCCTGTACTCCAGCTTTAACTCGGTCAACATGTTCGAGATTGCCCGCTCGCTTCATCGCCAGTTTGGCGGTGACCCGTGGTGCATTTATCGCGGCAAGCATCTGCTGTCGTTTGTCGACAACCACGACGTGCCGCGCCTGGCGAGCATCCTGACGGACAAGTCCTGCCTGCGCCCCGCCTACGGCATGCTCTTTGGTATGCCGGGCATTCCGTGCGTCTACTACGGCAGCGAGTGGGGGATTGCCGGCGAAAAGGGCGGCCCCGATGGCGATTGGGCGCTACGTCCTGCGCTCGATGAGCCCGCGCCCAACGAGCTGACGACATTTGTCACGCAGCTGGCGCACCTGCGCTCGGCAGACGACGCGGCGGCCCGTGCCCTCAACTACGGTGCCTATCGCAACGTGGTGATTCAGAACAAGCAGCTGCTGTTCGAGCGCGCCTGCGACGACGCGACGGTGCTCGTGGCGGTCAATGCCGTGAACGAGCCCTACACCTTTGGAGCCGGCGAACTCAGCGGCTCCTTCGTCGACCTGCTTGCCGACGATGCGCCCACGGTCGAGCTGTCGGGCTCCTTTGAACTTGCGCCCTATGAGGTGCGTTATCTGCTGAGGGCCTAATTCATGACTGCGCCGGACGAGGGCTATCAGCATATTGAGCATGGGTTTGAGCCCGTGTTTGACGAGCGCTCGCGCGTTTTGGTGTTGGGCTCGTTTCCCTCGGTGCTCTCGCGTGCCAATGCCTTCTACTACGGCAATCCGCAGAACCGCTTTTGGCGCGTGATGGCCGCGTGCCTCGGTGTGCCCGTGCCGCCCAACGAGGGCGATCCTTTGGCAAGTGGTGAGCCCGCGACGCTCGATGCCTCGATTGCCGCCAAGCGCTCCATGCTGCTGGACGGCGGCGTGGCCCTGTGGGATGTAATCGAGAGCTGCGACATCAAAGGCTCAAGCGACGCGAGCATCAAAAACGTCGTTCCGGCGCATGCCGAGCGCATTACCGGCACAGCTCCCATTGAGCAGGTGATATGCAACGGTGGTACAGCTGGCCGGCTCTACAAGCGCTATCTACAAGAACGCACCGGGCTGCCGGCCATCGTTCTGCCGTCGACAAGTCCCGCCAATGCGGCGTGGCGTCTGGAACGCCTTGTTGAACGCTGGCGCGAGGCCGTTGATTGGGGCGCTCTGTAATTTAGATATCTGATTGGGCGCGGGTGCCGAGGCGTTTCATGATGGCATGCCAGATCGGTGCGGGCAGCGCGGGCTTGACGCGCACCATGCCGTCGGCATCGACGCTACCGGCATTGCCACCGCCAAGCAGCTGCGCATGCTCAATGGAACAGCCCATGCGCACAGCGCCCACAAGCTTATCCATCGCTTCCGAAAACGGTCGGCGCAAGAGGCCCATACGTGGGGAATGGCGAAGCGCCGCGATGCCGCTGCCGGCACAGATGACAACGCCGTCGCACCACGGCAGATCACGTAGAATACATGCCCGGTACAGGCGGTCGAGGACTTCGTCCGTCTGCTTGGCGTTGTTGGACAGGGCCTGGACGACGACATAGACGCGTGTCTCTGTATTTCCAAGGCGATCGAGTATATGCTCGACAGCGATCATAGCCTCATCGTCAAATGCATCATCAACAGCGAGCACCATGCCATCGACTGCACCGGCATCATCCGCCTTCAAGTCAACCGGGTGGGGGAGTACGGTGTCGGAAAGCCGGGCATAGGCCGCGATGGCATCTTGCAGGTCCCAGAGCAAAAACTCAAGATCGGAGCTATTGGGAATACTGATATACGCAATGGTGTGCAGTGTTTTTGGTACGTCGCCACGCGTGATTGTCTCCATGCCATCTCCTTTCCGGCTCGTTTCCGTTTAGGTTACACCGTCTGGCGGCGCCCCGCCGCGCTATCCTAGTGCAACCCTTACGAAAGGAACGCCATGCGTCTGCCTATGAATACCTCGCTTGCCACGCTCAAGCCCTCCGGCATCCGCCGAATCAACGCGCTCGCCGCTCAGCATCCGGGATGCATCGCGCTTGCGCTCGGCGAGCCCGATTTTCCCACGCCCGACGTGATTAGCGCCGAGGTGACCACCGCGCTGGGCCGCGGCGACACGCACTATCCGCCCAACAACGGCCGCCCCGCCCTGCGCGAGGCGTTGTCCGCATATATGGGCGACGTGGGCCTTACGTTTTCGACCGACGAGGTCATTCTGACCGACGGCGCGACCGAGGCCCTGTCGGCAACATTTATGGCTATGCTCAACCCCGGTGACGAGGTCATTATCCCAACGCCTGCCTTTGGCCTGTACGAGAGCATCGTCGTTGCCAACCACGCCAAAGCGGTCTTTTTGGATACGGAGCCCGCGCAATTTCAGATTGACGAGGAAGCGCTTCGCGCCTGCGTGACCCCGGCGACCAAGGCCATCGTTATCTGCTCGCCCAACAATCCCACGGGCTGCATTCTCAACGCGGCATCGCTCGACGCCGTGGCGCGCGTAGCGGAGCAGGCGGGCATCTACGTAGTCTGCGACGACGTATACAACCGCCTCGTCTATGTGGACGGCTACGAGCGCTTTGCCCAGCGACACCCGGAGCTTCGCGATCAGACAGTAGTTATCGAGAGCTTCTCCAAACCCTGGGCCATGACCGGCTGGCGCTTGGGTTGGCTCGCAGCCGCAGCCCCCGTCATCGCCGAGATCGCAAAGGCCCACCAATACCTAGTATCGAGCGCCGTTTCCTTCGAGATGGACGCCGCAGCCCGAGCCCTCACCGTCGACCCGACCCCCATGCTCAATGTCTACCGAACCCGCCGCAAGCGCGTGCTCGCAGCCTTAAACGCCATGGGCCTCGACGTAGTGGAACCAGCCGGCGCCTTCTACGCCTTCCCCAGCATCAAACAGTACAGCCTAACCAGCGAAGACTTCTGTATCAAAGCCATCAAAGAAGCAAACGTAGCCCTAGTCCCGGGCGACTGTTTCGGCACCGAAGGCCACATCCGCCTAAACTACTGCGTCTCCGACCAAGATTTGGACGAAGGTCTCCGCCGCCTATCCACATTCGTCTCAACCCTATAGCCATCAGGGACGCAACACATCAGCCTACCGACACAAGGGTTATGCGTGGGGCGCGTCGCTCAACGGACACGAGGATTTGCAGCAAAGTTACCGCTGCTCCGGTCCGAGGGGCCGGGTTGAGATTTTCGTAGATTCCGCACGAGCCGAAGGCCACTTAATGTGGCCTTCGTGCGAGCCAGGACTTGACCGAGCGAAAATCTCAACCCGGCCCCTCGGACCGGAGCGTATGCAGGGTTTGTGTACGAATCCTCGCGCCCGTTGACCGACGCCGGGGTCCCCGCCATAATACTTTCGGTTCACGCACGAATCCGCTGCCAGAGACAGCCGGTGCAAACGGGCATCGCCCGCGAGCTTAATGGGATATCCCGCCAGCCGAGGTGGTCGAGTAGATATGTCTTCTCGCCCCCGTCGCTCATGCAGCGCGGGGGCTTTCTTTTTGGACATGCCCCCGTCACGTCCTTGTGGCGGACCGTGCCCGGAAAGAATTCGAGGAGGTGTAATTCATGCCCCAGCAGTACAAAATCGACAAGGTTGCAGAGATCGAGTCCCGTATCGCCGAGAACGCCGGTCTGTTCGTCGTCAACTACAACGGTCTGACGGTTAAGCAGGCTCAGGAGCTGCGTCATCAGCTTCGCGAGTGCGGCGCCGAGATGAAGGTCTACAAGAACAACCTGGTCAAGATCGCTCTCAAGAACCAGGAGCAGCCCGAGCTCGACGAGATCCTCGCCGGCCCCGTCGCTTATGTGTTCTACGAGACCGAGCCGGTCGAGGCCGCTAAGACCCTTAAGGACTTCTCCGCTAAGTCTAAGGGTGTCCTTGAGATCAAGGGCGGTATCTCCGACGGCAAGGCCGTTTCCGCTGATGATGTTAAGGCTATCGCCGAGCTGCCCACCAAGGATCAGCTTCTCGGCCAGATCGCCGGTCTCATCTCCGGTTTCGCTCGCGACATCGCTGTCTGCGTCAACGGCGTTTCCTCTGGTCTCGCTCGTTCGATCCAGCAGGTCTCCGAGCAGAAGGCAGCCTAGTTGCTGTTTTCACCCGCGGCGGCAACGCCGCACCCCTGGCGCATTCGCGCCGTGTTTTAACTGATCTCCGTGCATCCGCACGGAAACCGAAAGGACTTAGAAATGGCTAAGCTTACCACCGATGAGATCATCGATGCTCTTAAGGAAATGACCCTTCTCGAGGCTTCCGAGCTCGTCAAGGCTATCGAGGACACCTTCGGCGTTTCTGCCGCTGCTCCTGCCGCTGTTGTCGCCGCTCCTGCTGCTGGCGCTGCTGAGGCCGAGGAGAAGACCGAGTTTGACGTCGTGCTCGAGGGCTTCGGCGACAACAAGATCCAGGTCATCAAGGCCGTCCGTGAGCTCACCAACCTTGGCCTGAAGGAGGCCAAGGAGGTCGTCGAGGGCGCTCCCAAGGCTGTTCTCGAGGGTGCCAAGAAGGAGGACGCCGAGGCTGCCAAGGAGAAGCTCGAGGCTGCTGGCGCTGCTGTCACCCTCAAGTAATCAGGCTTTCTCGCCAGATTTCTTTGCAGACGGGGTTCGCATTGCGAGCCCCGTCTTTTTTGTTATGTCCCCTCATTCCCATTGCTCGGCACGCAGAGCACCGTTGTCTTCGCCGTGCCAATCCCGTTACCGCTGGGGCGTAAAATTGCACCATTCGAGCAATAATTTGCGTTGACCTGCTGAAGAATTGCGTTTGCCTTACGGCGACGTATGTCTCCGGCGGTAAGATACTTCGGTATCGCAATTTGGTCTGCGGCCGCCGTGCCGCACGCATAGGGCGCATTCTGCGCCTGCGAAAGGATCCTTGAATAACATGAAGGCAATCATCCCCGCCGCCGGCCTTGGCACGCGTTTTCTGCCTGGCACTAAGTGCACGCCCAAAGAGATGCTGCCGGTGCTCGACAAGCCGGTCATTCAGTATGTCGTTGAGGAGGCGCTCGACCCCGAGGAGGTTGACGACGCCATCATCGTTACCTCTCCCGGTAAGCCCGAGCTGCTGAGCTACTTCCAGCCCGACCGTTCGCTCGAGAACCTGCTGCGCGAGCGCGGCAAGAATGCCTATGCCGATGCCGTCGCCCACGCTGGCGGTATGCCGGTCGACTTCCGCTATCAGTACGAGCCCAAGGGCCTCGGTCACGCCATTCGCTCTGCTGCCGATGCCGTGGCAGGGGAGAACTTCCTGGTTCTTCTGGGCGACTACGTTGTGCCTAACCGCGACATCTGCGACAAGATGCTCGCCGTTTCCAAAGAGCACGGTGGCGCTTCGGTTATCGCCGTTGCTGCTTGCTCGCCCGAGGAAGTCAGCCGCTACGGCGTTATCGCCGGCGATCGCGTTGGCTCGCTCGAGGGCTTCGAGAATGCTGCCGACGACGAGCCCGGTGCCGTTTGGCGCATTGGCGGTCTGGTCGAGAAGCCTGCTCCCGAGGCGGCTCCGTCCAACCTGTACATCGTCGGTCGTTACCTGCTGAGCCCGCTGGTCATGGACCTGCTCGCCGATCAGCAGGCCGGCAAGGGCGGCGAGATCCAGCTCACCGACGCCATGGCCCGCTCGCTCGACCGCGAGGCCATGTACGCTGTCGTCATCGACCCGCTCTCGGGCTACGATACCGGTACCCCTTCTGGCTGGATGGCCACCAACGCCCTCATGGCCGCAAGCGATCCTCGCTTTGCCGGCGCCTTCTGGGACGCCATTGACGAGCGCGGCGGCTTGATGCGCAAGTAAGCCTTCGGGCATCGACATTTACGGGTGCGGACTTCGGTCTGCACCCGTTTTTTATAAGAGCTGCGATTGCTGGCCCCCTGTTCACAGAAAATATATGAACAGGTGTTCGATGCACACCTATCTACCTGCACCTTTTCTGTCGAAAAACTTTGCTACTCCAAAAACTCAATCGCGTCAAGGCTTTTCTTGCCCAACGGTCGGTACCTGATAAACTATTAGGTTGCGATAACTGGCGAAGCTATGCCTCGCCAACCCACCGAGCATTTCCGTGAAGGAGGAAAAACCTGGTGACCTACGCATACACTGCCACTGAGCGCAAGCGCGTCAGCTTCGGGAAAATCCCGGAGGCCATGGAGCTCCCCAACCTTATCTCTGTTCAAAGGGAATCCTTTGAGCGTTTTAAGGACGAGGGCCTTCGTGAGGCGTTCAAGGAATCCAGCCCCATCCAGAGCCAGAACCATGTTCTCGAGGTTACCTTCGGCGAGCATCAGTTCGGCGACCCCGCGCACACCGTCGAGGAGTGCCGCGAGAAGGATATGACCTATCAGGCTCCGCTTCTGACCGACGTTCGTCTCACCAACAAGGAGACCGGCGAGATCAAGGAGCAGCTCGTCTTTATGGGCGATTTCCCCATGATGACCGATCAGGGTACCTTCATCATCAACGGTACCGAGCGTATCGTCGTCTCGCAGCTCGTCCGCTCCCCGGGCGTGTACTACAGCTCCGAGATGGATTCGGGCAAGCAGATCTACAAGGCCCAGATCATCCCGTCCCGCGGTGCCTGGCTTGAGTTTGAGGTCGACAAGCGCGACCAGCTCATGGTCTCCATCGACCGTAAGCGCAAGCAGAGCGCCACGATGTTCCTGCGCGCCCTTGGCATCGCCGTCACCAACGACGACATCATCGAGCTGCTCGGCAACTCCGATGTGATCAAGCGCACCCTGGAGCGCGACACCGCCCTCACTCGCGAGGACGCCCTCATCGAGATCTACCGTCGCCTGCGCCCGGGCGAGCCTCCCACCGTGGACGCTTCCCGCAGCCTGCTCGAGGGCCTGCTCTTTAACCCGCAGCGCTACGACCTGGCCCGCGTCGGTCGTTACAAGGTCAACAAGAAGCTCAACCTCACCACCGAGGAAGAGGTCACGGTGCTCACCGACGAGGATATCGTCGCGACGCTGCGCTACCTCCTGTCCCTCGCTGCCGGCGAGCAGGGCTTCAAGGTCGACGACATCGACCACTTCGGCAACCGCCGCATCCGTACCGTCGGCGAGCTCGTCGCCAACCAGTTCCGTATCGGCATGAGCCGTATGGAGCGCGTCGTCCGTGAGCGCATGAGCTCCCAGGACATCGACGAGATTACCCCGCAGTCGCTCATCAACATCCGCCCGATCGTGGCCTCCATCAAGGAGTTCTTCGGTTCCTCGCAGCTCTCGCAGTTCATGGACCAGGCGAACCCCCTGACCGGTCTGACCCACAAGCGCCGTCTGTCCGCACTCGGCCCTGGCGGTCTTGCCGGCCACAAGTCCGGCTCCAGCCGCCGCACCAACGTGCCGACGGCCGTCCGCGACGTTCACAACTCGCACTACAGCCGCATGTGCCCGATCGAGACCCCCGAAGGCCCCAACATCGGCCTGATCGGCTCGCTCGCCCTCTACGCCCGCGTCAACGAGTATGGCTTTATCGAGGCCCCGTTCCGTCGCGTCGAGAACGGCGTTGCCACCGATCAGATCGACTGGATGACCGCTGACGAGGAAGAGAAGCACGTCATCGCGCCGGCCAACACGCCGCTCGATCCCAAGACCAACGAGTTCATCACGACCGATGCCGAGGGCAAGATCGTCCGTCCGCACACCGTGATCGCCCGTACCCGCGACTTCGACGGCTCCTTCGGCGCTCCCGCCGACGTGCCTGTCGAGGACGTCGACTACATGGACGTCTCGCCGCGTCAGATGCTCTCCGTCGCAGCAACGCTGATTCCGTTCCTGGAGCACGACGACGCCAAGCGTACGCTGATGGGCGCTAACATGCAGCGTCAGGCCGTGCCGCTGGTTCACCCCGCCGCTCCCTATGTCGGTACCGGCATGGAGCGTCGCGCCGCCCTGGACTCTGGCGAGGTTACCCTGGCCAAGAACGCCGGCGAAGTCATCTATGCCGACGCCTCCAAGATTATCGTCAAGCATGCCGGCGGCATGGACGAGTATCACCTGGCCAAGTACCAGCGCTCCAACCAGTCCACCTGCATCAACCACCGTCCGCTCGTGCGCGTCGGTGACACCGTTGAGCAGGGCGAGCCTCTGGCCGACGGTCCTTCGACCGATCATGGCGAGCTCGCACTGGGCCAGAACCTCACCGTGGCATACATGCCGTGGGAAGGCTTCAACTACGAGGACGGTATCGTCGTGTCCGAGCGCCTGGTGGCCGAGGACCTGCTGACGACCATCAATATCACCCGTCACGAGATCGACGCCCGCGACACCAAGCTCGGCCCCGAGGAGATCACTCGCGAGATCCCGAACCTCTCCGAGGACATGCTTGCCAACCTCGACGAGGACGGCATCATTCGCATCGGCGCCGAGGTCGGCCCTGGCGACATCCTGGTCGGCAAGGTCACGCCTAAGGGCGAGAGCGCTCTGACCGCCGAGGAGCGCCTGCTGCGCGCCATCTTCGGTGCCAAGGCTCACGATGTTCGCGACACCTCCCTTAAGATGCCTCACGGCGCTTATGGCCGCGTCATCGACGTCGTCCGCTTTAGCCGCGAGAACGGCGACGACCTGGCCCCCGGCGTCAACGAGCAGGTGCGCGTCTACGTCGCCCAGCGTCGTAAGATCCAGCAGGGCGATAAGATCGCCGGTCGCCACGGCAACAAGGGCGTTATCTGTAACGTTCTGCCGGTCGAGGACATGCCCTACATGGCTGACGGTACCCCGATCGACGTTATCCTCAACCCGCTGGGCGTTCCTTCGCGTATGAACGTCGGCCAGCTGCTCGAGTGCCACCTTGGCTGGGCTGCTGCCTGCGGTTGGGATACCGAGGATGCCGACTCCGACAAGTATGTCCCCGGTCCGTTCTTCGTCTCGACGCCCGTCTTCGACGGCGCCAAGGAGGACGAGATCGCCGAGGTCATCCGTCGCGCCAACAAGAACATGCTCAACAAGGCCACCGCTGCCTTTGGCGATCACATGCGCCCCGAGTTTGTCACCCAGCTTGACGAGCGCGGCAAGACCCGCCTGTTCGACGGCCGCACCGGCGAGGAGTTCCGCGAGCCCATTACCGTGGGTACGTCCTACATCCTCAAGCTCGGCCACATGGTTGACGACAAGATCCACGCCCGTTCGACCGGCCCTTACAGCCTGGTTACCCAGCAACCGCTGGGCGGCAAGGCTCAGTTCGGCGGCCAGCGCTTCGGCGAGATGGAAGTTTGGGCACTGTACGCATACGGTGCTTCCAACGTCCTGCAGGAGATTCTGACCGTCAAGTCCGACGATACCGTGGGCCGCGTCAAGACCTACGAGTCCATCGTCAAGGGCGAGAACGTCCCGGTTCCGGGTATCCCCGAGTCCTTCAAGGTTCTCGTCAAGGAGATCCGTTCCCTCGCACTGGACATCGAGCCCATGCACGATGCCGACGAGGACGCCTCCGCCCCTGTGACCGCCGAGGAGACCTCTGCTCTCGACGACCTGGCTGCGCTCGCCGGCGTTGACGCCGACGTCGAAGCCCAGGATGCCGAGACCGCCGAGGCACCCGAGGCTGTCGCCGCCACGACCACTGATAAGGAGTAGTTGACTGTGGCAGATTTCGAAGCTACTGATTTTGACTCGGTAAAGATCTCCCTTGCCTCCGCCGACCAGATCCGTTCCTGGTCGCACGGTGAGGTCAAGAAGCCGGAGACCATTAATTACCGTACCCTCAAGCCCGAGAAGGACGGCCTGTTCTGCGAGAAGATCTTCGGTCCCGCCAAGGACTGGGAGTGCTCCTGCGGCAAGTACAAGGGCATCCGCTTTAAGGGCATCGTCTGCGAGCGCTGCGGCGTCGAGGTCACCTCGGCCAAGGTGCGTCGCGACCGCATGGGCCACATCGAGCTCGCCGCTCCCGTGTCCCACATCTGGTACTTCAAGAGCCCCACGAGCTTCCCGATGAGCCGTATGCTCGACATCAAGTCCAAGGACCTCGAAAAGGTTCTGTACTTTGCCAGCTACATCATCACCGAGGTCGACTATGAGGCTCGCGAGGCCGACGCTGACGACCTGCGCGAGGAGCTCGCCGCCGATCTGGAAGAGATCGATGCCGAGTGCGCCCGCCAGATTGAGTCCCTCAAGGAGCAGGGCAACCCCGAGAACTTCGACGAGTTCTCCGACGAGGAGCCGCTGACCCCCGAGGAGATCGCCTCTGGCATCGTCGACATCGAGGAAGAGTGCAAGGACGAGAAGCAGCTCCGCACGGACGCATTCAACGCCTTCATGAAGCTTACCGAGCGCGACCTCATCTCCGATGAGCCGCTGTTCCGCGAGATGACCCGTTACTACTCCATGTACTTCAAGGGTGGCATGGGTGCCGAGGCCGTCCGCGACCTGCTCGCTGCCATCGACCTCCCCTCCGAGGCCGAGAAGCTCAAGGCCATCATCGCCGACGAGGACTCCCAGAAGCAGAAGCGCGAGAAGGCCGTCAAGCGCCTCGAGGTCGTTGACGCCTTCCTGAAGGGCGGCAACAGCCCCGCGAACATGATCCTGGACGTCATCCCGGTCATTCCGCCCGATCTGCGCCCGATGGTCCAGCTCGACGGCGGTCGCTTCGCCGCGTCCGACCTCAACGATCTGTATCGTCGCGTGATCAACCGTAACAACCGACTCAAGCGTCTGCTCGACCTGGACGCCCCCGCGATCATCGTGAACAACGAGAAGCGCATGCTCCAGGAGTCCGTGGACGCCCTGTTCGACAACGGCCGTCGTGGTCGCCCGGTCTCTGGCCGTGGCGGTCGCCCGCTCAAGTCGCTTGCCGAGGCCCTCAAGGGCAAGCAGGGTCGTTTCCGTCAGAACCTGCTGGGTAAGCGTGTCGACTACTCCGGCCGTTCGGTTATCGTTACCGACCCCAAGCTGCTGCTGCACCAGTGCGGTCTGCCCAAGACCATGGCGCTGGAGCTCTTCAAGCCCTTCGTCATGAAGCGCCTGGTCGAGCTCGGCAAGGTCGAGAACATCAAGGGCGCCAAGCGCGCTATCGACCGCGGTGCCACCTTTGTGTGGGACATCCTCGAAGAGGTCATCGACGGCCGCGTCGTGCTGCTCAACCGTGCACCGACCCTGCACCGTCTGTCCATTCAGGCCTTTGAGCCGGTGCTGGTCGAGGGCAAGGCTATCCACCTGCACCCGCTGGTCTGCTCGCCCTTCAACGCCGACTTCGACGGCGACCAGATGTCTGTCCACGTGCCGCTGTCCAGCCAGGCTCAGGCCGAGGCCCGCGTGCTCATGCTCTCTGCGAACAACCTGCGCTCGCCGGCATCCGGCAAGCCGGTCAACATCCCCTCGCAGGACATGATCATCGGTGTGTACTACCTGACCCAGGTCCGCGACGGCCTGCCGGGCGAGAACCACGTGTTCTCGAGCTTCGACGACGCGCTGCACGCCTATGACTGCCGCTCCGAGGTCGACATGCAGGCCAAGATCCAGGTCCGCGTGTCCGCCGAGAACGCCAACGTCATCAACGAGGACGGCACCCGTATCTTCCGCGTCAAGAACGGCAAGAACGAGTTTGTCGACTACGACATCACCGGCAACAAGACCGCGCGCTTCGAGACCTCTATCGGCCGCATCATCTTCAACCGCCAGTGCCTGCCCGAAGACTACGAGTTCATGAACTACAAGATGGTCAAGGGCGACGTTGCCAAGCTGGTTGCAGACTGCTGCGATCGTTACCCCGAGGCCAAGGTCGGCCCGATCCTCGACGCCATCAAGTACTCCGGCTTCCACTACGCTACCCGCGCCGGCCTCACCATCTCGGTGTGGGACGCTCTCATCCCTGCCGAGAAGCAGGAGCTGCTCGACCGCGCCCAGGCCAACGTCGACCAGATCAACGAGTACTTCGAGGAGGGCTTCATCAACGAGACGGAGCGCCACATCGAGGTCGTTAACGAGTGGACCGCTTGTACCGACAAGGTCGCAGCGCTCATGCTCGACATGTTCGACGAGGAGAACCCGCTCTACATGATGGCCGACTCCGGCGCCCGTGGTTCTAAGACCCAGCTGCGTCAGCTCGGCGGCATGCGTGGCCTGATGGCAGACATGTCCGGCGAGACGATCGACCTTCCCATTAAGGCGAACTTCCGCGAGGGCCTGCTGCCGCTCGAGTACTTCATTTCGACCTACGGCGCCCGTAAGGGCCTGGTCGATACCGCATCCCACACCTCGGACTCTGGTTACCTGACCCGTCGTCTGGTCGACGTGGCCCAGGACGTCATTGTCCGCGAGGAGGACTGCGGTACGCACGAGGGCGTTACCTACAACCTCATCATCCCCGGCACCACCGACCTCAACACCGACCTCGTCGGCCGTTGCTTCATTGAGGACGTCGTGGCTCCCGATGGCACCGTGCTCTTTGAGCAGGACGGTTACATCGAGAAGGTTGCCGACATCCAGAAGATGGTCGATGCCGGCCTTAAGAAGGTCAAGCTTCGCGCGCTGCTCACCTGCCGCTCCAAGTACGGCGTGTGCCAGAAGTGCTACGGCTGGGATCTTTCCACCCGTCGTCCGGTCGCCATCGGTACTGCCGTCGGCATTATTGCCGCCCAGTCCATCGGCGAGCCCGGTACGCAGCTTACGATGCGTACCATTCACTCCGGCGGCGTCGCTGGCGTCGACGATATTACGCAGGGTCTGCCTACGGTCAGCCGTATGTTCGATATCGTCGGTAACGTCAACGAGAAGATCCTGGGTCGCGAGGCCGAGCTGGCTCCGTACTCCGGCCACCTCTCGATTAAGCCCGAGAAGTCCGAGTATGTGCTGACGCTCACCGACTCCGAGGATCACACCCGTGTTCTCGACGAGCGTCGCGTCCCCGCTTCGGTGCGCTTTATGCCCGAGATCGAGGACGGCTGCGAGGTTCGCGCCGGCGACCAGATCACCAAGGGCTTCGTCAACTTCCGCAACCTGCGCAAGCTGACCGACATCGAGTCGACGATGCACACCTTCGTCGAGAGCGTCAAGGACGTCTACACCAGCCAGGGCGTCGACCTGAACGACAAGCACATCGAGGTGCTCGCACGCCAGATGCTGCGTCGCGTTCAGATCACCAACCCCGGTGACTCCAAGTACCTGCTTGGTCAGTACGTCGACCGCTACGAGTTCGCCGACGAGGTCGAGCGCGTTGCCCGTCTGGGCGGTCAGGCTCCCGTGGCCGAGCCCGTCATCCTGGGTACGCTCAAGGTTGCGTCCAACATCGACTCCTGGCTGTCGAGCGCTTCGTTCATCCGTACCGCTGGCGTCCTTACCGAGGCTGCTATTGAGGGCAAGGTCGACCACCTGCTCGACCTTAAATCCAACGTCATCGTCGGTAAGAAGATCCCTGCTGGTACCGGCCTCAGGCCGTACGCCAATGCCAAGCTGACGTATCGCACGGCCGACGGCTATGTCGACATCGATGGCCCGGCTTCGCCCAACGCCAAGTCGCTGCCCGAGTGGGCTCCCGTGGAGCTCAAGGACCTGGACGAGCAGCTCCCGCAGCAGCTCGACTGGGCCGGCTACGACGAGTTCGGTGGTGCTGACGGTTCGTTCACCCGCAACGGCCACACCATCTCCGCCGAGAAGGCTCGCCTGTACCTGTTCGACGACCTGGGCGTGTCGCAGCGCTGGACCAACAAGTTCAGCGAGGTCGGCATCGAGACGGTCGGCGACCTGGTCGGCAAGTCCGAGGAGGATCTGCTGCGCATCGATGGCATCGGTGCCAAGGCGATCGAGGAGCTCCGTGACGGCCTGGAGGCCCACGACCTGCTCTACATCCTCGAGAACAACGACGACGTTGCCGACGAGGAAGACCTCTCGCAGCTGCTGCAGATGGTCTTTAGCCCCGACGGTCCGGACGACATCCTGCTGGGCACCTCCGCTGCGCCGACGCATCACGCCGACGCCGACGAGGAGCTCCTGGGCGCCCCGATCGACGACAAGAAGGCTCCCGCCAACGGTGCCATCAACGAGGACATGGCGTCCCTCGACGAGCTGCTCAACCAGCTCGTGGACACCGACGACGCCGAAGAGGCCAAGGACAACGACGAGGAGTAATTTCCTAGTACGTTAACCGTCCTTCCAAAGACCCGCTTCCCAACAGGGGAGCGGGTCTTTTTTGTTGAAGAAAACCTGCCAAAAAGGGACAGGTTTATTTTGGTAGGTTATTCATGCTTGAATTTGAAACATTTCGTTCGGTCAAAGCGTATCTATGTTGAGGGCCTCATCAAGAATCATTAACGTCACCGGGAGGTGATTATGGAAGAACAAGCTTTTAGACAGGCGGTCGAAGATCACCGGGATGTCGTGTTTCGAATCGCATTGACGTACCTGCGCGATCGCGCCGATGCCGACGATGTTGCACAAGACGTCTTTCTTAAGTTGCTCAAAAGCGATACGCATTTTGAAAGCTGGGAGCATCTTCGTCGATGGCTTATCCGGGTCACGATCAATGAATGCAAATCTCTCTTTCGAAAGCCGTGGAGACGCGTGGAGGATATTGAAAGTCTGACCGATTCGCTTTCGGCGGCGCAGGATGAGACCAAGGCGGTCTTGTCAGACGTTATGCGACTTCCGGAGCGATTCCGTGTTCCCATCGTGCTCTATTACTATCTGGGTTTTTCGACCTCAGAGATTGCCGAGTTACTGCATGTGCCAGCCGCGACCGTTCGAACGCGTTTAGCTCGTGGTCGATCGAAGCTCAAATTCATCCTAGAGGAGGGCGACCGTGAAATCCAATCAAATCAAGCAGGCCTTCGAGTCCATCCAGGCCGATAGCGATCTTGCAGATCGCGTCCTAAATACCGCTGCGGGTGAGCCGCTTCATCGAAAGGGTCACGCGAAGCCCCTGTATGTTGCCGTAATCGGATGTCTTGTCGGGGTGTTGGCGACCGGAGGGGTCGCCTACGCCGTTGTCAATTCCAGCTATTTTGTCTCAGCCTGGGGAAACCACGGCAACGGGGATTCCATTACCTGGACTCAAGGTGGCTCGTCAGGGACTAAATATACCTACACCAGAGAGTTTGGTGATGGTATCGCGCCCCAAAGCTTGGAGGGTTCAGTACAGAAGGTCAATCTGTCCGTCGAGGGCAACGGCTATACACTCGACATTCATGATATGGCTATCGATAAAAACGGTTGCGGTGCCGTGACGTTTACGTTGTCCAATCCAAATGGTGTTAACTACTACAAGCCGGCAGCAGAGACTGGCGAACTTGTTCTCTATGGTGAAGAAGAACAAGGAATCGGCACGCCCGGCATGAACTTCGGCGAGGAATGGGCTGACACACGCTGCACCATTGATAAGGACACATCAAGCGATACTGTCATTAATGGCACGATGTACTTTGCTTCTATGGATCGCGAGCGAGGTTTTCAACATGCGGTCACCTGGAATATCTCGTGGACCGAGGGCGAAGGCGAGGATGCGAAGCCGTTCGAGGCATCGACGCCCGAGTTTGGCGTTGGAGCGTACGTCGATACTAAGGAACTCCGCTCCGATGACTCGCCTCTCGAGATCAGCCCGTTTTCCATCCAGACGTACATCGATGATCTGGGCATTGACGCAGTCACGAAGAAGTTGACGGTTACCTACAAGGATGGATCGGAGCAGATTATCGAAGATGACGACGCAGGGGCGTTCAACTTATATTTTTCTTATACGCGCAATAGCGGAGAGAACATCTGGGTGCCAACGAAGTTGATTGATGTCGACCAAGTGATCTCAGTAACGCTTGAGGGCACACGCTGCACTTCAACAGGGGGCGCCGAAACGTCGGAACCCTTTACCATCGTCTATTCGTAAGATTTGGGGCCGCTTCCTACTAGGGGAGGCGGCCCATTTTGCATTAAATGGACGGTTAGACCGAGCGATATACTTCCGAAGACGCCGCCGATTTCCATGCGACAGATGAGAGCAGATCAACGCTGGAGTGCGACGTTTCCCCAGATAAAACCGACCATAATAAACCTGTCCCTATTTGGAAGGGAACGTTGCCCCAACGAGCACGCCGGATTCCCGGGCCGGGCGGCACAGGGGGTAAGTTTGTCGCGAGTTCCGCACGAGCCGGAGGCCACTTAATGTGGCCTCCGTGCGAGCCAGGACTGTAGAGCAGCAAACTTAACCCCTGTGCCGCCCGGCCCGGGAATCAGCTCCCGCGCACAGGAGGGGATTCCTTTTGTGTAGGCTTTGCGGAAATATGCCAATTTTGGGATACGCCCGGCGGCGTGGTCTGTTGACGGCACAGCTAACGCCACGTATCCTATCGAACTGCGTGTTTCGTAGGGGGATGCTGACCCCTCGATTCAAGCCGTTGCACTTTACAGAAAGCTGGAATCATTCGAGAAGGAGTACGCTTTGCCTACTATTAACCAGCTGGTTCGCCAGGGCCGTCGTTCCGTGCCCAAGAAGTCCAAGAACGCTGCTCTGCAGCACAACTCCCAGAAGCGCGGCGTGTGCACCCGCGTCTTCACCACGAGCCCCAAGAAGCCGAACTCGGCTCTTCGTAAGGTTGCCCGTGTTCGCCTTGTCAACGGCATCGAAGTTACTGCTTACATCCCGGGTGAGGGCCACAACTTGCAGGAGCACTCCATCGTGCTCGTCCGCGGCGGTCGTGTCCGTGACCTCCCTGGTGTCCGTTATCACGTCATCCGTGGCGCCTACGACGCTGCTCCGGTCCAGAACCGTATGCAGGCCCGTTCCAAGTACGGTGCTAAGCGCCCCAAGGCCAAATAAGCCAGATAACGTTTTGATACTTTCGCCGTGTGCCGCCTAAGCGCCGCACGGTAGACACTTAAGGAGATTTCACATGCCGCGTCGTGCAGCAGCTAATCGTCGTGAGGTTCAGCCTGACGCCGTTTACAACAACCGCCTGGTGACTCAGCTCATCAACAAGGTCCTTCTTGACGGCAAGAAGGCCACCGCTGAGCGCATCGTTTACACCGCTTTCGAGATCGTTGCCGAGAAGTCCGAGGGTGGCGACGCTCTCGCTACCTTCAAGAAGGCTATGGACAACGTCAAGCCCACGCTCGAGGTTAAGCCCAAGCGTGTCGGTGGCGCTACCTATCAGGTCCCGATGGAGGTCAACTCCCGTCGTTCCACCGCTCTGGGTATCCGCTGGATCGTCAACTTCTCCCGCGCTCGCAAGGAGAAGACCATGGCCGAGCGTCTCGCCAACGAGATCCTCGACGCTTCCAACGGCCTGGGCGCTTCCGTCAAGAAGCGTGAGGACGTCTTCAAGATGGCCGAGGCCAACCGCGCGTTCTCTCACTATCGTTGGTAAGTTAAGGTAAGGAACTAACATGGCTAAGCCTAAGTACAAGCTTTCCGATACCCGTAACATCGGCATCATGGCCCACATCGATGCCGGTAAGACCACCACGACCGAGCGTATTCTTTACTACACCGGTAAGACCCACAAGATCGGTGAGGTCCATGAGGGCGCTGCCACCATGGACTGGATGGTTCAGGAGCAGGAGCGCGGCGTAACCATTACCTCCGCTGCTACCACGTGCTTCTGGAACAAGGACGGTAAGGACTACCGCATCCAGATCATCGACACCCCGGGCCACGTTGACTTCACCGCCGAGGTCGAGCGCTGCCTGCGCGTCCTCGATGGCGCTGTCGCCGTCTTCGACGCCGTTGCCGGCGTTCAGCCCCAGTCTGAGACCGTTTGGCGTCAGGCTTCTACCTTCAACGTCCCCCGCATCGCCTTCATCAACAAGTATGACCGCGTGGGCGCTGACTTCTTCAACGCTATCGAGACCATGAAGGATCGTCTCGACGCCAACGCCGTGGCCGCTCAGGTCCCGATGGGCGCCGAGGACAACTTCTGGGGCGTCATCGACCTCGTCACCATGACCGCATGGGACTTCAAGGCCGACGACAAGGGCATGACCTACCCCGAGCCGATGGACGAGATCCCGGCTGAGTTTGCCGACATCGCTGCCACCAAGCGCGAGGAGCTCCTCGACGCTGCTGCCAGCTTTGACGATGAGCTCATGGAGAAGATCCTCATGGAGGAGGACTTCACCGTCGAGGAGCTCAAGGCTGCTCTGCGCAAGGGCGTTCTGGCCAACGAGCTCAACCTCGTCTTCGTGGGCTCCGCCTACAAGAACAAGGGCGTCCAGGAGCTGCTCGACGCTGTCGTCGACTACCTGCCCAGCCCGCTCGACGTCGAGGCCGTCACCGGTACCGATCCGGACACCGGCGAGGAGATCGAGCGTCATCCTTCCTTCGACGAGCCCTTCTCCGGCCTGGTCTTCAAGATCATGACCGACCCGTTCGTCGGTAAGCTCACCTACGTCCGCGTTTACTCCGGCCGCGCCGAGTCCGGCTCCTACGTTGTCAACGCTTCCAACGGTCAGCGCGAGCGCCTCGGCCGCATCCTCGAGATGAACGCTGCCGAGCGTATCGACCGTGACGACGCCGCTGCCGGCGACATCGTCGCTTGCGTCGGATTCAAGAACTCCACCACCGGTGACACCCTGTGCGCCGAGGGCAAGGAGATTGTCCTCGAGAAGATCGAGTTCGCTAAGCCCGTTATCGACGTTGCCATCGAGCCCAAGACCAAGGCCGAGCAGGACAAGATGTCCCTTGCTCTGACCAAGCTCGCCGAGGAGGACCCGACCTTCCAGGTGTCCACCAACCACGAGACCGGCCAGACCATCATCGCTGGCATGGGCGAGCTGCACCTCGAGATCATCGTCGACCGTCTGCTCCGCGAGTTCAAGGTTGACGCTAACGTTGGTAAGCCCCAGGTTGCCTACCGCGAGACCGCTGGTCACGACGTCGAGAAGGCTGAGGGCAAGTTCGTCCGTCAGTCCGGTGGTCGCGGTCAGTACGGCCACGCCGTCATCAAGCTCGAGAAGATGGAGGAGGGCTTCGGCTACGAGTTCGTCAACGCTATCGTCGGCGGCGTCGTCCCCAAGGAGTACATCCCGTCCATCGACAAGGGCATCCAGGAGGCCCTGAACACCGGTGTTATCGCCGGCTTCCCGGTCCTCGACGTCAAGGTCACCCTGTTCGACGGTTCTTACCACGAGGTCGACTCCTCCGAGGCCGCCTTCAAGATCGCCGGTTCCATGGCTATCAAGGACGCCCTCAAGAAGTCCGATCCGCAGCTGCTCGAGCCGATCATGGCTGTTGAGGTCGAGACCCCCGAGCAGTACATGGGCGACGTTATGGGCAACCTCTCCGGTCGCCGCGGCAAGATCGAGGGCATGGAGGATCGCAAGAACAGCAAGCTCATCCGTGCCAAGGTGCCGCTGGGCGAGATGTTCGGTTACGCTACCGACCTTCGCTCCCAGACCCAGGGCCGTGCATCCTACACGATGCAGTTCGACTCTTATGAGCCCGCGCCCAAGTCCATCGTGGACGAGGTCATGAGCAAGAACGCCTAAGTTCGAGCTCCCTGTTACGTAATCTGCGAGAACATCTCTCGCACTCTTTGGAGGTTTAAGTTGGCTACCCAGAAGATCCGCATTCGCCTCAAGGGCTATGATCACGAGGTCGTCGATCAGTCCGCGAAGCTCATCGTCGAGACCGCTCAGAAGACTGGCGCTCGCGTTTCCGGTCCTGTCCCCCTGCCCACCGAGCGCAACCTGTACACGGTTATCCGCTCGCCGCACGTGAACAAGGACTCCCGTGAGCAGTTCGAGATGCGCACCCACAAGCGTCTCATCGACATCCTCGACCCCACCTCGGGCACTGTTGATTCGCTTATGCGTCTCGACCTCCCCGCTGGCGTCGACATCGACATCAAGCTCTAAGCGATATCGCTCATAGCTTACAGAGCCCCGCTGCCATTACGGTAGCGGGGCTCTTTTGTTTTGAATGATGGCCTAGGGGGTCCGGGTAATGCGGCCGAATGGGTGGCTATAGCGTCTTATTTTCCCATGGGACGCAGCGATGCCTCCTCAAAATGGAAGGATCGCAAGCCGTCTTCCGTTTCGATGCACGCGCGACCAAAGCCATCGACCGTTTGAAAGATGCCTTGCACCAGCTCGTCTCCAGCGGGGGAGCGGGCGATAACGTGCTCCCCGATCCAATTGAGGTGAGCGATATATTCGCTGTGGACGGGCGCGAGCGGTCCGGCGTTTTCTTCCATGGCGTTGAGCAGATCTGCCCACGCGTCCACAGCGTTCACGACCGCGTGATAGACCTCCTTGAGTAGCACATCGACGGCTGGCACATTCTCGTTGAGGTCTGAGAGGCCAATTGCCGCCAGGCCGCCATCGGGAACCTCCGAAGGCACATAGTTCACATTGACGCCAATGCCGCAGACGGCGAAAGGTTTGCCTTCGTTATCGCGTGCGGCCTCGACCAGAATGCCGCCGAGCTTGCGCCCTCGCGCGACGAGGTCGTTGGGCCATTTGAGGCCGATCTCGTTAGCAAGACCCTGCTTTTCGAGCGCCTCGAGCACCGCTAGGCCGCTGACAGCGGCAAGACCAGAGTACTTGGCGGGATCAACACGTGGACGCAGGACAATCGAGAGCAACAGGTTGCCGGCGGTTGAATCCCACTTGTGGCCGCGTCTGCCGCGTCCTGCCGTTTGCGCGCGGGCGGCAAGTCCCGTACCGTGCGGCGCACCCTGTTTTCCTGCCTCGAGCAGGTCATCGTTGGTCGATCCGGTTACGTCGACTATCGTTAATATGGCATCCATAGCGGCTGCTACCTCCTTAATGATCAAGTGAATGACGCAATGGTGTCGAGAGATAGACACAATGTGAAGCCTTTGTCGCATTTGGACAATTTAATGTTAACACGTCAACAACGACTGAAATGCGCTATCCTCTCTTGGTCGATGTAAACACGTCAACAACTCAAAGGAGGTTAGTGATGGGTTTCACGATTCTTGGAACAGGCTCGGCGCTTCCTGCGCGCAGTGTTTCCAATGACGAGCTGTCCGAGTTCCTCGATACCTCGGATGAGTGGATTTTTACCCGCACCGGTATCAAGAGCCGCCACGTCTGCACCACCGAGTCACTTGACGACCTTGCCGCAGCGGCGAGCGAGCAAGCTCTCCAGGCGTCCGGAATCGATGCGAGGCAGTTGGATCTTATCGTCTGTTCGACGACGACGGGCGATCATCTCGTTCCCGCCGAAGCGTGCGCCGTTGCTGAGCGCCTGGGCGCCACATGTCCTGCCTTCGACGTTTCGGCGGCTTGTGCCGGCTTCGTATTTGCGCTCGATGTCGCCGAGGGCTATATCGCCCGCGGTCGCGCTAAGCACGTGCTGGTCGTAGCCGCCGAGCAGATGACGCGCGCGCTCGATTGGACCGACCGTGCCACGTGCGTGCTCTTTGGCGATGGCGCGGGTGCTGCGGTCATAGGGGCTGGGGGAGAGAATCCCCTTGCTGTTGAGCTTTCGACGGCGCCCGACGTCGAGACGTTGCACGTTCCCGGTCTGGTCGGCAACTCGCCGTTTAAGGCTTCCGCAGATAGCGAAAGCGTGCTTTCCATGAATGGCCGTCGCGTCTTCAAGTTTGGCGTCAATGCCATCTGTGACACGGTCAACAAGCTTGCCTGCGACGCGAGCATTGCGGTCGAGGACATCGACCACTTTGTATTCCATCAGGCTAACGAACGAATCCTGAGCCAGGCGGTCAAGCGCCTGGGCGTGCCGGACGAGCGCGTGGTTCGCACGTTGCGCGAGACCGGCAACATTTCGAGCGCATGCATTCCGCTTGCCCTCGACCGGCTGGCAAACGCCGGTGCACTTCACACAGGCGACACCATCGCCTTGGTTGGATTTGGCGCCGGTCTGGATATAGGTGGCTATCTGCTTCGTTGGAAGTAGTCGCACATAGGAAATAAAAACGCCCTAGGGCACAACCAAAGGAGAACTACCATGGCAGATCAGAAGACCTTCGAGCGCGTTTGCGACGTTATCCGCGAGACCGCCGGTCTTGACGATGTCGAGATGAAGCCTGAGTCCACGCTCGAGGAGATTGGTCTCGACAGCCTGGGCACCGTCGAGATCCTCGTTGCCGTCGAGGACGAGTTTGGCATCCAGCTCGATACCGAGGAGAACCCCAAGACGGTCGGCGAGTTCGCCGATACGGTCGAGGCGGCATTGGAGAAGTAGTGATGCTCAAGTCTCCTCTCTGCGATCTGCTCGGCATCGAAAAGCCCGTGTTTCAGGGTGGCATGGCCTGGATTGCCGACGCCTCGCTGGCATCTGCCGTATCCGAGGCAGGCGGCTTAGGCATTATCGCGGCCATGAATGCCGACGCAAACTGGCTGCGCGATCAGATCCACGAGCTGCGCGCCAAGACGGATAAGCCCTTTGGCGTCAACGTTATGCTCATGAGCCCGTTTGTCGACGAGGTCGCACAAGTGGTGATTGATGAGCAGGTGCCCGTTGTGGTGACCGGCGCCGGCAATCCCACCAAGTACATGAAGGCCTGGGGCGATGCAGGCATCAAGGTTATTCCCGTCGTGGCTTCGGTGGCGCTGGCGCGTCTCGTGGCGCGTCGCGGAGCAACTGCCGTGGTTGCCGAGGGCACCGAATCAGGCGGCCATATTGGAGAGACCTCGACGATGGCGCTGGTGCCGCAGGTTGTCGACGCGGTCGATATTCCCGTGGTTGCGGCTGGCGGCATCGCCGATGGCCGCGGTGTGGCGGCCGCCTTTATGCTCGGCGCTGCCGGCGTCCAGGTGGGAACACGCTTTCTGGTCGCAAACGAGTGCACCGTATCCGAACAGTACAAAGAGCTGGTGCTCAAGGCGGGCGACACGTCGACGCGCGCGACCGGTCGCTCGACGGGACATCCGGTTCGCGCTCTCAAGAGCCCCTTTACCAACGCGTATGCCAAGAACGAGGCGGCGGGCGCAAGTCCCGAGGAGCTCGGGGCCATGGGCACGGGAGCGCTTCGTAAAGCCGCAAAGGACGGTAATTACGAAGAGGGTTCGTATTTGTGCGGACAGATTGCCGGCATGGTCAACGAGCGCCAGAGCGCACGCGAAATCGTCGACGATCTGGTCGATGGCGCCGAGCATGTCCTGAAGGGTGCGTCCGCATGGGTAGCGTAGCGTTTCTGTTTGCCGGTCAGGGTGCCCAGCATCCCGCGATGGGCGTCGACCTCATCGAAGCATCACCGGCGGCTGCCGAGGTGTTTGCGATCGCCGACGAGGTGCGTCCGGGAACCAGTGAGCAGTGCCGGAGCGCCTCCAAGGAGGAGCTCTCGCAGACCGAGAACACACAGCCTTGCGTGTTCGTGCACGACTTGGCTGTCGCCGTCGCCCTGCGCGAGCGCGGCGTGGTGCCTGCCTCCTGTGCGGGATTCTCGCTGGGCGAGGTCGCTGCACTCACCTTTGCGGGGGCGTTCGAAACGCGAGCGGGCTTTGAGCTTGTGTGCGAGCGCGCGGCGCTTATGGCCACGGCGGCTGAGCGCCACCCCGGCGGCATGCGCGCCGTCATCAAACTCGATGCGGCGCAGGTCGAGGGCTTGGCAAAACAGGCCGGCGAGGACTGCTGGCCGGTCAACTACAACAGCCCCCAGCAGACGGTTGTGGCCGGAGCGCCCGATGCGTTGCAGACCCTCGACGTCCTGGTAAAAGAGGCTGGTGGCCGCGCTATGAAAGTCGCGGTGTCGGGTGCATTCCATAGCCCCTATATGGCCGAGGCGACCTGTGGCCTTGCTGCATATATCGATGCCGGTCACGCGCCGTCCCCGTTGCTCATTCCTGTTATGGCAAATATGACGGCGGCGCCCTATCCGGCGGACCCGCGAGCAGCGTCGGATGTCTTGGCCAACCAGGTGAGTCATGCCGTGCACTGGGTCGACACGCTGCATACTCTGCAGGATCAGGGCATCGACACGTTTATTGAGGTCGGCCCTGGCAAAACCCTGTCGGGCCTGGTCAAGCGTACGCTGAGCGATGTTCGCGTGTATTCGTGCGAAACGGCCGAGCAGGTCGCAGCTATTGCCGACGAGCTTGCATAGTCCACAGGGCTGTAACCCGAAAGGAATGACATGGGCAACTTGAATA
The DNA here is from genome assembly GCA_937942395.1 of uncultured Collinsella sp. Classification (GTDB taxonomy): domain Bacteria; phylum Actinomycetota; class Coriobacteriia; order Coriobacteriales; family Coriobacteriaceae; genus Collinsella. The sequence goes on along the minus strand of CALDEU010000031.1, from coordinate 22,255 downwards.
ACGGCACGCTCGAGCGCAACGACTCACGTCGCGTGGCGCTGGTCACGGGCGGCTCGCGCGGCATCGGTCGCGCTTGTGCCGTGGGCTTGGCGGAGGATGGCTACGATATCGCCGTCGTCTATGCCGGCAGCGTCGATGCGGCGCGCGAGACGTGCGAAGCCTGCGAGGCGTCAGGCGCCACGGCACGCGCATATCAATGTGACGTGGCCGACCCCGCCGCCGTCAACACATGCGTGGAGACGGTCCTCAACGACTTCGGCTCCATTTGGGCGCTCGTCAACAACGCCGGCATCACACGCGACGGCCTGCTCATGCGTATGGGTGACGATGCCTTCGACCGCGTGCTCGATGTCAATCTCAAGGGCACGTTCAATACGACGCGCGCGCTCACCAAGACCTTTATGCGTCAGCGCGGCGGCTGCGTCATCAACATGAGCTCGGTTGTGGGCCTGATGGGCAATGCCGGGCAGGCCAACTACGCCGCCTCCAAGGCGGGCGTCATCGGTCTGACCAAGGCGGTGGCGCGCGAGCTTGCGCCTCGCGGCGTGAGGGTTAACGCGGTCGCCCCCGGGTTTGTCGAGACCGATATGACGGCAAAGCTCTCGGATAAGGTGCGCACGGCGTGCGAGGAGCAGATTCCCCTGAGGCGCATGGCGCGCCCCGAGGAAGTGGCCGGCGTGGTGCGCTTTTTGGCGAGCGATGCGGCTGCCTACATTACGGGCGAGGTCGTGCGCGTCGACGGCGGAATGGCGATGTAGAAACCAGGGCCGAACAACGGCTTGAATGAGGAGACCATGATGGAACAGAGAGTTGCAATCACCGGTATCGGTGCCGTATCGCCGCTCGGTAACACGGCGCTTGCTACCTGGGCGGCCATGTGCGCCGGCACGTGCGGTATCGGACCGATCACGCACTTCGATACCGATGCGTTTGCCGTTAAGGTGGCGGCCGAGGTCAAGGGTTTTGACGGCAACGAGTACTTTGGCAAGCGTGACGCCAAGCACCTGGACCCCTGCGTTCAGTTTGCCCTGGCAGCGTCGGACGAGGCCATGCACGATGCGGGCTTTGATGTCGAGGGCGCCATCGATCGCGAGCGCCTGGGCGTCTACGTGGGTTCGGGCGTGGGCGGCATGCAGACACTCGTCGACAACGTCCACACGATTGCCGACCGTGGGCCCCGCCGCGCATCGCCCTATATGATCGCGATGATGATCCCCAATATGGCTTCGGGCAATATCGCAATCCGCCACAAGGCAAAGGGCCCGACCCTGCCCGTGGTGACCGCCTGCGCGACCTCGGCCCATGCCGTGGGCGAGGCGTTCCGCGCCATCAAGCATGGCTATGCCGATGCGATTCTCGCCGGCGGTGCCGAGGCCGCAATCATCCCCGATGCCGTTGCGGGCTTTACATCCTGCCGTGCTCTCACCACTAATCCTGACCCGTCGACGGCATGCCGTCCGTTCGATGCAGACCGCGACGGCTTTGTGATGGGCGAGGGCGCCTGCGTGCTGGTACTCGAGAGCATGGAACATGCGCAGGCGCGCGGTGCGCACATTTACGCCGAGGTCGTGGGCTACGGCAACACCGATGATGCCTATCACATCACGAGCCCCGATCCCGAGGCTGCCGGCATTGCCCGCGCGATATCGCTGGCGGTTGCCGAGGGCGACGTTAAGCCTTCCGAGGGTCTCTACATCAACGCTCACGGCACCTCGACTAAACTCAACGATTCGTCCGAGACGGCGGGCATCAAGCGTGCGCTCGGCGAGGACGCGGCACGCGCCGCGCACGTCTCGTCGACCAAGTCGATGACCGGCCACATGATCGGTGCTACGGGTGCCATCGAGGTCATGGCCTGTGCCATGGCACTCGAGCAGGGCGTGGTACCCCCGACCATTAACTACCACACGCCCGATTCCGCCTGCGATCTTGATTACACGCCTAATCGAGCGGTTCGCGCCGACCTTACCTGGGCGCTTTCGACCAATCTGGGCTTTGGCGGGCACAATGCCGCCATCGCGCTGCGTAGATATACGAGGAGCTAGAGCATGGATTCCAAAAGACTTGCCGAGATAGCCGATGTTATGGAGGACCGCGGCCTCACGCGCGTGCGTGTTGAGGAGCCCGATGGCACTGCGGTCGAGCTCGAGCGCGCGAGCGCGGCGCAGCCGGTTGCCGTGCCCATGCCTATGCCGAGTGCCGTGGCTGCTCCGGCGGTGGCTCCTGTCGCCATGCCTGCCGCCGCACCGGAGCCCGCCGCGCAGGCGCCTGCCACCGCACCGGAGCCCAAGGGCACCGAGGTGACCGCTCCCATGGTCGGCGTTTTCTATGCTGCTCCGGCGCCGGGCGACGAACCGTTTGTGCACGTGGGCTCCAAGGTCAAGGCCGGCGAGACCCTCTGCATCATCGAGGCCATGAAGGTTCTCAACGAGGTGACGGCAGAGGCGGATGGCGAGGTGCTCGAGATCTGCGTGGCCGACGGCGACCTCGTGGAGTTCGGCAGCTGCCTCATGAGGATCGGATAGGTGATATCCATGAAAAAAGAAAAGCTCAAGAAGCTGTTGCCGCATCGCGAGCCGATGCTTTTGCTCGATGAAGCCGAGCTGGTGGGCGACGAGGCCCACGGCAAGATCACGATTACGGGCGACGAGTACTTTTTGCAGGGGCATTTTCCGGGAAACCCGGTCGTCCCCGGCGTGATTCAGTGCGAGATGCTCGCCCAGAACTGCTGCGTGCTGCTGATGGGCGATGAGGAGGCGCGCGGCGCGACGCCGTTCTACACGAGCCTGGACAAGGTACGCTTTAAGCGTCCGGTGCGCCCGGGCGACACGGTGGATCTGGTGTGCTCCATCACGCGTGCGCGCGGGCCGTTCCGCTTTGCGACGGGTACTGCGAGCGTCAACGGTGAGGTTTGCTGCCGCGCCGATATGTCTTTTGCACTCATGCACGAAAGTTAAGGAAGGCTTCATGTTCGACAAAGTGCTCATCGCCAACCGCGGCGAGGTCGCGGTCCGTGTTATCCGCGCGTGCCGCGATATGGGCATCAAGACCGTCGCCGTTTATTCCACGGCCGATGCGGACGCGCTGCACGTGCAGCTTGCCGACGAGGCGTATTGCATCGGCGGCCCGCGTCTTGCCGAGAGCTACCTCAACGACGATGCCGTGCTCACCTGTGCCGTAAAGTCGGGAGCTAAGGCAATTCATCCCGGCTATGGCTTTTTCTCCGAGAAGGCGAGCTTCGTGCGCGACTGCGACAAGTATGGCCTGGCGTTTGTCGGTCCTTCGGCCGAGGTGATCGACAGCATGGGCGACAAGGATGCCGCACGTCGAACGGCTGCCGCGGCGGGCGTGCCCATCGTGCCGGGCTGCGATTTGCTCAAAAGTCCCGAGGAGGCAACGGCCGAGGCCGAGCGCATCGGCTGCCCCGTGCTCATCAAGGCGCGCGCGGGCGGCGGCGGCCGCGGCATTCGCAAGGTCGAGCGCGTGGAAGATGCGGCAAAGGCGTTCATCGAAGCACGTGCCGAGGGCGAGGCTGTTTTTGGCGACGGCGAGTGCTACATGGAGAAGTTCGTCGCGCCGGCCCACCACGTTGAGGTGCAGATTATGGCCGATAAGCAGGGCCATGTGTTTTCGCTCGGCGAGCGCGAATGCTCGGTGCAGCGCCGCAACCAAAAGCTGATCGAGGAGAGCCCCGCGCCGTGCCTCGACGGACGCGATGATATTCGCGCGCGCATGCACAAGGCGGCGCGTGACCTGGCTCGTGCCGTTGGCTATGAGGGCGCCGGTACCATCGAGTTCCTGTATTCGGACGACGGCAATTTCTACTTTATGGAAATGAACACGCGCTTGCAGGTGGAGCATCCGGTTACGGAGTTTGTGACCGATACCGACTTGGTCAAGTGGCAGCTGCGCGTGGCAGCCGGCCAGCCTCTGCCCTTTGAGCAGGAGGACATGCCGGTCCGCAACCACGCCATGGAGTGCCGCATCAATGCCGAAACGCCGGACTTTCTGCCGTCATGCGGAACGGTCACCGCGTTGCGTGTGCCGGGTGGTCCGCGCGTGCGCTGGGATTCCGCCATGTTTACCGGTGCGAAAGTTCCGCCGTACTACGACTCCATGCTTGGCAAGCTCATCGTGTGTGCGCCCACGCGTGACGGCGCCATTCGCAAGATGCGATCGGCCCTGGGCGAGCTCGTGATTGAGGGCGTGAGCGAAAACAGCGAGCTTCAGCTCGACGTGCTGGCAAACGACGAGTTCTTGTCGGGCATGTATCACACCGATCTGATGGGGCATCTCTATGCTGATGAATAGAAAAGCGAAGACGGTCAACGTCCTCGAGGGACCGATGACCGAGTCGTGCGCCGAGTTTCCCGCGCGCCATGTGTTTATCAAGTGCCCGGAGTGCCGCCGCGTGATCGATGAGGCGCGTCTGCACGACAACCTCGAGGTCTGCCCTCGTTGCGGAAAACACTTTCGCGTGAGCGGTCGCGCGCGCATGCGCATGACGGTTGACGAGGGCACGTTTGAGGAATGGGATGCCAATCTGGCGTCGGAGGACTTCCTCTCGTTTCCCGGTTATGCCGACAAGCTCAAGAGCGTGAGCGAGCGTTCGGGCGAGCGCGATGCCGTTGTGTGCGGTAGAGGCAAAATCTGCGGTTGCGATACGGCGCTCTTCTTTATGGACGCCAACTTTATGATGGGCTCGATGGGTTCCGTGGTGGGCGAGAAGATCTGTCGCACATTTGAGCGAGCGACCGAGCTTGGATTGCCAGTTGTCGGCTTTACCGTTTCGGGCGGTGCGCGCATGCAAGAGGGCGTGACATCGCTTATGCAGATGGCCAAGATTTCTGCGGCGGTTAGGCGCCACAGCGAGGCGGGCGGCCTGTATATCACGGTGCTCACCGACCCCACGACCGGAGGCGTAACCGCGAGTTTTGCCATGGAGGGCGACATTATCCTGGCCGAGCCCGATGCCCTGACGGCATTTGCCGGCCCGCGCGTGATCGAGCAGAACATGCACAAGCGCCTGCCCAAGGGATTCCAGCGCTCCGAGTTTTTGCTGGAGCACGGCTTTTGCGATGCCGTTGTTCCGCGTGGCGAGATTGCGCTCACGGTAGGCGAGCTGCTGGCGCTGCACGAAGGGCACGCGCCCGGCCTGGGGGCACCGCATGAGATCGTGCATATGGGTCGCCGCGGCAAAAAGCTGGGACACTTGTTCAAGCGCTCGGCCGCACCAAAAACCGCGCTCGAGATTGTCAAGCAGACCCGCTCGGCAGATCGCGCCACGGCAGGCGAGATGATCTCGCTGGGCCTGGATGGATTTGTGGAGCTGCACGGCGACCGCTACTTTGGCGACGACGCTGCTGTGGTGGCTGGCATTGGCTGGAAAGACGGACGCCCCGTAACGGTCATCGCCATCGAGCGCGGCACCACGACCAAAGAGCGCATGCGTCGCAACTTTGGTATGGCACATCCCGAGGGCTACCGCAAAGCGCGTCGCCTTATGCGCCAGGCCGAAAAGTTTGGTCGACCGGTTCTGTGCCTGGTCGATACTTCGGGCGCGTTTTGCGGTATCGGTGCCGAGGAACGCGGCCAGGGTGAGGCGATTGCCCAGAACCTCATGGAGATGAGCGGCCTTAAGACGCCGATTGTCTCGGTGGTGACAGGCGAGGGCGGCTCTGGTGGCGCGCTGGCGCTGTCCGTGGCCGACCGCATCCTGATGCTCTCGAGCTCGGCCTATTCGGTCGTGAGCCCCGAGGCCTGTGCGTCGATCCTGTGGAAGGATACCGAGCGCGCGAATGAGGCCGCCAAGGCGCTTAAGCTCACGGCCCCCGATCTGCTGGCGCTCGGTATCATCGACGGCATTGTTGACGATAAGGGCCTGTCGCATGAGGAGATCGCCGGTGCCGTCATGTCCTCGGCATTTGATGCCTTCGATACGCTTGGGCGGCTCGACGACGCGACCCTCACAAACCTCCGCTACCAAAAGTACCGCGCAATCGGTCAGTACCGCACGATGTGACAAAGGGACGGCCCGCATGTCACATTGGGAAAGGCGTTCCATGTCACAAGTTTCTAGAACCTCGTTTACAACGACGGTTTCATCAAACGCCATGGCCGTGGTGGACTATCTGTCCAAAAGCATGATGTCGGCGCTGCCCTTTATTGTCTGCGCGGCGTTGTTCCGCACCGTCGCCGTCATTATGGGCGAAGGCATGCTGGGCCTGTGGTCTGCCGATTCCGAAATCTATCGCCTGTTCTACAGTTGGCTCTATAACGCCGGCTACTACTTTTTGCCCATTTATCTTGGTTGGGCGGCCGCCCGCCAGCTCGGTTGCTCGGAGCAGCTGGGCATGATGCTGGGCGGCGTATTGATTGCGCCCGATCTGCTTAAGCTTGTCGATGCCGCATCGACGACGGGGGCATCGATGACTTCCGTGTATGGTCTGCTTCCTGCGCCGGTCAACGATTACACGACGACTGTTATTCCGGTTCTCATCTCGGTGCCCGTGCTATGGCGAGTGGAGTGTTTCTTTAAGCGCGTTATCCCTAAGGCCGTGGCGTTTTCGTTCGTCCCGTTTGCGACCATGCTTGTCATGGTTCCGGTTTCGCTGTGTATTACGGCGCCGGCGGGCAGCTATCTGGGCATGCTGTTGGGCCAGCTTATGTTTATGCTTGGCAATTCCGGTGGCATCGTGTCGCTGCTCACGCTCATGGGGCTTGCCGCGGGCTGGGAGTTCCTAAAGATCGCCGGCGTCAGCAACGTTGTCCTATCGCTCGCCTATGCGCAGTTTATGAGTGTGGGAACGGATTCGTGCATCCTGATCGCCGCGACGATGGCAACGTTCGCCGTTTGGGGCATGCCCTTTGGCGCGTCGCTTCGCGTTGCGGATAAGGACGAGAAGGCGCTCATGCTGGGCTATTCAATCTCGGGTGTTCTTGGCGGCGTAAGCGAGCCGGCGCTGTACGGTTGCGGCTTTAAATATGGCAGGTGCCTCACATGCATGGCCATTGGCGGCGCCGTCGGAGGCCTTGTTGCGGCCGTGGGTCACGTTACGGCCTATACCATCGGCATGACGAATGTCCTCATGGTCATTGGCTTTGCCACGGGCGGCATCTCGAACCTGCTGTGGTGCTGCGCTGCCGGCGGTGTGGCATTTGCGGTGTCTGCGGCGCTGAGCTACTGCTTTGGCGTGGTACCGACGAAGGGGCAGGTGGCAGAAGACGAAGCCGATTCGCCCGAAACAGTGGCGAGCGCTGCTGAAGCAAGCGCATAAACCTGTGTGACAAAAGGACGATTCCTTTGTCATGTTCCAAGGCCGTGGCCCGTGTGGGTTGCGGCCTTTTTGTATCTGAAGGACAAAGTGGCTACACTACAATCCGTTTGAGCAATAGATATATAGGCAGTACCGTGGGGGCGGATGTAGATGGTCGAGTGGATTGTTAAGCGCGCGCAGGGCGACCGTGCGCGCGTGGGCACGTTGACGGGCATGGTGTGTATTCTCGCTAATGTTGCGCTTTGTGCTGCGAAGGGCGCAATTGGTGTGCTGTCGGGATCGGTTTCGATTGTGGCGGATGCCATGAACAACCTGTCCGATGCCAGCTCGAATATCGTGAGCGTGCTGGGCTTTAAGCTGGCGAGCAAGCCGGCGGACCCCGAGCATCCTTACGGACATGGCCGCTACGAGTATCTCTCGGGTCTGGTCGTGGCGGCGCTCGTGCTGCTGATCGGCGTTGAGCTGGTGAAGTCCTCGGTTGAGCGCATCATCCACCCCGAACCTGTCGAGTTCTCGCTTGCCCTGGTGGCAGTTCTAGTGCTTTCGATGGTCGTAAAGCTCTGGATGGCGGCCCTCAACCAAAAGCTCGGCGATCGCATTGAGTCCGAGACGCTGCATGCGACCGCGCAGGATTCCAAGAACGATGTCCTTGCCACAGGCGCCGTGCTGGCATGTGCGATTGTTTCGCAGGTGACGCACATCAATCTTGACGCATGGGTTGGCCTTGCCGTTGGCGCCTATATTGGCTGGAGCGGCCTTGAACTTATTCAAGATACGGTGAGCCCGCTTTTGGGCCAGTCACCCGATCCTAAGCTGGTCAAGCACATTCGAGACAAGATCATGAGCTATCCCGGCGTTTTGGGCGTTCACGATTTGATGGTTCACGACTACGGCCCGGGCAGGAAGTTTGCAAGTGCGCACGCCGAGATGGCGGCCGAGGCCAGCCCGCTGGAAAGCCACGACACGCTCGATAACATCGAGCAGTCGTTTAGGAACGAAGACGGCATGATTGTCACGCTTCATTACGATCCCATTGTGACCGACGATCCCAAGGTGGCGAGCATGCGCTTGCGCATCAACGCAATGGCCCAGGAGATCGATAGCCGCCTTTCGATTTATGATTTGCGCTGCGTGCCGGGCCCCACGCACACCAACGTGATTTTTGACTGCGTGCGTCCCTCGGATTTGGCGATGAGCGCCGAGGACCTAAAGCACGCGCTGGCACAACGGGTCGAATCGGAATATCCCAAGTCGATTGCCAAGATTACGATCGACGAAGACTACGTAGGACATACCCACGAGTAAGGCTGTGCCGGCAAAGCAGGTTATGCAGAAGGGGAGAGCATGAAGAAGCTGTATCTACTCCGCCACGGTCAGACGGAGTTCAACGTCAAAAAGCTGGTCCAGGGCCGCTGCGATTCACCGCTGACCGACCTGGGCCGCAAACAAGCGGGAATGGCAGCCGCATGGCTCAAGGGCCACGACGTTGTCCCCGACAAAGTGGTCTCTTCGTCCTTAGGCCGAGCCATGGACACTGCTCAGCTCGTCGCTACCGAACTCCTCGGCCCGGACGCAGCAGTCGAGCCCTGCGAAGGCATCATCGAGCGCTGCTACGGCACCTTCGAAGAAGGCCCGCACGACGCGCTACCCACCGACGTCTGGGATCCGGGCGAGGACCTGGTCCCCTTCGGAGGAGAAGGAAGCCGCGCACTGCAAGAACGCATGGTAGGCACCCTCACTAATCTCATGGACTCCGAGGGCATCGAAGCCCTCCTAGCAGTAAGCCACGGCAGCGCCAGCCGCCAATTCATTAAGGCTGCAGCCCCAGAGGGCTTCGAGCTCCCAACAAAACTCCCCAACTGCGCCATCATGATCTTCGATTTCGATGAGGCAAAGCCACAAGCAGAAGGCGAGCCAATGCAATGCAAATTCACCCTTCAGCAAATAGTGGACCCCCAACAAAGTAATTAGCTGAGCGAGCAGAGTTAAGCAGACATCAACGTGGCGTTCCCAGTGTGCGGCGGAGGGGGCGGGCCTGAGACATATTAAGGTTGTCGCGAGTTCCGCACGAACAGGAGAGCACTTAATGTGCTCTCCGTCGTGAGCAGGACTGTAGAGCAGCAACCTTAATATGTCTCAGGCCCGCCCCCTCCGCCGCACACTGGGAACGTGCCACGCACTTTACCTGCGTAAACAATGTGAGTGAAATATGAATCTCGATGGATACGCCCGCAGCCGTGTATACTAAACAGCTGTGTGTAACCAGGGGAGTATTCTGGCTGGACAAAATGCCTGCTTAATAGGGTTGTCAGGTAGTCCGGGCGAAATACAAGGCTGGGGAGCACGTCGTGTAAGTAGTGGTCCTCTAGGGGCGTACGCTCGGTGGTGTACGCATTGTCCCAAGACCACGCGAGAGTTGGGATCATATCTTGATCAGCATGATTCTCGGCCGCAAGATTGGCATGACCCAGGTTTGGGACGAGGACGACAACGTCGTTCCCGTCACGGTCATCCAGGCTGGCCCCTGCGCTGTCTCGCAGGTTAAAACTCAGGCAACCGACGGCTATGACGCCGTCCAGATCGGTTTCGGCGACATCAAGGCCAAGAACGTGAACAAGCCCATGGCTGGTCGCTTCGCCAAGGCTGGCGTCGAGCCTGTTCGCTTCCTTCGTGAGGTCCGCGTCGAGAACGGCGAGGAGCACAAGGTCGGCGAGGTCGTCACCGTCGCTGATTTCGCTGATGTCGAGAAGGTCGACGTCATCGGTACCTCCAAGGGTAAGGGCTTCCAGGGTCGCATCAAGCGCTGGGGTCAGCGCCGCGGTCCTATGACGCATGGTTCTCACTTCCAGCGTCACCCCGGTTCTATCGGTCAGTGCGCCTATCCTGCGCGCGTCCTCAAGGGCGTCAAGATGGCCGGTCACATGGGTAACGAGCGCGTTACCGTCAAGAACCTTTCCGTTGTCCGCATCGATGCCGAGCAGAACCTCATCTTGGTCAAGGGCGCTGTCCCGGGTGCCAAGAATGGTCTCGTCGCCATCCGTATGGCCTAAGGGCCCAGCCCATTTAGCCCAGCGTCATACCAAGGAGAACACTTAAATGGCAAAGTTTGAAGTAAAGAACAGCGAGGGCAAGAAGGTCGCCGAGGCCGAGCTCGCCGCTGAGGTGTACGGCATCGAGCCGAACATCCACGTTATGCACCACATCGTCAAGTGCCAGATGGCCTCTTGGCGTCAGGGCACCCAGTCTGCTAAGGGTCGCTCTGAGGTTTCCGGTGGCGGCAAGAAGCCTTGGCGTCAGAAGGGCACCGGCCGTGCCCGCCAGGGTTCCATCCGTGCTGCCCAGTGGCGTCACGGTGGCGTTGTCTTCGCCCCCAAGCCCCGTTCCTACGCTAAGCGTATGAACAACAAGGAGGTCAAGCTGGCTATGCGCTCCGCGCTGTCCGCCAAGCTGGCCGATGGCGAGCTCGTGCTCGTCGACGACTACGGCTTCGAGAAGCCTTCCACCAAGGCTGCCGTCGCCATGCTCAAGGCTCTCGGTCTTGAGGGCAAGCGTCTGACCATCATCGTTCGCGATGAGGACGTCAACGCCTACCTGTCGTTCCGCAACATTCCCAAGACGTTCATCATCACCGCTGACGAGGCCAACACCTACGATCTCGTCAACAACAACGCTGTGCTGATGCCCGCCGACATCGCCGCTCACTTCGGGGAGGTGCTTGCATAAATGACCGCCCACGAGATCATCATCCGTCCGATCGTGTCCGAGCGTTCCTTCTCCGGCATGGAGCTGAACAAGTACACGTTCGAGGTCGCCAAGGATGCTAACAAGTATCAGATCAAGGACGCTGTCGAGGAGATCTTCGGCGTCAAGGTCGTTCGCGTGAACACCCTGACGGTCAAGCCCAAGACCAAGCGCGTGCGCTATGTCGCCGGCAAGACGCGTTCTTGGAAGAAGGCCATCGTCACGCTGGCCGAGGGCGACACCATCGAGGTCTTTGGCAACCAGGCCTAAGACTCGCTGCTGTTGAGTGAGCTCATGCCTCCCAAATAGGGGAGGCGGGAGCTCAAGGTTTTGGGCGTATAAAATGGACACGCCCGGAACCGTGTATACGTCCGGTGTCATCGCACCCGAGGCAGAACCTCGAATCCCTGTCTGCGATGGCTAACGGATTCCTATTGAAAGGGATTGTAATGGCTGTAAAGCACCTTAAGCCGACCTCCGCTGGTAGGCGTTGGCAGACGATCTCCGACTTCTCCGAGATCACCTGCACCAAGCCCGAGAAGTCTCTTCTCGAGCCCCTGCCCAAGAAGGCCGGTCGTAACAACAACGGCCGCATCACCACCCGCCACCAGGGCGGCGGCGTGAAGCGTCGTTACCGCGTGATCGACTTCAAGCGCAACAAGGACGGCGTGCCCGCCAAGGTTGCCACGATCGAGTACGATCCGAACCGTTCCGCTCGCATCGCTCTGCTGCACTACGCTGACGGTGAGAAGCGCTACATCCTGGCCCCCAAGGGCCTCGAGGTCGGTCAGACCATCATGTCCGGTTCTGACGCCGACATCAAGCCGGGCAACGCTCTGCCCCTCGCCGACATCCCCGTCGGTACGCTCATCCACGCCGTCGAGTTCCAGCCGGGCAAGGGCGCTGCTATCGCCCGTTCCGCCGGTAACTCCTGCCAGCTGATGGGTAAGGAGGGCAAGTACGCTATCGTCCGTATGCCTTCCTCCGAGATGCGCCGCATCCTCGTTACCTGCCGCGCCACCGTCGGTGAGGTCGGCAACGCCGATCACTCCAACATCGTCATCGGCAAGGCCGGCCGTAAGCGTCACATGAACGTGCGCCCGACCGTCCGCGGTACCGTCATGAACCCTGTCGACCACCCGCACGGCGGTGGCGAGGGCAAGAACCACACCTCTGGTCGTCCCTCCGTTACCCCCTGGGGTAAGCCGACGAAGGGCCTTCGTACGCGCAAGAAGAAGAAGGTCTCGAACCAGCACATCATTCGTCGCCGTAAGAAGTAATTTCGGATACCGAGTTTTAGGAGAAAGCACTTATGAGCAGAAGTCTCAAAAAGGGCCCGTTCGTGGAGACTCGCCTTCTCTCGCGTATCACCGCGATGAACGAGGCTGGCAAGAAGGACGTCGTGAAGACCTGGTCCCGCGCGTCCACCATCTTCCCCGAGATGGTTGGTCACACCATCGCCGTCCACGACGGCCGCAAGCATGTGCCCGTGTATGTTACCGAGTCCATGGTTGGTCACAAGCTCGGCGAGTTCGCGCCGACTCGTACGTTCCGTGGCCACAAGGCCAAATAGGGGGTTAACCGTAAATGGCAACTAAGTCTATTGAAACTGAGGCCACCGAGGTTCGCGCCGTCGCTAAGTACGTGCGTGTTTCCCCCAGCAAGGCCCGCCTGGTGGTCGATCTGATCCGCCGCAAGCCTGTCGCTCAGGCCTTCGACATCCTCCACTTCTGCGACCGCGCCGTCGCCGTGGATGTCGAGAAGGTTCTCCGTTCCGCCGTTGCGAACGCCGAGAACAACAACGGTCTGCGTGCCGACAACCTGGTTGTCGCCGCTGCCTATGTTGACGAGGGTCCGACGCTTAAGCGCATCCGTCCCCGCGCCAAGGGTTCCGCTTCTCGCATTCTGAAGCGTACTTCCCACATCACCGTCGTCGTTGCTCCTCGAAAGGAGGCGTAAAGCTGTATGGGTCAGAAAGTCTACCCCACCGGCTTCCGTCTTGGCATCACCGAGAACTGGCGCTCCCGCTGGTTCGCAGAGAAGGATTACGCTAAGACCCTCGGTAACGATCTCGAGATCCGCAAGTACCTCGAGAAGCGTCTTTCCCGCGCAGCTGTCTCCCGCGTCGAGATCGAGCGCGCTGGCGACAAGGTGAAGGTCATCATCCTCACCGCTCGCCCCGGCGTTGTCATCGGTAAGAAGGGTGCCGAGATCGATACCCTCCGCACCGAGCTCGAGAAGGTCGCTGGCGTCTCCAAGGGCCAGCTCTCCGTCGACGTTGTCGAGATCAAGCGCCCCGAGCTCGACGCCAACCTCGTTGCTCAGTCTATCGCCGAGCAGCTCGAGGGCCGCGTTGCCTTCCGTCGCGCTATGCGCAAGGCTGTCCAGTCCGCCCGCAAGGCCGGCGCTAAGGGCATCCGTATCCAGTGCTCCGGTCGTCTCGGCGGTGCCGAGATGGGCCGTCGTGAGTGGTACCGCGAGGGTCGCGTGCCTCTGCACACCCTCCGTGCCAAGATCGACTACGGCACGGCTGTCGCCAGCACCACCATGGGCGCTTGCGGCGTGAAGGTCTGGATTTACCTGGGCGAGAAGCTCCCGGGCCAGCCTGTTCCCAACCCTGCACTCGAGGGCTCTTCCCGTCCTCGTCGTCGTAACTCCGAGAGGAGGGGTCAGTAGTGCTTGCCCCTAAGCGTATTCTTCACCGCAAGGTGCAGCGTGGCTCCATGAAGGGCCAGGCCAAGGGTAATACCGAGCTGCATTTCGGCGAGTTTGGTATCCAGGCTCTCGAGGCCCATTGGATCACCAACCGTCAGATCGAGGCCGCTCGTATTGCCATGACCCGCTACATGAAGCGTGGCGGTCGTGTCTACATCACGATCTTCCCCGATAAGCCCATCACCAAGAAGCCTGCCGAGACTCGCATGGGTTCTGGTAAGGGTAACCCCGAGGAGTGGGTGGCCGTCGTCAAGCCCGGCCGCATCATGTTCGAGGTCAAGGGTGTTCCCGAGGAGGTCGCTCGCGAGGCTCTGCGTCTTGCGCAGCACAAGCTCCCCATCAAGACCAAGATTGTTGCTGCTAAGAACGCTGAGCAGCGCATCGAGAAGGAGATGGCTGAGGAGGCCGCTCTCGAGGCCAAGTGGGCTGCTGAGGACGCCGCCGCCGCCAAGGAGGAGAACTAATGAAGCCCGCAGAGATTCGTGAGCTCTCGGACGCTCAGCTCGTTGAGAAGCTGAAGGAAATGCGCGCCGAGCTCTTTAACCTTCGTTTCCAGATGGCCACCAGCCAGCTGGACAACACCGCTCGCGTCAACACCGTGAAGAAGGACATCGCTCGCGTCCTCACGGAGCAGCGCGCCCGCGAGATCGCAGCGGAGAAGTCCGCTGTCGCCGAGTAGGACCTAAGGAGAGAACATGACTGATTCGCGTAACTCGCGTAAGGTCCGTACGGGTGTCGTTACCTCCGTCTCCGGTGCCAAGACCATTGTTGTCACCATCACCGAGCGCAAGCGTCACCCCAAGTACGGCAAGATGATGACCAGCTCCAAGAAGCTGCACGCTCACGACGAGGAGTGCACGGCTGGCGTGGGCGATACCGTCCGCGTTATGGAGACCCGTCCTATGTCCAAGATGAAGCGTTGGCGCCTCATCGAGGTCGTCGAGCGCGCTAAATAAGCAGTCGCTCTTACGACTTGTACGTTTCCGAAGATGTGCGTATGCCTGGCTTGCATACCACAGGCCGTATAAAGGCAGCGCACCTCTCTTCGGTTCTTAGTTCGGAGGAACATCTACCATGATTCAGATGCAAACCATGCTGAACGTCGCCGACAACTCCGGCGCTCGCAAGATTCGCTGCATCAAGGTGCTTGGCGGTTCCAAGCGTCGTTATGCAGGCATCGGCGATGTGTTCATCGGTGCTGTCCAGGAGGCTACCCCTGGCGCCAACGTCAAGAAGAAGGACGTTGTCCGTTGCGTCGTCGTTCGCACCGTTAAGGAGATCCGCCGCAAGGATGGCTCCTACATTCGCTTTGATGAGAACGCCTGCGTTGTCATCAACAACGATGGTTCGCCCGTCGGCACCCGTATCTTCGGGCCTGTCGCTCGCGAGCTTCGTGACAAGAAGTACATGAAGATCGTCTCGCTCGCTCCCGAGACCCTGTAGTTAGGGGAGATATATGTATATCAAGAAGGGCGATAAGGTCCAGGTTCTCTCTGGTAAGGATCGCGGCAAGCAGGGCGTTGTCCTGCGTGCTCTCCCCGCCGAGAACAAGGTCGTTGTCGAGGGCGTTTCGGTCGTCAAGAAGGCCGTCAAGCCCAACGCTGCCAACCAGCAGGGCGGCATCGTTTCGCAGGAGGCTCCTATCGACGCCTCCAACGTCAATCTCGTTTGCCCCGAGTGCGGTAAGGTTACCCGCGTCGGTCACGAGAAGGACGGCAAGAACAAGCTGCGCGTCTGCAAGAAGTGCGGCCACAAGTTCTAAGCTGCCCGCAACATCAAGTTGCTAGCAAAGGCCCGGATGCCACGGCACCCGGGCCTTTTTCTATCCCTACTCATTGGGGACAGACTTAAATGAGCGGCCGTCGCTTGGCATTCATTGGAGACAGACTTAAATGACTAGTCGTTGGGGACGTTCTTAAACGGCTAGTTGATGGGGACAGTCTTTAGATTTGTATATCTGGCCATCTGGGATAGGCTTCAGCGAAAGCGGCACTTAGGGACCGTCCCAAACTGCCGGCACATAGGGACGTTCCCTTTTTGCCGGCAGTTTGGGACGGTCCTTTGATGTCTGGTGCCCCCAGAGGGGTGAAGTAATACAGCTGGCTCTGTCTTTTAGGGCTTTGGTGTTCCGCCCCTTTATTTTTCACAAGGATCGTTGCATGAACATTTACGCGCATAGGCTTGCGCGATAATGCGCATAACCGCGCAAACATCTGCCAACTATGGCTAAATAATGACCGATAAGCAAATAAACACGCAAACACGAGCAGATACGCGCGCAATTGTGCGAATATAGGGTTGTTTGAAATGAAGGACTTCCGATACCTCAGGAGGCACATAATGGCAGATTCCAAACAGGCTCCGCTCGACGCCGAAGCAGCCGCTAAGGCGGCGTTTGCCTCGGTCCAGGATCGGCCGTTCCCCGACGACATTTTTACGGCTCCCGAGCTTCGCTGGGCTGTGATCGGTTGCGGCGTTATCGCCAACCAGATGGCCCAGTCTCTAGCTCTTGCCGGCCGCAAGCTTGCGGGCGTCGCAAACCGTACGCTATCCAAGGCTCAAGCTTTTGCCGAGCAGTATGGCATCGAGAAGGTCTATGAGACGGTCGAGGACCTCTACGCCGATCCGGATATCGACGCCGTCTATATCACCACGCCGCACAACACGCATATCACCTACCTGCGAGCCGCTCTGGCAGCTGGCAAGCACGTGCTCTGCGAAAAGGCCATTACCCTCAACTCTGCCGAGCTCGACGAGGCCCGTGCCATCGCCGACGAGCACAACGTGGTCCTTATGGATGCCACCACGGTGCTCCACATGCCGCTGTATCAGGAGCTGCGCCGTCGCATGGATGCGGGCGACTTTGGTCGCATGAACCTCGCCCAGCTCAACTTTGGCAGCTATAAAGAGTACGGCGACCTGACCAACCGCTTCTATAACCGTAGCCTTGCCGGCGGCTCCATGCTCGACATTGGCGTGTATGCCCTGTCCGTCATGCGCCTGTTTATGGCCAGCCAACCCGCGGAGGTCGTCTCTCTGGGCAATACCTGCGAGACTGGCGTTGACGTCGCGGGCGGCATTGTCTGCCGTAATGCTGAGCAGCAGCTGGGCGTTGTGAGCCTTTCGCTCCACTCCAAGCAGCCCAAGCGCTCGGTTATCAGCTTCGACAGGTGCTATATCGAGGTCAACGAGTATCCGCGCGCCGACCATGCGACCATCGTGTGGACTGCGGACGGGCACCGTGAGGAGGTCCACGCCGGCACCGAGGCATACGCTCTGTGCTACGAGATGGCCGACCTGGAGAAGGCCGTTGCCGGCGATGATTCGAAGCGCGAGCTTCTGGGCTATGCTTCCGATGTTATGGAGCTGATGACCAAGCTCCGCGCCGACTGGGGAGTCGTGTACCCCGAGGAGGAGTAAGCGATGCTTGCGGAAGATAGGCTCAACGAGATCGTGTCGATGGTGCAGCAGGCCGGCTCGGTTACCGTGCCGGAGCTTGCCGAAGCCCTGGGCGTGACACCGTCCACCATTCGCCGCGACTTGCAAACGCTCGACCGCGCGCACCGTATCGCCAAGGTACACGGAGGCGCGACGAGTCTGGAGCGCGCGCACGTGACGCGCGACCTGACGCTTAATGAGCGCAGTGATCTCCATAACGATGACAAGGAGCGCATCTGCGCCCGTGCCGCGGCCCTGGTGGAGCCCGATAGCTTTGTGTATATCGATTCGGGCTCCACGACCCTCAAGCTCATCGAGCATCTTCCGCGCCTTGAGGGTGTCACCTATGTGACCGATTCCGTGCTCCATGCTCAGCATTTCGCCCTGCGCGGTATGCGCATCGTGGTGCTAGGCGGCGAGCTCAAGCCCGAGACCGAGGCGCTCGTCGGTCCCGATGCCTTGGCAACCCTGGACCGCTATAACTTCAACTGCGGTTTTTGGGGTTCCAATGGCATCGCCGCCGAGCAAGGTCTCACCACGCCGGATATCGAGGAAGCGCAGGTCAAGCGTATCTCGATGCGCCATACCGCCAAGCGCTTCGTAATCTCGGACGCCAGTAAATTTGGCATGGTGGCGCCCGTCAAGTTTGCGGACTTTCGCGATGCAACGATCATCACTGCGGGCGAGGTGCCCGCCAAGTACCAGTCGATGGACAACGTCATCACGGTCTAGCGACAGGGCAAGGTCAAAACCATTTAGGTTCCTCAATAGAAAAGCGGCAACACCCTCGATGGGCGATGCCGCTTTTGTTGTCTGCCGTTTTGTCTAAATCTGTAACAACTAGACCGTTAAAAGTGGGCTAGGTGTTACAGATTGAGATACTTCCGAACCTTGCCGTCCCTTTGTCTCGATCTGTAACATCTGGGACCGATTTTGACGAGTTATTGTTACAGATTGAGATTTTCCCTTGAGGGGGATTCGAATGTCTCGATTTGTAACGGATAGACCGGAAAATGGGTTCTAACTGTTACAGATCGAGACGTTTTGGGACCGCGGCTGAGCCATTGCGGCAAAACCAGCACAAAGGTGCCTGTCCCCATTGTGGTGGTTTAGGGCTCCCAGGGGCAGGGGGCTTCGATGTGGATGTGCTCGCCGGTTACGGGATGCGTGAAGGATACGCTGTGGGCGTGGAGCATCAGGCCGCAGGGGCGCGGCGTTCCGTACAGGTCGTCGCCAACCAGGGGATGACGCTCGCTGGCCAGGTGCACGCGAATCTGATGCTTGCGGCCGGTGAGCAACTCGACATCGATATACGAGCGCGCGGGCAGGCCACGACGGCTCTTAAGGCGCTTGAGCACCTTCACGCGCGTCTGCGACGGCTTGCCGCTGGCGCCGACGCGCATCTTGCGGCTATCGTGGCGGTCGCGGGCGATGGGTTTGTCGATGAGCTTTTCGTTCCAGTCGATTTTGCCCTCGGCGAGCGCCAGATAGTGCTTTTCGAAGGCGTGGTCGATCACCATCTGGTCAAAGGCGGGCTGCGTCTGTTTGTCGAGCGAAAACAGCACCACGCCGGTGGTGTTGCGGTCCAGGCGGTTGAGCGGCTGCATGTCAGTCGCGGCAAAGCCGTCGCCCATGGCCAGCAGCAGATCGCTGGCGTAGTCGGTAAGCGTGCGCTCGCCGGTGCCGTCGCCGTGGACGATCATGCCGGCGGGCTTGTCGATGGCCATGAGCCAGGCGTCGCAGTAGAGGACTTGAGGTTCTTCGTTCACGTATAAGCCTTTCGGTTAGCTAATTCCCACAAACATGCAGCCCGAGGTCGCCCCACGCAGACGCGCGGCGGGTTTACGGCCGGCCTGCGCAGCCTCGACGGCGCGACGGACGCGTGCGACGGCACGGCCCACCTCATCCGTCTCGAGTAGCGTGCCGTCCACCATAAGACGACGCACGCCGGCGTCGAGCAGCTGTGGTACCTGCGGCGTAAGGTCGATGGGGTAGGCGTCGTACAAGCGAGAGCGGCCATGGATGTCGGTGCGCACAGGCATGACCTTGCCGTCGATATTCTTGAGCGACAGCTTGCGGGCGCGCAGGCGGCAGTTGGCGCAATCGTGGATGCAGCCATTGGCCACCTGCAGGATGCAGTGCTCGCTCGTCATAACGCGCGGGCGGCCGAACACGGTGATGCCCAGAGTCGCGGGCGCGGCGGTGCCGAGCGAGACAATCTCGTCGAGCGTGATCTCGGGTGAGAGCCAAAACGCACCGGCTCCGCGCTCGGCAAGCGCCTCCATGCAGGGCGTGTTGTGCACCGGCAGGCAAGGGCGAATCTCGGCCGTGGCGCCGGCCTGCGCGGCTACGGCGAGCTCTGAGATATTGCCGACGGCGACGGTGACTCCGGCATTGATCCAGGGATCGACGCGTACGTGGTCAACGGTGCGGCAGACCTCGTCGAGTACGGGCACGATGCCCTGTTCAAGCGTATCGGTGGGGGAGAGCTTGGCCGCATCGAGCGCGTCGGTGGTCATGTAGATGCGCGTTGCGCCCTCGGCGCGAGCGGCCTCGGCGGCCTCGAGCGAGGTGACGGTGGCGCAGATCTGCGGCTCATCGCGGTAGTGCTCGGGCGCGGGGCGGGAATCACTGGTTACAATCGCCGGCAGCTCGAGCGTTTTCGCGCGCTCCTCGTACGGTGCCAGAATGGCCTCTTCCAGCGCCTTACAAGCGGCGGCGCGCACCTTGTGTACGGCAGAAAAGCCCATACCGCAGCCGGCGTCGAGCGAAACGTCAAAGCTTGCGGCCTCAAAGGGAGAGGAACCCATGCGCCCGACGTGCTCAACCAGATCGGATGCCTCGACGGCGCGGGTCTTGGCAGCCTCGACGGTAAAGCCCGTGGCCGTGGCCGTAAGCGAAGGATCGTCACAGCAGGTGAGCATAACGGTAAACGGCTCGCCTAGACGCGCCACAACGGACACGTCTACAGAGCGGCGGCGCAGCACATCGCGTTTGAGCGCAGCGCCGGCAGCGTCAATGGCGCGCTGGCTTCGAATCACGCGCACGCGGCAGCCCTCGGGCATGCTGCGGGGCACGCGGCATTCGATGATATCGCCGGCGGCGGCATCATCGGCGGCGATGGTGGTCAGGAATTGGTCGAACTCATCGTCGTGACGAAGTTCCAGCAGGTCGCCCTTGCCCACGGGCTCAAACAGCTCAATGCGGGCGATGGCAGCGCGGCGACGGCGGTCGTCGGGCTTGAGCCTTCGCACGTCGCGGTTGGCCAGGCGGCTGCCCAGCACCGTGCCCACAATCTGGCCGCGGTTGTTGGAACGCTCGTAGCTCATCATCTCGTCGCCCGAGGTGCCGTCCTGATAGGCGTGCGTAAAGTCGCGGTTAAAGCAGCGCTTGAGCTGGCGTTGGCGGGCGGCTTCCTCATCCTTAGAGGTCGAAACATCGGCCAGCATATCGTCAATCTGGTGACGGTACACATCGACGATGGAGTACACGTAATCGGGCGCCTTCATGCGGCCCTCGAGCTTGAGCGACGCGGCGCCGGCGTCATACAGACGGCGAACGAGCTGCGAAGTGTTGGTGTCGCGCGGGCATAGAGCGCGCTCGCGACCGGCAGGGGAGAGCGTGCGACCGTTCTCGTCAATCAGCTCGTAAGGCAGGCGACAGGGCTGGGCGCACATGCCGCGGTTGGCCGAGCGGCCAGCCATGGCAAAGCTCGACAGCAGGCACAGACCCGAGTAGCAAAAGCAGATGGCACCGTGGCTAAAGACCTCAAGGTCCACATCGGGCGCGGCGTTGTGAATGACGGCGATCTCGTCGATGGAGAGCTCGCGCGAGAGGGTCACGCGGTCGGCGCCCTGCTCACGGCACCAAAGGGTTCCGCGGTCGTCGTGGATGTTCGCCTGGGTCGAGATATGTGTCTCGATGCCGGGCATGGTGCGCTTGACCTCAAAGAACAGACCCCAGTCCTGGATAATGAAGGCATCGGCGCCCAGCGTGGAGCAGCGATGGATGAGTTGCAGCGCATCGCCCATCTCGGACTGCTTGATGACGATGTTGACCGTGACGTAGACGCGCGACCCGGCTAGATGTGCGGCGCGGCAGGCCTGCTCAAAGGCCTCGTCGGTAAAGTTGGTGGCCTTGCGGCGGGCGTTGAAGCTGCCCATGCCACAGTAGATGGCATCAGCGCCGGCAGCGAGTGCGGCGGCAAAGGGCTCCGGGCCTCCGGCGGGCGCTAAAAGCTCGGGTCTGCGGTTGGTGGTTCGACTGGCGGTTGCGGACATATCCTGCCTTTCAAAATGCTCAGATATTCAAAAGTATAGTGGTGCCGTCGTGGCAGGCGATGTCCGTGCTCCAAGCAGGATAAAGTCTTCAGCAGCTTGGGCTGGCTGACCCCGTGGAGAACCGTTCAGCTGCCAACGGGCGCCGTTGGGCGATAAAATATTCTCGTAAGCTGATAATATTCTTGCATCAAACAGAAACCTTGAGTACTATCCCAATCAAGCGCGGTGTTCAGACCGAACTGTGCCTCCCGGTGCGAACGCCGCGCTCACGCTTTCTAGTTAACCGTAAGGAGAAAAACATGAGCAAGACCGTCGTATCTTCCGATAACGCACCCGCAGCCATCGGCCCGTATTCCCCTGGTATCCAGACCGGCAACATGGTGTTCCTGTCCGGCCAGCTGGGCATCGACCCTGCAACCGGCAAGATGCCCGAGGGCGTCGAGGCCCAGGCCAAGCAGTCCCTCGCCAACGTCGAGGCCCTGCTGACCGCTGCCGGCGCCACCTTTGCCGATGTCGTCAAGACCACGGTCTACCTGGCCGACATCGCCGACTTCGCCGCCGTGAACGAGATCTACGCCTCCAAGTTCGAGGCTCCGTTCCCCGCGCGAAGCGCCTTCCAGGTTGCCGCTCTTCCGGCTGGCGGTCTGGTCGAGATCGAGGTTGTCGCCGCCCTCTAAGGCGTTGGCAACAATTAAACATGGCATGCAAAAAGACCCTGCAGCGCGTGCTGAACTGCCTCCCATTTCTTGGACATGAGAAATGGGAGGCTTTCTTTATGCGCGTTGATTTGAGGGTGAAGCATGA
>CALDEU010000030.1:0-35708 GCA_937942395.1 uncultured Collinsella sp. | reverse complement strand
CCATCGCGCCGAGAGTACTGCGGGGTCAGCCCGTGGGAGGCCAGGGCGCCGCTGACCGGTGGACGGCACCGAGCCGTCATCGAACTTAGAAGGGGGAGGCCTCGCGGCCTCCCCCTTTTTGCGTTCGCGGGCTTTTGTCTCACATAGTAGCTGTGTTTTATAACCCTCGTTTGTCGCATCTTCTGTGAACGGGCTACAATAACTTAGTCTGTGCGATATGGAGGTGAACATGGCTGAAGCTGGTATCGGCGTTGATATCGTCGAGATTTCCCGCATGAAATCAATTCTTGAAAAGACGCCGTCGTTTGCTCGGCGTGTGTTTACCGAAGAAGAGCGTGCTTATTGCGATGCATCATCGCGTCCCGCTGCTCACTATGCCAGCCGCTTTGCTTCGCGCGAGGCGGTGCTTAAAGCTCTTGGCACGGGTTTTAGTCAAGGCGTGGGTCGCAAGGATGTTTCGGTAACGCGTGATAAACTCGGCAAACCGAAGGCGCTGCTTTCGGGCCGTGCACTCGAGATCGCTCAAGAGCTGGGTGTTGTTGAGGTCGCTCTTTCCATTACGCTTACAGGAGACTTAGCCGTTGCGAATGCCATCGCGATTACCGAAGATGCTCGACCTAAGCCTAAGGAAGAAAAGGTGAGCACCAAGGAACGCGTAGCGCAGACATTTAAAGAGGCTCGCTCTGTTTTAGATGAGCTTGAGCAGCTGCAGAATTCAGCATTGACGGAGCACCTGGGCGATGCTTCGCAAGATACGCTAGGAGCATAGATGAAACCGGTTTTGAGTGCCGAAGAAGTCGTTCGTCTCGAGGACATCATCGAACGCGAAGGGACTTCGAAGGCCGAGCTTATGGAGCTAGCGGGTGAGTTTGCCGCCAACGAGGTCTTGAAGCTCAATCCCGATCGGGTTCTCGTTCTGGTCGGTTTTGGTAATAATGGCGGCGACGGTTGGGTTGCCGCCGATATTCTGAGCCATAAGGGTGTGGACGTCGATATCGTTTCTCCGGTTGAGCCGGATGAGATTCCTGCTGCTCTGGCACGTCATGTTGCTCGTCGTACTGCCGGCCGCGATGTGCACGTTTGTGTCGGCCCCTCGCGTGACGAACTCGAGGTTTTGATCGATAAGGCCGATGTTGTTGTTGATGCCATTTTTGGTACCGGTTTCCACGGGAATCTGCGTGCGCCGTTCTCCATCTGGATTCCTACGGTCAATGAATGCGCCGATTGTGTCGTATCCATTGATGTTCCCTCGGGCCTGAATGCCGAGACGGGCGTTGTTGATGACGACTGCATTCGTGCCGAGCATACGGTGACGATGATTGCGCCCAAGATTGGTCTGTATAGCGCTGATGGCCCTGAGTATGCTGGCGATTTGATCTGCGGCAATCTTTACGACCGTCTTGACGAGGTCATCGATGATGTCGACCACGCCGCCGAGATTGTCGAGCCCGGTGACTTAGTTGATTACTTTGCTCCACTACCTACGAATATCGATAAGTATTCCCGTGGCTCTGTGCTTATTGTCGCCGGATCTGCGCAATATCCTGGTGCTGCCATTATGGCGGCCAAGTCTGCAGCTCGCGCGGGTGCTGGTTACGTGGCAGTCGCGGCTCCTGACGCCTGCGCCAATCTTATTCGCATGGCACTTCCTTCGATTCCCGTCTTTGCTATTCCGTCTGATTCCCGCGGCTCCTTTGGCGCCGCTGCGCGCATGACTGTGTGCGAGATTGCAAAGAAGTACAGCTGTGTACTGTGCGGTCCCGGTATGACGACATCTGCCGGCGCTATGCAGGTGGTTTCGGGCTTGCTCGAGCTTGATGTGCCGCTTATTTTGGACGCCGATGCACTCAACTGCCTTGCTAAGATTGCCATTGACGGTATTGATAGTAATCCCGAGATGTATCGTCGCGAGCAGCCGTTGGTTATGACGCCGCACTATCGTGAGCTTTCGCGTCTGGTTGCCGGTGACGAGGTGAACGACCTTGGTACCGCGATTGCGGCCGCGCAGAAGGTTGTCTGGGCTGCAGGCTCCGACAATCTGGTGGTCATTGCCAAGGGGCCGACGACGGCTATCTGTGGCGTTGAGCGTGTGCTGCTGCCGCTCTCGGGTCCGGCTTCTCTGGCAACTGCCGGTTCGGGTGATGTTCTCGCGGGTATTTTGGCCGGCACGCTTGCCACCATGCGCGACGAGATGGATCGTTGGGAGTTGCTGTATTCGTACGCCGTCGCACTTCACAGCTACGCCGGTTTTGCCGCGGCGACGGAGTATGGTGAGAAGAGCGTCATCGCGACCGATCTTATCGACTTGATCGGTCCTGCCATGGAACTGGCGGCAAAGGATGCGCTCGAAGATCTGGGAATCATGGACGAAGGGTCGGATGACTAATCATGAATAAAGCCGATTTGACGCGCTGGTCCTGGGTCGAGATCGACCGCGGGGCGCTCCGTCGCAACACGAGGGCCTATAAGAACTTGCTGAATCCACGTCAGCGCCTGTGCTGCGTGGTCAAGGCCGATGCTTATGGTCATGGAGCTGTTGAGTGCGCCAAGATCATGTATTCGGCCGGTGCCGACATGTTTGCCGTGGCGACGGTTAACGAGGGCGTTGAGCTCCGACAGGGCGGGATTACGAAACCAATCCTCATCCTAAGCGAGCCGCCTATCGAGGCTATTCCGACGTTGCTCGAGTTTGATATCATGCCCTCGGTCTATACGTCTGACTTTGCTCTTGCGTATGGCGAATGTGCCGTCGCGGCGGGCAAAGTGGGCAAGTATCATCTCGCCATCGAGACGGGCATGAATCGTATCGGCGTTCACTACACGCAGGTGCTCGACTTTGTCCGCGGTATAAATTTCCATCGCGGTATTCAGTGCGACGGCGTATTTACGCACTTCGCCACGGCCGATGAACCTTCGGGCTGGGACTACAAGCTGCAGTGTCAGCGCTTTACCGAGGCCGTTCAGGCCATTAAGGATGCGGGTTTTGAGTGCGGTATCGTGCACTGCGCCAACACGCCGTCCTCGATGCTCGACCCCTCGATGCATTTTGATATGATCCGCGCCGGCGTTGGCTTGTATGGCATGCAGCCGTGCGAGCTGAGTGGCCGCGTGATGCAGCTTGATCCCGTTATGAGCGTCCATGCGCGTGTGACGCGCGTGGCACACCCTGCGATGGGTGAGGGCGTGGGCTACGGTTTTACCTACCGCGTACCGCGTACGCGCGTTCAGATCTGCACGCTGCCGATCGGTTATGCCGATGGCCTATCGCGTACGCTTTCCAATCGTATGGATGTGCTGTATCGCGGCGAGCGCGTGCATCAGGTTGGCAATATCTGCATGGACCAGTTTATGGTCGCCATTCAGTCCAACCCGGCACACGAGATTCCCGAGGCCGAGTATGGTGACGAGATGATCATTGTCGGCCGCGATGGCGATGCCGAGATCACTATGGACGAGATGGCCCGACTGCGCGGAACGATTAACTACGAGGTCGCCTGCGGCTTTGGCATGCGTCTCGACAAGGTCTACGTGTAGGAGCCGCTATGGGCGTCATGCACATCCCCGGCCATACCCATCAGGCGCCACGTGAGGTCGCACTCGAGGAAATTGAGGCCGTTCTGGGCGATTGTCACCTCTGCCAGCTCTACCAGTCGCGTCACAATATCGTGTTTGGCGTGGGAAACCCCCGCGCTCGCGTGATGTTTATTGGTGAGGCGCCGGGTCGCAATGAGGATTTGCAGGGCGAGCCCTTTGTGGGGGCGGCAGGCGAGGACCTCAACGGCATTTTGTCGCTGGCGGGGCTCAAACGCGAAGACGTCTACATTGCCAACGTGCTTAAGTGCCGCCCGCCGGGAAACCGCAATCCGCGTCCCGAGGAAGTGCTGGCTTGCTCGCCGTTTTTGCGTGAACAGATTCGAAGCATCTGGCCTGATATTATCGTGACGCTCGGCAACCCCGCGACGCACTTTGTGCTTAAGACCGAGATTGGCATTACTAAGCTGCGCGGCAGGTTCCACCAGATGGGGCATTTTGTGGTGATGCCCACGTTCCATCCGGCGGCGGCGCTGCGTAATCCGGCGTGGCAGGAGCTGCTGGAGGAAGACTTTAAGATGCTGGGCGACTATCTGGAGCGGCATCCCGCGCCAGAGGGTGCCTCGGAATAATAAGGAGCATATATGTCCCTGGAACGCCTGGGGGTAGGTATTTATAAAACGGCTTGCTCTGCCGATACGGAGCATTTTGGCGAGCTGGTCGCGCCGTGCCTGGAAGATGGCGATGTACTGATTTTGACCGGCGGCTTGGGTGTGGGCAAAACCCACTTTACCAAGGGCGTTTCGCGTGGTCTGGGCGACGGCCATATGGTCACGAGCCCCACATTCGCACTCATGGCTGTTCATGACCAGGGGCGTATTCCGCTGTTTCACTTTGACCTGTACCGTCTAGAGCATGCTTACGAGCTCGAGGATACGGGCATTTTCGATGTACTGGGCTATGAGGGTGCCTGTCTGCTGGAGTGGGGCGAACAGTTCCAGGACGAACTTACAGACGAGTATCTTTCGGTAACGCTTAAGCGTGATGAGAACGATAGCGACGTGCGAACGGTAACGCTCGAGGCGCACGGCGAGCGCGCAGCGGAGCTTTCCGATTTGATTGATAAGGCTGTACAAGATGAGCTTGCATAACGATTACGCGCTGGTGGTGGCGCTCGATACTTCGACCGATATGCTTGCCTGCGCGGCAAGCTGGATTGATGGGCAGACGGGCGAGGCGAAGCTGGTGAGTGGCGACCATATGTGCCGTCGCCATGCCAATGTGGAGCTCGTGAATACCGTCGACAGCGTGCTTGCTCAGGCTGGCATGGACCGTGCTGACGTGGGCAGTTACGTCGTCGGTCGCGGTCCGGGTTCGTTTACCGGCGTGCGTATCGGCATTTCCACCGCCAAGGGCCTGGCGCGCGGTGCCAACGTGCCGCTGTTGGGTGTGTCGACGCTCGATGCCTGCGCATGGACCGCGTGGAAGGCTGGCGTGCGTGGCAAGCTCGGCATTCTGGCCGATGCCATGCGCGGCGAGGTGTATCCGGCTTTGTATGTGCTGGGCGACGAGGGCCCCGAGCGTCAGTTTGAGCGCGAGCACGTGGTCAAGGCTGCCGTGGCGCTTGATGAGTGGCGCCAAGCCGCGGACTGGGACCAGGTTAAGCTGACTGGCGACGGTCTCGTGCGCTATGGCAAGCTGCTGGGCGAGGATGAGGCCGCTCGCTGCGTAGAGCGCGGCTTGTGGTGGCCTTCGGGCGAGGGTCTCATCCTTGCGCACGCCGCGGGTGACGGCGACCCGGCCCGCGTCCTACCGATCTATACGCGCCTTTCTGATGCCGAGGAAAACGAGCGCAAACGCCTCGGTCTATCCGAGAGCGCGCAGAGCGAAATTACGGGCGTCGCCGATGAGCTCGCCGGTCGCCATCTGCAATTTCGCCCCATGGGTGCGGCGGACGCCGAGGGTGCGAGTGCGCTGGAGGCCGCCTGCTTTGAAGGCGCTGGGCACGAGGCATGGACGCCGGGCATGTTCCTGTCCGAGTTGGGCGAGGATGTTGCGGTGCCGCGCAGCTGGTGGGTGGCGCACGATGACGGTCAGCTGTTGGGGCTTGCCGGTGGCATGGTCGTAGACGGTGACGTGCAGATTCTGGATGTTGCCGTCGACCCGAAACATCGCCGCGAGGGCATCGCCCGCAAGCTGCTGTCGCACGTGAGCTACGATGCCCAGATGCTCGGCTGTACGACCGCCTCACTTGAGGTTGAGGATGGCAACGAGGGCGCTATTGCGCTCTATGCCTCCCTTGGCTTTACCGAGGCGGGCCGCCGCCGTGGTTACTACGGTGCTGGCAAAGATGCCATCGTCATGACGGCGCCGCTGCCCCTGGTGCTTCCTCTCGACAATGCCTCGCCCGAGCCGACGGCGGCTGAGCAGCGTGTGTGGCCGCTGCCCGCGCCCGAACGCACCGCTGAGGAGCGTGCCGAAATCGAGCGCCGCCGCCTGGTGCTTGCCATCGAGAGTTCCTGCGACGAGACGGCCGTGGCGATTATCGATGCGGACGGCAAGATGCTGGCCAACCAGGTGTCGACGCAGATTGATTTTCATGCTCGCTTTGGCGGCGTGGTGCCCGAGATCGCCTCGCGCAAGCACGTTGAGGTCATCGTGAGCGTCGTGGACGCGGCACTCGAGGACGCCGCAGCGTCGCTGGGCCTTACGGGCGGAGCCATCGCGCCGAGCGAGCTTGCCGCTGTTGGCGTGACGCAGGGTCCGGGCCTGGTGGGTGCTCTGGTGGTGGGCGTCGCCTTCGCCAAGGGCTTTGCCTATGCCGCCGGTAAACCGCTCGTGTGCGTCAACCATCTGGAGGGTCATCTGTTCGCCAACCTGTTGGCGCAGCCCGATCTCAAGCCGCCGTTTATCTTCACGCTCGTCTCGGGCGGTCATACCATGCTTGTTCACGTCAAGGCGTGGGGCGACTACGAGGTGCTCGGCGAGACGCTCGATGACGCCGTGGGCGAGGCCTTCGACAAGGTGGCCAAGGCGCTGGGTCTGGGCTATCCCGGCGGCCCCATCATTTCCAAACTGGCCGAGACGGGCAATCCCCGCGCGATTGACTTCCCCCGTGCGCTCAATAGTAGGGGAGACTATCGATTCTCGCTTTCGGGCCTTAAGACGGCCGTGACGCTCTACATTGAGCAGGAGACCAAAGCCGGGCGTACGATTCATCTGCCCGACCTGGCTGCTTCGTTTGAGGCCGCGGTCTTTGACGTTCAGTACAAGAAGGCCAAGAACGCGCTGCATGCCACCGGATGCAAGGAATACTGCATCGGCGGCGGCGTCTCGGCCAACCCGCATCTGCGCGAGATGATGATCAAGAAGCTCGGGCGCCAGGGCATCCGCGTGACGGTGCCGCCTCTCTCGGCATGCACCGACAACGCCGCTATGATCGCGGAGGTCGCCCGCCGTAAATTCGACCGAGGAGAAATCTCGCCGTTCGACGTCGACGCCGATCCAAACATGACGCTGTAGTCGCAAGGGCGCGGTCCCTGGCGCCCCGCCCCCGAGGAGCATCTCTCAAGCAAAAACTGTCGTGGGGTAAAGTCCGAGGTCAGTGGCGTTTTATACCGAGAAATTCAAAAAAAGTTGAAAATTCATTACATATTTGCGTTGACTTTAGGTAACTAAAGTTTCATACTCCTTTTCAACCACTGGGGGATGTGAACACGCACGGATCGTTCACATCATGATTGAAGAGGATTTCTCAGACATGTTCACGCATCAGCTAAACATTATCAGCGTAGTAATTATCTGATGCGGGTTAGCACATACAGCTAGCCCGTACGATAACGGGCGGCTGATGAAGATGAGGGCCGTCGAGCGCAACCGACGGCCCTCATTTTTTATGCCTGAGTAGTTCTTTTTAGAGGAGGAAATGTAATGAACGGAGTTTTGCTCATGGTTGTGGCTGCGGCGGTGCTCGCCTGCGGCTATCTGGGCTACGGCCGCTGGTTGGCCAACAAGTGGGGCGTTGACAAAGAGGCCCTCACGCCGGCCAAGCGCATGAAGGACGGCAAGAGCTTCTCGCCCGTCTCCGCCTTCACCGCGTTCTCGCACCAGTTCAGCTCGATCTGCGGTGCCGGCCCTGTCACGGGTACGATCGTCGCCATGGCCTTTGGCTGGCTGCCCGTCGTGCTCTGGGTCCTCGTCGGCGGCATCTTCTTTGGCGCCGTCCACGACTTTGGTGCCCTGTACGCTTCGATGAAGAACAACGGCAAGTCGCTCGCTCAGCTCATCGAGAAGTACATCGGCAAGACCGGCCGTCGCCTGTTCCTGCTGTTCTGCTGGCTGTTCTGCATCATCGTCATCGCCGCCTTCACCGACATGGTCTGCAAGACGTTCATGTTCACCCCGGCCGTTGACGCTTCTGGTGCTGCTACCGGTGCCGTCGACTTCACCAAGTCCTATGCCGCCGGCTGCGCTGGTACCATCTCCATCCTGTTCACCTTCGTCGCCATCGCCTTTGGTTGGGCCCAGAAGAAGTTCAACCTCACCGGCGCTGCCGAGTTCGTCGCTGGCGTGGTCCTCATGGTTCTCATGTTCGCCGTCGGTATGCAGTTCCCGGTCTACCTGGATAAGTTCCAGTGGTTCGCCGTCGTCATGGTCTACCTGGTCTTCGCTGGCGCTATGCCCATCCAGATGCTCAAGACTCCGCGTGACTACCTCACTTCCATCATGATGATCGTCATGATCGTCTGCGCTGTCCTCGGCATCGTCGTCCTGGGCGTCAACGGTCAGGCCACTATCACCGCTCCGGTCTTCACCGGCTTCTCCACTGCCTCCGGCATGATGTTCCCGGTCCTGTTCGTCTCTGTCGCTTGCGGTGCTCTCTCCGGTTTCCACAGCCTCGTTTCTTCCGGCACCTCTTCTAAACAGGTCGAGAAGGAGCAGGACGCCGTCAAGGTCGGTTACGGCGCCATGATTGTCGAGTCCTTCGTCGGCATCCTTGCCATCATCGTCGCCGGCATCATGTTCTCCGATATGAACACCGCCGGTACTGGCGCCCTCAACGCTGGTGTCGCTTCCACCCCGTTCCAGATCTTCGCCGCTGGCATCTCCCGCGGTATGCAGGCCTTCGGTGTTGACGGCACGCTCGCTACCGTCTTTATGACCATGAACGTCTCCGCTCTGGCCCTGACCTCGCTCGACGCCGTCGCCCGCATCGCCCGCACTTCGTTCTCCGAGTTCTTTGCCCAGACCAACGACGCCCTGGCCATCGAGTCCAAGGCCGGCTACATGAAGGTCCTCGGCAACCCCTGGTTCGCCACGGTCGTCACCCTGCTTCCCGGTCTCGCCCTCGCTTTTGGTGGCTATGCCAACATCTGGCCGCTCTTTGGTGCTTCCAACCAGCTGCTCGGCGGCATGACCATGATCACCCTCGCCGTGTTCTGCAAGTGCACCGGCCGCAAGGGCTGGATGCTCTACGTGCCCGTCGTCTTCCTGCTCTGCTGCACCTTCACCTCGCTGGTCCAGAGCGCCATGGGCTGCATGACCGCTGTCCAGGCTTACGGCTTCTTCGGCACCATCCCGGCTACCGCCACCACGGCCGCCGTCTCCGTCGCCGCCACCAAGGGCCTGCAGCTTGTCTTCGCTGTCCTGCTGATGGTCCTGGGCCTCATCGTTGCCGTTAACTGCCTCAAGGAGTTCTTCGGCAAGGAGGCCGGTTCCATGCCCGACGAGGAGCCCGAGTGGTCCGAGATGGGCAAGGCCGAGTATGGCCGCGCTGCTGCTGCCGAGGCTCCTGTCGACGCCGAGGCCGCCAAGGCTTAGTCGACCTGACGAGTTGAACGTCACATCTATATGACTCGGAAAGACCGGATCCGCGACTTCGCGGGCTCGGTCTTTTTTCATGCAAAAGCGGGTGACGCTCGAGTGTTCTCGCAGATGTTTTGCGTGGATAAGGGCGCGCGTTGTACCATATAAACGTATATGTGTGCATATGAAAGGGGCCCCGTGGCCAAGACGGTATATTCCGATAACCAACAAAATGTCGATGCTCTGGCTGAGCGTCTGAGCGGACAAACGTCGCTTTCTGCCGAGCGGGCAAAGCTGGTTGCCTACGACCTGCTCTGCCGCAAGGCACTCAAGATTAAGTCGAGCGCGCTGGCGCAGATTTTCCGCTCCGTCGATAAGGAATGTGACACCAAGGCGATGCGCGATGAGCTCATCGCGGCAAAGATCGTGACCAAGATCGAGGGCAGCGGCATTAACGGGCGCCCGGCGTTCTATACCATCAATGCCGAGATCCGCGATGCCCAGGAGCAGCCTGCCGAGTCCGTCGAGGTTTTTGTCGTCGAGGATTCCGCTGACGTGCCTGCTGTGGAAGAAGCTGT
The DNA here is from genome assembly GCA_937942395.1 of uncultured Collinsella sp. GTDB lineage: Bacteria > Actinomycetota > Coriobacteriia > Coriobacteriales > Coriobacteriaceae > Collinsella. Next base: position 25,794 of record CALDEU010000030.1, on the reverse strand, counting down.
CCCGCGTGAGCATGTCGATACCGATGAGTTGCTCGATGAGAACGTCGTGCGTGCCTTTACGGCCAAGGCAGGACGCGGCGGTTTTGGCGGGGGCGGCAAGCGCGATGCGCAGCGCCGCGCCCAGCAGGAGCGCTTCCGTCGCGCCGTTGCTCAAAAGGGTGAGACGGATGCCGAGGTTGTTGAGGCCGAGGTTGCTGTCGAGTCGCAGAAGCCCGCGAAGGAGCAAAAGCCCGTGGAGGCCCAAGAGCCCAAGCGTCGTCGCGGTGCTCACTTTAAGGCTGCAGCGCAGGATGCCGCGCGTGAGGTTGAAGAGTCTTCTGAGGTTGCAGACGATGTTGAGGAGTCTGCCAAGAAGGCTCCGGGTTCATGCCGTCCCGGACGTGGTTTTGCGGGGCGCGCGTATCCCGTAAGGCATCAGGAGAAGAGCGAGCCGGCTTCGACCACTCAGGACGAGAAGGCCGAGAAGGCCGTTGAGCCGGCGGCTCGCGAACAGAAGCCTGCTGAGCCGCAGCTTGAGGTTGATGCCGAGGCCAAGGGCCAGCAGCCTACTGATGAGCAGGCGGAGCAGGGCGCATCGAGCAAGCCTCGCCGCCGTCGCCATCGTGGGGGCCGCAGTTCCCATGCCGAGACTGCAGCCGAGAAGACTACGCCGCAGGACGAGGATGCGAAGGTCGAGGTTTCTTCGGGGCAGCCTAAGCGCCAGCCGGCGAAGGAGAGCAAGTCCGATCGTCCGCAGAAGCAGGCGCCTATGCCGAAGGGCGAGCGCAATTCCCAAGGCGATTCTAAGCGCAAGTCTCAGAAGAAGCCGGAGTCTACCGCAGCAGATACTGCTGCCCAGCAGCCCAAGTCGGCAGTCCACGGCGAGGTCTCGGCGTTTGCCCTTGCCCGCGTTTTAGGCAGGCAGCTGCTCAAAGTTGTCCCTACGCCTACGGCGCTCTCTAAGATCAAGGAGCAGCAGACACAGATCGTAAAGGTCGAGGGCAAGGACGGCAAAAAGGCTCCGCAGCGCACTCAGCACAATGAGATGTCCAACCGCAAGATTGCCGAGGAAATCGCAATCATCCAGGCTTGGATCGAGCAGAACCGAGGTGCCGATACGCCGGTTGCCTCGCGCCGCCAGCGTGCCTACCAGATCTTTAACGACGAGAAGGCTTTTGACGGCAAGCACGGTGAGCGCCTGATCAGACGTATGACCGAAAAGGGCATCAGCATGCAGGCGATCAAGGTCGCCCCCAATCGCCCCGTGCACTTTACGGGCTTCTTTACGCTGGGTGCCGACAAGCCGTTCATTATGGTCGAGAACCTGGATACCTATGACGAGATCGTCAAGCTCCTGCGCGGACGCAAACATGCCAAGCTCTTTGGTACCAAGGTGGGCGGCGTGATTTTTGGCGGCGGCTGCAAGGCGAGCGTCTCGCACGCACTGGATGATTATCTGGCCGAGATTGGCTATCGCTTTAACTACGTCTACTACGTGGGCGATATCGATCGCGAGGGCGCGCGCATCGTCGAGCAGGCTCGCAATGCCAATGTGGTTGAGATTCGCCTGCATGCCGGCATGTACCGCGCCATGCTCGCCGAGCATAAGCGTCGCGTGAAGGCCGGCGGCGAGTGCGAGCCCGCGGCTGCCAACCAGGGCGTGCCGCAGAACCTGGCGGCGACGATCAAGGATCTGCCCATGGTTACGCGCGTGCAGTTCCGCAACGTGCTGCGTGAAGGCGGGCGCATTCCGCAGGAGATCCTGATGACCGCAGACTATCGGGATGGCGACTCGGGAAGCTTCGACCGCATGCTCAACAACTAGGGCGTTCGGCCCCGGGAGAGTGGGGACACCGGCTTAGGTTTCCTGCTCTACAGTCCTGCTCACGACGGAGGCCACATTAAGTGGCCTCCTGTTCGTGCGGAACTCGCGATAAACCTAAGCCGGTGTCCCCGCTCTCCCGGGGCCTGCGGCTACTTGGTTGTCGCATGCGGCTCGCTTTTCGGAACTGGGCTGATATTTTCTAGATGAAAGGCGCTCTTGGTCCTTATGGGCCTGGGGCGTCTGTCTTATATAGGTAGATTCCTTGCGGGTTCGAATCCCTCCGCTTGCCCACAAGAAAGCGCCCTGGGCCGTTATGGGCTCAGGGCGCTCAATTTTAATGGCTGGGACGGAGGGATTCGAACCCCCAACAGCCGGCACCAAAAACCGGAGTTCTACCGTTGAACTACGTCCCAATGTGTGGTGTTGCCCAAAAGCAACTCGTTTAGTTTACCTAATCTGCGAGGGCATCGCAAACGCCATCGAGCAGGCGTACGGCGAGTGTCTGCGCGTCGCTGGCCGTGAAGGTGCCGTTGTAGCGCGTCATGCCCGTGAGCTCGATGCGAATACGTGCCGGCTTCTGCTGCGCGGCAACATTGGCAGTGCGGATGCGCTGGGCCAGGTTGTGGCACTCGGCGAGGGCAATCGTGGCACGCGGTGCGGCGTCGGCGGGCAGCTCGTCGCTTGCGATCTCGAGCACCAGGTCAACGTCGGTTGGGACCTCGGAGTCGCAGAGCATCATGCCGCTGTTGTCGGTCGTTGCCGTGGCGATATTCCACATGCGCGACGCAACGCTGCGTGCGATGGGGTCCTCGCCGATAACGGCAATCTGGAAACGCTCGAGCACGTTGGCGGCGCGAGCAAAACCGATGCGGGACTCGGCTTCGGTGACCGAGGGCTTGCCCTCCCACACATGGTGCAGGCGGTTGATGTAGGCGTAGGTGTCCTGGAAGGCCATGCCGTCGGCAAACAGGCCGACATTTTCCTGGAACTGCTGCAGGGCGGCCTCGGTATGCGGACCAAAGTAGCCGTCGTCTTCGCCACAGGCAAAGCCCAAAACGTTGAGAGCGCGCTGCAGGGCCTGCACATCGGCGCCATGGAAATTGGGCATGCGCAGATAGAGGGTGCGGTCGCCCAGCTTATACGAAGCGTCTACAAGGGCGCTCCAACAGGGGATATCGACGGCATGACCGGCAGCAAGGCCGCTGTCGAGCCTGAAAGTGCTGACGGCCTGCTCAGTGGTGGCTCCAAAGTACTTGTCGGTGACTTCGGCGGCATCAATCGTGTAGCCGAGCTGCAGGAGACGAGACTGCACGTCCTCGACGGCTGCTCCCTGCATGCCCGTTGTAATAGGTTCCATGAACGAACCCCTTTCGGCGTACCATTCGTACTATTTGAGCGTGTGTCGGATAGACAACGCAAAGGGATGCATAAACATGCACTCAACAGTGTAGCAAGTTGTACCCAAATACGCTGCTGACAGGTTTTATTACCCCCGCTAGTTAAGGCGCTCCACAAAGAAATCTGCCATGGAGAGGAACAGCTCGCGTGCGTGCGGATCAAGCTCAACGTTCTCGATGGCCGCTTTGGCCTTAGCGGTCAGGTCGAGCGCGTAAGTGTGGGCGTAATCGATGGAGCCGGTCTCCTGGAAGATCTCCACGGCGCGTGCAAGTTGCGCGGGGTCCTCGGTGCCCGAGGAAAGGATTGCCTCGACCTCGTCGTGATAACGCTCGTCTGACAGGGCGTGCACGGCGACGAGGGTGCGCTTGCCCTCGGTGATATCGGTGCGGAAGTCCTTGTTGGCGGCCTCCTTGATACCGATCAAGTTGAGCAGGTCATCTTGGATCTGGAAGGCAAGGCCCGTGTGCAGGCCAAAGGCGCGCAGCGCCTCAATCTGCTCCTCGCTGCCGCCGCCGATAATGGCTCCGGCGGCAAGTGGCGTGGCTCCGCTGTAGTACGCGGTCTTGTGCGTCGCCATGTCCAGATAATCGTCGACCGAGATGTCAAAGCGCCCATCGCGGACCCAGCCCAAGTCGAGAGCCTGGCCCTCGATGGTGCGAACGATCATCTCGGTGAGCTCGTGGAGCACACGGAGTTTCACGCCTGCCTCGAGCGTGGGGTCGTCGAGAACCGTCTTGGTGACCATGGTGAGCGCCAGATCGCCGCAGTTGATGGCAAGGCCCGTGCCCTCGGTAAGGTGCATGCAAGGCTTGCCGCGACGCAGCTGGCCGTTGTCGGCTATGTCGTCATGGATAAGCGCTCCCGACTGAAAGTGCTCGATAGCTGCCGCCGCGCTGCGGGCGCTCTCAAAGTTACCGCCCACTGCGGTTGCGGCGAGCATGCAGATAAGCGGGCGGTGGCGCTTGCCGGCGTTGGCCGTAAAAGCCGAGAGCGGGGTATACAGGTAGCGCTCGATATCGGCAGAGGTCGCCTGTCCGTCAAAGAACGTGGCCAGATAGTCGTTGATCTGGTCAAAGTGCTGGGCTAAAAAGCTGGTAAACGGACTGGACACGGGTTCTCGCATTCTTTCTTAGTTTGCATCGTTGCGGTGTGCAGATACCATATTGCCACATTGGAGTTGCCGGCGCGTCTGTTTTGGCGATTTGGGGAAACGGGACGCGTGCGCGTGTCGGCTGCTTATATAAGCCTAAAGTGCTCGAGCGCCTTGACGACGCCATCTTTGTCGACCGAGTCGGTGATGTAGTCGGCGCGCTTTTTAAGATAGTCCGGCGCATTGCCCATGGCGATACCGACATCGACGGCGTTCATCAGCGAGACGTCATTGCTGGCGTCGCCGATGCCGTATACGGTTCCGTGGTGGGGGTCGAGGGCGTTGAGTACAGACTGGATGCCCCCGCGCTTCGTGCATTCGCGGGGCGAGATTTCGGTTACCTCGAGTTCGAGCTCGTTAAAGCACAGCAGCGGCTCAAGTGTCTTATCTTGAGCGATGCGGCTGGCGAGCGATGTAGACATCAAGATCTTGTAGACACTGTAATGTTGCAGCTGCGTGACTGCGTCGCCCAGGGTGCGCGCGTATCCGGGAGCATCGGGGGCATCGGCACTCATGCGCACGACGCCGTTGAGGCCCTCAAAGCGGATGACCTCGCCCGATTGCTCAAGATAGGGGGCAAGGCGCTGCAGCATGCCGGGCGTCATCGACAGATCGCGAATTGCGTGTCCGTTGATCTCGGCGTAACCGCCCGCAAGACAGACGATGCCGGTCCAGGGCAGCTCAAGAAGTTTGGGGTGGATGCAGCTGAGGGTGCGTCCTGTGCAGATAAAGGCCATGTTGCCATTTGCAACGAAATCGCGGATTGCCTGCGAAACCGCCTCGTTGGGATAGGGGGAGAGGTCCCGCTCGTCTTCGGGAAGGTCTTGGGCGAGCCTGGGGTCTTGCCAGGCGAGCGTTCCGTCGATATCGAAGAAGCAGATATCGCTGCGCTTATGGGCTGCGCTGGCGGCAGGGGAGGCCGAGGTGGTGGGCACAAATCCCGGCTCGAGGCCCATGATCTGGTCAAAATGCTCTTTAACGCGGGGAACGGAGATGCCGATGATCACCTGGGCGGTCTTGCCCGTAATGATGAGGCCTTTGGCGCCCACCGCGACAAACGACGCGTTATCTGCAACGATAGAAGGGTCTGCGACTTCGACGCGCAGGCGCGTGGCGCAGTTGGTTGCGCCCACGATATTGCCAACGCCACCTAAAAGCTGAACTACCCGCTCAGCGAGGACGTGATCTTGATCAGATTGACTATTGACCTCGTCATTGGGAGATTGCTCTTTGGCAAAGCCGCTTTCCGTCAAACGATCGATTGCCGCGCGATTGGCGACATGATCCTCGCGGCCCGGCGTCTTAAGGTCATAGACCAAGATGAGTGCTCGAAAACTAACAAAAAAGATGAGGCTAAAGGCAAGGCCGATACCGAGCGCCAAAAGATAGGCACCGGCATGCGTGCGCATGAGCGGAATAAAGTTGAAGGCTGCCATCTCCATGAGGCCGCCCGAGAAGATGCCGACGATGCCAAAGAGATTCATGGTTGTGGCAAGGCAAGACGATAAGACGGCATAGAGAAAAAAGAGCCCGGGGTGGGTGAACATAAAGAGAAACTCGAGTGGCTCGGTAACGCCGCAAACCACCGAGCCGATGATGGCGGGAACAAGGATGACCCTGAGGCCGGCGCGGCGCTCTGGTTTTGCGGTGGAGTAGAACGCGGCTGCGATGGCGGGAAGGCCAAAGAGCTTGACCCAGCCGGTGGCGGTAAAACCGGCCCACGGCGCAAGTTCATTAAGGGGGCGCGTGCTATGGGAGAGGATGGGGAGCAAGCTGCTCCACGTGGCGTAGATGCCGTCGTTAATGACCAGGTTGTCGTAGTAGATCGGCATGTAGAGCAGGTGGTGCAGCCCCATGGGCTCGAGCGCTCGCTCCAAAAACACAAAGATGCCCACGCCAAAGGGGCCGACGCTCGTAAGTGCATGGCGCAGCGTTTCGGTCATTGCGTATACGGAGGGCACGATGGCGGCCGAGATAGCGGCAAGGGCAAACACGGCAAAAAAGCTGATGAGGTAGACCAGCGAGGAGCCCGAGAAGGTGCCGAGCCAATCGGGAACCTTGGCATCGTAGAAGCGGTCATGGATGGCGACGACGGTTGCCGATACCACCAGCGGGCCGATAATGCCGGTGTCGAGCGTCTTGATGCCGTCGATGACGGTGATACCGTTGGCGGGGGTCAAAGATGACGGGTACTTAAGCCCAAGGTTGTCTCCGCTCAGCTTAATGATCTCGCTCAAAAAGAAGCAATAGGCAAAATAGGCCACGAGTGCCTCGAGGCAGCAGCGTGCCGGTTGCTTTTGGGCAAGACCGATGGGCAGCGCTACGGCAAAAAGGAGCGGGAGGCGTTTAAAGACCGTCCACGAGCCGCGCTGGATGATGGCCCAAAAAACGTACCAAGGGGTTCCGTATACGGCTAGATCGCCGACGATGTCCGCAGTCGTTGCGAGAGCGGAGACGCCGACCATGAGGCCCGATATAGAAAACAGCATGGCGGGAGCGAACATTGCCCCGCCAAAGCGTTGGATTTTTTGCAGCATGTTCTGCCTTCCGAATATCGAGGCGCGTTGCGCGTGGGGAAACGTTTAAACAATGGATTCATTGTAGAGGACCAGACGATTGTCGTGCTGGCAGTTTTGAGCGAAACCGATTTGGGCACGACAGAAACCGTCAACGGTTAAATCCTGTCGCTTTACCGATATTCGGTTTAAACAACTTTAAGAAATGCTATCGTGCCTAGCCGGAAATAAATAATGTAGAGGTGAAACAATGCCAAAAGCGATATACGAAGGAATCTACCGAGAAATACGCTCGCGCATCATTAATGGGACCTATGCGTTTCAGGAGATGCTGCCAACCGAAGCCGAGCTGACCGCGGAGTTCGGATGTACTCGCAATACCGTTCGTCGCGCCTTGGGTATGCTGGCCGACGGGATGTTTGTGCAGCCCATACACGGCAAGGGCGTGCGCGTTATTTGGCTTAAGGGCGAATCCGACATGTTGGGCGCACTCGAGGAAGTTGAGTCGTTTGGCGAATTTGCAAAGCGCAACAATGCCGTTGCATCGACGGACGTTAAGTCTTTTGAGCATTTGATTTGCACCGAGCAGCTCTCTCGTCGCCTGGGCTTTAAGGTGGGCGAGGAGTTGATTCGCGTGGTGCGTGTCCGAAGCCTTAACGGCAATGCGCGCCAAGTAGACCATGGTTACTTTTTGGAGTCGATCGCCAAGGGTCTGACGCCCGAGATCGCCGCAAAGTCAATTTACGACTATCTGGAGCACAAACGCGGCGTCAAGGTGATGGCGAGTCGCCGTACGGTGAGCGTCGAGCTTGCCAACGATGAGGACTGCAGCTATCTTGACCTCGGCAAATACAACTGTGTCGCCGTCATGGAGAGCCAGTCGTACACTTCGGACGGCATCTTGTTCGAGGTCACGCACGCCCGCACGCATCCCGAGATCTTCCATTACCGCGTCAACTCCAAGCGATAGCCGGCTAGCTCGCAGCCTGACGAGACTCATGCCCTCAAAGCGAAAACGCCCGGTCAAACCGACGATGCATCGGCTTGATCGGGCGTTTTCTCTGCATTTGATAACAAATAATTGTTTATACAAAACTTGTCAAGTATCAAGTTGAAATTACCGTTCACCGAAGTTTTTCTACCGCTCTAGTAATACTTGTTCAAACAAGTAGCAAAATAGCGTATCGTACAAATCAGCAAAAGGGGCAAAGTCCCCGAGCCAATCTCCGAAGGCGGCGGCAAAGGGTGCCGCCACGGTGTGAAAGGGTGGATTGTAATGAAGAACGAAATGAGCAGAAGGCAGTTCCTGGGCTTTGCTGGTTCCGCGGCTGCGGTTCTTGGTCTGGGCCTCGTGGGCTGCGGTGGCTCCGCCGGCTCCGGCTCCTCTGCTTCTGGTGACGCTGCCGAGGTCTACTTCCTCCAATTCAAGCCCGAGGTCGACAAGGAGTGGAAGGAGATCGCCAAGGCGTACAAGAAGGAGAAGGGCGTCGAGGTCAAGATCGTGACCGCCGCCTCCAACACCTACGAGGAGAAGCTCAAGTCCGAGATGTCCAAGAGCTCCGCTCCGACCCTGTTCCAGGTCAACGGCCCCACCGGTCTTAAGAACTGGAAGGATTACTGCGCCGACCTGTCCGATACCAAGCTCCGCGGTGAGCTCATCGACGACTCCCTGGCTCTGCAGTCCGACGGCAAGGATCTGGGTATCGACTGGGTCCAGGAGAGCTACGGCATCATCTACAACAAGCAGCTGCTCGAGAAGGCTGGCTACAAGGCCGAGGACATCAACTCCTTCGACAAGCTGAAGGCTTGTGCCGACGACATCCAGGCCCGCAAGGACGAGCTTGGCGTTGAGGGTGCCTTCACTTCTGCTGGCATGGATGACTCCTCCAGCTGGCGCTACACCACCCACCTCGCCAACCTCCCGCTCTACTACGAGTTCGAGAAGGAGCACAACCAGGAGGACGACGAGATCAAGGGCGAGTATCTCGACAACTTCAAGCAGATCTTCGACCTGTACATCACCGACTCCACCTGCGATCCTTCGCAGCTTGCCTCCAAGACCGGTGACGACGCCACCAACGAGTTCGCAACCGGCAAGGCCGTCTTCTATCAGAACGGCTCTTGGGCATACGCTGACCTCACCAAGGCCGGTATGACCGACGACCAGCTTGGTATGCTGCCGATCTACATCGGCGTTGACGGCGAGGAGAACCAGGGCCTGTGCTCCGGCGGCGAGAACTACTGGTGCGTGAGCTCCCAGGCTTCCGAGGATGCCCAGAAGGCCACCGAGGACTTCATGTACTGGTGCGTCACCGCTGACACCCCGACCAGCATCATCGCCGACAAGATGGGTCTGACCGCTCCGTTCAAGAGCGCCAAGGAGACCACCAACGTCTTCTCGCAGCAGGCCGTTGCCATGGCCAAGGACGGCAAGAAGACCGTCGCTTGGGACTTCGTCTACATTCCCTCCGAGGAGTGGAAGAAGAACCTCAAGCAGGCTCTGATTGCCTACGCTGCCGATAACAGCAAGTGGGACGGCGTCAAGAACGCCTTCGTCGATGGCTGGAAGACCGAGAAGGCCGCTTCCGAGTAAGCAGTTGCTGCCCAAGCTATCTGATTAGCGACAGGGGGCGGGCAGACGTTGGTTTGCCCGCCCCCTGCATATTGAAAGGACCCTTTTATGGGCAAAGCACTCAAGCGCTGGTGGCCGCTCTTTATGCTGCCCACGTGTCTGGCGTTTATGATCGGGTTCGTGATTCCCTTTATCCAGGGTCTCTATCTCTCGTTCTGCCAGTTTATTACCATCAACAACACGCACTTTGTCGGTATCGAGAACTACGTGCGCGCACTGTCCGATCCGCAGTTTGCCACGTCGTTCTTCTTTACCGTGGCGTTTGCCTTCCTATCGACGGTGCTCATCAACGTGATTGCCCTCGCCATCGCGCAGGCGCTCACCCGCAAAGCGCTCAAGGGCACCAACATCTTCCGTACGATCTTCTTTATGCCTAACCTGATCGGCGGCATCGTGCTGGGCTACATTTGGCAGATTCTGATCAACTGCCTGCTCTCCAACGTGGGTGCCCAGCTCATCGCCCTTAACTCTGCTGCTGGCTTCTGGGGCCTTATCATCCTGACCCTGTGGCAGCAGGTCGGCTACATGATGATCATCTACATCGCTGGTCTGCAGTCCATTCCGTCCGACTACATCGAGGCCGCCAAGGTCGACGGTGCCACGGCATGGCAGACGTTTTGGAAGGTTAAGATCCCTAACCTGATGCCGACCATCACCATCTGCCTGTTCCTGTCCATCACCAACGGCTTTAAGCTGTTCGACCAGAACCTCGCCCTTACCGGCGGCGCCCCCGCGCACTCCACCGAGATGCTCGCCCTGAACATCTACAACACGTTCTATTCGCGTGCCGGTATCGCATGGCAGGGCATTGGCCAGGCCAAGGCAGTCATCTTCTGCATCCTGGTCGTAGCCATCTCCATGATTCAGCTTAAGGCCACGAGGTCCAAGGAGGTGCAGCAGTAATGAAACGCGATAAGGTTATCAACCGCGCGCTCTCAATCTTCTTTACGATTCTGTCGCTCGCGTGGATCTACCCCGTGTTCATGATCGCGCTCAATTCCTTTAAGAAAGCGACCGCAATCAGCACCACCACAGCGTTCGATCTGCTCACGCCCGAGACGTTCAACGGCCTTGCAAACTACTTGCACGCCCTTAACGAGCAGGGCTTTGCCTCGGCATTTATGTACTCGCTCATCATCACAGTCACGTCGGTCGTGCTGATTTTGGTGTGCTGCTCCATGTGCGCTTGGTATGTGGTTCGTGTCAACAACAAGATCTCGAACTTCTTCTATTACCTGTTCGTCTTCTCGATGGTCGTGCCCTTCCAGATGCTCATGTTCACGCTGTCCAATTTGGCGGACCGCATCGGCTTCAACACGCCGTTCAACATCTGCTTTATCTATCTTGGCTTTGGCGCGGGCTTGGCGGTCTTTATGTTCGCCGGCTTTGTAAAGAACATTCCGCTCGAGATCGAAGAGGCGGCCATGATCGACGGCTGCAACCCGGTCCAGGTGTTCTTTAAGATCGTCCTTCCCATCATGAAGCCCACCTATCTTTCGGTCGGCATTCTCGAGACCATGTGGGTCTGGAACGACTATCTGCTGCCCTACCTTACCCTCGACTCCACCAAGTACAGGACCATTCCTATCTTGATCCAGTACTTCCGCGGCGGCTACGGCCACGTCGAGCTCGGTCCCATGATGGCCTGCATCATGATGGTCGTTATCCCCATCGTCATCATGTACATCCTCTGCCAGAAGTACATCATCGACGGCGTGGTGGCGGGTGCCGTCAAGGGCTGATGCCGTAACTGTTTTGCAAGTTTCTGCGGCGCCCCTCAGCGCGGCGCCGCATATCGAAAGGTAAAGACATGGCCGAGATCGTTCTCAAACATGTTCAGAAGGTGTATCCCAACAACGAGTCCAAAAAGAAGGGCTTCTTTGGCAAAAAGAAGAAGACCGAGGAGAAGAAGCACAACCTCAAGGTTACCGAGGACGGCGTGCTCGCGGTGGAGGACTTTAATCTCACCGTGCATGACCAGGAGTTTGTCGTTCTCGTTGGCCCGTCTGGCTGCGGCAAGTCCACGACGATGCGCATGGTCGCTGGCCTGGAGGATATCACTTCGGGCGACGTGCTCATCGACGGCAAGCGCGTCAACGACGTGGCGCCCAAGGACCGCGACATCGCCATGGTGTTCCAGAGCTATGCTCTGTACCCCAATATGACGGTGTACGAGAACATGGCGTTTACGCTTGAGCTCAAGAAGGTCCCCAAGGACGAGATCGACCGTAAGGTTCGCTCTGCTGCCGAGATCCTGGGCATTACCGAATACCTCGACCGTAAGCCCAAGGCGCTCTCCGGCGGCCAGCGCCAGCGTGTCGCCATCGGCCGCGCCATCGTGCGTGATCCTAAGGTCTTCCTGATGGACGAGCCGCTGTCCAACCTGGACGCCAAGCTGCGTAACCAGATGCGTGCCGAGCTCATCAAGCTACGCCACGAGATCAAGGGCACGTTCATCTACGTCACCCACGACCAGACCGAGGCCATGACCCTCGGCGATCGCATCGTGGTCATGAAGGACGGCGTCGTACAGCAGATTGCCACCCCGCAGGAGGTCTTCAACCATCCCGCGAACATCTTCGTCGCCGGCTTTATCGGTGTGCCGCAGATGAACTTCTTCGATGCCCAGCTGGTGCGCTCGGGCAACGGTTTTACCGTCAAGACCGAGGATATGAACGTGGCGCTCGCCCCCGAGACTTGCGCTCAGCTTGCCCTCAACTGGGACGGCGGCGACGTGAAGGAGATCACGGCCGGCGTGCGTCCCGAGCAGATCCTGCTAGCCGACAAGGACGAGGAGGGCGCGCTCCAGGGTACCGTCGAGGTGACCGAGCTCATGGGTTCGACCGAGCATGTCCACGTGACCGCTCCCGATGGCCAGTTCGTCCTGATCATTCCCGTTGTCGACCTCGAGGCCAAGGGCGCGCTCAAGGCGGGCGACCCCATCTGGTTCAAGTTCGAGAAGAACGCGACCCACCTCTTCGATAAGGTCTCTGGCAAGAACCTTATCTAGGCCTGGTGCATCCGGGCCCTCCCTTTGGGCGACTGCGGTATTGCCATCCTTTTGCCGCGGTCACATATAAGGCTCCCCTCCCGTCCACTGGGCGAGAGGGGAGCCTTTCTTTGTGTTGGGATTGTCTGACCGGTCGTTTGTCTCGATCTGTAACAGGTAGGGCCGATTTCGGACGTTAGATGCTACAGATCGAGACGGTTCCGCTGAGCTAACCATTTCATCTAAATCTGTAACACCGAAGGTGAATTTCAGCTGCTAGATGTTACAGATTGAGATAAACCCAAGGGGAGGGGCCGGTATGTCTCAATCTGTAACAGCTGGGACCGTTTTTACCGAGTAGTTGTTACAGATCGAGATTGTTTGGTCGAGACAAACCATAGACCGGCGTATCGGCACAAAAAACGGAGCCGTGTTGCCACGACTCCGTTTCTCAAGAGGATGGGTAAGGGAAGCGAAATTAGTTCAGGTGCCAGATTTCGTCGTTGTACTGGGAGATGGTGCGGTCGGACGAGAAGGTGCCGGCGTTGGCGATATTGATGAGCGCCTTGCGCATCCAGGTGTCCTGGTCCTCATAGTCGGCCAGCACGCGCTCCTTGGTCTGGATGTACTCCTCAATGTCGAGCAGGGCCATAAACCAGTCCTTGCCCATAATGTCGTCGTGCAGGCGCTGCAGACGCTCGGCATTGCCGGTCGCCATAAAGGCCGGGTTGGTGATGAAGTCCACCAGCAGTTTAATGCCGGGCTTGCGGTAGAGTGCACCGGCGTTGTAGGTGCCGTCGGCATAGAGCTGCTCGACCTGTTTGGACGAGGCACCAAAGGTATAGATGTTCTCGTCGCCCACGAGCTCGGCAATCTCCACGTTGGCACCGTCGAGCGTGCACAGGGTTAGGGCGCCGTTGAGCATGAACTTCATGTTGGAGGTGCCGCTCGCCTCCTTGGAGGCCAGGCTGATCTGCTCGGAGATATCAGCGGCGGGGATCACGCGCTCGGCGGCGGTGACGTTGTAGTTCTCGATCATGACAACCTGCAGGTAGGGAGCCACGTCGGGGTCGTTTGCAATCCACTGCGACAGCGTCAAGATCAGATGGATGATGTCCTGCGCGATAGTGTAGGCAGGCGCCGCCTTGCCGCCAAAGATGATGGTGACGGGGTGCTTAGGTCTGTTGCCGTTCTTGATATCGAGGTACTTCCAGATGATGTAGAGCGCGAGCATCTGCTGGCGCTTATACTCGTGGATGCGCTTGACCTGGACGTCGATGATGGCGTTGGAGGGAATGGTCACGCCCTGCTCGAGCGCCATGAACTGGCGCATGATGGCCTTGGCCTCGACCTTGGTGGCGGCTAGGCGCTCAAGAACATCTTTGTCGTCAACGAACTTGGCGAGTTTGCTCAAATCGCCGGTACTGCGCCAGTCGGTGCCGATCACATCGTCGAGCAGGCTGGCGAGCGCGGGGTTGGCTCCATGGATCCAGCGGCGGAAGGTGATGCCGTTGGTCTTGTTGGAGAACTTCTTGGGATAGATCTCGTAGAACGGATGAAGCTCGGTGTCCTCCAGGATCTTGGTGTGGAGGGCGGCTACGCCGTTGATGGAGAAGCCAAAGTGGATGTCCATGTGGGCCATGTGGACGGTATCGTGTTCGTCGATGATGGCGACGCGCGGGTCATCGTGCTCGGCCTTCGCGATCTCATCGAGCTTGACGATAATGTCGGCGATGACAGGGGAGACCTTCTGCAGGCTGGCGAGCGGCCACTTCTCGAGCGCTTCGGCAAGAATCGTGTGGTTAGTGTAGGCGACCATGGAGCGTACGATGGTCACGGCCTCGTCAAACTCGATGCCATGCTCGGTGGTGAGCAAGCGAATGAGCTCGGGGATGACCATGGTGGGGTGTGTGTCGTTAATTTGGACCACGGCGTAGTCGGCCAGATCGTGCAGGTTGCTGCCGCGCTCGACGGCCTCGTCAATCAGGAGCTGGGCGGCGTTGCTCACCATGAAGTATTCCTGGTAGATGCGAAGTAGGCGGCCCTGCTCGTCGGAATCGTCGGGGTAGAGGAACAAGGTGAGGTTCTTGGCGATCTCGGTCTTGTCGAAGTCGATGGAGCTGCCGGGGACCAGGCCGTCGTCGACGCTCGCCAGGTCGAACAGGCGCAGGCGGTTCTTGGTGGGCTGGCCGTAACCGGGCACATCGATGTTGACGAGCTTAGAGGTAACGGCAAAATCGCCGAACTCGACGGTGTAGGAGCGGCCATCGTCGACTAGGATGTCCTGCTCACCGAGCCACTCGTCGGGGACGGCCTTCTGCTGGTTGTCGACAAAGCGCTGACGGAACAGACCGTAGTGATAGTTGAGGCCCACGCCATCGCCGGTCAAGCCCAGCGTGGCGATGGAATCCAGGAAGCACGCGGCCAGGCGACCCAGGCCACCGTTGCCGAGCGACGGCTCGACCTCGAATTCCTCGATCTTGTTGAGGTCGTGGCCTGCGGCGGTGAGCTGGTCCTTAACCTCGTCGTAGATGCCGAGGTCAATCATGTTGTTGATGAGCAGCTTGCCGATCAAAAATTCGGCGGAAATGTAATAGAGCTTTTTCTTGCCGTTGTTGAGCGGGCAGGCAGCGGAGCGCTCCTGCACGAGTTTGACCAGCAGCTTGTAAATGCGACGGCCGTCGAGCTGCTCGAGCGAGGTGCCAAAAGACTGCTTGGCGAGTTCCATGAGGTTAATTTGGGGCATGTTTTCTCCTGTGATGGGTTGTTTCATGTCTGCAATTCATGAGAAGCCCGCGCGAGGGGATTGGGGTGGCCTCGCGCGGGAAAAGCAAGCGCGTCCGCACGGTGGGGAGGGGTCGGGCGCGGTGGCTCCTATTGAGGAAGCTCGATTTCGGCTTCCGATGGGATGCGGAAGTAGGTCTCGGTCCAGTCGGTGAGTTTGTGCTCGAGCTCGCGGGTGATGGCGCCGTCGAGCATGCGCCAGGTCCAGTTGCCGCCCAGTGTGGCAGGGGTGTTGATGCGCGCCTCGTTGCCCAAGTTGAGCAGGTCCTGCATGGTGTAGATGCAGGTGTCGCTCACACTGGCGGCGATGGTGCGGTTGAGTGCGTCGGCCATGGGTTCGCCGGCCTGCTGATGGGTGTACAGGGCTGCCTGCTCGCGCTGACGCGGGGTGGCCGTTCCCTCAAACCAACCGCGCGCCGTCTCGTTATCGTGGGTGCCCACATAGGCGACGGTGTTGGCGATGTAGTTATGCGGCAGGTAGTACGAGTTGGTGCCCTCAAAGGCAAACTGCAGGATCTTCATGCCGGGGAAGCCCGAGTTGTCGCGCATGTCGATGACGCCGGGGGTGAGGAAGCCCAAGTCCTCGGCGATGATGGGCAGCGTGCCGAGCTTTTCCTCGAGCGTCTTAAAGAACTTGAGGCCGGGACCCTGCGTCCACGAACCGTAGGACGAATCGGGCGAGGAGAACGGCACCTCCCAATAGGCCTCGAAGCCGCGGAAGTGATCCAGGCGGATGACGTCGTACATGTCGAGGGCGGCGCGAATGCGGCCCTCCCACCAGGAGAAGCCGTCGGACTCCATGGCGTCCCAGTCGTAGATGGGGTTGCCCCAGTACTGGCCGGTGGCCGAGAACTGGTCGGGCGGCGTGCCGGCGACGCTCACGGGATTGCCGGCGGCGTCGATCTTAAAGAGCTCAGGCGTCGCCCACATCTCGACGGAGTCACGCGAGACATAGATGGGCAGGTCGCCGATGATGAGAATGTCGCGCTCGTTGGCATAGGCCTTGAGGCGGTTCCACTGGCGATCGAAGAAGTACTGCGTCATCTGGTGGTAGAGCATACGCGCCGGATGGTCGGCGCAGACCTTGGCGGAAGCCTCGCCGCGGGTGTGGAGCTCCGCGGGCCACTCCCAAAACGCCTTGAGACCGCACTCCTCTTTGACGGTCATGAACTCACAGTAGGGGATGAGCCAGTCCTCGTTGGCCTGGATAAAGTCATCGAAATCGGCCGGCTTGTCGGCAGCAAAGCGCTCGGCGGCACGGTCGAGAATCTGACGGCGGCCGCCAAAGATAGCACCGTAGTCGACATTGCTGGGGTCGGATCCCAGATACACGCCATCGATATCGCGCTGCTCCAGATACCCTGCCTCGATAAGCTCGGCAAAGTCGATGAAGTTGGGGTTGCCAGCGCGGGCCGAGAACGACTGATAGGGCGAATCGCCATAGCTGGTCGTCGTAAGGGGCAGAATCTGCCAGTAATGTTGTTTGCACGAGGCGAGAAAATCGACGAAGTCGTAGGCATTCCAACCAAAGCCGCCGATTCCGTATGGTCCGGGCAGAGATGAGACGGGCATGAGGACGCCGCTTGCACGCTCCATGAATGCGCTCACCAACCTTCTTGTTGTGGGGTCGGCCTGACGATGGGTGTGCAGTCCGCCTCCGATGTTCTGATTCGATACGCCTATTGTAAAACATGTTGTTTAAACATGTACAGGCAAGATAAAAAAGTTGGTCGATTTTCGGCGAATGGTTACATGCCATGAAAAAGCCCCGACCTCACAACGTGAGATCGGGGCAAGAGCGGTATGTAGGTTTTTGCTACTCGGCGTCGGCGAAGCCGTTGGGGTTGTGGCTCTGCCAGTTCCAGCTATCGCGGCACATGTCCGCGATGTCGTACTGGGCCTTCCAGCCCATCATGCGCTCGGCCTTGGAGGCATCGCACCAGTTGGCGGCGATATCGCCGGCACGGCGCTCACGAATCACGTAGGGCAGCTCCTTGCCGCACGCCTTGGAGAAGGCGGCGACGACCTCGAGCACCGAAGTACCGGTACCGGTGCCCAGGTTAAAGATCTCGACGCCGGTCTTGCCGTTCATCCAATTAAGGGCGGCAACGTGACCAGAGGCCAGATCGCACACGTGGATGTAGTCGCGCACGCCGGTGCCGTCGGGGGTGGGGTAGTCGTTGCCAAAGACCTGAACGGCCTCGAGCTTGCCCACGGCAACCTGGGCGACATAGGGCACCAGGTTGTTGGGGATGCCCTTGGGGTCCTCGCCGATCAGGCCCGACGGATGAGCGCCGATGGGGTTGAAGTAACGGAGCAGCACGACGTCCCACTCGGGGTCGGCGGTGTGGACATCCATGAGGATCTGCTCAATCATCCACTTGGTCCAACCGTAGGGGTTGGTCGCGGGCTTCTTGGGGTCTTCCTCGGTGACAGGCGGATTGTCCGGATCGCCGTAGACGGTCGAGGAGCTCGAGAAGATGATGGACTTGCAGCCATGGTTGCGCATGACGTCAATGAGCACCAGGGTGTTCTCGATATTGTTGTGGTAGTACTCGACGGGCTTGCTCACTGATTCGCCGACGGCCTTAAAGCCGGCGAAGTGGATGACGCGGTCGATCTGATGGGTATCGAAGATCTTGTTCATCGCATCGCGGTCGAGCACGTTGGCCTCGTAGAAGGTGAGGTTTTTGGCAGCCTCGTCGCCCACGATGGTCTTGACGCGGTCGACGGCGACGGCGCTGGAGTTGGAGAGATCATCGACGATGACGACCTGGTAGCCACCCTCGAGCAGCTGAACGACGGTGTGCGAGCCGATAAAGCCGGCGCCACCGGTAACGAGGACGCAGGTGTCTTTGGGGTCGAGTGCTTTGGACATGTAGTCTCCTATCGAATCAGGAACACTTCTTCAGGGGAGTATAGCGCAGGCAGGGACGCCCAAATCGTGCGCTGTAGGAAAAGCAGAGGATTGTGCTAACGTACTCATCAGAAGAGCTTGCGTACGCATAACCTGATCTCTGGCATTTGCTTACGAGCCGCTGACCTTGTAGTTTCCTGCCGTTCGTGGAAATCGTTGGGACGCGCCATATGTACGCTAATATGTATGAGTTGAGCGACATATAAATAAACATGTAACGGAGTACATATGTCACCAAACAGCGATTCCATCCTTTCCCAGGAGCTCTCGCGCCGCACTGCCCTCAAGGCCCTGTTCGGCGCCGCTTCTGCGGCAGTTCTTTTTGGCCTGCCCGCTCGCGCCCATGCGGCGGAGGCTTCCAAAGAAACCACCGATAAACTGAATGCCGCCCAGGCCCAGCTCGACGAGGTTCAGGCCCAGCTCGACAGCATCGCAAATGAGTATGCGGCGCTGGCCAACAAGAACGCCCAGACCCTCAACGACATCGAGAATGTCCAAGGCAAGATTGACGACACGCAGGCCCAGATCGATGAAAAGAAGGCCGAGCTCAAGAAGAAGCGCAACGACCTTTCCGATCGCGTGGCCGCCAGCTATAAGTCCGGCGGCACGAACATCCTGTCGCTGCTGCTGGCCTCTGGCTCGTTTGAGGAACTCGTCGCCAACGCGCATTACGTTGAGAAGATCAACAAGAGCGACCGCGATGCCATCGAGGACATTCAGACCATTCAGGAAGAACTCGATGCGCAAAAGACCGAGCTTGAGTCGCAGAAAGCCGACTTAGAGAAGCTCAAGGACCAGCAGACGGCTCAGATGCAGGACATGCAGGCCAAGCAGCAGGAGGTCCAGACGGTTCTGAACGGCCTCTCTGACGATGTCAAGGAGCTCATGGCTCAGCGTGATTCCGAGATTCTCGCTGCCGCCCAGGCTGAGGAGGCCGCTAGGAAGGCTGCCGCTGCCGCGGCTGCCGCGAACAAGAACAATTCCTACTCGGGTGGTTCAAGCTCGGGTGGCGGATCGTATGCGCCCGGAACCCCGCAACAGAATGCCGGCTCGGGCAAACAGCAGGCCGTCGTCAACGCGTGTTACTCCACGCCTTCGCCGGGTCAGAACTGGTGCGCGGCGTGGGTTACCAACGTCTTCCGCAATGCCGGCGTGGGCTATTTTGGCGGCAACGCGTGTGACATGTTCAACGCCTGGTGCTATAGCTCCGACCGCTCGGCGCTGCAGGTGGGCATGATCGTGGCCGATTCCTCGCACAGCGGCACGGGTGCTCCGGGCCTTATCTACGGTCATGTGGGTATCTATGTTGGCGGCGGTATCGTTATGAGCAACGAGGGTGCCATTACGTCTAAGTCGCTTGATTCGTTTATTAGCTTCTATGGCACTGGCTCTGGCGTGCGTTGGGGCTGGCTCGGCGGTATTGCGCTGTCGTAGCTGCGGTTTGAAGCAAGTTGGTCCGGGACCGCGGGCGAGGCATAAGGTTGCCTGCTCTACAGTCCTGCGCAAGACGAAGGCCACATTAAGTGGCCTTCTTTGCGTGCGGAACTCGCGACCAACCTTATGCCTCGCCCGCAGTCCCGGACCTTCCGGGTTCGGGGCGCGATACACCGGACTGGGTTATCTGAATAAATATGGTGAAGGCCCCTTTCGGGGCCTTCTTTTTATAAAAATTCGCCTACTCGGTGGACTTCGGGTTCTAGGTCTACGTCGAACTGCTCTTTGACTTTGGCTTGGATGTCGCGGATGAGTTCGTCGACATCGGCGGCGGTGGCGTGGTTGGCGTTGACGATAAAACCGCAGTGCTTTTCGCTTACCTGCGCGCCGCCAACGGCGTGTCCTCGCAGGCCGGCATCCATGATGAGCTTGCCGGCAAAGTAGCCCTCGGGGCGCTTGAAGGTGGAGCCGGCACTCGGCATGTCGAGCGGCTGCTTGTCCTCGCGGCGCTGGCGGTAGTCGTCCATGTCGGCCTTGATCATCGCGGCGTTGCCCGGTGCGAGGTTGAAGGTGGCAGAAAGAACGATAAAGCCATCGTCGGCGATGCGGCTCTTGCGATAGCCCAGGTTGAGTTCGTCGACATCGAACTCGATGATGTTGCCGCTGCCGCGGGTGCCGTCGTCGAGCTGGCGAGCGGGTTTGTAGACGCGCACGGACTCCAGCACATCGGCCATGCAGGCACCGTAGGCACCGGCGTTCATGTAGCAGGCGCCGCCGACCGATCCGGGGATGCCCGAGATGGGCTCCATGCCGGTGAGACCGGCCTCGGCTGCCGCAGCGGCGACATCGGAAAGTAAGGCGCCGGCTGCCGCCGTGACGTGCGTGCCGTCGACCGTAATGTCGGAGAGGCCCTTGCTCAGCGCCACGACGACGCCGCGGATACCCTTGTCGCCGACGAGCAGGTCGGAGCCGTTGCCCACGATGGTGAGCGGCAGGTCGCAGCGATAACAGGTGTCGAGCGTGGCGACGAGGCCCTGCTCGGTATCGGGCGTGACAAAGACGTCGGCCGGGCCGCCGATCTTAAACGTGGTGTGCTCGCGCATGGGCTCGCTCATCAGCACGTTGTCCTCGCCGGCAACGCCAGCAAGCGCGCACAGCAGGTCCTCGTTAAAAAAGTCGTTCTCGTGCATACGAATATCCGCCTTTTGGTGGTCGTTGTCATCAATCGATTGCAATATACCCCACCCGGACGGATTTGGTGCGCTGGCGGCGATAAAACAGCCGTCTACCGGATTGGTAAAGTGTTTATCACCGAGGTAGAGGGGTAGTCGCTATACTTTCAAGAGATTGCGCGTAAACCCGGAAGGAGCGAGATGGCCAACAAAGTCACCCTCAAGCAGATCGCCCAGGAGGTGGGGCTTTCCCCCTCGTCGGTCTCGCTTGTGCTCAATAATCGGCCCTGTCGCATCTCGGAAGAAAACCGCAAACTCATCAAGGAGGTCGCGGCGCGCAACCACTATGTTCCTAACCAGATCGCGCGCAGCCTGGTCATGCGCGAGTCGCGTACGCTGGGCCTTATCGTTCCCAATATCGAGAGCCGCTTTTTTGCCTCGCTCGCCGGCAGCTTGGAAAAGCGCTGTCGCGAGGACGGCTATGCACTCTTTATTACCAGCTCGGGTGGAAGCGCAGATGACGATCTGGAACTGCTGCGCCAGCTGGTGACGCGCGGCGTCGACGGCGTCTTTCTGGTAGTAGGTGACGAGTTCTCCGACGATCGCGCCCTGCGCGAGGAAGTGAGCCATCTGCCCATCCCTGCCGTGATGGTCGACCGCGCCATTGAGGGCCTCGAGTGCGACAAGGTGATGTTCGACCACGAGATGGGTGGCTACATGGCCACCCGCTATCTGATCGAGCAAGGCCATCGTCGCATTGCCTGCTTGGTTAACGCGCGCCGTTCCAATACGGGTCGCAAGCGACTCGCCGGTTACGAGCGCGCGCTGCGCGAGGTGGGACTGCCCATCGACGCGCGTTTGGAGTTTGAGAGCGAGTACTACATTCCGAGCGCATACGAGGCCTCGGAGGCTGTGCTCGCAACCGATGCCACCGCCGTGTTCGCAAGCTCGGATAACATTGCCCTCGGCTTGCTCAAGCGCTTGCACGAGATGGGGAAGAGCATCCCGGGCGACATCTCGGTGGTGAGTTACGACAACTCGGCGGCCGACGTTCTCTTTGAGCCGGCGCTGACCGCGATTGAGCAGGACCCCGGTGTCCTCGCGGAGCATGCTTTTGGCTGCATGTCCAAGCGTCTTGCCGGTAGGGGCGGTAGACGTGCCGAAGAGGTCGTTCTGGAGCCGGCGCTTATCGTGAAGGGCAGTGTGCTTGACCTTACCGAATATAGCTAAGCGCACTTGTTTGTTTGCATAGATTGCATGCGGAGTGTCCGCTATTTGCCGGCGGGGCCGGGGCGCCTGCTTTGTTTTGAGAAGTTCGCGAAGCCCGCTTCTCAAAACAAAGCAGGCGCCCCGGCCCTCGTCCGTGAACTTTTCCGCTGGGCGAGCCATAGACGCCGCGTACCGATAGGGTAAGGCGGCGGCTTGAAATTGGTGCTATATTCAGCTTGAGTTGTTTAATGCTAGTACGGGAGGCTGATATGGGGCTGTTCAAGAAGAAAAACCCGCAGGATGCCTTTGATCCCGATGTGTTTACCATCACGGATACGATTTTGGACCCGCCGCGGTTTACGTTTTTGCCGGCTATCTACCAGGATGCCACGCGTCGCAAGTGGGCCGTGCATCAGCGCGGCGGCGAGCCGAAGATTTTTGACTATGCGGACGTGTTGCAGTGCGAAGTAGCCGAGGCGGGCGATCCGGAGGCCGATGAAGCGGTCTCTAAACAGGAATTTGCCCAGCGCATTCTGGCAAATCCCGCTAAGGCGGCAAAAATGAACGCTGCCAAACGTAATATGTGTCTTGGTATGGGCGTTGTTGTGGCGGTTCAGACGGGAAAAGACGAGGTTTCCAAATTAGAGATTCCCGTTATGACCGACGAAGTCAAACGCGATTCAAGTCTATATAAGTCGTATCGGAATGTCGCCGAGAGGATTAAGGCCGAATTTGATGCCATGGGAGGGCTGGCCTAATTTTGGCGGCATACGTTTCTGAATGAGGAGTCTGTGCAATGGCAGGCGAATCTTATGCAATTCCCCCCAAAGATCGTGCTGTTGAGGGAATACTTTGGTATATCCAGCACCATCAGCTTGCCGGCGGCGATCGCCTGCCGGCCGAGCGCGTGCTGTGCGAAGAGATCGGCGTTTCGCGTACGGCGTTGCGCGCTGGTATCACGCGGCTCATCTCGTGTGGAACGCTCGAGAGCCGTCGCGGATCGGGTACGTATGTGTGTCCTCCCAAGCCGCTGAATATCTTCCAGGAAACGTATAACTTTTCCGATGCTGTGCGGACTGCCGGCCTATACCCCTCTTCTCGTCTGGTTTCCACCGGGACCATCGAGGCGGATGAGGCGCTTGCCGACAAGCTTGGGGTGGCTGTAGGCGCTCCTTTACTCCGCATGCAGCGCATTCGACTTATAGAGGGCGAGCCGGCGTCAATCGAGACCGCTCACGTTAACCTGTCCCTGTGCCCCGCGCTTCCCGAGCACGATTTTGAGTGTGAGAGCCTTTACGATGTCTTGCTCAAAGAAGGTGGCGTGCGCGTTGAGCATGGACGTGAGCATATCTCCATCTCGCGTTTGAACGCCGAAGAGGCCGAGCTGCTCCAGCAAGAAGAGGGAACGCCGGTGTTCTATGAGAGCACGATCGAATTTGATAAGGACATGCGTTTTGTGGAGCATTGCAAATCGGTGATTTTGCCCACAAAGTTCCGCTTTGCCGATAACGGCGAAGAGAACGGCATGAGGAGCGTGGCAGGTGAACAATGGCTGAAACAGTAGTTGCCACCCCGGTTTATATGCGCATTCGACGCCGCATCGAGGAGCGTATCGAGCGCGGAATATATCCCACGGGTTCCATGATTCCGTCCGAAAAAGACCTCGCCGAGGAATTTGGTACGACACGCTTGACCATCCGAAGTGCTGTCGATGAGTTGGTTCGGCGTGGGCAGATTCGACGCGTCCGCGGAAAGGGCGCGTTTGTGGCACAGAAAGTGCCCGTTGCGTACGAGCGAACAGGAGGCTTTCGTGAATCGGTTCGTGCTTCGGGTGGCGAGCCGTCCGTCCGTATCCTCGCGCGTTCCAAGCGTTATGCGGGCCCATATTATGCCAACCTGTTTGGCATTGCCGAGGACGATTTGCTGTATTCGATTCGGCGTTTGAACTGCGTCAACGGCGACCCCGTATCGATTGAGACGGCGTTCATCCCGTGCCTGCTGTTTCCCACAATCGAAGATATTGACGTGTCGGTCTTCAGTTTGTACGAGACATATGAGATGTTGGGCCGAAAGCCGGTCATGGCACAGGAAAAGCTCGATATCGAAGCGCTGGGCGCGCGAGATGCCGGCCTGCTTGGACTGGAGCAGGGCGATCTTGCCTTGACGCTTGAGTGCGTGAGCTTCGATGCGAGCGGCCAGGCGATCGAGTACGTCAAGTCGTTTAACCGCGGTGATGCGGGTGGATATACCTATACGTACTAGCTGGTTTTTTTGCATAACGGGCTGAAAAGCTGACGGAATTTTGATTCGTTGGGTCAGCTGTATATACAACCTTACAGGGCTCAAAATCGACCGTTCGCCGAAGGGAATAAATTAATCGACAAAGAGGTATCAAAAAGCCGTAACCTGTAATCGTGATTGGTATCAAATACTAATGATTTGTTGCGAGGTGAGACGATGAAGATGCTCGATTACGTTCAACTCGCCCATGTGCGTATGGGAGAGAACCTCGAGCGTTCGTCTGAGCTGGTGGCGCAGCTCGTTGATATTTTCCAGTCCGGTTCTTTTGACGCGCTGCGCATCGTTGCTTCGGGTTCGTCGCGCCATGCCGCCGATTGCGCCCGCGATTACCTGCAAGATGCGCTGCAGATGCAAGTGTCCGTTGTGACGCCCGAGGCCTTCGTCGATTTTGAACACACCTATCCGCAGCATGCGCTCAACATCGCCGTCTCGCAGAGTGGTTATTCGACCAATACGATTGCGGCGCTCGATTACATGCGCGCACACGATATGGCTGCAGTTGCGCTCACGGCAAACGTCGAGGCACCCATCAAGGAGCACACTGACATCGTTCTTGACTACGGTGTGGGCGTCGAGTCGGTGGACTTTGTGACTCTGGGCGTCGAGGTTCTCGTTGAGTACCTGGTGCTCTTTGGTATTTACGGCGGTCAGGCGCGCGGAACGGTTGACGCCAAGGGCGTTGCCCAGCGTCTTGACGACCTGCGCGAGGCTATCCAGGCCAATGCCGTGATGTGCAAGACCGCCGAGGCATATGTCCAAGGCCACATGCTCGAGCTTTCTGAGCACATGCCCGCCATGGTCGTCGGCAACGGCCCCAACTACGGTGTTGCCGAGGAGGCAGCGCTCAAGCTGAGCGAGACCATCAAGATTCCTGCCATGCATCACGAAGGCGAGGAGTTCGTCCACGGTCCCGAGATGCAGATCGTTCCGGGCTATCTGGTGTTTATTGTCGACGATCCGCAGGGGTCGGAGCGTCTTGCGAATATCGCCGATGCGCTATCGAACGTTACGACAAAAACGGTGCTGCTCACGGCCCATCCCAGGGGTAGGGCTCACGAGGTTGCGGTGCCTCAGGTGGCTCCGCTGCTCAGCGCGATTCCCAATCTTGTGTTCTTCCAGACGATTGCGGCAATGATCGCCGAGCGTCTGAAGTCATGGGACGTGCACCCGTATCTCGATGCCGTCTCCAAGCAAATGGAGGTCAAGGCGGAGGGCTACGAAGAGTCAGTCAATGCGCTTAAGGCCAAAGCGGCTAAGTGTTACGGAATGTAAGCGGGTTTTGATGCCCGTTGGCATGGGGGATGTGGAAACAACCCCAGAAAGGAGAGACAAATGAAGGAAACCGAGAAGATCGAGATCATGCATTTCGACCAGGAGGGCTATCTCGAGGACGGTAAGGCGCTCTACGAGACCGGCAAGAAGATGACCGCGCTCGCCGACAAGGTCGCCGACGAGGGCTACGACGCCGTGTTCCTGATGGGCGTCGGC
>CALDEU010000029.1:0-31121 GCA_937942395.1 uncultured Collinsella sp. | reverse complement strand
GCAGGCCCCGCCGACCGATTGCAAGCGGTCGGCGGGGCCATTGTGGCTCTTGACAGCGGATTGGGTCATATGAGCGAGCGACGTCCAGGACGTACAAGTTGGCATGAAAAAGGCAAGGCATAGACCTTTTGGTCATGTCTTGCCTTTTGAATGACAAATTGTCGTCCTGGGCGGCGCGCAGCGTCGACTGGTTGCGCGGTTCGTAGAACCGCGCAACATGAGAGCGCCCCCTCCCGCGCACGGAACGGGAGGGGGCTAAAGGTAGGAGTCTACCGGTGGGTTGACCCCACCGGACAGACGATGACCAGGTGATCCTTTACAGGATCGTCAAGGTTTCCGTGGGGTACCCGTTGGGTACTTAGAGCAGCACGCAGGCGACGGTCAGGATGACGGCGCAGACGACGGAGAGCGCGACGATGAGCTTAAGGGCAAACTTGAGCCAGGTCGTCCACTCGATCTTGGCCAGGGCAAGACCGCCCATGATGGCACCGGAGGTCGGGGTGAACAGGTTCACGACACCGATAGCAGCGGAGAAGATCATGACCATGACCTCGGGCGAGAAGCCGAGCTTAACAGCCAGCGGTCCCATGATGGGCATGGAGACGGTAGCCATACCAGAGGTCGAGGGGATCAGGAAGGACAGGCCGAAGTAGACCAGGAAGCTCATGGGAGCGAAGATCACGCCGGACAGGCCAGCCAGAGCATTGGCGGCAGCGTCGAGGACGTAGACGTCGAGGCCGGTGTTAGCCATGAGGACGGAGATACCACGGGCGAGGGCGATGACGAGAACAACGGACATCATGTCGGCAGCGCCGGTGATGAAGGTGTTAACGATCTGCTTCTCGGACAGGCCACCGATGATACCGATCAGGACGGCCATGAGGAAGAACCAGGTGGAAGCCTCGTCGAAGTACCACTGGCCAATGGGCAGGCCGGTGATCAGGGCAGACCAGCCCTGGACGACGGCGTTACCGTCGGCGTCGTAGACGGCGCCAGCGTCGAAGAAGTTGGCGACGCCCTCGTTGAGGTCGGCCAGCGGAATGAAGCCGACGATCATGACGACGAAGGTGAAGGCGAAGGCAATCAGAACACCCTTCTGACGACCGGTGAGCTTGACCTCCTTGTGGACCTCGGAAGCAGCCTTGCCGTGAGCCTCTTCGGCGTCCTTGAGCTCCTGCATCGACAGGATGGTGGAACCCTTGTCAGCCTTGACCTTCTTGGCATAGTTCATCACGAAGAAGATGGACATAGCGGTAGTGACAATCCACAGGACGGCACCGAGGCCGATGATGATGGACTGGTTGACCTCAATGCCAACGCCGGTCAGAGCGTCGACGGCAGCGCCGACGGCGAACGGGTTAACCGTGGAGCCCAGGCAGCCGCAGCCAGCGCCGAGCAGGACGGTAGCGGCACCGACCATGGGGTCGAAGCCAGCGGCCATCATGGTAGCGGCGAGCAGGGCGTAGAAGGGAACGGTCTCCTCGCACATACCATAGGTGGTACCACCGAGGGAGAAGATGAGCATCAGCACGGGAATGAGCATAATCTCGTTGCCCTTAAGCTTCTGCACCAGAACGGCAATGCCGTTGTCCAGGGCGCCGGTCTCGGTCATCATGCCGAGGAAGCCGCCCAGGATCATAACGAAGAGGCAGACGGGCAGAGCGTCAGCGAAGCCCAGGATCGGGGCGGTGCAGAAATCGCTCAGACGGGCTGCAGTAACCGCGCCGCCGGACGTACCGGAGACGATTACGGTAATCACTGCGACAATTGCCAGCAGAGCAAGAAGAATGGTGAACGATGAAGGCATACCGCGCTTTTTCTTAGCGGTCTCAGTCATAGTTCTCATCCCCCCTTCATAAATCATTTACTGATCTCGCCCGAAGCGGCTCTTCCGTGCCGTGCCTGCCGCTTGATGCGAGATTATTACCAGATAAAACCGCTCGGGGTGTGCAGCAATACACCCCGAGCGAGATGCTAGATGCTCTTACTTGAGCGTGGCGTACATGACAGCCTTGATGGTGTGCATGCGGTTCTCAGCCTCGTCGAAGACCTTGGAAGCGGGGCTCTCGAAGACCTCGTCGGTGACCTCCTGCTCGGTGATGCCGAACTGCTCGCACTTCTCGGCGCCAATGGTGGTGTTGGTGTCGTGGAAGCTGGGCAGGCAGTGCAGGAAGATGGCACCCGGGTTGGCCATAGCCATGACGTCGGAGGTGACACGATACGGGGTGAGCTGAGCGATGCGCTCGGCCCAGACCTCGTCGGGCTCGCCCATGGAGACCCACACGTCGGTGTAGATAACGTCGGCACCGGTGACGCCGTCCTTGACGTCGGTGGTCAGCTTGATGGTGCAGCCATTGGCCTCGGCGATGGGCTTGCAGGCCTCGATGACGTCGTCAGCGGGCATGCACTCCTCGGGGCCGCAGGCCACGAAGTTCATACCGAGCTTGGAGCAGACAACCATGAGGGAGCGAGCGACGTTGTTCTTGCAGTCGCCCATGAAGACGAGGGTCTTGCCCTTGATGTCGTAGTTGAAGTTCTCCTGGACGGTCAGGATGTCGGCGAGCATCTGGGTGGGGTGCCACTCGGTGGTCAGGCCGTTCCACACGGGCACGCCGGACTTGGCAGCGAGCTCCTCGACGTCGTCCTGGGCAAAGCCACGGAACTCGATGCCGTCATACATGCGGCCGAGAACGCGGGCGGTGTCCTCGATGGACTCCTTCTTGCCCATCTGCGACGAACCGGGATCGAGGTAGGTGACGCCCATGCCCAGATCCATGCCGCCGACCTCGAAGGCGCAGCGGGTACGAGTGGAAGTCTTCTGGAAGAGCAGAACGATGTTCTTACCCTCGAGATAGCGGTGCGGAACGCCAGCGCGCTTCATGTCCTTGAAGTTCTTGGAGAGCTTGAGCAGGTACTCGATCTCCTCGGTGGTGAGGTCGAGGAGCTTGAGGAAGCTACGGCCGGAGAGGTTAACACCCATGGTTTGTTTCCTTTCGAAGAAATGAATTACGTAAATATTAGTGTTGCCCGTTTAACGGGCGAAGCCGGTGCGGTTGTAGGGAGACCGCACCGGAAACGGAAAGACTTAGAGGTCCTCGCGCCAGAAGGGCATGCTCATGCAGCGCGGGCCGCCGCGGCCGCGGGAGAGCTCGGCGGAGGGCACGACGAGAAGGTCCAGGCCCTCCTTGTACAGCACGTCGTTGGTGACGGTGTTGCGGGCGTAGACGCAGATCTTGCCGGGCTCGACGCACAGGGTGTTGGAGCCGTCGTTCCACTGCTCGCGGGAGGCCGCGATCGGGTCGCCGCCGCCGCAGGGGATCAGCTTGACCTGGTCGACGCCGGTGGCGTCCTCCAGGACGTGCTCGAGGGTGTCCTCGATCAGGCGGATGTTCACGTCGCCCGGGTTCTTGCCGGCGGTCAGCTCGTAGACGCGCAGGGTGCCCATGATGGCGGGGTGGATCGTGAACTTATCGACGTCGATCTGGGTGAAGACCGTGTCGAGGTGCATGAAGGCGCGCGAGACCGGGATGTCGAAGGCCAGGATGCGCTCGACCTTGGAGTCGGAGTTCCAGAAGATGTTCTGGGCCATGACGTCGATAGCGGCGGCCTGGGTGCGCTGGGAGATGCCGACGGCGAGGGTCTTCTCGTTGATGTTCAGCACGTCGCCGCCCTCGGTGTGGAACTGGCAGTCGCGGCGGAAGTACAGGGAGACGTCCTTGTAGTCGGGGTGGTACTTGAAGACGTACTTGCCGTACAGGGTCTCGCGGTTGCGGGTGACCGAGTACATGCGGTTGAGGTTGACGCCCTCGCCGACGACCGCGAACGGGTCGCGGGTGAAGTAGAGGTTGGGCATCGGGTCGATGATCAGGTCGGACTCGGACTCGGAGTTGACCAGGGAGTCGAGGGTCGTGGACGCCGTGAGGGGCATGTCGATCTCGGCCTTGGTCATGCCGGCCATGGTCTTCTTGACGAACTCGAGGTTGTCCTCGATGGAGTCCAGCTTCTCGCGGACGATCTGCGGCATGTGCTGGCCGCGGATGCCGGCCTCGGCGATGTACTGGTCGGTGAACTCGGCGCGGGCGCCGGGGACCTGGTCGAACACCTCGGCGACGAGGTTCTCGAGATAGAGGACCTCCACGCCCTGGTCCCTCAGGATCTGGGCGAAGGTGTCGTGCTCCTGCTGCGCGACCTCCAGGAACGGGACGTCGTCGAACAGGAGTCGCTCGAGCTCGTCGGGCGGCAGGTTGAGGAGCTCGTCGCCGGGACGGTGCAGGCAGACCTTCCTGAGCTTGCCGATCTCGGAAGGCACGTGCAGACCTTTCGTCATGGCCTCCTACCTTTCTTTCGGGCCCCTGTCAGGGCCGATTCGTTAGCGCCCCTCCGTGTGAGGCGTTATTGCTGACGACATATTTATATCCAAAATCAGTCCATACTTCCATCTCGCCCCCGAACGGTTTTATATGGGGGGTGAACGGCATACACATATACTTCACGCATGGCACACTTTGATTTAATAAAGTGTATTTACGTGCTTAAACGCCTTTTTAACCGATAAATCAATTGAAACTAATCTTTGTTAAACCACCCTCAAATTGCATATTTCGCGCAATGATATGAATAGAACTCGCAATTCTCGCTGTATCTCAACCATTTTGATTTTTATTCAGAAAGAAGTTCGTCCTATTCATTTTTGGCAAACAGATTACCGTTTACCAGAAGTTGGATACCGTTCACCGGAAGCTCAGTATAAGGCTGGTCGAATACCTGATCGATCTTGCGTCTCCATTTGTAACAACTTGACTTCTCGGTATAGAAAAACGGACCCGATCCCCTAGGGAAACAGGTCCGTTTTCGATTATTGCCGGCCAATTTGAATACGGCCTTCGAAGGGAATCGTGATCCTAGCGATCGAACTCCGCCAGTGCCTCGCCCAAAAGCCTCAGACCCTCGCGCAGAACGTCCTCGCTCGCGCAGTAGCCCAGGCGTGCGCCGCAGGGAAGCTCAAAGCGGCTACCGGGAACCAACAGCACTCCCCTCTCGGCCAGCAGGCGCTTGCAGAACTCCTCGTCGTCCTCGGGAATATCAAGCTTGATAAACGAGGTAGACACGCCCTGCGGGGCCGTCCAGGAAACGCGATGCTGCGTATCAATCCAAGCCTGCGCGATATCGCGGTTTCCAAACACGATCTTGCGGTTGCGCTCGAGGATCTTGTCCTTGTGCTTGAGCACATAGGTCGCCAGGGCGTCGTTGAACACGCCGCCGCAAATCATGGTGTAGTCGCGGTACGTGCGAATGCGGTTAGATACCTCTTCGTCTGCCACAACCCAGCCCACGCGGGCCGCAGGCGTCGAATAGGTCTTGGACACCGAGTTGGTGACGATGGCCTTCTCGTACACATCGGCCATCGACAAAAAGTCCTCAGTGTTCTCAAGCGGCAGGTACACCTCGTCGCACAGCACATAGGCGCCAACCGAGCGGGCGATCTCGGCAATCTGGCCGAGCGTATCGGCATCAAGCACCGTACCGATGGGGTTCGATGCGTTGTTGATGCAGATGAGCTTCGTGTTGGGGCGCACCGAGCGCTTGAGCTCCTCGATATCGGGTTTCCATCCGAGCTCCTCGCGAAGCTCCCAATACTCGACCTCGGCGCCGAGCGTACGCGGGATCTCATAGAGCGGCGCATAGGTAGGCCACTCGGCGATAACGTGGTCGCCGGGCTCGACTACAGCCATGATGGCGTTGAGATTGGCGCCCGTGCAGCCATTGGTCTGCAGGATGTGATCGGGATTGACCTCGCGACGATACAGCTTGGCAACCTCGGCCTTAAACTCCGGCGAACCCTCGATCCAGCCGTAGTTCATCTTCTCGCGGTCCAGGCGTTCATAGAACGTGGCGCCGTCCTGCTCGTCGAGCGCGCGCAGCTCGCCCATGGTAAGCGAGGAGATCGTCGACTGGGCGATATCCCACGTGGCGCTCTTCTCCCAAACGTTGAGCCACTCTTCGACGCCGATTGTCTTGATATCCATGGCCAAGCTCCTTACAAAAGCAGTCATCCAATCGTGTTGACGTTCCTCATACAAGAATGGGGCGGTGCGAAAACCCGCACCGCCCCATTGGGAGACATCTAATTGCAGCTAGATGTATGTATTAAGACCTGTACGGGTCCTTGAAGACCTTAGAGGTCCTCGCGCCAGAAGGGCATGCTCATGCAGCGCGGGCCGCCGCGGCCGCGGGAGAGCTCGGCGGAGGGCACGACGAGAAGGTCCAGGCCCTCCTTGTACAGCACGTCGTTGGTGACGGTGTTGCGGGCGTAGACGCAGATCTTGCCGGGCTCGACGCACAGGGTGTTGGAGCCGTCGTTCCACTGCTCGCGGGAGGCCGCGATCGGGTCGCCGCCGCCGCAGGGGATCAGCTTGACCTGGTCGACGCCGGTGGCGTCCTCCAGGACGTGCTCGAGGGTGTCCTCGATCAGGCGGATGTTCACGTCGCCCGGGTTCTTGCCGGCGGTCAGCTCGTAGACGCGCAGGGTGCCCATGATGGCGGGGTGGATCGTGAACTTATCGACGTCGATCTGGGTGAAGACCGTGTCGAGGTGCATGAAGGCGCGCGAGACCGGGATGTCGAAGGCCAGGATGCGCTCGACCTTGGAGTCGGAGTTCCAGAAGATGTTCTGGGCCATGACGTCGATAGCGGCGGCCTGGGTGCGCTGGGAGATGCCGACGGCGAGGGTCTTCTCGTTGATGTTCAGCACGTCGCCGCCCTCGGTGTGGAACTGGCAGTCGCGGCGGAAGTACAGGGAGACGTCCTTGTAGTCGGGGTGGTACTTGAAGACGTACTTGCCGTACAGGGTCTCGCGGTTGCGGGTGACCGAGTACATGCGGTTGAGGTTGACGCCCTCGCCGACGACCGCGAACGGGTCGCGGGTGAAGTAGAGGTTGGGCATCGGGTCGATGATCAGGTCGGACTCGGACTCGGAGTTGACCAGGGAGTCGAGGGTCGTGGACGCCGTGAGGGGCATGTCGATCTCGGCCTTGGTCATGCCGGCCATGGTCTTCTTGACGAACTCGAGGTTGTCCTCGATGGAGTCCAGCTTCTCGCGGACGATCTGCGGCATGTGCTGGCCGCGGATGCCGGCCTCGGCGATGTACTGGTCGGTGAACTCGGCGCGGGCGCCGGGGACCTGGTCGAACACCTCGGCGACGAGGTTCTCGAGATAGAGGACCTCCACGCCCTGGTCCCTCAGGATCTGGGCGAAGGTGTCGTGCTCCTGCTGCGCGACCTCCAGGAACGGGACGTCGTCGAACAGGAGTCGCTCGAGCTCGTCGGGCGGCAGGTTGAGGAGCTCGTCGCCGGGACGGTGCAGGCAGACCTTCCTGAGCTTGCCGATCTCGGAAGGCACGTGCAGACCTTTCGTCATGGCCTCCTACCTTTCTTTCGGGCCTTTCGGCCGAATCTCTCAGCGCCCTTCCATAGCGGACGCTGCTTGCTGACAGCTCTAGTTATATCCAAATTCCACCCGCAATTCCACCTCGCCCCCGAACGGTCAACAAAGTGCGATGAACGGTATATCGCATGAGATTCCCCCATAATGTACTTCGGCGTTCTAAAGTAACTTTTCTAAGGTAAACGCTCTTTTTTCCTAAAAACTATTTGCAATTGCATCTCTAAACTTTTGATTCAGAATTGCATAGCTAAATCGGTTTTATGTATATAAATGATGTTTGTTTACGTTTCCGCCTGCATTCAATGATATTCAGCTATCCATCATTCTTATTCACACTTACGTACCAGTTGAGTGAGGATATAGACCGCTTGCAGACGAGCAGGGCGTCAGTCCTATGACTTGTCAGCGTAAGAAGTAGGTAAAGATACCGTTCGCACAATACGTCCGTGCCACAAGTCGACTAAATTGAGACAATAGTGAATAGGGTTAGGCTACCGTCCCCTGCGGGGACTGAACGGACAGATGCATATGCCGAGCAAAATCGAAAAAAAGCAAGCCGCCGCAAAGCTGCGCAAACCGCCGCGCGACTTCTCGTACACGCAGAACCGAGAGCTCAGCTGGCTACGCTTTGACAACCGTGTGCTTGACGAAGCCTTCGATGAGACCGTTCCGCTGTTCGAGCGTCTAAAGTTCGTGTCGATTTTCGAGTCTAACCTCGACGAGTTTCTCATGGTGCGCGTGGGCGGCCTGTCCGATCTGGCAGAGCTCAAAAAGCAACCTGTCGACAACAAGAGCAATATGACCGCCTCCGAACAGGTCGATGCTGTCATGGCCGAAATGCCCGGGCTCCTTACCCGTTGGGAGTCCATCTTTAAGAGCATCGAGGGCAAGCTCGACACCTTGGGCGTTCACCGCGCCCGCATCGATTCGCTTACGCCCGAGGAGCGCACCTTTGTAACCCGCTACTTCCAGGCCTACGTGTCGCCGGTCATCTCGCCGCTGGTCATCGATCCTCGCCACCCCTTCCCCAACCTACGCAATGGCGCGCTCTATCTGGCCTGTGGTCTGGACGGCGCCACCGACGAGGAGAGCCTGCTGGGCCTTATCGAGATTCCCGCCTCGATGAACCGCGTGGTCGAGATCCCCTCGCCCACCGGCACCTACTCCTACATCTTGCTCGAGGACGTCATCCTCGCCTGCCTGGACAGCTGCTTTGGCTCCTATAAGCCGCTGGATCGTGCGCTGATCCGCGTCACCCGCAACGCCGACATCGATCCGGACGGCGAGGGCGTCGAAGAGGAAGAGGACTACCGCCAGCACATGAAGCGCATCCTCAAGAAGCGCCTGCGTCTGCAGCCGGTAGTGCTCGCGGTCTCGGGGTCGCTCGAGAAGGCAACGCTCAAGACCATCCGCAAGGCGCTCGAGCTTTCGCGCCGCTCTGTCTTTACCTGCGATATCCCGCTCGACCTGGGCTACGTCTTTGGCATTGAGGGCAAGATTCCCGAGCACCTGCGCAACGAGCTGCTCTTTACGCCGTTTAGGCCGCAGCCCAATCCCACCATCGACATGACCCGCTCCATCCGCGAGCAGGTGCTGCAGGGCGACAAGCTGCTCTTTTATCCCTACGAGGCCATGAACCCCTTCCTGGATCTGGTGCACGAGGCCGCCTACGACCCCGAGTGCATCTCGCTGCGCATCACGCTCTACCGCGTGGCCAAGCAGAGCCGCCTGTGCGAGTCGCTGATCGATGCTGCCGAGAACGGCAAAGAGGTCACGGTGCTCATGGAGCTCCGTGCCCGCTTTGACGAGCAGAACAACATCGAGTGGGCCGAGCGCCTGGAAGAGGCCGGCTGCACCGTCATCTACGGCTCCGAGGGCTTTAAGTGCCACTCCAAGATCTGCCAGCTCACCTATCGCGAGGGCATGGCGCTAACGCGCCTGACGCTGCTGGGCACCGGCAACTTTAACGAGAAGACGGCCAAACTCTACAGCGACTTTATGCTCATGACCGCCCACCCCGGCATCGGCGAGGACGCCAACCTGTTCTTCCGCAACCTGTCGCTGGGCAACCTGCGCGGCGACTACCGCTTCCTGGGTGTGGCGCCCGTCGGACTGAAACCGCTCATCATGCGCGGGCTTGACCGCGAGATCCAGCGCGCCCTTGCCGGCGAGCCCGCCCGCGTGTTCTTTAAGCTCAACTCGCTCACCGACCGCGAGGTCATCGACAAGATCGCCGAGGCATCGTGTGCCGGCGTGCGCGTGGACATGATCATCCGCGGCATCTCGTGCCTCAAGCCCGGTGTTCCGGGCAAGACCGAGAACGTGCATGTCCGCTCCATCGTCGGACGCTTTTTGGAGCACGCGCGCGTCTATGCTTTCGGCGTGGACTCGGACATGATTTACCTGAGCTCGGCAGACATGATGACGCGCAACACCGAGCACCGCGTGGAGATCGCCTTCCCCGTGCTCGACCTCACCTGCCGCGCCCTAGTGCACGAGTACATGGGCATGCAGCTGCGGGACAACGTGAAGGCCCGCAGCCTCACGAGCGACGGCACCTGGGTCCCCGTGGAGCGTGCAGAGGGTGAGAAACCCTTCAACTCACAGGAAGCCCTGCTGGAGCGTGCCTATCGCAACGCCGAGGCCGCCGAGGCAAAGCCCGCCCCTGCTCCTGAGCCGCAGCCGACCACACCCGAGGTTCAGAAGGTCCAGGCGACCGTCATTGAGCCCGAGCCTGCACCTGCACCTCGGCCCGAGCCGCAGGTCACCAAGCCCGCACCCGAGACGAGTGCCCGTCGCGATAAGCCCGCCGGCAAGACCAAGGCCATCGAGCGCCATCGCCCCGGCCGCGTGCGCATGGGCCTGGGCCTGATCGGCCTGGGTCTTAAGACGCTCATTACCGGCAAGACGAAATAGTCGTTTGTAGAAGCAGTTTGTAGAAGCGCCCCGCATTTGAGGAAAGCCTCGGATGCGGGGCGCTTTTCCCTGCTACCATGGTGCGAACAACAACGCGAATGACAGGCAGGAATATGAAGCTCACTATAGAATCGATGACCTACGGCGCCGACGGGCTGGCGCACGCCGACAACGGCAAGGCCGTCTTTGTGCAGGGCGCCGTGGCAGGCGACACCGTCGAGGCCGAGGTCGTACAGGACGGCAAGTCGTTCATGCGCGCCCGCACCACCGAGATTCTGGAGCCAAGCCCCGATCGCATTCAGCCTCCCTGCCCCTTCGTGGGCATCTGCGGCGGCTGCTCGTGGGGCAATCTCTCACGCACGGCACAGCTCGCCGCCAAGGAGCAAAACCTGCGCTCCACGCTCGAGCGCATCGGCAAGTTCGCTCCTGAGCAGGTCGATGAGTTGGTACAGCCCATCTGCCACACCAAGGACGACTGGGGCTACCGCAATAAAATCGAGCTCGAACCGACCGTCGTCAACGGTCGCGTGCGCCTTGGCACGCACGGTGTCGACCCCAGCAAAATCGTGACCGTCGATACGTGCCCGCTGTTCGATAAGCGCTTCCCGAAGGCGCTCAAATCGGTCGTCGGTGCACTCAACTATCTAAGCGGCAGCCATGACTTGGGGCTCGAACGCGTGGGCATTCGCGCATCGCGCCGCACCAAGGCACTCGAGGTCGCACTCTGGACGCCCACAGGCTCTTTTCCGCGCTCGCAGGTCTCCCGCGTGCTGGCGGACGCCGCTCATCCCACGAGCATCGTGCGCGTGATGAGCAAGGGCGAAAAGAAGGCCCGTCGTGTCTCCAAGGTCGAAATGCTCGCCGGAGAGGGCTCATGGACCGAGAATATCGCCGAGGGTCAGATGCGCTTGTCTGCCCCGTCTTTTTTCCAGGTCAACACCAAGGGTGCCGAGATTTTGATCGATCTTGTCATGGAAGCGCTCGACCCGCAGGAAGACGAGCTTGCCGTGGACCTGTACTGCGGTGCCGGCACCTTTACCCTGCCGCTCGCCCGCCGCTGCGACTTTGTCGCCGCCGTCGAGGCCTACGGCCCCGCCGTGCGCGACCTGCGCCGTAACCTGGAGATCAACAAGCTCGATAACGTCGACGTCATTGGCGGAGACGCGGTGCGCGAGTTCCCCGACCAGGATGCCGACGTCTTGGTGGTCGACCCGCCGCGTGCAGGCCTCGCCCCCGAGGCGATCGACCTTATCGCCAGCACGAGTGCTCGCGATGTCGCCTACGTGAGCTGCGACCCGGCCACCCTGGCGCGCGATCTCAAACGCTTTGTCGAAGAAGGCACCTTCTCCCCCGTAAAGATCACGCCAGTCGACCTGTTCCCACAAACCTTCCACTGCGAGACCGTCGTCCACCTTAAGCGCAACTAGCCACTTAATCATTGCTCAGAAAAATCATTGGGAAATCGAGCGTGGCAAGCGGAGGTCTTCGGGGTATAAGACGGCTAATTGTATGCCGCCTATGAAAGGAACCCTCATGCCCAGCGTTGCCGTTCTCGCCGCCGATGGCTTTGAAACTATTGAATGCTTGACCATGGTCGATGTCATGCGTCGCGGCGGCGTACGTGCCACGCTCGTCTCGATCATGCCCACGCGTGAGGTCGTAAGTTCGCTGCAGATCCCCGTGACCTGCGATGCGCTCTTTGATGAGATCGACTTTGACGAATACGACTGTGTCGTGCTGCCCGGCGGCCTACCCGGTGCTACCAACCTGCGCGCCGATCAGCGCGTCTGCGACGTGGTCCGCGAGTTCGCCGCAGCCAAGCACGTCGCCGCCATCTGCGCCGCCCCGTTTATCCTGGGCGAGCTCGACCTGCTCGAGGGGCGCCATGCCACGTGCTTCCCTGGCTTTGAGAAAAGCTTCCCCGAAGGCGCCTATACCGGCGAGAAGGTCACGCAAGACGGCAACATCATCACTGCCAGCGGCATGGCACAGTCACTCCCCTTTGCATTGGAGCTGCTGCGCACGCTCGCCGGCGACAAGGCCGTCGAGAAGGTTGCCGAGGGCATTCAGCTATGATTTTGGCTTCGCAATCACCGCGCCGCATCGACTTGATGCGCGAGGCGGGCTATGACATTCGCATCATTCCTGCCGATATCGACGAAACGCCGTTTGATGGCGAGGCCCCGCTTACGCTCGTTGAACGCTTAGCACGCGCAAAAGCCGCCGCCGTTGCCGCCGAGCATGCCGAGCCCAATGAGCTGACGGTCGCGGCCGACACCATCGTCACCTTTGACGGCAAGATTCTGGGCAAGCCGGCAACCGAGGACGAGGCGCGCACCATGCTCCGTGAGCTTTCGGGCCGCACGCACCAGGTCGCAACCGGCGTCTGCATCGTTAAGGCAGGCGATACGGCCGCCCCGCATGCCGCCGAGAGCCTGTCCTTTGTCGATGTGACCGACGTGACGTTCTACGAGCTCACCGACGAGCAGATCGAGCACTACGTCGCCTCGGGTGAGCCCATGGACAAGGCCGGCGCCTACGGCATTCAGGGCACAGGAGGACGCATGCTCGTGCACGATATTTCGGGCGACTTCTATAACGTGGTGGGCCTACCCATCGCCCGCGTCGCGCGCGCGATTCAAAAACTCTCGTAATTGCATCTGGCGCTGGGTATCCCCCGGCGCCTACTATTTTGGCGTACCGTACGGATCCCGACCGGGCACAAGGCGCGGCGGAAAACCGATAGGAGTTAAACATGGATACACTGCTCGAGGCCATTGACGTCTGCGATGTCGATGGCTTTTGCTATGGCAACTATACGGACGAGGAGGCCGGCACCGGTTGCACCGTAATCGTGGCACCCGAGGGCGCCACCGGCGGCGTTGACGTTCGCGGCGGTGCTCCAGCATCGCGCGAAACCGACCTGCTGCGACCCGAGAACACCGTCGACAAGGTCCACGCCGTCTGCCTTTCGGGTGGATCGGCCTTTGGCCTCGAGGCTGCAAGCGGCGTCGCTCGCGAGCTTGAGAGCCGCGGCATCGGCCTTCCCGTCGGCCCCACGCAGGTGCCCATCGTGTGCTCCAGCTGTATCTTCGACCTCGCCTATGGCGACCCGACCGTGCGCCCCGACATTGAGGCCGGCATCGCCGCCGTGCGCGAAGCGCTCGACCACACCCCCGCCACGCTCGAGCAGGGCAACGTGGGCGCCGGCACCGGCGCCACTGTAGGCAAGCTCATGGGGCCTGCCACCTGCATGAAGGCCGGCCTTGGAACTGCTGCCGTGGCGCTCGGCCCCGTCAAGGTGGGCGCCGTGGTCTCGGTCAACGCCTGCGGCAACGTCGTCGACCCCTTCACCGGCGAGTGGGTCGCCGGTATGCGCGCCGCAGCCGATAGCGACCAGATCGTCGACATGGAACTCGCAGCCTTTGCCGCCGCCGGATCCATGCAGATGCCGCTCGACCGCACCAACACCACCATCAGCTGCATCGTCACCAACGTGGAACTCACTAAGGCACAAGCCACCAAGGTCTCCCAGATGGCCGCAGACGCCTACGCACACGCCATCCGTCCCACACACACCACCAACGACGGCGACACCATCTACACCCTCGCCAGCGGCAAACTGGGCGCCCGGACAAGCGCCGCCGTTCCCCTAGACCTGCTGGGCATGCTCGCAGTAAGGGCCCTGGAAACTGCCATCGTAAACGGAGCCAAAACCGCCAAAACCTCCCACGGCATCCCCGGCGCCGCAAAGTAGTCCACTCGACCGTCGGTCGGAGGCGGGCGGGCATTACGTTTGCTGCTCTACAGTCCTATGCAAGACGAAGGCCACATTAAGTGGCCTTCTTTGCATGCGGAACTCGCGACAAACGTAATGCCCGCCCGCCTCCGACCGACTTCCAACCTAATTCTTTTCAGCCCAGGCCCCTGTGTACCGCGCGTCGAAGATCTTCAAATTCAAATAACCTGACAATCGATTCTTATTGCAGAGGCCCCTTGGTCTTTAGTTTGATACAAGTTCCGCACGAGCCGGAAAGCACTTAATGTGCTTTCCGTGCGAGCAGGACTGTTCGCAGTAGCAAACTAAAGGCCAAGGGGCCCAGTCAACCTATCAGCAGCGATTACTCAGCAGCTAGTTGAATTTGAAGATCTTTGAGGCAAGACGGTATAGGCCGAGTGTGGTTTTGTCTCCGGCCCGTCCGCGCAGATTGGTGAAGAACCCGACCACGCCGTAGCGGGCACGACGATACATGCGCTCGTCGTAGGCCTTCAAATCATTCCACAGCGTCTTTAGGCGCTCGTCGGCGCAATCTTCCTCGGAAAGCTTGGTAAGCACCGAGCAGATCGCCATCATCATGGTGAAGTAGCCCATCATGTACGAACGCAGGCGCGACGACTCAACATCGCTGTACAGGTGGTACGACTCCATCATGATACGCGTAACACGGAACTGCTGGTCCAGACGCTTGACCATCGTTGCCTCGTTGACGCTCTGACCTTCGCGGCCGATAAAGTAGCGGTAGAGGTCGATGTCGGCGTAGTACATGGTCTTGCAACGCGGCAGTGGCACGTAGGCGTAGATGTTGTCCACATAGAACGTGTGCGGCGGCATGGGAAGGTTGGACTCGCGCAGCACATCCGTGCGATAGCACAGGCTGTGCATGAGTAGGTTCTGGTCCAGGCGGAAATGACCGATCTGATCCCAGGAAAAGATCTTTTTGCGCGGCAGGGCAAATTTGTAGCCAATAGCGGTATGCGTGCCCTCGTAAACCTTCTCGTACACGTAGTTCGAGATAAACAGGTCAACGCGCTGATCGCGCTCTTCAAAGCCACGCAGAATCGACAGCATAGTCGAAAGAGCCGCAGCGTCGAGCCAGTCATCCGAGTCGACAACCTTGTAGTAGGTGCCCTGCGCCTCGCGCAGACCCGAAAGGACGGCAATACCGTGACCGCCATTCTCCTGGTGCACCGCGCGGATGATTCCAGGATAACGGGCCTCCCACTCGTCGGCCTTGGCGGCCGTCTCGTCCTTGGAGCCGTCGTCCACCACGATAATCTCGATATCGGTGGCGTAATTGCTCCCCTCCAAGATGGAGGTGATGCAATGGTCCATGTCCTTGGCGGCGTTATACGAGGGAATACCGAATGTTATGACTTTATGCATGGCAGGCGATAATCTCATCCGAAAGATCGAGGGCGGAATTGGTCACAGCGTCCATATCGTAGTAACGATACTCGGCCAGACGACCCACCGGGTGGAAGTTCGTCAGGTTCTGGACGCGCTCAAGATAGCGCTCATAGAGCTCACGGTTCTCGGGCTCAAGAATGGCGTAGTACGGCGTCTCGTCCGAGCCGGGCGTATAGGCCTTAGAGTACTCCTTCATGATGGTGGTCTTGCCGGGCAGGACCTGACCGGTCATGTTCTTGAACTCGGTGATACGCGTGTAGTCCTCGCTCGTGGTGTAGTTGACGGTGCCCACGGGCTGGAACTGGTCCATATCGAGCGTCTCGAACTTCATATCGAGCGTGCGGTACGGCAACGCACCCAAGTCGAGGTTGAACAGCTCATCGAGCGGACCGGTATAGACAATCTCGCCGCCGTAGACCTTGCCGTCGATCTTGACGGTAGTCTCGTCGATTTCAAAGAGGTCACGGGCGTCCACGTCGCAGAACACGTCGATCAGGTCGTGGTCGAGCATGTGCTCAAAGAGCGCCGTGTAGCCCTCCTGCGGCATGCCCTGGAAGGGAGCTTGCGGGAAGTAGCGGTCATCATCGCCCACAAAGACGGGAACGCGGCCGGTGATCGAGGGATCGATCTGATCGGGCGTCTGGCCCCACTGCTTCATGGTGTAATGCAAAAAGACGTTCTCGTAGACGTAATCGGCGACCTCGGCCAAGTCGGGGTCGTTCTTCT
Source organism: uncultured Collinsella sp. (assembly GCA_937942395.1). Classification (GTDB taxonomy): domain Bacteria; phylum Actinomycetota; class Coriobacteriia; order Coriobacteriales; family Coriobacteriaceae; genus Collinsella. The sequence continues at coordinate 14,847 of CALDEU010000029.1, read as the reverse complement.
TACGCAGCTCCATAATGGGCACCTTGACATCCTTGCCAAAGGTCTCCACGAGCTTCTGATACAGCTCCTCGCCGCGCTCGTCACCAAAGGCGAGCTTGAGACTCGCATGGTTGAAGGGCACGGGCATAAGGGTACCGTTGATGTTGGCGAGCACCTTGTGCTGATAATCCGTCCACTTGGTAAAGCGCGACAGGAAATTGTGCACGCGCTCGTTAAAGGTGTGATAGATATGCGGACCGTACTCGTGGATCAGGATTCCGGCCTCGTCAGTGCAGTCATAGGCATTGCCCGCAATGTGGCTACGGCGCTCCAAAACGGCAACACGATAGCCGATGGTCTCGGCAAGACGGCGGGCGCAAACGGCACCGGCATATCCAGCACCGACGACAATCATGTCGTACGCGCCGGCGTTAAAGCCTTCAGGCAGGCCTGAGGTAATCTGCATCGATACTCCTTGTCAAAAGCCACGGGCTCGTTAGCTGGGCTTTTCTCGAACATTCTTCGAGACATATTTATCAGAGCGATTATAGCGCTAATGCGTCCTATAATGAGCTTGCCACACAAGGAAAGCTCAAGCATCGCGGCGTACATAATTGAAAGGTAAACCCGCTAGCAGCGGGTTTATTCGTGAACAGCCGGGCGCCTGGAGCTTAGCGAAACGCTTGTAAGGAGTAACATGAGCGATTTCCTTAACCGTATGAAGTCTGCCGCCAAGGCCGACCTTAAGACGATCGTCCTGCCCGAGGGCGAGGATCCGCGCACCATCGTCGCGGCCACCAAGATCATCGAGGAGGGCCTGGCAAAGATCGTCATCCTGGGCAACCCCGACGAGATCGACGTTCCCGGCGCCACCGTCATCGACCCGCGCAATGCCGAGAAGCACGAGGAGTACGCGCAGAAGTTTGCCGAGCTCCGCGCCAAGAAGGGCGTTACCATCGAGCAGGCTCGCGCCCAGGTGATGGACGCCACCTACTTTGGCACCATGATGGTCAAGATGGGCGATGCCGACGGCCTGGTCTCCGGCGCCTGCCACTCCACCGCCGACACCCTGCGCCCTGCGCTTCAGATCCTCAAGACCGCCCCGGGCACCAAGCTGGTCTCGGCCTTCTTCGTGATGTGCACCGACACTCCGCAGTTCGGTACCGACGGCACGCTGATCTTCGCCGACTGCGGCCTCAACATCAACCCGTCCTCCGACGAGCTCTCCGAGATCGCCATCGCCTCGGCCCACTCCTGGTCCACCTTCATGGGCAACGTTGAGCCGCACGTGGCCATGCTCTCCTACTCCACCATGGGCTCCGCCGGTGGCGAGGTCGCAAAGAAGGTCCAGGAGGCCGTGAAGTTCTGCAAGGAGAAGGCTCCCGAGCTCGCCATCGACGGCGACCTGCAGCTCGACGCCGCCATCGTCCCCACCGTCGCCCAGCTCAAGGCCCCCGGCTCCTCCGTCGCCGGTAAGGCCAACGTGCTCGTGTTCCCCGACCTCGAGGCCGGCAACATCGGCTACAAGCTGGTCCAGCGCTTCGCCGGCGCCGACGCCTACGGCCCCATCCTGCAGGGCATCGCCAAGCCGGTCAACGATCTGTCGCGCGGCTGCTCTGCTGACGACATCGTGGGTGTCGTGGCCATCACCGCCGTCCAGGCTCAGATGGCTGAGTAGCGTACGCACTCGCCCGAAGGCCGTACGGGCTAACCCCTGAAAACGTCCTCGACCAATGAAACGCCCCCGTTCTGCTCCTTCGGAGCTACGAACGGGGGCGTTTCTGGTCTGACGCTCCTATTTGGCAAGGTGTTTTTTAGAATCCATTTTGCGCTCGGCCTCGAAGGCCTGCCTGTCCCAATCGAGCGGAAGTCCGGCCTCGACCCATGCCTCGTAGGCCCTCCTTATGGGCTTGAGCTCCCTTTGGCCCCTCTCCAGCATCGAGATGTACTTCTCGCTGGTGCCCAGTATGGACGCCGCCCTCACCTGGCTGACCTTCGCCGCGCGCCTGGCCGCCACGAGTTCCGAGGCGTCCTCGGGCCTCCTGATCTCGTGCGGGCGCATCAGCGCCCGGTACGCCTCCCTGGCCACGTAGCGCCTGAGGCACCTCATGACCTCCCTGTCACTCTTTCCTCGCGCCCTGGCCCTCTCGGCGTACTCGGCGGTCTCGGGGTCGCGCATGACCCTCTGCCTCGCGATCTCGTGCAGCGCGCTGTTCGCCTGCCGGTCGCCGCCCCTGTTGAGCCTGTGCCTCACGGTCTTGCCGCTCGAGGCGGGGATGGGGCAGGCGCCGCATATCGCCGCGAACGACGCCTCGGAGCGCAGCCTGCCCGGGTTGTCCCCGGCCGCGACCGCGAGCTTGGCCGCGCTCACGGGCCCGCACCCGTACATCGCCAGCAGCGCGGGGCAGTTCTCCTCCAGGGACGCCTCGATCGCGAGCTCCATGTCGAGCGCCGCGTCGCGCGCCGCCGCCCACAGGTCCGCCAGCGCGCCGAGCGCGGCGCCCAGCGCGCCCTCGGCGCGCACGGAGGGGAGCTCCTCCATCAGCCTCGGCCCTCCCATGCCGCGGAACCTCGACCTGAGCCCCTCCGGCGCGGTGGTGAGCAGCGACCTCGCGGTGTTGATCGCCGAGGTCCGCGCCTTCACCGCCCCGGAGCGCGCCGCGAGCATGCAGCGCACCCCGTCGACCCACCCGTCCTGGCTCTTGGGGGTCCCGAGCCTTGAGCCGGACATCGCCGCGCGGGCGGCCCTCTCCGCGTCCGACTCGTCGCACTTCCCCTGCCCCGGGCGCCTCCTCTGCGTCCTCGCCGGGGAGAGCGCCTCGCGCACGGGCATCCCCAGCGACGCGAGGTGCCTGGTGAGGCCCGCCCCGTAGGACGACGTCCCCTCCATCGCGACGCAGGCCGGCTCCCCGGCCGCCGCGATCGCCCCGGCGAGCGCCTCGTATCCCGCCGCGTCGGCGGGGAACCGGCGGGACAGGACCCTGCGGCCCCTCCAGTCCAGGACGCACAGCCAGTGCGAGTCGGCGTGGGTGTCGACCCCGCAGAAGACCGGCCCGCGGGCGCCGGGTGTCGATTCGTTTTGCATGTCTCGCTCCGTTCTTTCCGTGCTCGCCTGGACCGGGCAGACGGCACACTGACGGGGCGCGATAGAATGCGGTTGTTCGGGTCCGCGGTATCGCTCCATGCTCCTATTAGGTCATGCGGCGGTCTCGGCTCGCCGCGGCCCGCGCGGGACATGTCAGGAAACGAGGGCAGCCCTGTGGGCGCCAGCGGAATGTGGGGTCACCGCGCGGTCCGCATCTGATGGTGTCGACGTCAATGGTATACGGGTGCATCATCGACGTCTTCAATACAGAAAATATCAGTGCGGATTGTTTTCAGGGGTTAGCCCGTACGGCCTTCTACCGCTACGTAGCAATTAGGGCATCTGGAGTGGACGGCGGCTTGGCTACGAGCTGAGGCTGAAGATCTGGATGGCCGGGTGCCGTTGCTGGGAGTGCAGGCGTTACTGGCGATGGTCACTTTGGGACTGGTATTTCCGCCTGCTAGCAAAAAGGTCTCCGGAGCTGTTGCTCTGGAGGCCTTTCGTTTACTTGCAAATGCGCGCGTTAGTTGTTCTTGGTCAGGCGCTCGACGTCGTGGGCGATCATGTATTCCTCGTCGGTGGGGATGACCATAACCGTGACGGAAGAGCCGGCGGCGCTGATGACCTGTGGGCCGTTGCCCACGGCCTCGCGGTTCTTGTTGTTGTCGATGCGCACGCCCAGCCACTCAAAGCAGTCGCAGAAGGCCTTGCGGATCGACCAGTCGTTCTCGCCGATGCCGGCGGTAAAGGTAATGGTGTCCACGCCCGCCATGGAAGCGATCATGGAGCCGGCCTGCTGCATGGCCTTGTAGGCGAACATATCGAAGGCGAGCAGGCAGCGCTCGTCTCCCTCGGAGGCGCGCGTGCGGATGTCGCGGGCGTCGTTGGAGATGCCCGAGATGGCAAGCAGGCCGGACTGCTTGTTCATCATGTCGTCGACTTCCTGGTAGCTGTAGCCGCCCTCGCGCTGCAGGTAGCACACGGTGGCCGGGTCGATGGAACCACAACGGGTGCCCATCATCAGGCCGTCGAGCGGCGTGAGGCCCATCGTGGTGTCGCGGCACACGCCGTCCTCGATAGCAGCGAGCGAAGCACCGTTGCCCAGATGGCACGAAAGCAGGCGGTGGCAGCGCGAGCCCAGGATCTCCTTGGCCATCATCCACTCGTAGCGGTGGCTCGTGCCGTGTGCGCCGTACTTGCGCACGTGGTACTTGTCGCACACGTCCTTGGGCAGCGCGTAGGTGTAGGCGACCTCGGGCATGGTCATGTGGAACGAGGTGTCGAAGACGGCCACGTTGGGCAGCTCAGGATACTTCTCGCGGCAATATTCGATTGCCGCGGCCTCGCCGTAGTTGTGCAGCGGAGCGAGCGGGGCCACCTCAAGGATCTTGGCCATGACCTCGTCGTCGACGACCGCGGAATCATCGAAGTGCCAGCCGCCCTGAACGATACGATGGCCAATGCCATCAATCGTAAAGTCGGTCTTCTCGAGCTCCTCGAGCACGCGAGCGATAGCAGAGCGATGATCGGGGAAAGGGACCTCCTCGGTCTGCTTGGCGCCACCGTTCTCGGAGTGGCCAAAGATGCCCATGTCCGAACCGATACGTTCGCAGTTGCCCTTGGCGAAAACCTCGCGGGTATCGGTATCCAAAAGCTGATATTTAAGGCTTGAGCTGCCGGCGTTGACAACAAGTACGTTCATGAGACTCCTTTGCAGTGCAATACGGTCGACGCAGGCCCCTTAAGGCGGCCGCATGTTAATAAGAAGTTATCATATCTTGATAAATAGATATCAGCATATCGCCCAACGAGCGCAAAAGAGGGGCTGAACGGCACTTGGTCGTCCAGCCCCTCCCCTCTTGCAATTACTTGCCGTTGACGATGCGCTCGACGTCGGAAGCGATCATGAACTCCTCGTCCGTGGGGATGACGAAGATCTTGACCTTGGAATCCTTGGCGGACAGGCACCAAGCGCCGTCGCCGCGCAGGGCGTTGCGGGCATGGTCCATCTTGACGCCCATAAAGGCCAGACGGTCGGCCACGCCAGCGCGAACGGCCGGAGCGTGCTCGCCGATGCCGGCGGTAAAGACCAGGGTGTCCATGCCGCACATGGAGGTGGCCATCTCGGCGGCCTTGGCGGCAATCTTGTAGACGAACATGTCGAAGGCGAGCTGAGCCTCGGGGTCGCCAGCGGCGGCGAGCTCCTCGACGTTGCGGCAGTCGTTGGTCTTGCCGCCGGTCACAGCCAAAAGGCCGGACTTCTTGTTCATCATCTCGTCGACCTCGTCGAAGGTGTAGCCACCCTCGCGCTGCAGGTAGCACACGGTAGCCGGGTCGATGGAGCCGCAGCGGGTGCCCATCATGACGCCGTCGAGCGGGGTGAGGCCCATGGTGGTGTCCATGCACTTGCCGTCCTCGATGGCGCACAGGGAAGCGCCGGAGCCGATGTGGCACACGACGACCTTGCGGGCCTCGCCGTTGGTCATCTCGGCGACCTTCTTGGAGATGTAGCGATAGCTGGTGCCGTGGGCGCCGTACTTACGGATGTGCAGCTTGTCGCAAACATCCTTGGGAAGGGCGTAGGTCTTGGCGACCTCGGGCATGTTGAAGTGGAAAGCGGTGTCGTAGACCGTGACGTTGGGCAGATCGGGATACTGCTCCAGGCAGTACTCGATAACGTTGGCCTCGGGGTTGTTGTGCAGCGGCGCCAGCGGGGCGACCTCGCGGATCTTGGCGAGGACGTCCTCGTCGACGAGGGAGGAATCACCAAAGTACCAGCCGCCCTGAACGATACGGTGGCCGATGCCCTCGATCTTGACGCCGTTGGCCTCGAGGTCCTTCAGGACGACCTCGATGGCGACCTTGTGGTCGGGGAACTCGATGTTCTCGGTCACCTTCTTGGAGCCGTTGGCAGCGTGGGTGAAGGTACCGCCGGTAAAGCAGACGCGCTCGCAGGAGCCCTTTGCGGACACCTTGTGGGACTTGGTATCGATGACCTGATACTTAAGGGTCGAAGATCCTGCGTTGACGACCAGAACGTTCATGTGTCTCCCTACTAACAGGCGGTGTGGCGCCGCCAGGTTACATACGCTTCAATAATAAACCCAAACGCCCTCGCGCTCGGGTTTATTGCGTTGATATATAAGTTATCGATGTCCAAATACTCACGGCCTTTGACTTGTAAGACGAAAGAGCGCGGGGATATACACCAAGGAAGAAATCCCGAGCGCAACAAGCAATACGACTCGAATGCCTGCAACGCTACTCAACACAGCGTTGAGCAGATAGAAAAGAACGGCACCCACCGCCACCATCTGGCTTTGAACCGAAATCAGTGAACAGCGCATCGAAGAATCGGCAGCATTTTGAAAAACTGAGTATTTGATTGGGGCAAACAACGAGTACGCAACCGTCTGCAGCACATAGAACACGGGCAGCAAATTAGCCGGAGTAAGGGGAATCAAAAACAGGGCAGTCAGGGAAAGGCGCACAATGCCGCAAATACGCGCAAAACGGCCCTTGTCGACATGAGCAATCACACTGGGCACAATAAGCCCCATGGAGGCCGAGGCAAGAAGCTGGACCGCAATGATCACACCCGAAGCGACGGCATTCATTCCGCGACCCGCAAGCAACAGTGAGAAAAAGTCTTCCAGGGCGACAAAAGCAAATGCCTGAGAGCAGTCCATGATGAACGCTGAACGAAGAATGCCGTTACGCGCAATAGCGGCACCGATCATCTTCGGGCTAATTCCACGCTTAGGTGTCGCTGTAGTGTCCCCTCTTCGCATCTCAGGAATGCAGACAACGACAACCAACGTCAACACCATTGCGATGATATCTGCCAAAAGACCAATGAGATACGCACCAGCGGACGAAATGAAACCGCCCACACAAGCGGAGAGGGCATAAGAGGCATAGAAAACAAATCGCTCAACGACATTAAGCCTTACGAGCTGGTCCAGAGAGACGCTGTCAATGTAAATCGCTTCCATGGACCCGCTCATACATGCAGCGGCAAAACCTTTGAGAGCAAACGCGCCGATTAAAAGCAGAGGAGAACGGACGAGAAGCAGGGCGGCGTAGTATCCAAGCATCCCCACGACGCCAACGAGACCACTTGTCTTTCGTCCAAACCTATCGGCAATATAGCCAGTGGGAACTTCAAGGATGAACTTGCTCACTTGATATGCAATCATCATGCTAGAAATCGCCACCATCGAGAATCCGACGAATTCAAGGTAAACCGTCAGAAAATACAAAATGGTGCTGAAGTTCGACAGAAAAACAAACGTCATATAAAGCAAAACCGTACGGTTTTTCATGCTCCGCCCTCCAAGAGTCAACAATCTAAATCGGAATCTTGGAAAAGCATGAGGGCAAAGCCGTCAGTCATGTGTTACAAGGCGTCAACATTCACTTGACGACACGAGGCCAAATGGCCTCACGAAGCAAGATGACGCAATAGGTGAAGAAATACCGTCTGGTGTCGATCGGTCCAGGCATTTTGTCGATAGCAAAAGTAGATGGGCAAGGCTACGTCATGCGAACCTTCAATAGAGTACTCGCTCACTTCCGACCCATCTGATGCGAGAGAAGAGCCAGAAAAACCCAATATCAATCCCCCGGCTTGAAGAAACTCAGCCTGCGCTCTGTTTCCGTATTCGACGTCGCGGAAGCGGAAATTAACCAGCTGAGCTTCGGGGCATTGATTGATCGCATTGAGACAGGGCGACAAATTAATGGGAACAGCTAACCTGCCGCCCAGTAACTCACGAACGGTCATAGCACCCACAGATTGATGACCCGCTGGGCACGAAAGAACCTTGAGCTCCTTTTCACCCAAGTATTTCGAAGAAAGGACACTGTCCCTTGGTTCCTCAAATGAGATGGCCGCATCCGAAATGCCAAGCACAAGTGATTCAAAGCATGTAGCCGTTGGCTGATGCCACACATCAAGGTGAATCTGAGGGTGCGAGCTTTCAAACGAGTCGTACCAGTTTTCGGAAAAAAGACGCCCCCGCCCGTGAAGACAGGGGACGTAAAGACGAAAGTGGCCGTCGGGCGAAACGCCACCGTTCCCCGATTGGGTGTACTTTTTGAGATCGTCGACTTGTGCCAGGATCACGCGTGCACGACGCGCAAATTCTCTGCCCGCCGGAGACAAAACAGCCTCCCCCGCCGATCGATTGAGCAAAACGATCTGATACTCAGACTCCAGTTTCTTAATTGCCGACGAGACAGCCTGTGGGCTCACGTGAACGGCGCGAGCCGCTTTGCGCACGCCGCCGTAGTTCGCTACCGCTTGAAGGTATTCGAGTTGAGAAAACTGCATAGGTTACTCCAAAGGCAGCCAAGGCGACGGGCCGTGCGTCCTCAGATGAGGTTCTCGCCCAGGTTCTTGCCGCCGAGGACGTGCATGTGGAAGTGCATGACGGTCTGACCGGCGTTGACGCCCTTGTTGGAGATGACGCGGAAACCGTCCTCCAGACCCTTGGCCTTGGCGACCTCCTGGATGGCGTGGGCCATGGCGCCCATGGTCTCGGCGGGCACGTTATCGGCGATGTCACTGTAGTGCTTCTTGGGGATCACGAGCGTGTGGACCGGCGCCTGGGGATTGAGGTCGTCGAACGCGATGACCTGGTCATCCTCGTAGACGACGGTCGAGGGGATCTCGTGGTTGGCAATTTTGCAGAAGATGCAATCACACATGGTTGGTTCCTTTCTCACAGACCAAGGTAATTATATTTGGTCGGGATGGTTAGAACGAAAGGTTGTCGTCGGTGTTGGCGGCTTCGCCGTCGGCGAGCACGTCGTTGCCGTCGACGTCCTTCAGGAGCACCGAGACCTTCTGCTCGGCATCGGACAAGCGGGTACGCAGGCTCTTGAGGAGCTCGACGCCGCGGGTATAGCTCTCAAGCGACTCCTCGAGCTCCATATCACCCGACTCCAAGCTGCGGATGATGAGCTCCAACTCCTGTGAAGCCTGCTTGTACGTAAGCTGCTCGACCGGGGTCTTCTCTGCCATATCTGTTTCCTTTCCTAAAGGTTTATCGCTATGAAACGCGGCCTACTCGACCGTATCGACCGTTGCCGCCACGTTGCCGTCTGCCATGCGCACGCGAATGGCGTCACCGGGCTTAAAGGTCTTGGCGCTCGTGGCCACCCCATCATCGCTGTACGCGATGGAATAACCACGGGCAAGCACCTTGAGCGGCGACAGGGCATCGAGCGAGGCTGCCGCACGGCCCAGGTCGGATGCTGGCTTGTTGAGCATCGTGCGCCCCTGATGCTCCAGGCGGGAGCTTGCGAGCGTGAGCGCATGGCGCTTGCCATCGAGTCCTGAGGTGCTTGCGATCAAGCGCTCGGGCAGACGCTCAAAGTTGGAGCGGAATGCCCCAACCGAACGCGTTATGGCGCCGGACAAACGATCGGCCGTCAGGGCAAGTTCAGACTCGCGACGCTCAACCATAAACGTTGGGTCGTTGAGGCACGGGCGGCACGCAGCCGCATCGAGCGCATCGCCCAAGCGAGCCGTATAGGTATCCCAGGCACGGCGACCGCGCTGATCGAGCATCTCCAGGTCAACCTGGGCCGACCCAATCATCGATGCCATCGCAGCACCCAGACGTTGATAGCGCGCCTCGAGCACATCGGCCAACTCCGTCATAGCCGGCGCCACCGATTCGGCCGCCGCCGTAGGCGTGGAGGCGCGACGGTCGCTCACCATGTCGCAAATCGAGGTATCGGGCTCATGGCCAATGCCGGTCACCACGGGCACGGGACAAGCCGCCACCGCGCGGGCAAGCTCCTCGTCATTAAAGGTCATGAGGTCCTCGAAGGAACCGCCACCACGCACGAGCAAAATACAGTCGGGCGCCGGCGTAATGGCAGCGGCGCGGCGCAAGCCTTCAATAAGCTCTGCCGGCGCACTCTCGCCCTGGACCTTTGCGCCCACGCAGACGAGCTCGACGAGCGGGTTGCGACGACGCAACGTGCGCTTGACGTCGTCGATTACGGCACCCGAAAGCGAGGTTACGACCGCCACGCGGGAGCAGAACACCGGTATGCGGCGCTTGCGCGCTTCGTCCATCAGGCCCTCGCGGCGTAGCTTTTCGGCCAGTTGCGCCACTTGTTGACGCAGCAGACCCTCCCCCGCCAGCGAAAACGAGCGAGCGACAAAGCTCATACGACCCGTGGGCTTATAGAGGTTGAAGCTGCCCTTAAAGCTCACCTGCATGCCGTCACGCAGATCGAAGGTACGCTTGAGATAGGCGCCCTTCCAGATGATGCAGTCGACGGCGGCCGAGTCGTCTTTAATCTGGAAGTAACAGTGGCCGCTTCGGGCGTTGGGACCACGGAAACCCGTGACCTCGCCCAAAACGCTCAGTTGCGGAATGGCATCGAGCGCGCCGGCGGCGATCTCCACCGCTTGGCTCACGCTGAGCTCTTTGCGCTCCTGCTCGTCCGAACCGTCGAACTCGGCGGAAACGGCATTGCCGGTTAGATTCCAGCCTGCCACGCAGCCTCCTTTCGTCATCGTGCACAAGGGCTTCGGCCCTGCGCAAATTCAAGTCCAACACATAGTACAGCGCCGCGGGGACACGAATCCCCGCGGCGCCCAGCGACCCAATTTGTTATCGGTTGGAGTTTCTGTTGTAGCGAGCCATAAGATAGAGCAGCTGAATGATCGACGTGAGCGCTGCGGCAACATAGGTAAGCGCGGCTGCCGTCAGGACCTTCTTGGCACCGTTGACCTGCTTGGAGCTCATACCCAACTGCTCGATATACGCCACGGCGCGGCGGCTGGCATCAATCTCGACCGGCAGCGTAACCAACTGGAACAACACACTAAACGAGAAGAAGATCAGCGCGAGGGTCGTGAGTCCCGCGATGTTCATAAACAGACCCATGAGCAACACGATGGTCCAGGTGTTCTGGGTAAAGTTAACGACCGGAACCAGGGCGGTGCGCACTTTCATCATGGCGTAACCGCTTTGACGCTGGGCGGCATGGCCCGCCTCGTGGCAGGCAACGGCAACGCTAGCGACCGACCCGCCCGAACGGTTGGCATCCGAGAGATACAGGTTATTGTCCTGCGGGTTGTAATGGTCGGTGAGCTCGCCGGCGACACCCTTGATACCCACGGCGTTGCAGCCGTTGGCGTCGAGCATGCGGCGAGCGACCGTGGCACCCGTATCGCCGTCCGAGCGAACCTTGGACCAGGTTTTGTACGTCGAGTTGATATAGTTCTGTGCGGCAAGGCCAAGCACCGTGCAGACAAGAACAACCAGCAGGTACAGCGGGTCAATGCCAAAGCCGTATCCATAGTAATAGGGCATGCGAATTCCTCCGAATCGAGTTACACGTTGGAGGCATTCTACCCATTCAAGCGGCTAGGCTTCCCTACAGCAATTCGATTTTGCCGTCCTTCACCGTCAACCCCATATTGCCGGAAAGCAGATCGTCCAGGCGCGAGCCCACAAGCTCAAAGCGCCAGCCTTCGCGCAGGGGGCTCTGCTCGGGATGCTCAATATAGTCGGCCAGGTCATCGCGCGAGGCAATGACCGAGGTCGCCACGCCCGAGCGCTCGGCAACTAGGCGAATGAGCGCATACATCAGGTCCGTCACGCTCTCCAACTCCGGCGAAATCTGACGGTGCCCGCGCACCATGAGCGGCAGGCGATCGTGCGGGCAGCTCGCGCCGCGCTTGATGGCCATGAGCGCACCGTCCACGTCGCGCTCCCCCAACTGATCGGTGCCGCGAATGCTACGGAACTCCTCAACGCGCACGGGATTGCGCTTAACGAGCGCAAGCAGCGTGTCGTCGGACATGACCCACTTGCGCGGGATGTTACGGCGTTCGGCGCGGTCCTCACGCCAGGCGGCGAGCTCACGCGCGATGCCCAACTGGTGACGGCTGCACGAATTGATGCGTTTGACCTTGCGGAACGCCTCGTGGCGATCGGCACGGTAGTGCGACTCGTCAGCCAGCGGGCGCAGCTCGTCGAGCACCCAGTCCACACGGCCCAGCTCGCGCAGGCGGCTCATCATCTCGGTATAGGCGACGATCAGGTACTTGACGTCATCGATCGCATACTCAATCTGCTTATCGGTCAGCGGGCGGCGCGACCAGTCGGTCAGCGACTCGGTCTTGGGCAGCGATACGCCGCAGAACGTCTGAACAAGCGCGCCATACGAAATCTGCTGGCGCTCGCCCAAAAAGGCGGCGGCGACCTGCGTATCGAAAATCGGTCGTGGCAGCACGCCCACGGTATGGAGCATGACCTCCATATCCTGCGAGCACGCGTGGAAGACCTTGGTCACGCTCTCGTCGGCCATAAGCTCGGCCAGCGGCGAGAGGTCGTCGATCACCAGAGGGTCGACCGCTACGCTCTCGGCAGGGGTGGCAATCTGAACCAAGCACAGGCGCGGGTGGAATGTGCGCTCGCGCAAAAACTCGGTATCGACGGCAATCGCGTCGAACTCACGGGCGCGCTGGCAAAAGTCGAGTAGAGCCTGATGTGTGGAAATGTACATATCAACCCATCGAATAAGGTTAGGCCCGAAAAACACGGGTAGGATATCGGCATTGCCTTACAACTATACTCGGTTAGTCACAGAACGGGAACGTAAGTATGCGCTGCCTTATCATCCATAACCCTGCATCGGGCCCCAGCTCAGATGAAATCTACGCATTCACGCACGCCCTCGCGCAGGGCGGCGACGAGGTCGTGATGCGCTTTATCGGCGATGGCATGGAGCCCGAGGACGCCGTGGCAGACGTGCGCGAGTTTGACCGCGTGGTCGTTTCGGGCGGCGACGGCACTGTCTCCAACGTGCTCGACCAGATGCGCGGATGCGGTGTCCCCACGCTCGTCTTCCCCTCCGGTACGGCCTGCCTGTTCTTCAACAACATCGGCAATGCCCCCGAGGCAGCGGCGCTCGCCAAGGCCTGCCGTGCCGGTCGCACGGTCAAAGTCGACATGGGCGAGCTCTTTTGGCTCGACGAGAACGGCAACGAGAAGCGCCACGGCTTTATCATCATCGCCGGCTCGGGCTTCGACGCCGAGATCATGATGAAGGCCGCCCCCACCAAAAACGACATCGGCGAGATCGCCTACTTCCTCTCTGCACTCGCCACACCCAACCCTACGGTAGCGCACTTTACCATTGAGCATGACGGCATTGTCGAGGAGCTCGACGGCATCTGCTGCATGGCCGGCAACACCTCGGTCATCCAAAACGACATCAACCTGTTCCCCGACTGCCGCATGAACGATGGCATGGTCGACATTGCGGTCATCGAACCCGTGCGCACCGTGCAGCTGCTGCCTACCGTGATCACCGCTGCGCTTGACCCCGCCGGCAAGGTACTCGGGCGCCCGCAGTTCAAGATCATCCAGACCAAGGAAGCCAAGATCACCTGCACCCCGTCACTGGGCATGCAGTTCGATGGCGAGATTATCTCCAGTAATTCGGGCGTCTTTGGAGCCCGCGCGCTTCCACAATGCCTCGACCTCATCGTCGACGAATTCTCCCCGCTCGGAAAATAGGAGGACCCTATGAACGACAATCCCCTGCTCGGCTTTATCATCATCGTTTTGGCCATGCTCGTCGGCTATGCGATCAACGTGATCCACCGCCGGAAGAAGTAATTCCACATTGGTATGATATTCATCCAATTATCGTCTCCCCTGCTGTTTATGCATTTGCCAAACAGCGGGGGATTTTCTTTGCGCCCCGTGCAAGGCGCTTTATTCAGGTAATGTAATTGCAGGACGTCTTTATTAAAGTAAAGCTACAAACCGAGTATAATTAACCACTCATCGCATATTTCATTACGCTTATCGAGTAAGTTTCTTTCATAGATGAATATTGTTTCCAGTTCGTTACGCTAATGGGGTGTCTTTATTGGCTGAAGCTCTCTGGCAACGGAGAGCTTTCGCACGCTGGGAGGGAAAATGAGGAAAACTCACCCCTTCAACGCGCTCAAAAAGCTTGGCATAGGCCTCGCCTTTGGAGCTGCAACCATCATGTCCATGCCGACGTCTGCGCTCGCCTGCACGCAGATCTACATGGGCGGCAAGCTCACGGCGGACGGCAACACGTACTACGGCCGCGCCGAGGACTTTGGCAAGCGCTATCTTAAGCACTACGGCATCGAACCTGCCCACGAACCTGGCTTTAAGTACAGCTCGATTGAATCTGCTTTTGAATACACTTCGAACAAGCCTACCTATCGCTACAGCTATGTACGCGACCACCCCTCCAACTGGATGGGTCGCACCGACGCCTACTCCGAGGCCGGCATCAACGAGAAGGGCGTCTCCTGCTCCGCCACGCTAAGCACCTCCTATAACGAGGAGGCCGCTGCAGCAGACCTCATCGATGAGGAAGTGGGTCTGGGCGAGTACAGTTACGGCAGCATCATCCTGGGCGAGAGCGCCACGGCCCGCGAGGGCGTCGAGCTTCTCGGCAGCCTGATCGATGATCAAGGCGTCTGCACCAACGACCAGATCATCATCGCCGACAACAACGAGACCTGGCTGTTCGCCACACTTTCCGCCCATCAGTGGATCGCCATGAAGCTCGCTGACGACGTCGCGTCGCTCAACCCTAATATCGGGAGCCTCAACTACGATGTCGACCTCAATGACACCGAGAATTGCCTCCACTCTGAAAAGATCCAATCCATGCCCGAAGAAGACGATATGAGAAAGCCATTTGGGTCGCCTCCCCCGCGGCGCAGCTTCTTTCCGCGGGCTCGGGATGCCACAATG
>CALDEU010000028.1:0-2643 GCA_937942395.1 uncultured Collinsella sp. | reverse complement strand
AAAAATGACGCTGTAGCTGGCACCGTTGGGCTGTCTAAGCAGGCCGAGGCAATTCAAATTAAGTTGGTTGCCAAGGGTTCGTCCGACGCTCCCATTCAAGACCATGCTGCGTTGATCCAGCTTCCCGAGCTATCTGCAAAGGCGAATTGCTCCGGTCTTGGCTGGCAAGCGCCTGTCGGCAATGGCGGTGTTGCCGGAACAGTTGGACAGAACCGTGCGATGGAGGCCATGCAGCTTTCGCTTTCTGAAATCTTCATGAACGGTGGCATTTCGTATTCCGCCCACGTATCCAATATCGGCTGGCAATCTGCTGTCTCAGATGGGGCCACAGCGGGAACCGTTGGACAGGGACAACAAATCCAAGCCGTGAAGATTAACTTGACTGGCGACGTTTCGAATTACTTTGATGTCTGGTATCGCGTCCATGTGTCAAATTACGGATGGCTTGGCTGGACTAAAAATGGATCACCGGCGGGCACCACGAAGCTTGGCATTCCTGTTCAGGCTTTACAGGTAAAGATTGTCCCCAGGGGCGCTTCTGCACCAGCCTCTACGTCTGATTCGTATTTTGAGACCTATCGTTATATGGGGTATCAGACTCCGGGATCTTATCCAAAGGTTAGTTGCAATAGCGTACAGCTTCCTTCGTATTGCACCGGTTATTTCACGTATGTCTCGCCTTCTCGAATTCCTTATAACGCTTCAAGACAGGATTGCATCAATGCGTTCGTCCAGCGTGCTCGGGAATATATTGGGACGCGTTATATTGAGCCTTGGTCTTCTTGGCCGGGGGATGCGGTTGATTGCTCGGGCTTGGTACTGCAATGTCTGTATGCGACAGGCATGGATATGGGTTGGTATAACCCCTATAACCATCGTTGGCTGCCCGAGCAAACCTACAACTCCATGAACTGGTATCGCAACAACACGTTTATGCCGGTTAGCACCTCTGCTTTGCAGAGGGGAGATGTGGTCTACTACCAGGGCCATATTGGAATCTATATCGGAAACGGTCGAATTATCGATTCGTGGCCGGGGATCGGTGTGACCGAGCGTTCGGTCAATGCTCCAGGTCGGGTAATCGGTGCCGCTAGGCCCTTCGCATAGAGTCTGTTGAGGCGCTCCGTTGCAGGAGCGCCTCTTTTTGACTGCATGCTGACTGGTGCTTTTCTAAGCTTTAAATGTCTGTATGGAAGTGCGGTAATATAGCAACCATTCGTGTCTTTACATGTGACCAATGTCTCGGGGGATATACATGAAACGTCTCAAAGCGTCTGCTGCTTTGGCTTGTACGCTATTAATGGGCTGGTCTCAAATCATCCAGCCTTACAGTGCGTATGCGCTGTCGGTCCAGGCCGCCGCTGCTTCGCAGTCGGTCTCGCAAACATCGAACGAGTGCGAATCTCAAGGTACAAGTTCTCAGGGAACGCAGGACGATGCTTCGGATTCTCAGGGTGTAACCGAATGGTATGGTGACGACGCGAATGCTGCTCGTCCTGATGGGGAAACAGATTCTGATTCGGGCGAGCAACTTAGCATTGGCGTCGAAGAGTCTGGTGTTGACGAGTCAAACGGTGAGGTCCCAGCCGATGATTCCACTGAGATGAATTCCTGCGAAACGGACTCTTTGGAACCGAACTCTTGGCGTTTCGAAAACGGCGTGCTTATCGATTCTGACAATGGCGACATCGATGCGCAGTCTTTAACTGACGATCCTTTGCCCAATGGTGCTATTGCGCGCGGTATTGACGTCAGTAATTACCAGGGGACCGTTGATTGGGATATGGTTAAGGCCGCAGGGATTGATTTTGCCATCCTCAGGGTTGGGCCTGTTTATGGAAAGCCTGACGATTCCTTTGAAAGGAACGCTGCTGAATGTGAGCGCCTCAGTATTCCTTATGGCGTCTACTACTACTCCTATGCTCGATCTGTTGCGGATGCAAATAAAGAAGCCGATCGAACGCTTGCTTGGCTCGGTGGCCATCATCCGTCGCTTCCCGTTTATTACGATCTTGAGGATAACTATATCTTGCAGGATCCGAATTTCAGCAAAGATAAGCTCGCTCAGATTGCGCAGGCTTTTTGCAACCGTATGGAGGCCGTTGGCTTTAAGTCGGGTATCTATGCGAACCTTAACTGGCTCAACAACTACTTGGATAGTCCGTCTCTGAGCGGTTATGACCATTGGGTCGCTCAATATAATTGGCGTTGCGATTATGCTGGCAGCTACAGTTTCTGGCAGTATTCAAACAGCGGCAATGTCCCGGGCGTTAACGGACGTTGTGACATGAACTACTGCTTCAACGGTTCTCTTCTGAACGTAGATGACAGTAAGATACATATTCAGTATGAGGCGCATGTCTCGAATATTGGCTGGATGAGCAGTAAGCGCGACGGATCTACGGCTGGCACAACGGGGCAATCTAAATCAGTGGAGGATCTTAAAGTCAGCATCTTGAATCCCGTTGAAGATGGCTCTGTGCAAATTAACGCCAATGTAAGTGGCATCGGCTGGCAGGGCTGGGACACCCCCTCGACCTCCGAGGGCGGAACCACCGGCCAGGGACGCGCCGTCGAGGCCGTGCGCCTGAGGCTCACGGGCTCCCTC
The DNA here is from genome assembly GCA_937942395.1 of uncultured Collinsella sp. Lineage (GTDB taxonomy): Bacteria > Actinomycetota > Coriobacteriia > Coriobacteriales > Coriobacteriaceae > Collinsella. The sequence continues at coordinate 35 of CALDEU010000028.1, read as the reverse complement.
GCGAAGGGCTACGACGTCTACTACCGCGTCCACGC
>CALDEU010000027.1:0-3693 GCA_937942395.1 uncultured Collinsella sp. | reverse complement strand
GCGGCGTTACCTCAGCTGGATAGAGGGTCTGACTACGAATCAGAACGTCATAGGTTCGAATCCTATACGCCGCACCATTTGAGATTAAAGCTCCCGGCAACGGGGGCTTTTCTTTTACGTAAGCACTGCATGGATTCGAACCTCGGTCGAGGCGCGAGCGTGAAGCGGACGCGGAGCGTCCGTAGCGAGCGGGCGAGCACGCCGGCAGGCGGGCGAAGCCGGTGCGGATCCGCGCAGCGGATGCGCGGAATCCTATACGCCGCACCAACCGAAATTGAAAGCCTCCGGCAACGGGGGCTTTTCTTTTACGTAAACACTGCATGGATTCGAACCTCGGTCGAGGCGCGGGCGTAAAGCGGACTATTTCCTGTCGACTCGTGTAAGATTCCGAGTAGGTGTCGCGGCCCATCCGCGATCACTCCTTCTCTCAACGACCGATCAGGGTGATACTTCGTGGCAGAGCGTCCGACATACAAGCTCAGGTTTCTCGATCCCAAGAAGCGCTTTCCGGTGATGCCCGAGCAGCCTGCGGGACGCTCATATGGCGTGGTCTGGAAACTCTTTGGCGAGGACCCGCATGAATCATGCTATGCCGTCGAATTCGTCGGCAAAAGCCATGTGTCGCTTTTGGGCTACGTGAGCGTTTCGGGTGAGGTCTATAAGGTGGACCGTCCCGTTAACGAAGTATCGCTGTCCAACGATCCCGACATGGAACTGGTTCTTGACGAGTCGGATTCCAGTATTGGTGAGATTATGGTAAGGGAAGCCAGCGGTGCAATGCGCGCGTGCGCGCGAACCGTCGGCTCTCCCGAAGGCCCCATGCGCGAGCAGTCCGATCACGAGACATGGAATTCGGCCCGCTCCCTTCCTTACGGCGAGTTCATGGCATCGATGTTCCTGCGCTACGTGATATTTGCCAACTCCGAAAGCGCTATTGCGAACACGGCGGGCGTCGACGGTCTCGATGCGGACATGCAAAACGTTGTCGACAAGATCAAGCTCGTAAAGTTGCCCGAGCCGGTCGAGGTGTTTTTGGGCTTTAACACGTCACCGCTCCCCGATGCTATCGAGACGCTGCTTTACCGCGTTGACCATGCCGAGAATCCGAGCGGTATCGAGCGCTATGCCGCCACCCTTATGAGCGAAATTGACTTGCCCCGTCTGCGCACCATTGCCGCCAAGTCCGAAATGAGCCTGGCGCGCATCGACCGGTCAAAGCTGTTTTATCTCAATTTTGATCGTAGCCTGCTGGACCAGGACGAGATTGACATGCTGCTTGCCATCGAGTGCCGTCTCAACCGCCTCTCCGGCATCCTTGAGCGCATCGGGGCCGGATTGGTCCCTGCGGCATCCTCGCCGAGCCTTGAGGGCTGCGCGCTCTTTGATTCGTGGCATATCGCCAAGACGACCAACGATGTTCCCCGACTGCTCGATACGGCCTCGAGCGATAACCCGTGGGGCAAACCGGGTACGGTGGCTTGCCAGCCGGGCGGCGAGTGGGACGTGCGCACCCGCTTCGCGCGAATCGTTGAGGCGCTCAACGTGGTCACGCGGCTCGACTATACCTATCGAGTAAACGTTGCCGAGGGGATTATGCTCGTTCGGTTTGGGCAGTCTGTCGTTGATGCCATGCCGCAACGTGAATACGACGCTCAAGATGACGCCTGGCGCGAGCTGGACGAGGACACGCGCGCGATCTGGGCCGCGGAGCACGATGCACGTGTGGCACTCACGCTTGCGGCAGCGTGTTTTGCCGCGGGCACCTGCATCACGCGCTGCTATGTGCAGATTGCTGCTCCCGACAGTGAGCAGGGCGAGCGCGTTGTCGCAACGTATTTCTTTGGGCGCGCGGCCTATCTGGCCGATTGCGTGCCTGTCGCCAAGGATCTTGAGAGCATGGACATGGACGATATGCCGTGCAAGCGTGTGCTTGAGGCGTATGAGTCAACCGCTCCGGAGACGATTGAGCCTGCGGAGGTTCATGCTCGTCCGCGTGATGACCATCGCGCGCTGCCGCCGGCGCTGCGCGATCTGCTGCTTGCCGATAAGGCTGACGAGTTGGAGGTCATGGAAGAGGACGACGACCCATACGTGGCCCGTGTTGTTGAATTGCGCGAGCAGGCAAAAGTCGACCGTACAGGTGCTTTTGAAGGCTTTTCTCGTCTTGTCGAGGAGTTGGAGGCTAAGTGCGCCGTCGCCGAGCTTTTAGCGACAGGTCCGGTTCAAACGCAGTTTTGCGATAACCAGCTGGTGCGCATGGTGCTACCGGTGTTGGAAGAAGACCGCTCTGTGCGAATCCTTCGTGCGCCCGATGCACTGTACTTTGCCCAGCACGAGATCTGCAGCTTTTACGCCGAGCAAGAGGACTTTGAACGAGCGCTGCCCGAGGTGCGCCATCTTTACGATCTGGCGCGCTCGTCCATGCAATCGCACTTTGCGCTCATCAACGTTCTTGCGCGTCTGGAGCGCTTTGACGAGATTATCGAGGTGGCGCGCCACGGCCTACGTATTGCCAGCGATCGTTCTGCAATCGGCTACCTGTTCTATCGCTTGGCGTTTGCCTATTGGAACTGCGATCAGCTCGACCTGGCGCTGGCTTGTTACCGTCTGGTGCCGCGCGGTGAGGAATCGGGCAGCAGCGCGCTGGAAGAAATGCAGGGCCTTATGAACGAGATGGGCGTCAGCGAGCCTCCGACGTTCGAGGAAGCGGTCGAGACTATCCGCAAGGCTGGACTTGAGTTGCCGCCAGTGTCCGCCGTGACGAATCAGCTTGCAGATGCCGCTGTTCAACTAGTCGACAACGGCTTCTTTTTCCTGGCACGCGGTTGCATCTTCCAAATGTGGCGCACCATGGGCAACGACGAGCTCGGCTCCCTCAACCGCTCGCTGGGGTAGGCGAAGCTTCCAAGGAGGAAAGGATGCTAGGCAATTAGAAAATTTCCTCTTGCCCATCCTTGGCTGTTTGGTTACTATAGAACGGCTGTTACGGAGAGCTGACCGAGAGGCCGAAGGTGCTCGCCTGCTAAGCGAGTATGCCCCAAAAGGGCATCTGGGGTTCGAATCCCCAGCTCTCCGCCAGTTTAACTTTAAAGAAGGGTCCCATCGGGGGCCCTTTTTTATTATCGAGAAAGGGCGCTGGGGATTCGAACCCTCAAAAAAAGGAGGCATCCTTTCGGACACCTCCTTTCAGCGAGTGTATTGTTCTTCGATCTTACATCTCGGGCGCCTTGGCGACGGTCTCGCTTTCTGCCGTGAGTGGGCGGTTGTCGATGCGGCGGCCCAGGCGGTCGAGCTTCACAAGGAGCCACTCAATGGGATTCGGCCCTGCGCCTTCCTCGTCAGCAACCAGGTTCATGACGGCGATCTTGGTGCCGTCTTGCTTGAGCGTAACGCTGCCCACCTTGTCGCCCACATGCACCGTGCCCGAAAGATCGTCGTAGCTAACCTTTTCGGTCACCTCGCCGGCAAGGGAAAACACGGTCGCTTGCGCCGTGGGATCGGCGAGTGTGGCGTCGATTGTCTTATCCGTCCAGTCGGTTTGGCCAATGCGTGCCATAAGCGGGTTGCCGTTGGCGGTCTTTTCCTGCGTGTTGGCGATCGCGACCGTCACCTTGTGACCGTAGTACCAATTGGCAAGGGTTGCGGTATCGGTAAAGCGCTGGTCGGTGGTGGTGGAGTTCAAAACGACGGTGT
>CALDEU010000026.1:0-104389 GCA_937942395.1 uncultured Collinsella sp. | reverse complement strand
ACCCCGGAGGAGTTCCGGAATCAGGCCCTTGCGGCCTAGTCGCTATTTAGGGCGTCCAAGATTTGGGGCGCAGTTCATTCCCGGCGGGGCTTTTTCGTTTCGTGGTTAAGTGAATATGTTGGAAAATCTGATAAACGTTCACCTATCTCATGGCTGTCCAGCATGGCACCCTTACCAGCAGAAAATAGGTGTGAGGATCTCAATTGTGTCCGTTCGGCGGTAAAAATCGACCGTTCGGGGATAATATGCAAGTGAACGTTCACCTGTCGTAAGCAATCGCGCATAATCTAACTAAACGTTCACCCTGAACGCTGGGCAGACAGATGTCAGTGTGGACTCCAATGTCTTGCTGCAAGACAATCGAGAAAAGAGAGGGAGCTCGATGACTAATAAGATCGGAAAAAAGCGTAAGATCACATTCTGGACGCGCTTGGGCTTTGGTATGGGCGGTATGCTCAATTCCGGTGCCCTGACCTTTACGCACAGCTACATGGTGCTGTTCCTGTCCACGGAGTGTGGCCTGTCCGCAGGCGAGGCTGCACTGATCAGCTCGTTTGCCATCTATGTCAACGCTATTCTTTGCCCGCTGATGGGCTTTGTGGCCGATAACTTCTATGCCACCAAGATTGGCCGCATCTTTGGTCGTCGTCGTTTCTGGATCTTGCTGGCCATCCCGATGATGATCGCCGAGCCGCTCATCTTCGTGGCTACGCCGTTTGGCTTCCCGTACTACTTTGTGCTGTACTTGATCTACAACGTCGCGTACACGTTCTGCACCGCCAACCTGTCGCCGCTTACCATCGAGATGACCGACGACTTTAAGGAGCGTACGTACCTCACCGGCTACAAGCATCTCTTTGGTAACGCCGCCGGCTTCCTGATGGCTGCACTTGTGGGCTTCGGCTTTGGCACCTTCGGCGAGACCAACCCGTTCAGCTACTTCATCATCGCTACGGTCAACGCTTCGGTCATGGCAATCTCGCTGCTTTGTGTGTACCTGTCCACGTGGGAGCACACCCCCGAGGAGGTCGCTCAGGAGAAGATCGAGAGCGTCGGCGAGGGTATCAAGAAGTTCTTCATCGACGTAATCTCCACCTTCCGCAACAAGTCCTTCCGCAAGGTCCTGTACGCACAGGTCTCCACGAAGCTCGCTGCTGCCTGCTGGTCTGCCTGCCTGTCCTTCTTCATCGTCTACTGCCTGCAGATTCCTAAGTCCTACGAGTCCGTGATGGAGATGCCTGGCAAGGTCGTCGCTATCGTCTGCACCGCCATCTGGGTCGCTCTCATGGCCAAGAAGGGCTTCCACAAGTCTTGGTACCTGGCCAACGTCGGTTGCGCTGCGTGCATCATCGCCTACAACTACTTCGCCTTTGGTCAGATCAATGGCACCTCCACGGTCGCCATCGCCATGATCGCCTACCCCATCATCTTCGCCATCTGGAAGTTCTTCTACGTCGGCTTCCAGTACCTGCCCGATGTTCTGCTCAACTACATCCCCGATGTCGATGAGCTCATCACCCTGCGTCGTCGCGAGGGCATCTACAGCTCCGCTCAGCAGCTCTGCCAGCAGATCGCCCAGGCTATCGCCGTTAACGCATGGGCCATCGTCCTTGCTGCCTCCGGCTTCATTCAGACCGCCGGCAACAGCGACGCCGTGACCCAGCCCGCCACCGTGCCTCTGTACATCTGCGGCTACATGCTCATCGGCTGCGCCGGCTTCTTCCTGCTCGCGGCTGTCCTTGCCCGCGGCATCAAGATTGACAAGGAGCAGCGCGACGTCCTTTGCGACGAGATCCGCCGCGTCAAGGAGGGCGGCAAGATGGCCGACGTCAAGCCCGAGGTCAAGGCGCTTTGCGAGGAGCTCTCCGGCTTTAAGTACGAGGACTGCTTTGCCCACAACAACGTTGGCTTCCAGGACGGTAGCGTAACCCCCGCCGAGTAAGGCCGACATATCGTCCAAATCACAGGGCCGTGCCACCGGAATTCCGCCGGCAGGCACGGCCCTTTTTCAACAGCGTACAATTTGCCTTTAGAGCATCTTTTTGAGGGAGAAATCCATGGAGACGAACGTTATCTGGCGCAACGCCCGCGCGGCCGTGATCGAGCTTGACGACGGCGGCTACTTTACCTGTGCCGATACGTGGGAGATCTTTGTCAACGACGAGCCCGCCGGTACCACGAATACGGTCGAGACCTATGTCGACGGCCTGACCCCCGGCAAGCGCAACCTGGTTCGTTTTGTTTGTGGCGAGCGTGAGCTGAGCGTAGGTGTCACCACGCCGGCTGAGCCTTTTACCATCAACGTTCGCGACTGTGGCGCCAAGGGCGATGCCGAGCATGATGACACCACCAACATCCAGGCTGCCATCATGGCCTGTCCCAAGGACGGGCGCGTGCTGATTCCCGCCGGCAGCTATCGTATCAAGTCCCTCTTCCTTAAGAGCAATATCAACATCGAGCTCGCCGAGGGAGCGGTGCTGCTGGCTCGCCACGATCGTGCGGCGCTTGCCTACATCCCCGGTACGGTCACGGGCGACGAGGGTGCTGGGTATGCCGGCACCGATATGCTGCCCCTGGGCCGCTGGGAGGGCGAGAGCTTCTCGACCTACTGCTCTACCTTTACGGGTCTGAGCGTGCACGACGTGTGCATCTATGGTCGCGGCGCGATCGACGGTCAGACTGATTTTGCCGAGGACAACTGGTGGAACAAGGACTTTAAGAACATCTTCCGTCCTGAGGAGGGCCGCGAGGTCGCCCGCCCGCGCATGATCTTCCTATCCGAGTGTGAGAACGTGAGCTTGGCCGGCTTCACCGTCCGCAACAGCCCGGCGTGGAACATCCACCCCATCCTGTGCGAGCACGTCGATGCGCTCTGCCTGTCCATCGAGGGCCCCAAGAACTCCCACAACACCGACGGTTTCGATCCCGAGAGCTGCGGCTTTGTCCGCATCCTTGGCTGTCAGTTCTCGGTGGGCGACGACTGCATCGCCATCAAGAGCGGCAAGCTGGGCATTGAGCCCGAGCTTCGTCCCGCCACGCACGACGTGCTGATCTCTCACTGCTACATGCACGATGGTCACGGCGCCGTGGTCCTGGGTTCAGAGGCTGCCGGCGGCATCAAGGACCTTACCGTGAGCAAGTGCCTCTTTGAGCGCACCGACCGCGGCCTGCGCGTCAAGACCCGCCGCGGGCGCGGCAAGGATGCCGTCAACGAGGGCATTACCTTTGAGCACATTCGCATGGATGAGGTGCTCACGCCCTTCGTGGTCAACTCCTTCTACTTCTGCGACAAGGACGGCAAGACCGATTACGTGCAGTCTCGCGAGACGCTGCCTGTCGACGACCGCACGCCCGGCTTTGGTGCCACGACGTTTTGCGATATCGAGGCCACTAACTGCCACGCGGCCGCTGCCTACATCACGGGCCTGCCCGAGAGTAAAGTAACGCGCCTGACGTTCCAGGATGTCCACGTGACCTTCGCGCCGGATGCCGAGCCCTTTGTCCCGGCCATGGCCTGCGGCGTTGAACCCATGGTGTGTCAGGGCATCATTGCGCAAAACGTCAAGGTACTCGATCTGCAAAATGTGGTGATCGAGGGCCAGGACGGCGAGGAACTGCAGCTCCAGAACGTCGACAAGGTTGTCCGTTCCTAACTCGGGTTGATGACCAGGGCTGCATTGTCGGATAAATCGGTAATGCAGCCCTTGTGCGATACGGCCGTGTGCGCTGCGCTACGCATCATGGTGAAAGGGAATACATGCTCAATAAAACGATTCCTGTCGGGGTCGATGGCTCGTCTGCCACGATTACGTCTTATGTTTTTGCCCCGACCGAAGATGCTTATGCTTTAAAACCGCTGCCTGCAGTTGTGGTCGTGCCAGGAGGCGGCTACGATCACGTTTCGCCGCGCGAAGGCGAGCCGGTAGCGCTCCGTTTGTTGGCGATGGGCTACCAAGCGTTTGTACTGAACTATTCGGTTGCTCCGGCTGTCTATCCGCTGGCATTGCAAGAACTCGCGCGGGCGGTCGATACCGTCCGAAGCCATGCGGCAGAGTACTGTGTCGATCCTGATCGGATTACGGTCATGGGTTTTTCGGCCGGTGGGCATCTAGTTGGCTTGCTCGGGGCGCTTTGGGACCAACCCTGGCTTGCAGAGTCGATTTCGGCATCGCCTGAGTCGATTCGGCCTGACACACTTTGCTTGGGCTATCCGGTCGTAAGCTCGGGGGCCTATGCTCATCGTGGTTCGTTTGAACACCTAACGGGTGCCGATGGCGCTTTGGCTCAAAATTTGTCGATCGAGAATATGGTGGGCGATGGCTTCCCCCGTACGTTCTTGTGGCATACCGCCGAGGATGCATCGGTACCAGTTCAAAATAGCCTCCTTCTTGCGCAGGCTCTTGCCGACCACGGGATTGGCTTTAGCCTACATGTCTTTCCGCATGGAAAGCATGGGGCATCGCTCGCCACGGCCCAAACGGCATTTAAGGGCTGCGCCGAGCATATTCAGCCACAGGTTCAGGGCTGGCCTGAACAGTTCGTTGCATGGGAGCGTGATGGACGATGAGCGAAAGTATCTATACGCTGCGCGTTTCGAGGGCTGCGGCAGGAGCGTATCCAACGATTTCCGATGCCTTGGCGGCAGCCGATCAGCTCTATCCGGATGCCGAGCAACCGGTGATGATTCGCGTCGATCCGGGCGAGTATTGCGAGCGGGTCGAGATTCATCGCTCGCATGTGACGATTGAGGGAGAGACGGCCGACAGCGTGCGTATCGTGGGCAGCCTGGGTGCCAAGATGCCTTCGGAGGACGGCTCGGGCGTCGACGGCACGCTCGGCACGTTTAGGACCTATACCGTTTTGGTCGATGCCGACGACGTACGGCTCGAGAACCTCACGATCGAAAACGATGCGGGCGATGGGCGCGAGGTCGGTCAAGCGATTGCCCTGTATGCTGATGGCGACCGTCTGGTTGTCGATGCCTGCTGCATTAAGGGACACCAAGACACGCTGTTTTTGGGTCCGCTGCCGCCGCATGAGGCCAAACCGGGCGGGTTTATAGGACCCAAACAGTATGCGCCGCGCCGGGTGGGGCGCCAGTATTTTCGACGTTGCCGGATCGAGGGCGATGTCGACTTTATCTTTGGCGGCGCGCGTGCCTACTTTGAGGGGTGCGAGATTCGCTCGCTCAACCGCGATATGGACGTGAACGGCTACGTGACGGCGGCGTCGACGCCCGAAGGCGAGTCGCACGGCTTTGTGTTCCACGGCTGTTCGTTTACAGCTCCGGATGGCGTGGCGCCGGATTCGGTCTACCTGGGTCGTCCTTGGCGCGAATGGGCGCAAACTGTGCTGATCGATTGCTGGCTGGGGCGACATATCAAGTGCGAAGGCTGGTGGGATTGGAATAAGCCGGCGGCACACAACTGCGTGCAGTATGCTGGCGCGATTCTGCATGGGCCGGCGGGTGATACTACCGGCTGGGTGCCGTGGGCGAATGAACTCGATGTGATGGCTGCCGCCGGGTACGCTCGCGAGCAGGTGCTTGCCGGTGGGGATGGCTGGGATCCCGAGGGCGGCGACGGTGATGCGGTTGAGACGGCTGAACTGTCTGCCAACGGTCGCACCGTGCACATCGAGACGTACTGCGAAGACGAACCTGCGCTGCGTGCCCGGCTGAAGCGCGAGGGGCGTTCGGCTGCTTTTACGGGCAAGACTCCTGCAGATTTTGAGGCATGGAAGATTGCGACCAGGACTCGTCTGTACGATGTTTTGGGCCTTTCGCTTATGGACCGCGTCCCGATTGAGATTCGTGAGCTCAGCCGCGTGCGGGTTGCCGGCGGCATCGTGCGCACCCATGCGATGTTGCAGGTCGAGCGCGATGTTTGGATGCCGTTCTACCTGTTGGAACCGTCTCATCCTAAGCTTGATGAGCGGGGACTCAAACGCTGTTATATCTGCCCGCATGGCCATCAGGGAGCGGGTGCTGCAAGCGTAGCCGGTGTTGCGGGCGTGCCGGCTGTCGATGATGCCGTGCGTAAGTTCAATTACGACTACGGTCTGCGTTTGGCACGCATGGGTTACGTAACCGTCTGCCCTGATGCGCGCGGTTGGGGATACCGTCGTGACTGGAAGGGTCAGGGCGATGACGAGAACAGCTACCTGCGCGGTACGTGTCTGAATCAAGCACGTATGGCCGAGCCACTGGGTCTTACGGTCGCGGGCCTCAACGTCTGGGACAACATGCGCTTGATCGATTACTTGGAGGCGCGCGGCGACATTGCCATGGATGACCTGGGTTGCTTTGGTTTTTCGGGTGGCGGCTACATGACGTTGTACCTGGCCGCACTCGACCCGCGTGTGCGCAAGGCGTTTGTCTCGGGCTATCTGTACGGTGTCGACGATTCGCTGCTGCATCTCAATGGCAATTGCAGCTGCAACTACACACCCGGACTTTGGCGCTTACTCGACATGGGCGATATTGCCTCGCTCATCGCGCCGCATCCGCTGCTGGTGCAAAGCTGCGAAGAGGACCATCTGAACGGTTCGCGCGGGCTGAAAAATGTCGATGAACAGCTCAAGATCGTGCGCGATGCCTACAAGTTGCTGGGTCGCAGAGATGGCCTGCGGCACGAGGTATGTCCGGGTGAACACCATCTGGGCGTGACACATCTTGCCGAGGATATCGAATGGCTCGATTCGCACGTTGCGGAATGCGCCCGTGCATAGCCCCTCGGCATGCTGCGAATAAACGGTACGTTCCTGTATGGCCGCCAATGGGCGGATGAGGAGAAGATTATGGAAACGAAGAACTTGAGTGAATCGACCATTTGCTGCTTTGGCGATTCGACCACATGGGGGGATAACGGATGCGGCGCAGGCGGCAACGACATCTCTTGGACTTCGCATCTGGGCGCGTTGCTGGGAGGTGCAGTCGTCGAGAACTTTGGCATCAAGGGTTCGCGTATCGCCATCAAGGCCGACCGTACCGATTCATTTGTCGAGCGCTTGGACGGCATCGACGATGCGGCCGATGTCTATGTTGTCTTTGGCGGCATCAACGACTTTAGTCGCAACGTGCCGCTTGGAGAGCTGGGCAGCACGGACGTGCATGAGTTCTATGGTGCACTCGACTATCTGGTCCGCACCATCACGGCACGCTCGCCTCGGGCAAAGCTCGTGTTTATGACGCCGTGCAAGACGAGCGGTAAGCACGAGAAGGATATCCCGGCAAGCGACGAGCTCAACCACCTGGGCCTGACGCAGGTCGCCTACGTGCGAGCGATGCTCGAGGTCTGTGACCGCTACTCCGTTCCGGTGATTGACCTGTATGCGCAAAGCGGTATCAGCCCGTTTTTGCCGGAGCACCGCGAGCTCTATATGCCGGACGGTCTGCACTACAGCCCGGCTGGCTATGAGCGCCTGGCGCATCGCATCGCCGCGGGTCTCACCGCCGTTTGCCGCTAAAAGTCTGCCGTTCGCGAGGAATATAGGGTTAACGTTCACCCTATATTCCTCGTTCGCGTTACACTAGGGGTAACGTTCACCTATCGTTTATGTCAGAGGGGACAGCAATGGGTTGCAATCAAATCCTGGACCGTTATATCGAGCAGTTGATCGAAACCTCTACGCCGCAGGCGCCGGCTTGGAATATCGAAAAGATTCGCGCCGGCAAGGAGAACACCTGGAACTATATCGACGGCTGCATGATCAAGGCGCTCATCGAGCTGTACGAGATCACGGGTGAGCGGCGCTACCTGACCTTTGCCGATGACTACATCGATTTCTTTGTCCAGGACGACGGTACCATCAAGCATTACAACCCGCAGGAGTACAACCTCGATAACGTCAATGCGGGCAAGACCCTCTACAAGCTGTATGACCTGGTGGGCAAGCCCAAGTACCGTGCCGCCATGGACACCATCTACCGCCAGCTCGAGACCCAGCCGCGCACCAAAGAAGGCGTGTTTTGGCACAAGGCCGTCTATCCCAACCAGATCTGGCTCGATGGCATGTATATGGCCCAGCCGTTCTACATGCAGTATGAGCTGAGCTTCCACAACCGTCGTGCCTGCTCGGACAGCTTCCATATGTTCCAGGTCGTGCATGACCTGATGCGCAACCCCCTCAACGGTCTGTACTATCACGCTTACGACGCGAGCCGCAAACAGTTCTGGTGCGACCCGGTCACCGGCCTTTCGGCTAACTTCTGGCTGCGCGCCGAGGGCTGGTTTGCCATGGCACTCATCGATACCTGGGAGCTCATGCCGCCTTCGATGTCAGCCGAGAAGGACGAGATTCGCAAGATGTTCCACGACCTGATCGACGCCATGCTGCCGTATCAGGACGAGAAGACCGGCATGTGGCATCAGGTCATCAACTTGCCCAATATCGCCCCCAACTACCTGGAGGAGTCTGGTAGCGCGATTTTTGCCAATGCCATCATGAAGGGCGTGCGTCTGGGCGTGCTGGGCGAGCGTTACTACCAGTACGGCCGTCGCGCCTTCGATGGCATCTGCGAGACCTGCCTGTCCGAGTATGACGGGCAGCTGGCGCTCGACAACATCTGCCTGGTTGCGGGCCTGGGCAACACCGCGCACCGCGAGGGCACGTTTGATTACTACATGAGCGAGCCCGTGGTCAAAAATGATGCAAAGGGTGTGGCGCCGCTGGTGCTTGCCTATATCGAGACCATGCATCACGACAAGCTGGCCGGTAAGCGCGATCCGCTCGCCCCCTCGGGCGTGTGCTCCATCGAGGACCCGTTTGGCGGATACACCCCGGGCATCAACGCTCATAAGGGATGTGAATAACGTGGGGGCTATTACTCCGGGCGTACGTTTGCACGACCTTCCGCAGGGAACCGTCGAGGAACGCATTCGCATGGCGGGAGAGCTGGGCTTTTCGTGCATTCAGCTGCCGAGCAAGGTGCTCTACGCATCGATGGGGATCGATCGAGGCGGCCTGACCCGCGAACTTGCCGACCATTTGCGTGCGGTGCTCGACGAGGCGGGCGTTTCGGTCGCCGTGCTCGGCTGCTATAAGAATCTGGCGACGCCCGATCGCCAACAGCTCATGGATAACTTTGCCGAGTACGAGGCGTGCTTGAACTTTGCCCAGATGCTCGGCGGATGCCCGGTGGGTACCGAGACCGGTCGCCCCAATGCGCAGAACCGCGTTGCTGACGACCGCACGACTGATGAGGCACTCGAGGCTTTTATGGACGGACTCGCACACGTCTGCGATCGGGCCGAGGCCGTGGGCGGTCAGGTTCTAATTGAGCCCGGTTGGAACGAGACGGTCAACACGCCAGATCGCTGCCGTGAGGTGCTGGAGCGCGTCTCGAGCCCGTCGCTCGGCGTGATCTATGACCCAGTGTCGCTGCTGCACCCCAGCGTCGTTGACGAAGCGCAGGAAATCACCGCGCGCATGCTCTATTTATGCGGCAGCAAGATTCGCGTGCTGCACGCCAAGGATTTTGAGGTCGTTGATAACGAGGACGAAGCCGGTTGGTGCGACGGTACGGGTTCACGTCTGGTGTGTCATGGCGTGGGCGAGACGGGCCGCTATGACTTTGAGCCCGTAGTGGCCTGGGCGGCTGCCGCCTGCCCTGGGATTCCCTGCGTGGTCGAGAACAGTGTGCCGGCGACGGCGGCTGACTGCCTGGCGACACTCGAGCACATGTCCGCTCGCTGCGGGGCTTCGCATCGCGAGTTATAGCATTGGCTTTTGCTGTGTCGGCAGATTGAGATTACCTGTATAGGGGCGGCGGTGAAGGGTCTTTATCGTCGCCCCCATTGGATTGCATTAAAAAGGGGAGTTGCGTGGCTATCCACATTGTCGAAGAGGCGAATCGTTGCCTAGGTTGTAAAAGGGCGTTCTGTCAGATTAAGGGCTGCCCGGTTCAGACGCCTATTCCGCGGGTCATCGACCTGTTCAAACAGCGTCGTCTAGAAGAGGCGGGCGAGCTGCTGTTCCAGAACAATCCCATGAGCGCGGTCTGCTCCATGGTGTGCAACCATTCGGGCCAGTGCGAGGGTGCTTGCATCCAGGGCCGCAAGGGCACACCCGTACATTTCTCGAGCATCGAGAACTATATCTCGACAGCGTATTTGGATCGTAAGGAGTGGACGCCCGCGCCGTCGTGCGGCAAACAGGTTGCTGTGGTCGGTTCCGGTCCTGCCGGTATTACCGTGGCCATTAAGATGGCCCAGCTGGGCTGTGCCGTCACGGTATTTGAGCAGCGCCCCGAGATCGGCGGTGTGCTGGAGTACGGTATCCCCGAGTTCCGCCTGCCCCGTGCGCTCGTGCAAAAGTATCGTCACGTGATGTGCTCGCTCGGCGTGCGCGTTCGTCCGTCGACTACCATCGGCGGTGCGCTCCACATCGACGACCTGCTGCGCGACGGCTACGATGCGGTCTTTGTTGGCACCGGTACCTGGCGAGCTCGCAAACTGGGTATTCCCGGCGAGTCGCGCGGCAACGTGCTGTTTGGTATCGATTACCTGGTCGATCCTTCGAGCGTGGCGATCGGACAGAATGTGGCGGTCATCGGTGCCGGTAACGTGGCCATGGATGTGGCCCGCACGGCGCTGCGCTCGGGTGCTCGTAAGGTCACCGTGTATGCTCGATCGCGCCATATCTCGGCCATCGATGACGAGGTGGAGCTGACCGAGCTTGACGGTGCCGAGATTGTGTGCGGCAAGGCGATCTGCGCCATCGACGATAACGGTCCGGTGTTCGAGACGGCTATCTTTGACGAGGACAACAACGTGGTGGGCTACGAGGAAGAGCTCGACCATGCGTCTGCCGACACAGTTGTGATTGCGGCTTCGCAGGTGCCCAAGGACAAGCTTGTGCTTACGACGGGCGGTCTGGAGACCGACCATCGCGGCCTTCTTTCGGTCGATGAATGCGGTATGACCACCGTGCCTGGCGTCTTTGCCGCCGGCGACGTGGTTAACGGCCCGCTCACCGTGGTTCATGCCGTGGCAGGCGCCAAGCTTGCCGTCGAAGGCATCACCAGCTACCTGGGTCTCTAACCCATCCCACCCATCAGTTGCGGTGAAATACGGACTGTTTTGGCTGTCAAAAGCCTTATCTACTCCGTATTCCACCGCAACTTTTTGGGGGTTGAGCAGAGACTGGGGGAGCGCGTGCGGTCGGGTGCTGCACGGTTGCTGGTACGATAGGTACGTCAGCAACTGCCGCCGAGCGGCTCAAATGAAAGGAACCCTGTATGGAGTCCTCTGCCTATCCAATGCTCTTTAGCCCGATCAAGGTCGGTACGACCGAGGTCAAGAACCGCGTCTTTATGCCGCCGGTGTCCACCAACCTGGCCGATCATGGCTATGTGACCGACGACTTGGTCGATCATTACCGTGCCCGCGCCAAGGGCGGCGTGGGCCTCATCATCACCGAGGTCGTGACGGTCGAGCCTACCTATACCTATCTGCCGGGTGACATGTGCTGCTACGACGACACGTTTATCCCTGGCTGGGAAAAGCTCGCCGCGGCCGTCCACGAGTATGGCTGCAAGATCATGCCGCAGCTCTTCCACCCCGCCTACATGGCCTTTAACATTCCGGGTACGCCGCGCCTGATCGCTCCGTCCTTTGTGGGCCCGTCCTATGCCCGCGAGGCGCCGCGCCCCATTACGGTCGATGAGATTCACGAGCTCACGCATCAGTTTGGCGACGCTGCCGTGCGTATGCAGAAGGCCGGTGTCGATGGCGTCGAGGTCCATGCGGCGCACGCCCACGGCATGCTCGGCGGTTTCTTGACCCCGCTCTATAACAAGCGTACCGATGAGTACGGCGGCTCGCTCGACGCCCGCATGCGCTTTTTGCTCGAGGTCATCGCCGAGATTCGCGAGCGCTGCGGCAAGGACTTTATCATCGACGTCCGCATCTCGGGCGATGAGTACACCGATGGCGGCCTGACCCTCAACGACATGATCTATGTCTCGCGTCGCTTGGAGAAGGCCGGCGTCGACATGATTCACGTGTCGGGCGGTACCACCATCAAGCGCGGTTCCGCAATTCCCGCCGCCGGTACTCAGCAGGCCTCGCATGCCGCCTGCTCGCGCGAGATTAAGAAGCACGTGAACATTCCCGTCGCCACGGTCGGCCGTATCAACGAGGCCTGGATCGCCGAGGAGCTGATCGAGGACGGCGCTGCCGATATCTGCATGATGGGCCGCGCCAATCTGTGTGATGCCGAGTTCTGCAACAAGGCCGCTGCCGGCAACGCCGACGATATTCGCCCCTGCATTGGCTGCCTGCGCTGCCTGAACGGCATTATGTTTGGCAAACGCATCTCCTGCACCGTTAATCCGGACGTGGAGCGCGACGAGGCTGGCTACGAGCCTGCCGCCGAGGCCAAGAACGTGCTCGTTGTGGGCGCTGGTCCTGCGGGCATGGAGGCGGCGTTCATTGCCGCCAAGCGCGGCCACAACGTGGTGCTCGTGGACAAGCAGGACGAACCGGGCGGCGAGATGCGTATCGCAGCCGTTCCGCCGGCAAAGCAGGAACTCACCCGTGTGATCAAGTATCAGTATCGCCGTCTTGCTGAGGCGGGCGTGAAGTGCGTATTTGGCACCGAGCTTACTGCCGAGGACATTCAGCGCGACTACGCCGGCTACGAGGTCGTCCTGGCCTATGGCGCCGAGCCCATCGCTCCGGCCTTCATGCAGGGCTTTAAGCAGGTTATGACGGCCGACGACCTGCTGGGTGGCAAGGCTTTCCCGGGTAAGAAGATCGTCATCGTGGGCGGCGGCACCGTTGGCTGCGAGACGGCCGATTACCTGGCCCCGTTGGTCAACGACCTGTCGCCGGCCAACCGCGATGTCACCGTCATCGAGATGACCAAGACGCTCGCCGCCAACGAGGGCGGTGCCGGTCGCGCGGTGCTCATCACGCGCATGCTCTCCAAGGGCGTCCACGTGCTGACCGAGGCCAAGGTGACCGAGATTACCGAGGACACTATCAGCTACGAGAAGGACGGCGAGGTCCACACCATCGCCGATGCCGATACGCTGGTACTTGCCATGGGCTATCGTCCCAATACCAAGTTGGCCGACGACCTTGCTGCAGCCGGCGTTACCACCCACGTGTTGGGCGATGCCAACAAGTGCGGCAACATCCGCGACGCCATCGGCGACGGCTACAAGATTGCCTGCGAGCTCTAGTTAATCCCTTGGTGCATGGGGCCTGTCCCCGCGGCGTCAGTCGGTAGATAGCAAAATGCGGCGGTCGTCCCGTACGTGGGACGACCGCCGCTTGCGTTAGCTGCAATGAGTCGTGCGATTAGAGGCCCAGGATCTCCTTGACCTTGGCGATGATGGCCTCGTCGGTTGCGTTGGCAAAGAAGTACTCCTGGAAGTGTTCGCCGGCAAGTGCGCCCTTCACCAGGTCCTGATCGATCTCGCCCAGAACGTCGACGAGCGGACGCATAGTCACAGCGCGGACGCCGTCGAGGATTTTCTTGTTGCGCTGCTCGGGCTCAACACGCTCGGCAGGATAGCCGTTGCCCGAACCAAAGCCAAAGAGCTTCTCAAAGGTGTACTCGAGGTTGAGCTCCTGGCCCCAGCCGTTCTTGAGGGCGAAGGGCATGGCGACAGCGTTACCGTCGTTGACCTGGGCAAAGGTGTAGGCATCGAGCGGGTCGGCAACATGGCCGCACAGCACGCCGGGGAAGGAGTTGCAGGCGAGCATGGCGCCCTCGCCGGTGCCACAGCCGGTCACGACGTAGTCGGCAGCGCCGGAGTTGAGCAGCACGGCGGCCAGGATGCCGTTCTGCACATAGGTGAGGGGCTTGGAGTCGGCGTCGGCATACATGCCATAGTTAAAGACGGTGTGCCCCATGGGCTCGACAACCTTCTTAAGGGCAGCCTCGATCATGGGGTTCTTGGAGTTCTGAGAGTTCTCATTGATCAGAGCGATTTTCATGATAGGTAACCTTCCACTATTTTCTAAATTAATGGTTCGTTATGTTGCATGGCATCTCCAACAGAGAAGCCGCTCTGCGGGCGGCGGACGATAAGGTCTGTCGCGAGTTCCGCACGAGCCGAAGAGCACTTAATGTGCTCTTCGTGCGAGTCAGGACTGTTCGAGCAGCAGACCTTATCGTCCGCCGCCTCGCCCAGACGTCTTACTGCGGCTGCTTTCCAATGTATGCGAGGATGCCGCCGTCGACGTAGAGGATGTGGCCGTTGACGAAGTTCGACGCGTCGGAAGCCAGGAACACGGCGGGGCCCTTCAGGTCCTCGGGCGTGCCCCAACGGGCGGCCGGCGTCTTGGCAATGATGAACTGGTCAAACGGGTGGCGGCTGCCGTCGGGCTGCGTCTCGCGCAGCGGTGCGGTCTGCGGCGTGGCGATGTAGCCGGGCCCAATGCCGTTGCACTGGATATTGGCCTCGCCAAATTCCGAGCAGATGTTCTTGGTGAGCATCTTGAGTCCGCCCTTAGCGGCGGCATAGCCGGCGATGGTCTCGCGACCCAGCTCGCTCATCATCGAGCAGATGTTGATGATCTTGCCGTGGCCCTTGGCGATCATGCCAGGCAGGCAGGCCTTGGACACGATAAACGGTGCGTTGAGGTCGATATCGACGACGCGGCGGAAGTCCTCGGCGCTCATGTCGAGCATCGGGGTACGCTGGATGACGCCGGCGTTGTTGACCAGGATGTCGGGCGTGGTGCCAAAGTCGGCCTCGATCTTGGCGATGAGCTCGGCGACGACAGTCTCGTCGGTGACGTCTGCCACGTAACCATGAGCCTCAAAGCCCAGCTCGCGGTAGTGCTTCTCGGCCTCGGCTACCTTGTCGGCGTGACGTGCGTTAAAGGCGATCTTGGCGCCGGCCTCTCCGAGCGCCTCGGCGATGGCCATGCCAATGCCATAGGTGGCGCCGGTTACGAGCGCGACCTTGCCATCCAGGCGGAAGCTGTCCATAAGATCAGACATAGCGATCCTTTCAAAAGAAACGTTCATCTATATAAGTCTTGCTTTTCATACAAGGTCAGTATAGGAGAAGAGGAGGATTTAAAAATCAGATTCTCCTAAAATCAGGTGAACGTTCACTTTTAAAAGGTAAACGGTGATCTCGCCCTTGCCGCGCGGACGTTTATTCGCTCTGTTCCTGCGTGCCCTCTGCGATCATGTTGCGGTTGTACACCAGATGCAAATACATCGCATCGTGCGCTGCGGTGGGATTGCGCGCGGCGATGGCGTCGGCCACGCCACGGTGGGTGCGGATGGTCTCCTCAACCAGCTTTTTGCCGGTCACGTCAATAAACAGGGGGACAGACGCCTTGAGCACGCCCATTAGGCGGGGAACGACGAGGTTTCCGGAGCTCTCGGCAATGGCATTGTGGAACGCGGTGTCGGCGGCGGAGTAATCCTCACCGGCCTCGGCCAGGCGCTCGGATTCGTCGCAGAGCTCTTTGATACAGACGACCTGGTCATTGGTTGCGTGCTCGGCTGCCATGCGTGCAATCTGCGGCTCGATCATAAAGCGCACCTCGAGTAGGTCGCGCGCCAGACGCTGCTTGTCGTCGATAAAGGTAAAGCCCAGCGGGTCGTCGGCAACGCCGGGGTTTGATGCCACATAGGTGCCCGAGCCCTGCTTAATGCGCACGATGTTGCGCGACTGCAGCAGCTTCATGGCTTCGCGTACGGTGCTCCTGCCAGCACCCAGGCGCTCGACGAGTACAGCCTCCTTGGGCAGGCGGTCGCCTTGCTCAAGATGCTCATCCAGGATCAGTTGAATGATTTTATCTGCTATCTGCTCGGGGAGTCCCGAATCGGCTCGTGCCACGCTTCACCTCATATCAAAAGAATTCATCAGAGCTATTCTAGCTCATTTACAGAAGCCGCGGTGGTTCGCTCCGACAATGGAGAGCTGTAAGTAGCCGTTTACCGTCAAAAACAGATCGTTCAGGAAATACATCAGATGTATTTTGAAAAAAGTTTCCCTTTTAAACATCAGACCTATTGAAAATACGCTATAGTCTAAGGCGAATTCAAAAGGTCTGATGAATTGGAGGAAAGATGTCAGACCCAACGTTTATGGCCGACCCCACCAGGCTGGTCATCGCCGCTATCGTGGGCATCGCGCTGCTGCTTGCGCTCATCATTAAGTTCAAGCTGCATCCTGTGCTTTCGATGATGGTCTCGGCGCTCGTGATCGGTATCGGTGCCGGCATGCCGCTCGACATGGTGGCAGACACCGTCACCAAGGGCGTGGGCACCACGCTGCAAAACATTGCCCTGCTCATTGGCCTGGGATCGATGTTTGGCCAGATTTTGGAGGAGAGCGGCGGCGCCAAGAAGATCGCCCAGACCTTCATTGACACCTTTGGCCAGGGCCACTCCAGCTGGGCGTTGGGCATCACCGGTTTGGTCATCGGCACCACGGTGTTCTTTGAGGCCGGCGTGGTCGTTTTGATCCCGCTTGCCTTTAGTGTGGCGTCGCAGACCAAGAAGTCGACCCTCTACTACGGCATCGCCCTACTCGCGGGACTGGCGGCTGGCTATGCGTTCGTGCCGCCTTCGGCCGGTTCGGTCCTGGTTGCCGGCACGCTCGGTGTCGACCTGGGCACCATGATCCTCGTCGGTATCCCCACCGCCTTCATCGCCATGGCGATTGCCGGCGTCGTGTGGGGCCGCAACGTGGGCGGTCGCATTTTTACCGATGTTCCGGAGCACTTTACCTCTGCCGAGGGTGCGAGCGACGAAAAGGAGCTTCCCTCCTTTGGCATGGTGCTTGCCATCGTGCTCACGCCGCTTTGTCTGATTTTGCTGGGCACGTTGTCCTCTTATATCCCCATGCCCGCCGAGCTCGCCTCGATTCTCGCCTTCCTGGGCAAGCCGTTCGTCGCTTTGACGCTCGCCACGCTCGTCGCGATGTATCTGCTGGGCGCGCGCCGCGGCTACTCCGGCGCCGAGCTCAAGGCCCTGCTCGACCGCTCTCTTAAGCCCGTCGGCATGATCTTGTTGGTTATTGCCTGTGGCGGCGTCATTCGCTGGATGCTGCAAGACTGCGGCTTGGGCCAGGTTATCGGCCCTATGCTCGAGGCCTCACCGCTGCCTTTGGTGGTCGTTGCCTTTTTGATTGCCGTCATGGTGCGTGCCTCTGTCGGCAGCTCCATCGTCGCTATGACCATGGCATCGGGCATTATGGCCGCCATGCCTGCGGTCGCTGGTGCTTCGGTGCTTATGCGTGCCGCCATCTGTCTTGCTATCTGCGGCGGTGCCACGGCCCTCTCGCACGTCAACGATGCCGGTTTTTGGATGTGCTCCTCGTTCCTGGAGATTGACGAGAAGACCACCCTCAAGTCCTGGACCGTTATGGAGACGCTCATCGGCCTTTCGGGTCTTGCCTGCGCCCTGGTGATTTCGTTCTTCGCCTAGTCGGGCTATTTACGCCGGGCCGTGCGCCCGGCACCAACAAACACAAGATTCATTAACCAACGATTGGTACAACCGTTCAAACCAAAAGAGGAGAACATCATGGACGAAAAGACCAAGGCACAGATTCAGCAGGAGGCCGCCGACCTGGTTGCCAAGCTGCAGCCGCGTTCCGGCAAGTTCCGCACCATCAGCCCCGAGATGGACCCGCTGCGTCTGGGGTCTGGCTGGACCATCGAGGATCTGGACAAGCCGCAGGTCATTATCGAGTCGACGTTTGGCGACTCGCACCCGGGTTCTGCTGGCCTGTTTGAGCTGGTCGAGGAGGTCCGTGCTGGCGTTGCCGAGGCTGGTGGCCACGGTGCCCGTTACTTCTGCACCGATATCTGCGACGGCGAGGCCCAGGGCCACGATGGCATCAACTACTCGCTGCCCAGCCGCGACATGATCGCCAACATGATCGAGATTCATGCCAAGGCCACCCCGTTCGACGCCGGCGTCTTTGTCGCCAGCTGCGATAAGGGCCTGCCTGCGAACCTCATGGCCATGGGCCGCATCAACATCCCCTCCATTGTCGTTACCGGCGGTGTCATGGATGCCGGTCCCGACCTGCTGACCCTGGAGCAGCTCGGCGCTATCTCGGCCCGCTACGAGCGCGGCGAGATCTCCCGCGAGGAGCTCGAGTTCGCCAAGCACAACGCCTGCCCCAGCTGCGGCGCCTGCTCCTTTATGGGCACCGCCTCGACCATGCAGGTTACCGCCGAGGCCCTGGGCCTCATGCTCCCCGGTACCGCCCTGCTGCCCGCTACCAGCTCCGACCTGCGCGAGTTTGCTCGCAAGGCCGGCCGCCAGTCCGTGTGGCTCTCCGAGCACAACCTGTGCCCGCGCGACATCGTGACCAAGGAGTCCTTCGAGAACCTCATCATGGTCCACGGCGCCATCTCCGGTTCCACCAATTCGCTGCTGCACATCCCCGCGATCGCCCGCGAGTTTGGCATCGAGATGTCCGCCGACGATTTCGATCGCCTGCACCGTGGCGCCCACTACCTGCTCAACGTTCGCCCCGCAGGCGAATGGCCGGCGCAGTTCTTCTACTATGCAGGTGGCGTGCCGCGCATCATGGAGGAGATCAAGTCGATGCTTCACCTCGATGTCATGACCGTCACCGGCAAGACTCTCGGCGAGAACCTTGAGGATCTCAAGAACAACGGCTACTACGAGAAGTGCGGTCGTTACCTTGAGAAATGGAATCTCAAGCGCGAGGACATCATCCGTCCGTTTGACCAGGCTTTTGGTACCGACGGCTCTATCGCCATCCTCCACGGCAACCTTGCCCCCGAGGGCGCCGTTGTCAAGCACACCGTCGTCCCGCGTGAGATGTTCCAGGCTACGCTCAAGGCCCGTCCGTTCGATTGTGAGGAGGACGCTATCCACGCCGTCCTGACGCACGAGATCAAGCCCGGTGACGCCGTCATCATTCGTTATGAGGGCCCCAAGGGTTCCGGTATGCCCGAGATGTTCTACACCACCGAGGCTATCGCCAGCGACCCCGAGCTGGGCGCGAGCATTGCCCTGATCACTGACGGCCGCTTCTCCGGCGCCTCCAAGGGCCCGGCTATCGGTCACGTTTCGCCCGAGGCTGCCGTGGGCGGTCCGATTGCCCTGATCGAGGAGGGCGACCTGATCCAGATCAACATCCCCGAGCGCTCGCTGTCCATCGTGGGCATCGCCGACAAGGAGATGGAGCCGGCCGAGGTCGACGCCATCCTGGCCGAGCGCCGAGCCGCTTGGAAGCCCAAGGCTAATCGCTATACCTCCGGCACGCTCAAGTTCTTTACCGAGCATGCGGTTTCCGCCATTCAGGGCGGCTACATGGAGTAGCGCCCGTGCGCATCGATTCCCTCTCATAGATGTGCGGCACAAAGAGCCCCGAGTTCATGCGAGCTCGGGGCTCTTTGCGCCTAGATTGGGGACGCATAGCCGGACGAAAACAATTTGCGTCTGGTAATAAGCGTACGAAAGCGCAATTTACGTCTTAATTCCGGACGCAAATCAAGACGAAAACCGTTTACGTCTGGTTTAAATCCGTACGAAAACGGTTTTCGTCTTGCAGGGCAGTTGCCGTTTCTACAGTTCAACTTCCAGTTCGGCTTTGTGTTCGTAGAGGTAGTCGCGCATGTAGGGGATGGCAAATGAGACCTTGCCGTACGAAGGAGCCTCGATAATCGATTCTCTTAACAGGCGGCTGCGGACGGAGCTCACCTGTTGAGGCGTTTTGTTTAGGGCATCGGCAACCATGCTGGTCGAGCTCGTCTGCCCCAAAGACGCCATGCTCAGCAGATAAGCGATGCACGTGGGCGGAATGCGCTGCAGCGCGGGCTCAATCACCATGGCGCAGAAGCGTTCGCGTGCCGTTGCAATGCCACGCTCGGCTTCTTCTTCTCCAATAATCGCTGTGTGCGCGCGTCTTGCCAACTGCCATGCGTAGTATCCAACGAGTTGGATCATGAAAGGATAGCCTTGCGTTGCCTCGGCAAGTTGGCCGGCAATACCTGGCTGCAACTCCATGCCAGACGCTTCAATGGTTTCCTCGAGGGAGTACGACACTTCGGTTACTGCCACAGCCTTCAGATCAAAGGGGAGGGCACGGCGCAAAAACGTAAGTGTCTTTCCGTTGATGATGCTTTCAATCATCGAAGGCAGCCCAGCAAAAACAAAGGCGATATCAAGGTCTTCGCCGATAACCTGCTGAATCGCAATGGAGAGCGTTCGGACCTCATCGAGCTCTGCGTCTTGAACCTCGTCGAGAGTGATGAGCAGGCCATTTCCATTCTTGGATATTGTCTGTCTCATGGCGTCGCGTAGCGATGGGCCGATTCGCTCAATATCTATGCTGCCGATGGATATGTCAGCTACGGTGGGCTCAAATCTGGCGTGTTTGGCCTGGAATTTGGGCTGCAGCTGTTCGAGAATGCGCTGGCAAAGTCCCTCGGTTGCGACCTCTTTTATGACCGTCCAGCCACGGCTTTGCGCCAAACGTGAGCACTCGTCAAGGAGGACCGTCTTGCCCGTTCCACGGACGCCGGCTATGCGCATTAGGCGCCCCGGGGCACCAGGCCCGTTGACGAGGCCCTCATTGAATTCTTCGAGCACATCTTCGCGGCCGATAATCGTGGGAGGTGTTTTACCTGCTGTGGGCTTAAAAGGGTTTGTTTGCATGTGAGCCACCTTTGCTCAAGATATAGCAAGATATAGCAAATTATAGCAAGATATAGCAAAGTATAGTGAGATATAGCAAAGTAAGCGCTACTCGCGGGTTTTGCGGTGGTGCTATTTTCCAAATGCCGCGCGGATAAAGCGCTGGGCGAACAGCTTGTTGGCGACGTTGATGACATGGCCCAGGAACAGTGCCGAGATGGCGGTCGTGACGCCAAAGCCGCCCAGGTTGTACATAAAGATCAGCGACAACGCGAGCGAGGCGGCGACATGTGAGCAGTCAAACACGACTTTTACGTCACCAAAGCGGCGTTTAAGCTTTTCGGCAATGACTTGCACCAAGCCGTCGGGCGCGTTGGGGACAACGCCCATGTTGACGACGAGACTTACGCCAAATGCGGTGACAGCGAGGGAGAGCAGCATGGTCGCAATCTGTGTGGGGAGTGCCGTGGGATGCAGTGGGTTGACCGCCATGAAGAGGTCGGTCAAGCCGCCAATCAGCGTTGAGAAGAACAACTCGAGCAGGATGCGCGGCTGGAACTCGCTTCGCAAGATGGCTAATTGCGCCACGATGTAGGCGACGTAGGTTGCGGTGATCCAAAAGCCGAGCGTCTTGCCAGTGAGCATGGATAGGGTTGTGGCAAAGCACGTGAGCGCGGCGACGCCCAAGCCGGATGCCGTCTGGAGGCTCATACCGAGTGCCAGTACTGCAACGCCCACCAGATACATCAGCATTCTGATGACGGTATGGCACCAGTCGATGTTCTCGCCATGCATGATGACGAGCGGTCGCATGTTGCTACCCGTCCTTTCGGTTGTGTGAAAAAGCTGACCCGGGCCGGCAAAAGAGGGTTATCGGAGGCGCTGCTGCAAAAGCAGAAAAGCCGGCCCCACGGTCAGTCGTCTAGGAAGTGTCTCGCTGTGCCGGAATGGGACTAAAGGTCCAACGAGACGGGAAGAAAGCAAATGGCATTGCGTGGGCGATAAGATGCCAAGATGGTAGGGTGCGTCTTAGCATCCTATTGCCCACGCTCAACGAAATCGGTTTCGTTTGAGCCTAAGTATACGCACGGGATTTTATTTGCGAAGAGAAAAACAATAAAAAGGTGAACGTTCACCTAATCGCAACAACTCGTTGGCTGTAGTTGCGGTGGAATAGTTCCTGTTTTTGCTGCTGAAGGCCTTGAACAGGAACTATTCCACCGCAACTTATGAGGGGGCGGGGGATGCGATAGTATAACGTGATGATATTCGACAAACCGTGAGCTTCATCCGAGGGCTTTATGGAACAGCACCAGCATTATCAGAGCTTGCAAGATCAGGCATACAACGCATTGCGCTCCAAGATCATTTATGCCGAGCTCAAGCCCGGCACGCGCCTTTCGGCGATTGGTCTGGAAAAGGAGACGGGAATCGGGCGCACGCCCATTCGCGAGTCCTTTGTGCGCCTGCGTGAGCAGGAGCTGGTGGAAACGCGTCCCAAAAGCGGCACCTATGTCTCAAAAATCAGCATGGAGCGCGCCGAGAACGCCTGTTTCTTGCGCGAAAAACTCGAGAGAAGCGTGCTCATTAAATGCTGCTCTGCCGCCACACCCGAGCAGAAGTGTCGGCTCGAGCAGATTCTTGCCGAGTCCGAGTCGCTCGACCATAGCGAGACGCGTCGTTTCTTTGATCTGGACAACCTGTTCCATGAGACATGTTTTGAGATTGCCGGTCGTCACATGTTGTGGGATTGGATGAAGAGCATCAACACGCATTTTGAGCGATACAACTGGTTGCGTATGGTGTCGCAGGATTTGGATTGGGAGCCGATTCGTCGGCAGCATCGCCGGATTCTCGAGGCCATTAAGAGGGGCGATACCGACGCGGCGAGCTATCTGGCAGAGACACACCTGCACCTGATGCCCGAAGAGCAAGGTCCGGTTATCGCCTTGCATCCCGACTATTTTGAGCTGTCCAAAGACTCGGCCATCTAATCAATCCCCATATAAGTTGCGGTGAAATAGGGACTGTTTTGCGGCCTAGGTGGCGCAAACAGTCCCTATTTCACCGCAACTGCGTTGGGGCACATCGGGGCACGAAAAAGCTGCGGCGCCGCTTGGAGGAAAAGACCGGAAGCAAGGGTCCATTCCTCCAGACGGCACCGCAGCTGTTTTGGTGGCTCGGCTTTTGTCGAAGTGACTTAGTTGAGCGCGACGGCCAGCCGAGTAGGCAAAGCGGCTTGGAGGCGTGTCGCTTCCGTCACGTTCTATCAGCATACAAGACGGTTTTGGTTCTTGTTCGTGACGGAAACGGCGCGCTTCCGAGCCGCTTTAAAAGAAAGGGGGCGAGGTTTAGGGCACGCCCCCTTTCACGATAGAGAGCTAAACCTAGCCGCGGACCTTCTCGACGACGTCCATGGCCTCGTGGGCGATCTGCTCGACCTTGGAGAAGTCGCCGTCGGCAAACAGGGCCGGCTTGACCATCCAGGTGCCACCGCAGGCGATGATGGCGGAGGAGCTCAGGTACTCCTCGACGTTGGCGGTGCTCACGCCGCCGGTAGGCATAAAGCGGTGACCGACAAACGGAGCGGCGAGGGCCTTGATGGTGTTCAGGCCGCCATACTGGGACGCGGGGAAGAACTTGGTGACCTTGAGGCCCAGGTTCTCGGCTGCGGTGACCTCGGAGGGGGTTACGGTGCCGGGAAGGACAGGCAGGTCGATGTCGATGCAGTGCTTCACAACGTCCTCGTTGTAACCCGGGGAGACGATGAACTTGGCACCGGCTGCGCGGGCCTGCTCAACCTGCTCGACGGTCAGGACAGTGCCGGCGCCAACGCACATCTCGGGCTCGGCCTCGGCCATAGCGGCGATGCACTCGGCGGCGCAGGCGGTGCGGAAGGTGACCTCGGCGGACTTCATGCCAGCTGCCATAAGGGCGTGGGCGAGCGGAGCGGCGTCCTCGACCTTGTCGAGCACGACGACCGGCACGATGCCCAGGGACTCAAGCGTGGTGTAGAACTGATCGAACATAATGTTCCTTTCGATGTATGGCGCGCATGGGCGCGTGATTGCCAAATATGCTGGTCAGGAGCCGATTTTGGATTGGTTATCGGAGGCACTGCTTGGGGTTCAAGCAATTCCAAAACCAGCTGCTCGACCAGTCATGTAGGGAATGCCAGGCAAAACCGGAATGGGACTGGTGGTTTTGTCCGGCCGGAGGAATCGGGGAGCGGGCCGCAGGGGTATGGGATTGGAAAGCTGCGGCCCGCGGAATGGAGACGGACTAGCGCGCGACGCGGGTGCCACCGTCGGCGGCGGATGCCACGGCTGCGATCTCGTCTGCGGTCACCAAGTTGGAATCGCCCTTGATGGTGAGCTTGAGGATCGAGGCTGCAATCGCGTAGTTGACGGCGTCCTGCGGGTCAAAGTCGTTGATGAGGGCATGGACGAAGCCGGCGTTGAAAGCGTCGCCGGCGGCAACGCCCTCGAGCACGTGCACATCGTGAGCAGGGGAGAACCAGTACTCGCCGCTCTCGGCGTCAAAGAGCATGCCCATCCAGATGGAGCGCTCGACGCAAGAGATGTTGCGGACGACCGAGGCGACCTTTTTGCAGCCGTACTCGGCGCAGATCTGACGGGCCATCTCGACGTAGGTGTCGCGCTCCTCGATGCCATGGGCAAGGGAACCAGAGACGCAGGTCATGCCGAGGCCGGCGGGCGCATCCTCGTCGTTGGCGATGCAGATGTCGACGAGCGGCAGGAGTTCCTTCATGGTGGCCTGCGACTTCTCGGGCGACCACATCTTGCCGCGATAGTTCACGTCGCACACGGTGGTGATGCCCTTGGCGCGGCAGGCGGCGAGCGCCTCCTTGCAGGCGGCGGCCATCTCATCGGAGACGGCGGGGGTCACGCCGGAGAAATAGAAGACATCGATGCCCTTGAGGATCTCGTCCCAGTCAAAGACGTCGCGTTTGGCCATGTTGATGGCAGAGAACTTGCGGTCGTAGACGCAGCCGTTGCCGCGCTGCGAGGCGCCGACCTCAAACACATAGGAGCCAAGACGGTCGCCCTGACGCACGACGCGCGTTGTGTCGACGCCGTAGGCCTTCAGCGAGCGCAGCGCGCACTCGCCTAGGCGGTTGGCCGGGACAACGGATACGTAAGCGGCCTTGTCGCCTTGGTAGGCCAGGGAAAGAGCGGTGTTGGCCTCGGCGCCACCGTAGCGGACGTCAAACTCGGTTGCCTGCTCAATGCGCAGATGATCTTTGGGCGAGAGCCTCATCATGATTTCGCCGAAGGTAAGAACCGTTTTACCCATGGTCGCGCAGCTCCTTCTTGCTCGTGCGTACACCTTTGATATGGCGTTGGCGCGGAGGTGCCAAGACGGTAGGGTACATCTTTGCACCTCCGCGCCAACGCTTGCCGAAATCGGTTTACGAAATCGGTTTCGTTTCGAGTTGTAGTATACTCACCTACAGCGTTTTGCAAGCGAGATTTTTAAAAAAATGCCTAAAATGGCTCAGACTGCTGACAATTGGGAAACGGGGTGCGCCATGGCGCAGATGAGAATCAAGGACATTGCCGCCGAGGCGGGTGTGAGCCCGGCCACGGTCTCGCGCTATCTCAACAACCGTCCCGGGCAAATGACCGAGGAGACCCGCGCCCGCATCGCCGAGGTCATCGAGCGCACCGGCTATCGCCCACGTGCTGCCGCGCGCAATCTGCGCAGCTCGCGTACCAACCTCATCGGTGTGATCCTGGCCGACATCGCCAACCCGTTCTCGAGCGCCATGCTTGAAGGACTTTCCGCCAGCGCCGCCGCGCGCGGCTGCTCGCTCATGACGGCCATTAGCGGCAACGACCCCGCTAAGGAGGCCGAGTCGCTCGCCAGACTTATCGATGCTGACGTGGACGGCCTGGTCGTCAACACCTGCGGAGGCAACGACAAGGCGATCGCCGCGGCCGCGGGGCGCCTGCCCGTTGTGCTGCTCGACCGCGACGTTGCCGACGGCGGTGTCGATCTGGTGACATCTAACAACCGTGAGCTGGTCGCTGGCCTGGTAGACGCCTTGACCGCCGCTGGCAGCGAGCGCCTGTGCCTGCTCACCGAGGCAAGCGACGACAGCCCCGTGCGTCGCAAGCGCGCCGAGGCCTTTACCGACGAGCTTTTGCACCGCGGCCTTGCCGGCGAGGTCGTCACCCTGGCCGACGGGGGCGCCACGGGCGTCGGCCGCCTGGACGAGACCATCCGCGGCTATGCAGGTAAAAAGCTCGGCCTCATTGCTGTCAACGGCTTGGTTTTCCTGCGTCTGACCGAGGCGCTAGCGCAGCTGGGACCCTCGCTGCCGGCGGGGCTCAAGATCGCGACGTTTGACGACTACCCCTGGAACCATGTGCTCTTTGGTGGCGTGACCACGGCCGCGCAGGACACCCTCACCATTGCCGAGCGCGTAGTCGAGCGCCTTTCCGAGCGCATCGACGTTGTTACCACCACCGTGGGCGAGGCCGCAAAGCTCGCCCCCAAGCGCATCGAGATTCCCGGCCACATCGAGCACCGCGCATCGACCTCGCGCTAGCCGCTCGTTCGCAACTGCCTGTTCGCACACGTTTTTTGAGCGCTTGATACGCTTTAACCCTGCGGAAACATTTTTCTGCGATAGTATCTGCGATATAGACCAGTCGAAACCCGCCCGAAAGAAAGGGGAGCGACATGAACCAGCAGAACATCGATTACGTACTCCGCTCCGTAGAGCAGCGTGACATCCGCTTTGTTCGTCTGTGGTTTGTCGACATTCTCGGCCGCCTCAAGAACTTTGCCATTAGCCCCGAGGACCTCGAGGTCGCTTTTGAGGAGGGTATTGGCTTTGACGGCTCCGCTATCGAGGGCTTTGCCACGCCCGAGGAAGCCGACATGCTGGCGTTCCCCGATGCTTCGACCTTCCAGATTTTGCCGTGGCGCCCGAGCCATAATGGCGTCGCCCGCGTGTTCTGTGACGTGTGCACTCCCGATCGCAAGCCGTTTGCCGGCGACCCGCGCGATGCCCTGCGCCGCATGTTCCGCAAGGCCGAAAAGGCCGGCTATCTGCTCAACGTGGGCGCCGAGCTGGAGTATTACTACTTCCCCGACGAGCATACCCCCGAGCCGCTCGACAACGTGGGCTACTTTGATCTTTCGGTGAGCGATGCCGCTCGCGACCTGCGCCGTAACACGGTCCTCACGCTGGAGAAGATGTCCGTGCCCGTGGAGTACACCTTCCATGCCGCCGGCCGCTCGCAGCACGGCATGAGCCTGCGCCACGCCGAGGCCCTGAGCATGTCCGACGCCATCACCACGGCAAAGCTCATCATTAAGCAGCAGGCTTACGAGAGCGGGTGCCACGCCTCCTTTATGCCCAAGCCGTTGGCGGGTGAGGACGGCAGCGCTATGTTCCTGTGCCAGTCGCTGTTCGACCACGACGGCAACAACGTCTTTTGGGGCGAGGACGACGAGAAGTACCACCTCTCCGATATCGCCAAGCACTACATGGCCGGCATCCTGGCGCACGCGCGCGAGATCAGCGCTATCACTAACCCCACGGTCAACTCGTATAAG
This sequence comes from uncultured Collinsella sp., assembly GCA_937942395.1. Taxonomy (GTDB): domain Bacteria; phylum Actinomycetota; class Coriobacteriia; order Coriobacteriales; family Coriobacteriaceae; genus Collinsella. Next base: position 77,194 of record CALDEU010000026.1, on the reverse strand, counting down.
CGCATCACCACGGGTGGCGACTCCGTGCCGCAGTACGCCACGTGGGGCCTGCGCAACCGCGCGAGCATGGTCCGCATCCCGGTCTACAAGCCCGGAAAGCAGCTGTCCACGCGCATCGAGCTGCGCAGCCCCGACCCCATGGCCAACCCGCACCTGGTCAATGCCGTCACGCTAGCGGCCGGTCTGGACGGCATCGAGCGCAAGCTGGAACTCCCGCCCGAGGCAACTGCCGAGACGCTCAAGCTTACCGACCGTCAGATGGTCGAGGCCGGCTACACGCCGCTGCCGCGCTCGCTCAAAGAGGCACTCGACGTGTTTGAGGACTCGCAGTTTATGAAGGATGCCCTCGGCGAGCACATCCACAGCTTCTTCCTCAAAAAGAAGCGCGCCGAGTGGCATAAGTTTGAGTCTACGATCACCGAGTGGGAGATCAAGCACTACCTGGCGAACTCCTAATCACGCTGGCTTGTTCCAGTACGATTGAGCTCATTTCTTTGGAGGCCGATATGTCCGAAAAGAGTGCCCTGTTCATGGCGCGCACGACGCGCTTCCACGAGTTTGCCCGCAGCTTGACGACCACCCTGGGTGTCGAGGTGAGCCTGGCAACCCCCGATTCGCCGACTGCGGCGCACGACTTTGACCTGCTGATCCTCGATTCCGATGGCATCCGCAGCGACCGCATCGATCAGATTGCCAAATGGCTCGACGACCGCGGCGGCGTCCCCATGCTGGTGATCGTTGACGACGAGGCGCTTAGCACCCTGCGTCTGCCGAACCACGCGCATGCCGACTTTGTATGCCCCACGGCGACGCCCAACGAGCTTAAGGCTCGTGCGCAGCGCCTGATGGGCGAGGAGGAGACCGTCACCGCCGACGATGTGCTCAACATCGACAACCTTGAGATTAACCTGGCTACCTACCAGGTGACGCTCGATGATGAGCCCATCGACCTGACGCTGATGGAGTACTCGCTGCTGAGCTTTTTGGCGACGCACCCCAACCGCGCCTACAGCCGCGAGGTACTGCTGCACCGCGTGTGGGGCTTTGAGTACTGCGGAGGCACGCGCACCGTCGACGTGCACATCCGACGCATCCGCTCCAAGGTGGGCCCGCAGATCGCGGCGCACATCACCACCGTCCGTGGCGTGGGTTATCTGTTTAAGGACTAGATTTCCACCACAAAGGGGACAGGCACCTTTGTGGTGGTTTTGACGCAGGCCGGGTCCTTTTGGGCCTGCAGCAGAACTTAAGCCTTCCTAAAAGATTGCGTTCTCATACACTTGCGCCCGCATATTGGGGTACAACTCAACGTGAACAATGATGGCCCGCCACATGTTTGGCGGGCCTTTGGTTATTTGACGAAAGGATCGCAGCCATGAGCGAGTACGATTCCCAGCGTCCCCAGGATGCGGGCAACGCCGGCGAGACCCAGCAACAGCCGCGCGTGCAGGTGGAGTCGACGCCTGCCGACGGCAACATTCCCTACGTGCAGGCCTACGACACGCAGACCGGAAAGCCGCTGGGCAGCCAGCAGGTTGTAAACAAGCACACGGTGGTCAAGACCAAGACCAAAAAGCTGCCGATTTTTATTACGGCACTCGCCGGCTGTGCCTGCGGCGCCCTGCTGGTCATTGCGCTCATTATGAGCGGCACGCTCGATATCGGCGGCGGCAAGAATGCCGTGACGGCGGGCGCTTCGGGTTCATCGGCGCAAAAGATTACCATTGACTCCGAGGATACTACGCTGGCCGAGGCCGTTTCCGCCAAGGCCCTGCCCTCCGTCGTTTCCATCACCGCCACTTCGAGCGGCGGCCAGAATGGCTCGCTTTCGCAGTCTGCCGACGAGTCGGATAGTTCGGGCAGCGTCGGTTCGGGCGTGGTGCTCGATACCGAGGGCCATATCCTCACCAACAACCACGTGGTCGATGGCTATGACCAGTACGTGGTGACCATGGACGACGGCACCACCTACGAGGCCGAGTTCGTGGGCAACGATGCTTCGAGCGACCTAGCCGTCATCAAGCTCAAGGACGCCGACGCCTCCAAGCTCACGCCAATCGAGATCGGCGACTCCTCCAAGCTCAACGTGGGCGAGTGGGTCATGGCGATCGGCTCGCCGTTCGGCAACGAGCAGTCTGTCTCCACGGGCATTGTGTCGGCGCTCTACCGCTCCACGGCCATGAGCTCTACCAGCGGTAACACCATCTACGCCAACATGATCCAGACCGATGCCGCCATCAACCCGGGCAACTCCGGCGGCGCGCTCGTTAACGACAACGGCGAGCTTGTGGGTATCAACTCGCTCATCGAGAGCTACTCGGGCTCCAGCTCGGGCGTGGGCTTTGCCATTCCCGTTAACTACGCCAAGAACATTGCCGACCAGATTATCGACGGCAAGACGCCGGTGCATCCGTACATGGGCGCTACGCTTTCGAGCGTCAACGCGCTCAACGCCCGCACCAACAAGCTGAGCACCGATAGCGGCGCGTATGTGGCGAGCGTCGTCGAGGACGGTCCCGCCGCCAAGGCCGGCATCCAGGAGGGCGACGTCATCACCAAGCTGGGCGACGATGAGATCACGAGCGCCGATGGCCTGATCATCGCGCTGCGCAGCCACGAGGTGGGCGAGAAGGTCGAGATCACGCTCATGCGCGGCAAGGAAGAGAAAAAGGTCACGGTTGAGCTGGGCTCTGACGAGGAGTTGCAGAGCCAGCAGCAGGACGACAGCGCGACCGACACCGGCAACGGCGGTATTACCGACGAGCAACTGCGCCAGTATCTGGAGGAGCTGCTGGGCCAGCAGGGCCAGGGCCAGGGCTACGGTCAGGGTTTCTAACGAGCCGTATCGCATATATCGAAGCCAGAGGGGCTGTCCCATCAACGCGGGACAGCCCCTCTTTTCTTATTGATCCGTTGGGGACGGAGGAAAACGGATCACTTGTGGCTGGCAAGAGGCCAGGTTCGTAATGGTCTGGACAGTTAGTTCAGATACGTATAAATCTGGGGCAGCTTGGGATGCGTTTTGAGCAATTTTTGATTGAGATGGGGCTCGAATGGGTGTTTAGAAGGGAGAGTGGGACGTTTACATGGTCTCGAGGAGCCCAAATTAGTCGAAACAGAGGTGTTCGTGCCTGATCCAGCTCTAGGATTTATTCGTATCTGAACTAACTGTCCACCCCAGTCTGGCGGCTGCCGATTCGGTGCGGTTTGAGACCGCTATTCGGCCCCGTTGCGACCGGTGGTACTCTTGTATCCGTTTGAAATCGAGCGAAGGAGTGCCGCTATGGAGCAATCGAGCCTGTTTGGTGACGGCGTGGACATTGATACCGAAACGCCCGCGAGCGCGGATGCCGCCGCACCGGCCGATGCCCGTGCCCAGGCGGCAGCGCGCGCGGCCGAGCTGCGCCACGAGCTCGATTACCACGCCTATCGCTACTACATGCTCGACGCGCCCGAGATCACGGACGCCGCCTTTGACAAAATGCTCGTTGAGCTGCAGGAAATCGAGGCGACCTACCCCGACCTGGTGACGCCCGACAGCTATACTCAGCGCGTGGGCGGCTACGTGAGCGAGCAGTTTACGCCGGTCACGCACATGGCGCGCATGTATTCCATGGACGATGCCATGGATCTGGACGAACTTGACGCATGGCTCCAACGCACCGAGGATGCGCTCGGTGCCGGTAGCGTCACCTATACCTGCGAGCTTAAGATCGACGGTCTGGGCGTCGCGCTTACCTATCAAAACGGCACCTTCGTACGTGCGGCCACACGTGGCGACGGCACCACGGGCGAGGACGTGTCGCTCAACGTCCGTACCATCAAGGACGTGCCCATGCACCTGTCCGAGCCGGCACTCGCCCACATGGGCGCCGATCGCGAGCGCACCATTGAGGTGCGCGGCGAGGTCTATATGCCCAAAGGCAGCTTTGTACGCCTGAACGACGAGGCCGATGTCGAGGGCCGCGACCCCTTCGCCAACCCGCGCAACGCTGCCGCCGGCAGCCTACGTCAGAAGGATCCCAAGGTCACGGCGCGCCGCGACCTTGCCACCTTTATATACGCCATCGCCGATACCGACCCGCTGCACGTCCACAGCCAGCGCGAGTTCCTCGATTGGCTGCGTAGCGCCGGCTTTAGTGTCAACCCCAACGTGGCTCGTTGCGCCACGCCGGCCGAGGTCCACGAGTTCTGTGCCCAGGCGCTCGAGCACCGCGGTGACCTGGATTACGACATCGACGGCGTGGTCGTAAAGGTGGACAGTTTCCAACAGCAGCTCGACCTGGGCTTTACCGCCCGCGCACCGCGCTGGGCCATTGCCTTTAAGTTCCCGCCCGAGGAAAAGCAGACCGTCCTGCGCGAAATTCGCATCCAGGTGGGCCGCACCGGTGTGCTCACGCCGGTCGCCGAGTTCGATCCGGTGACGGTTGCCGGCTCCACCATCGCGCGCGCCACGCTGCACAACATCGACGAGATTCGCCGCAAAAACGTGCGCGAGGGCGACACTATCATCGTGCACAAGGCGGGCGACGTGATCCCCGAGGTCGTGGGCCCGGTGCTCGACAAGCGCCCGGCCGATTCGGTCGACTGGCACATGCCCGAGGTCTGCCCCGTGTGCGGCAGCCCCGTGGTCCACGAGGACGGCGAGGTCGCTTACCGCTGCGTCTCCATCGATTGTCCCGCGCAGCTCAAGGAGCGCCTGCTCCACTGGGTGAGCCGCGGCTGCATGGACGTCGACGGCCTGGGCGACGAGATCGTCGACAAGATGATTGCCGCCGGCCTGATCCACGATGTCGCAGACTTCTACCAGCTCACGGTCGACGACATCGCCGGCCTGGACACGGGCCGCATCTATGCCAGCTCCAACAGCAAAAAGGGCGTTAAGAAGGGCGATTCCATTCCGGTGGGCCTCAAGACGGCCGAAAAGATCGTCGCCGAGCTTAACAAGTCCAAGAGCCAGCCGCTCGGTCGCGTGCTGTTTGCCCTGGGTATCCGCCACGTGGGCAAGAGCGTGGGCGAGGTCATCGCCGAGCGATTCCTGTCGATTGACAAGCTCATCTTGGCGAGCGAAGAGGACATCGCCGAGTGCGAGGGCATCGGTCCCAAGATTGCGGCGAGCGTCAAGCAGTTCCTGGCCGTGCCCGAGAACCTTGCCGTGCTGGAGCGCCTGCGCCAAGCGGGCCTGTCGCTCGAGGTCGACCTGGGCGCCGCGCACGCGCAAGCCGCAGCCGATGCTGGCGTGGCGGGCGAGCTTGCTGATGCGCAGCCGCTCGCGGGCCTGACCTTCGTGCTCACCGGCACGCTCGTCAACCGCACCCGCGACGAGGCAGGCGCGGCGCTCAAGGTGCTTGGTGCCAAGGTTTCGGGCAGCGTGTCGAAGAAGACAAACTATCTGGTCGCCGGCCCCAAAGCGGGCTCCAAGCTCACCAAGGCCGAGCAGCTGGGTGTACCCGTGCTGGACGAGGATGCGCTCGAGCAGATCCTTGCGACTGGTGAGGTGCCGGAGGCGTAATGGATATTGAGAACCACAATTGCTCGCAGGCGGAAGGGCCCACGAAGCGCTCCCAAGCGCAGTCAAAAGAGCACCTGATGGCGCGAATTCGCGTTGCCGAGCGCGAACGCGCGGCGGGCATGTCTCGCGATGCTTTTGAGGCGCTGACCGAGCTAGAGACGAGGCTCGGTCTAGCCTAGCGATACGGGCACCGTGATCTGCGTCACGTAGGTTGCGGGGTCGTCGCTGATGATGTCGTCGATGAGGGCGATTTCGCGCGAGGGACCGGCGGGTGTCAGGTTATGTTCGCGCATATAGCCGAGCAGCTGCTCGTAGCGCGGGTCCGCTTGCCCGTGCGTGCCACGAAAGCTAATGGTCAGGCAGCGCGCGGCGGGCCGCACCTCGACATCGCCCAGGTATTCATCGGTATCGTCGAGCAGCAAAAAGACCTCGTCGTAGCCATCAAAGTCGCCGGCGGCCAGACGCTCGGCGCTAATCCCAACGCCCAAGTTGCCCAGAAAGACAAAGGTCTCGTGCTGGCCCTTCTGCAGCTGACGAATCTGCCACTCCAGCGCATAGGCGTCGGTAGGCTTAACGCGTTCGCGCAGCACGGCGCAGCGAAGCTCGGGCGTATCGATTGTGCAAATGGTATCGAGCTTGGTGTTCAAGGCATCGCGGAGCAGCGCAAGCCGGTTATCGATCTTGCGCGACACACGCTCCAGCTCTCGGCGCTTGCGCTCGATGAGCTCCTGTTGCTGAGCCAGCTGCCGCTGCATAAGGTCCACGTCGCGCGTGGTCACAAACTCACGGATTTGCGCGAGCGGCAAGTCGAGAACACGCAGGTGACTGATGGTGTTGAGAGTGGAGAGCTGCCGCGATCCGTAGTAGCGGTATCCACTCGCCGGATCGATGTGCGCCGGATCCAGCAAGCCCATCTGCTCGTAATGGCGCAGCGTGCCCACACTCAGGTTAAACAGGCGCGCCACCTCGCCAATGCGGAGCAGGCCCTCGGTATGTTCAGGTGGCGTATCGGTCATAGGGCCGCTCCTTTCGGTAAAAAGCAGGGGAGGGGCGCCAAGCTTGCGTCGCCCCGCTACGCCACTAACTTGTCAAAAGCCCCGCGCCGGTTGAGCACGGTAAACGCGACAACACAGATGACTGCCGACAAAATCGATCCGCACGGCGAAGCGATGCCCATGGGAAACAGCGTGTTGGAATAGGCGTTCGACAGCAGCCACGCGCCCGGCACGCGAATGAGCGCCACGGCCAGCACGTTGTGCGCAAAGCCGATGTAGCTCTTGCCGTATGCAGCGAAAAAGCCGCTAAAGCAAATGTGGATGCCGGCAAAAATCGCGTCGAAAATATAACTGCGCATATAGCCGGTACCGGCCGCGACTACTGCAGGGTCCTTGGCAAAAAAGCCGATAAACGCCGGTGCCACCAGCCACATCAGCACCGTGATCAGGCAGCCGTACACCACCGAGATCGTCATAGCGTCCTTGAGCACCTGACGCGCGCGATCGCCCTTGCCCGCGCCGGCGTTTTGCGCCGTGAGTGCGCTGACGGTGGCGCCCATGGAACTCGGCACAATGAATAAAAAGCTGATCATCTTCTCGACCAGGCCCACGGCGGCGGCGTCGACGAGCCCTCGGTGGTTGGCGATAACGGTGATAAACATAAACGCCACCTGGATGCAGCCGTCCTGCACGGCCACGGGCACGCCGATTTTAAGAATGCTGCCGAGCACCTCGGGCTGGGGGCGCAGGTCGCTGCGCTTAACGTGGATGTTCGTGCGGCGGCTCTTGAGCCACACGAGCGCGAGGGCAACGCTGGCCGTCTGCGCGGTCACTGTGCCGAGCGCCGCGCCCACGGGGCCGAGCCCCATGTGGCCGATAAACAGAAAATCGAGCGCGATGTTGATGATGCATGCCACGCCGATCACGTACATGGGCGAGCGCGAATCGCCCAGGCCGCGAAAGATGGCCGAAAGAATGTTGTACGCGGCGATAAAGGGAATGCCTACAAAGCAAATGCGCAGGTAGGCGGCGGTTCCTTCGACCGCCTCGGCCGGCGTGCCAATGAGTGCCACGATCTGCGGGCAAAGCGCGAGCAGGACAGCGGCCAGCACCACCGAGACACCCATAAAGAGCGTGATGGTGTTGCCGATGGCGGTTTCGGCGCGGTCGAAGCGGCGCGAGCCCACGGCGTGGCCGACGATGACCGTCGTTCCCATGGCCAGACCCACGAGCGTCACGGTAATGATATAGAGCGTCTGCGCGCCATTGCCCACGGCGGTGATGCCGGCGGCGCCGCTAAACTGCCCCATCATGTACAGGTCGGCCATGCCGTAGAGCATCTGCAAAAAGTACGAGAGCATATAGGGCAGGGCAAAGACCGCGATGGTCTTAAGGACATTGCCACGTGTGAGGTCGTGTTCCATGGGCGGGGCTTTCTGGCTGGGTTCGTTTAGCTACCAGTGTAGTGAAAACCCTACAACGATTGTAGAGTCAAGGTTTGTGTCGACAGTGGGACGAAAAAAAGTCACGCTCCGAGCACGATGCTTTGACTCCTCCGTGCCCCTCACTTCGCCTCAAACCATCACAACATTCGACGTTTTTCGCCAAAAACGGGAAAAGCATCGAATGTTGTGATGGTTTTTCTGCCACTCGATCGGGCGGAATCGCTTTCGTGCGCGCGAAGGTGTGCGGACCCGTGGGCAGGGGAATAAGGTTTGTTATCCGACTCCATTGGAGGGCTCATGGACCTGCCGATTGTCCTGTCCCATAAGACTGCCTGGCTGTACCACAACGTGGCGCGCCCGTCCGAGCCGCTCTCGCGAGCAAGCAGCCTATACGATGAGGACTCGCTTGCTGACGAGGCGGAACCGACCGCGAGCCTGCCCAAATTGGGACTCGATGCCAAGGGGCTGAGGGCTTCAACGGCAGTTGGGATCGTTACCGACTATCTGGTTGCGCTCGGTATTCCACGAGAAGAGCTCGATCATATCGACACGCTCGTCAACTTCGATTTTGAGCGCTCGACGCCGGCTGGATTTAGGTGCCACGTGTTTGGGGCGCCGGTACCTCCAGGCCATCTTATCGAGGTGGCAGAGGGCCTTCTGGTGGTTGATGAGGCCATGTGCTTTGTCCAGGCGGGTTCGTGGATGAGCGAGCTCGAGCAGTTGGAATATGGCTACGAAATCTGCGCCCGATACCATTTGAATCATCTGTCGACAGGCGATTATATCGAGATGGGGCAGAGGTACACCGTTGCCGACTTGATTGCCTATTGCAATGAGAACCGATCTCGCCAGGGGGCTATACGCGCGGCCGCCGCGCTCAAGCGCGTGCACGATGGCGCGCGGTCGCCCATGGAGACGGCCACCGCAATCATGGTCGTAGCAAAACGTTCCCAGGGAGGGCTGGGATACGCCAAGGTTGAGCTCAACCATCGGGTCGATGTTCCCAACGAGTTCAAATATCTCGCAAAGGCCGGGTATTTCGAAATCGACGTATATGCGCCTGCGAGCGGTACGGGGATTGAATACAACGGCTCGGACCATCTTGATAAACAGCGCAGCGCGTCGGATGCGGAGCGTATGACCGTGCTGAGCGCGCTGGGCTTTAGGATGATCGTCCTCACCGGGACTCAGTTTGCCCACCAGCTGCAATTGCACCGGGCGATGAACGCCATCGCGCTCGCTATGGGCCTTAAGTGCGACCGAAGCGAAGCGTTCCAGAAGCGGCAGAACGACCTGCGAGAATTCGTGATTCGACGCTGGGACGGCGGCCTTTAGGGGCGTTTCGGCCTTTCTACGGGGTGCTGTGGGCAGGCAAACCATCACAACATTCGACGTTTTTCGCCAAAAACGGGAAAAGCATCGAATGTTGTGATGGTCTGTGCTGAGGATAGGCTTGGGAAGCCGGTCTTGCTCGAAGTGACCAGTCCTGTCGTACGGGTGTCGGCATGATTCTCTCGTGGGGTATTATGTTTTCCGAAGAATAAAACGCCGCGTGAGGGGAGGGCTGCGTGGACGGGCACGTGCAACATGACGGCTTTGGCCGCGATATCAACTACCTGCGCATTGCCGTTACCGACAAGTGCAATTTCCGCTGCATCTACTGCATGCCGGCCGATGGCGTGGTACCCCGTGCACACGATGAGCTGCTCAGTGCCGAGGAAATCGCCCGCTTTGTGCGCCTGGTGGCGGGGGAGGGCATTCGCCGCGTACGCCTGACGGGTGGCGAGCCGCTGGTCAGCCGCCGTATCATCCCGCTTATTCGTGACATCCGCGCGATTCCGCAGATCGATGACATCTCGCTTACCACCAACGGCGCCCTGCTGCCCAAACTGGCACCGCAGCTCAAAGATGCGGGGCTTAACCGCGTCAACATTTCGCTCGACACACTCGATCCCTCGCTGTTTGGAAAGATCACGCGCCTGGGTCGGCTCGAGCAGACCATGGCCGGCATCGACGCGGCGCTGGCTTGGGGCTTTGAGCCCGTTAAGGTCAACTGCGTTGTGGTGCGCCGGCTCAACCAGGATGTGGCTGCCCTCGCGCGCTTGACCGTCGACCGTCCCATCCACCTGCGCTTTATCGAATACATGCCCATTGGCGACGAACACACGAGCTCGCATTGCGCCGTGGACCCGCATGCGCCTGCGCTCAATCCCGAGCTGTGGGACGCGAGCGATACCGTGCCGAGCGACGAGCTGCGGGCGCGCATCAATGCCGGGGCTACCGCGGCGGGACTGGGCGAGCTCGAGCCACTCGACACCAACGACGCTCCTGCCGGCGCGGGCCCTGCGCGCTATTGGCACTTTCCGGGCGCGGCGGGAACGGTCGGCTTCATCAGCGCCATGTCCAACCATTTTTGTGCGAATTGCAACCGTCTGCGCCTGACGGCCGATGGCAACGTGCGTCCGTGCCTGTTCAGCGATGCCGAGTATTCGGTGCGTGAGGCGCTGCGCCGTGGTGATGATATGCAGGTACTTTCGATTTGGCGCGATGCCGTGGCCCACAAACCGCAGGAACACGCGATAATTGAGGGCACGCAACGATTTATGTCCCAAATCGGAGGATGATCATATGGCCAAGAGCAGGTACGCCGATGCCACCAAGGCCGCTCGCAGGGCCGCGATGTCTGCCCACAAAGTCACGGCTGCGGCGAATGCTGGCAACGCCGACGCGTCCGCGAAGCCGACTGCCAGTGCTGCCACCGAGCCCGCCCGCGACGCCCGTCGCGACGAGCTGACGCACGTGGACGCCAAGGGCGAGGTACGCATGGTTGACGTGTCCGACAAGGCCGAGACCCATCGCATCGCCATCGCCGAGGGCACCATCCTCATGCACCCCGAGACACAGGCCATGGTGCTGCAGGACCGCGCCAAAAAGGGCGATGTGCTTGCCTGCGCGCGCGTGGCGGGCATCATGGCCATCAAACGCACGAGCGACATCATCCCCATGTGCCATCCGCTGCTCATTACCAAGAGCAAGTGCGACATTGCGCCCATCGCTCCTGCGGGGACGCCGGCCGAGGACGTGCCCGAGGGCTGGGTGCCGGCGCGCGCGGACGGACAGGTTGGCTTTCACGTGCTGGTTACGGCGGGCGTGACGGGCAAGACGGGTATCGAGATGGAGGCCCTGACCGGCGCGAGCGCTGCGTGCCTAACGATCTACGACATGTGCAAGGCCGTCGATCGCGGCATGGAGATCGTCGACGTGCGCCTGCTGCACAAGGAGGGCGGCCGCTCGGGCGTGTGGAATCGTGCCGAGCGTCAGGCCGCTGCCGTTGAGTCCGTGGGAGCCACGGGCAACGCACCCGCGAGCGCACCCGTCGCCGTCGCGCCCGCAGCTCCGGCACCGGCCGTCCCCGCGATCGCGTTTATCGGCTACCAAAACTCGGGCAAGACCACGCTCGTCGAGAAGGTCATTGCCGAGCTCACCCGCCGCGGCCTGCGCGTGGGTTCGCTCAAGCATCACGGGCACCACGGCTTTGATATCGATGTGCCCGCTAAGGACACCTGGCGCCATCACCAGGCCGGATCCAAGCATGTGGGACTTATCTGCGCCACGCGCTGGGCGGAGTACGCCGACACGCGCGAGGAGGACGAGATGCCCGCGCGCGAGCTGCTGTCGCGCTACAACGATGTCGACGTGGTGATCATCGAGGGCTACAAGACCGAGGGCTTCGACAACATCGTGGTCGCGCGCTCCGGTGTCGACCGTCTGCGCGGCAAGAGCTCGCTCGACCTGGTCGACGGTCACACGCTGGCCCTTGCCTGCAACGAGGCCCTGGCGCGTCAGGCCTTCGACGCCGGCTTTGCGACCCGAGCCATCAACATCAACGACGCCCGAGCCATCTGCGACCTTATCCAAGATCATCTGGCCTAAAACCTGCCAAAAAGGGACAGGTTTATTTTGGCAGGTTTTATCTGGGCAAACGTCATTTCCGCCACAAAGGGGCCGGGCACCTTTGTGGCGGTTTTTGCTTTGCAGTAAAAACCATCACAACATTCGATGAAAATCGCGATTTTGCCGAAAAACGTCGAATGTTGTGATGCTTTGCGCCCCGGGCCAGGCCACCCTTCGGGTTCGGCCACCACAAAGGGGCCAGCAGGTACCTTTGTGGTGGTTTTTGCTTTGACGGGCCGCACCTGTGCCTTGGTATACCATGTACGCCGTTCACGAATACACCCCACACCGCCGCACAACCCAGAAAGGCTCCCATGGACACCACCTTCAGCCACATCAAAGCCGTGTTCTGCGATATCGACGGTACGCTGCTCACGAGCCAGCACACGGTGTCCCCGCGCACCGTGGCGGCGATCCGCGCCCTGCGCGAGCGTGGCGTGCTCTTTGGCCTGTGCACCGGGCGCGACGCCCACGCGACCGAGGCCATGTACGAGCTCTGGGGCATCGAAGGCCTGGTGGACGTGCTCGTGGGCTGCGGTGGCGCCGAGGTCATCGACCGCGCGCACGACATCAACGAGCTGAGCTATCCGCTGCCGGGCGAGACCATCGCGCGCATCTGCAAGCACATGGCGGACCTTCCGGCAACGCCCGTCTGCCCCCGAGACGGCGTGTTCTACGTGCCCGAGAGCAACGCGTGTGTCGAGCACCTGTCACGCGTCGACGGCGTGCCCTACCAGGTGGTCGATTTTGCCGAGTTTTTGCGCGAGCCGCAGCCCAAGGTGATGTTTACCATGGCGCCCGAGGTGATGCCGCAGGTGATTGAGCGGGCGTCGACGTTTGCCGATGACACTGTTAAGGCGGCGGCTCTGCAAACCACGCAGCGGCTCTACGAGTTCATGGATCCGCGCGTGTCCAAGACGCGCGGCCTTGTGCGCGTGGCGGAGCTCAACGACATGGAGCTTCAGAACATCTGCGTGTTTGGCGATGCGGACAACGACACCTGCATGGTGGCCGACGCCGGCGTGGGTGTGGCCATGGCAAATGGCAGCGATGCCACCCGCTCCGCCGCCGACTTTGTAACCGCCAGCAACGACAGAGACGGCATCGCGATCTTTATCGAGGAGCATCTGCTGTAGCGCCGGGGCAGAACCACCGCAAAGGGAGCAGGCTCCTTTGCCGTGGCCTCAGGCGATTTGGGCGAATTGATACCGAAAATCTGCGCGAAAATTCAAATAACGTTGTCTGAACATCATGCTTCTAACCACCGATGGGTTAAAGATATTCCCATCAATTTGGTAGTCTATTCCTCCCGGTTAATGATCTACCGCTCACGGTCGATTTTCGACCGTTCACAGGACGCATGCTCTTGAGCAAAATGTTGTGCAAATAAATAAAATGCTATTAAAAAAATGATAACTAGCTTAATTACCAGTAGAAATAGATATTTCATAGCGAATAAACGAAGGTAAATCCGAGCAAATGTCAAGCGAATTGAGAATTCGCTACAAAACTATCGGTATTTTTGCTTAGATGTTCAAACAATTGCTACAATATGGATTACTAAGCGTGCGCAATTACAGATTGCGCAGATACGTTTGATAGTGAAAGAGCAAGATCGCGGTCTCTTGGGGAGGAGACATCGATGAAAGCGAATTCAGACAAATCTAAGCAGAGTAAAAAAGCGACGCGCCGTGTACTGGCAGGCGTTTTGTGCGGAGCCTCCGTTTTGAGCCTGGTACTGTCGCTCGTTATGCCCCCGATCTCGCAGGCCATCGCCAACGATGCCCAGACAGTTTCTACCGCGGAAACTGTAATGGGGGGGGGTTCCTCAAGTGAGTCCGCTGCTGTAGGTAACACCAGCGAGGATGCCGAAAACCAGAATAGCGACGAGACCGATGGCGGCGAGTCTGGCTCTTCAAATAGTGTTGAGCAGGCTCAGAGTGCGAATGCGGCTTCAGCGGGAGCGACGGCCACCGTGAAGCCGGGAATTTACGTTCCCACGTCTATCGGTATCGGTACGAATATCAATGTCTCAACCCCTGATCCCGGCGTGGCCACCTACGTCGGCCGCGACATGTACATCGGTGGTAAGCCGAGCGATAAGCCGAGCGACGGCACTATCGATCTTGATGCGGACAACGCCCCCACCGGCTCATATGCCGCTGAGGCGGAGGGCCTTACCGTGGTCCGTGGCAAGCTTGCCATGAATCCACTCAAAGAGAGCTGGCCCTATAATAGTAGTGGCGGCGCTGGTTTCCGCTTTGGCACCGTTGGTTTTGGTTCCCAGTTCCGTCCTGTCTACGGCAGCACCGTGCTTGCGGTCGCCGGAATCGACAGTGCGATCACCAAAATGAACGTTGGTTACAACGGCAACTTGCCGGGGGCGACTACCGTTGGCGCTTGGAACAAAGGCGCTTGGGTCGGACAGCAGAGACCTTTTGAGGGCGCGACTCCTTCCGGCTTTGCCTACACCGCGCAAATCGCAGGCCCCATCACATACTGGCGCGATAGCGACTATAAACGCCAGTCTGTGGTGACAATGCAGGGTAATTGGTACGAGGGCTTGTCTGCTCTGGAAAGCACCCTGTTCAATAAAGCTGTTGATTTGACTAATGTCAACGGTAGCGATTATTCGAGCTATAACGGTACAAATGGATACCTCTCGAAGCTATCGAAACAGCTCGACTCGTTTGAAAATACCGGCGAGGTGGATGTCAACGGCTTTGCAGAGCCTAATAGCAACTACGTCATCAACAAGTACAATAACGACGGAACAAGCTATACACTCAAATTCGATGGTAGCGGCAAGTCTGTTTCCGGTGCGCTCGATACCGGAATCCCGAACAATAAGATTCGCAACACCGAGCGACTCATCACCTTTACCGGCGATGGAACTTCTATGCAACAGGTCTTCACCATCGCCGGTTCCGAGCTCTCCAACTGGAAGGATGGCGTCTACTACCGCGGCGTCGACTTTAAGTTCACCAATATCCCCGAAGGCGCATCCATTGTCGTGAACGTTACAGGTACTAATCCTGTCGAGTTCCACAACGGCTGGCGCTTCTGGTGGGGAGATACAGAAATATCTCGCGGTTACGAGAGTCAGTACGCCAAGAAAGACCTTGACGCGAAATACTCGCTGGCCTCCCAGTCCATCATGTGGAACTTCGTCGATACCACCAGCCTTACCATTCGAGGCGGCATCGCGGGAGAAAACCGCGCGGACTGGGGATACGGCGGCACAGCCACCGGTGCCAAGTGGACTGACGACGATCCTGCGGCGGCTATGATCGGATCGATTCTCGTTCCCAACGGAAGTTTCGACGACCATGTGACTACCAACGGCCGCGTTTATGTGGGCGTCGATTTCTCAATGAACAGCCCGAAGGTTGCCGCAGCATTTGGTGAGGGTAACTCGGCTTCCGTCATCGATATGGATCAGGAGCGTCACAACTTCCCGTGGTCTGGGTCGTATACGCCCGACGGCTCCGCCGTTGCGTGGAGCAAGGTCGATGCGGCGAACGGCAACACGTCGCTTCCTGGTTCCTCGTGGGCTATCTATGGTTCTGTCGAGAATGCTGTCGCGGGCAAGGACGCTATCGTGACGGTGACTGACGGTGGCGCAAATGATTACGCTTCGGGTGATGGCAAGCTTCAGTTCAACTATCTGAACCAGAAGGCAAACATCGGCAATTCCAACGATACCAACTACTTCACGTATTACATCAAAGAGGAGACAGCGCCGGCTGGCTACCAGAAGTCAGACACCATCTACTATGCCACTATGAACAATACTGGCGAGAAGCCGAACTACGTTCAGGGTTACGTGGATGAGAACGGCAAAAATGTTCCGTTCGAGAATAACCCCACAGGTGCCATTCCCAACACCAAGATCATCACCGGTACGGTGTCTTGGATCAAGGTGGCGAAGGGCGACACAGAACACACTCCTTTGGCTGGTTCCAAGTGGAAGCTTGCGAAACTGGATGCCAATGGTACGACCGAGGCGCGGTCTTGGACCGTGAGCGACCAGTCGGCTTCGGGTGAGATCACGTGGGACGATGCCGACGACACGAATGGCAAGTTCAAGCTCGAGGGTCTGCTGCCGGGCACGTACACGCTTGTTGAGACCCAGGCGCCGTCTGGCTACGAGCTGAACCAGACAACCTATGAGTTCGCGGTGTCCAAGGAGAACGGTTCCATTGCGTGGACCGAGGGAAAGAAACCGAGCATCGTTGATGGCACTACGTACATCTCCGATACTCCCATTACGTCCGTGAAGATCCCGGTGACCAAATCTGTTCGCAATACGGACTGGCCGAAGGATTCCAGCGTTAAGTACGTTGCGTTCGACTTCAGCATCGAGGCTACCGGTGACTATGCAGCCACAGCCCCCATGCCCGAACCCATGCCCGATGCGTCCAAGATTTCTGTTGCCCCAAAGGCAGGGGAGACCGATGCCGCCAAGCTCAACAACATCACGGCGACCTTTGGCGCCATGACGTTCGACAATTCGCACCTGTCCGATGCCCCCGGTACGGCGGGCGACTACGCCAAGACCTACACCTACACGGTGAAGGAGGTCGCGCCCGCCACCGGTGCCGTCAATAAGCTCCGCTACTCCAAGGCCGAGTACCAGGTTGCCGTCACGGTGAAGGTTGCCAGGGTCAATGGCAAGTACTCCGGCCTTACCACCTCCACCACGGTCACCCAGATGAAGGACGACATGGGCAACGCCCTGGGTGAGAACGGGCAGGGCGTCGTGGTTCAACCCTTCGCCGCCGCGCCCGACGCCATTCCCGCCTCCACCTTCACCAACACCTACTCCACCTCTTTGCCCCTTTCTGGTATGTCGGGCGTCACTCTGACGTACCTTGCCGGCGCGGCGGTGCTTTGCGCTGCTGCGGCCTGGATGCACATTCGTCGCAAGGCGAATGCGAAGGGGGGTGAGCGTCGTGAATAAGAAAGTTTGCTCCTTCCCGATTTTGTTTGCGCTGCTTGCCCTCCTGATCGGCGCCTGCGCGGTTGTGTTCCCCGCATCCGCGCAGGCCGCGCCGACCTCGACCGGTTCCATCACGGTGAGCGGCACCGTGGCGCGCAGCTACGACGCCTACCAGATCTTTAGCGCCAACGTCGTCGACGGCGACAGCGACGCCAAGATCGCCACCGACCTCGCCTGGGCAAGCGACGCCGTGCGCGACGCCGCGCTGCCTGTGCTGCACAGCGCCGGCATGCCCAATTCCCAGACCACCGCGCAGGAAGCTGCCGAGTGGCTCAACACCGATTCCCACCTTACGGGCGCGCTGAGCGCACAGCTCGCTCGTTCCCTCCAGAGCTCTGGTGCCGTGTTCGTGGGCCTTAACGCGGGCACGGCGGCCGAGCTGCCCTGCGGCTACTGGCTCATCGTCGCCGACGATGACGCCATTTCCCAGGGCGAGGCCGGCACCGCGCCGATCATGGCCCTGGTGGGCGGCAGCGCCGTCACCGTCAAGCCCAAGGCCGCGACCCCCAAGGTCGCCAAGCACGTGCTGGAGGACGGCACCGCCGCCTGGCAGAAGGCCGCCGACGCCACGGTCGCCGACGACCTGTACTGGCGCCTCTCTGCCACGGTCCCGGCGGGCCTCACGGCCTACGACACCTATACGGTGCGGTTCGTCGACACCATGGGCGCGGGGCTCGACCCCTCCAAGGTCGCCGCGAGCATGCGCGTGTACGTGGCGGCGGGCGCCGAGGGCGGCTTCGACGCGGTCCAGACCGGCAAGGACGGCCGCGCCGGCACCGAGCCCGCGAAGGGCTGGACCGACATCACGGCCCAGTGCGCCACCAAGGTAGCGGCCGACGGTAAGACATTCACCGTGCGCACCGGCGACCTCATCGCCGCGCTCGGCGGGACCGACGCCTTCACCGCGGGCGCCCGCGTGGTCGCCGTGTACAACGCGCCGCTCAACAGCGCGTGCAACCACGGCATCGCGAAGGGCAACCCCAACGAGGTCTACCTGCGCTACCCGCGCTCTCCCTTTGCCGACCAGTCCGGCGACGCCGACTTCACCCGTACGCCGAGCGACGATGCGTGCGCCTACACCTGGGATCTCGCGCTCACCAAGCGCGGCAGCGACGGCGACAAGCCGCTTGCCGGGGCGGTCCTGAGCATCGCCGACGACCGCGGTCGCACGCTGGCGGCCGACGGCACGTGGGATGCGGAGGGCAAGGCCACCGTCACCACGGGCGAGGACGGCCGCGTGACCGTCTCGGGCGTGGACTCGGGCAAGCTGGAGGTCCGCGAGCTCAAGGCGCCCAAGGGCTACACCGCCTTCGAGGGCACGCGCTCCGTGACAGTTAAGGCCGAGGGCCTGGACGTCGACCAGGTGGCCGCCGCCAAGCCCAAGCTCACCATCACGGCCGAGTCGCCCCTGCGCGCCGACAGCGCGGACGGGTCGACGGGCAGCCTGGAGGCGTCGCTCATCAACACGCCCACCGGCACACCCCCTAGCATTACCACCGGAGGCTTTATGCCCTCGACTGGCGATATGGCAATGTACGCCGCGGCCGCCGCAGCGGTCGCCGGAGCCGCGCTCATCGTGGTCGCGCTCCTGGTCAAGCGGGGAGGTGGCAGCCATAAAGAGTAGCTGGCAGCCCCACAGAGAGCGGGGCGAGACGTAGCGAAGCAGATGCTAAGACACAGACAGATGATGATCGATCGAATGAGAATCAAACGGAAAACGGAGGAAAAGAAGATGAGCATGAGCAAGAACATCGCACGCCTGGCAGTAACCGCCGGCCTCACAGCAGCGCTGAGCTTCGGCGGGGTTATGGCCCCGGTGACCATGGCGTTTGCTGATGGTGCGGCGGGTTCGACCAATAGCATCACGATCAAGCAAGATAAAAATAACACGGACGCCGCGAATCCGGAAAAAAAGACTCAGTTTGTTGCCTATCAGATTTTTAAAGCCAAGGTGGTTGATGGGACTGACTCAGGCAACAAGGTAGTTTCTGATGTCGAATGGAACGCCGATGTGACACTTGACACCCGGAACGCCATTATTGCTGCTATTCAGGGCAGCACTGACTATGATTCCACTAATCCGAAAATTCCCACTGAAAATCCCACCGCGCAGGATGTTGCTGACTGGATGGCTGCGAATCTCAAGAACGCTTCTTGGGTTGTGAACAATGGCGATTTGCTCGATAAGATTGCCGACTTGCTCAAGAACACTGCACCTACCAAGCCAAAGGGGGCTACTAGCGCTGCTTTCGCCGCAGATACCTCAGTTTCTTTTGAGAACCCTGGCTACTATCTCTTCCTGACTGACGCTGGCTCTATCGGCAGTGCGGATGAACATTCCGGCAAAAAGCAGACTGGTACGTCGCCGATCTTCGCTGTCGTGGGCGGCAGTGCTGTTGAGGTTACCGAGAAGACCGGCATTCCTACGGTTACAAAGAAGATTAAGGACGACAAACCCCACAGCGATTGGGCCGACAAGGCTGACTCACAGGTTGGTCAGAATGTTCAATATCAGCTAACCGGCACCGTTGCCGAAAACGTGGCCTCGTTCGATAGCTACTACTACGAGTTTCATGATGAGCTTTCTGCTGGCCTGACGGTTAAAGAGGACTCCATTAA
Organism: uncultured Collinsella sp.; assembly: GCA_937942395.1. Taxonomy (GTDB): domain Bacteria; phylum Actinomycetota; class Coriobacteriia; order Coriobacteriales; family Coriobacteriaceae; genus Collinsella. Next base: position 57,667 of record CALDEU010000026.1, on the reverse strand, counting down.
GGTATATGCTGGCAATAATCGCGACAGCGCTGTGGATATTACTTCTGCATGCACTCCCGAAGTCAAGGGCGGTGCAAACGGCGCGGGTCAAATCTTGACCGTTAAGTTCGGTGACCTCAAGACCGCCGTGTCCAACCTCACCAAGGACACGAAGATTTTCGTCGAGTATGCCGCCATGCTCGATCCCGTGAAGGCTGAGATGGTTACTGTTGGCGGCGAGGGTAACGAGAATACCGTCAAGCTCATCTACTCCAACAACCCCATGAGCAATGGCAGGGGTGAGTCCGTGCCCGATACTGTTCGCGACTACACCTATGCGCTCAAACTCGTCAAGCAAGATCACGAAAGCAAGAACAAGCTCCAGAATGTCGGATTTACCATCCAGGCTACCGTTCCTGATGACAATGCGGACGGCAGCGCTTCTAAGAACAAATACGTTCAGGAACATGGCAACCTTGGTGAAACGCCGCATGAGTTCTTCACTGATGGAAATGGCGAAATTTACATCAAGGGACTTGACGCTGGAACGTACACCGTGCACGAGAAAACTGCCCTCGGCGAATACAATTCGCTGAAGGACTTCACTTTCACAATCTCGACTCCGGAGTCTGGTGAAGGCAGCCTTCGTCAAACCGAGGAAAAGGCAAAGACTGTGAAGGTCACCAGGAATGCGGAGACTTCCAACCTCGTTATCCTTGACGCCACCCAGACTGATGGCACCGTTAACCTTACCGTCGAGAACAAGAAGGGCTCTGGCCTCCCGCTCACCGGTCTTAACGGCGTGACCTTCACTTGGATCGCTGGTGGCGCGGTGCTGTGCATCGGCGTGGCGCACCTCATCCGCAGCCGTAAGCAGGCTGAGGAGTCCGAGCAGGAGTAACGCTCGCTCACCCATCCCTTTGGCAGGTGGGATGTGATGGCCATGAGACTTGCGGACACTTTTCTCGTCCATCGACGTTCTTGCTTTGCCATTCTCTTTTCGGGGCAGACTCCGCACTGGAGTCTGCCCCGTTCTTTTTGGACAACGCAGCCAGCCTCCACCGTCCGATGCGGACTCATCCGTCATCGCGTTTCTTGACTCGTATGAGGTTCGGTTTAAGGTCCGTAGCCGCACGCGCGGTGCGGACGGTAGAAGGCATTTGCGCCGCAACAAGCGCAAATAAGAATGCCCGGGGGTCGGATCCCGGGCATTTAACTAAAGCTGAAAACTAGGCCGCCCGCGCTCTCGTACACTTACGCGGGGTGCGTCGTTTTCTATTGACATTGTATCCCGAATCGCCCCGCCGATTCGGGACATTTTGAAAACGTAAATATGGGCTTAGGCACGAACGGAATCTCGTTAATTCCGAAAATTATGTATAATTCCAATATAAACTGGAATCAAACGAAAACGATGGAAATGAACGAAGCGCTAATCTACTTACAAGAAGCACTAGGGCTCTCCGCCAAGACCAAAACTTGGCCTGGATCCGCACGCTTGCCGCTGCATCTGCGGGCGATTGAGGTCCGCGCTGTTGACGCAAACGGTTTTTCGTTTTTGCTTGCAAGTTTGCCTACTGGCGTCGGGCTTCCCGAGGCTAAGAGAGTCTATAGTCAGCTAGCCTTGCGCGCGGAGACTCCTGTTGTCGTTTCGTTTCCTGATGCCGATGCACGTCAGCGCAAAGCATTGGTCGCACAAGGGATTCCCTTTGTCTGTCCCGGTAGACAGGCTTTTCTTCCATTTATGGGCACAGCTTGCACGGAGAGGGGCGGTGCCCGGTTTCGCAATCACGCGACCAAGATGTCGCCCAACGCGCAGGCTGCCGCAATCTGGGGAGCAACCCAGGAGCCATATCGTCCCTATGACCTTTGTCGTGCGCTTGGGATCTCGGCAAGCCGTGCGAGTGAGGCCATAACCGAGCTTGTCGACAGGGGGCTCGCGAGGCGCGAACGTTGCGAGCGACGTGTCGTCGTGCTCCCTGTCGCCGTTGATCTTTTGCTCAGCGAGCACATGGCAGAGCTCTCCTCGCCTGTCTCGAAGGTCTTTTTTGCAAGGAAGACGCCGAAGATCGACTATCTTGTTGACGCCGGGGAGACGGCACTCGCCGCGCGTTCGATGCTCGCTGCACCGGGCATGGAACAAAAGGCCGTCTTAAGAAGTACATGGCGTCAACTGAGCGACCTCGAAGTCGCAGACGGCGAGTTGCCGGATAACGAGACGGCGATGATCCAAGTGTGGCGCTATGCGCCCGTGTTTGCCGGCTCCTCCCGTGTCGACGACATTTCGCTTGCGCTATCTTTGGCGGCAATCGACGATGAGCGAATTCAGCTCGAAGTCGATCGCATGTTTGGAAAGGAATATCCATGGCAAGAAGCGCTGTAGAAGGTCTCCAAGAATTTCAGCAGCATATGCAAGAAGCTGCAGGATCGTATGCCCTTATCGGCGGCACGGCATGCGACATTTTGCTCGCGGAGGCGGGGCTTTCATTCAGGGCGACTCACGATTTTGATGTGGTAATTGTCGCCGATGACCGGTTGCCTCAGACGGCGGAAGCCATATGGACTTTGGTGCGTGATGGCGGCTACCGCTGCGGCTGGGGCGAAGGTAAAGGCTCATGTTTTTATCGGTTTACAGAGCCTAAGAGGCCGGGTTACCCCCATATGATCGAACTCTTCGCGAAGTGCCCCGACTTTCTAAAGGGTCGTGAGGGGATTGATGTGGCGCCAATTCACGTTGATGAAAACATAAGCAGTCTTTCGGCAATTTTGTTGGACGATGCTTACTACAGCTTGTTCCTTCAGGGAATTCGGACCGTAGGCGGCGTTTCGGTCCTGGGTACGGAATACATTGTTCCGTTCAAAGCGAAGGCGTATCTCGACCTAAAAGCTAGAAGGGAAGCGGGGGAGAACGTTGATTCGAGGAAGGTAAAAAAGCATAAACGCGATGCGCTGAGGCTTGCTCAGCTGCTTGGCGAGTCGGAAGGCGTCGACCTACGCGGAGAACTGAAGGACGATATGCTTGCGTTTGTTAAAGATTGTGAGGTGGGCGACGTCAATCTGAAACAGATTGGGGTTGCGGGCGTAACGATGGCGCAGTTGCTCGAGACGATGAAAGCAACATATGGCTTGATTGGTTGAGTGGAGTTACGTGGCCCGGACGGTGCAGTCTAGCTGCGTTGTCCGGCGCATGAGCTCGCTAATCGGCTATTATTTGTTTAGACAACCTGAGCTGTAGAGGAGTGACCGGCGATGGTGCAGGGCGCCAAACATATGAAGAGCAATAACGCCGCGGACAACGGCGGCTCAAGCCCTCAGCCCAAACCTCAACCAAAGCCCAAGCGTCGCCGCAAGCGACTTCCGCGCTGGGCCGACCGGCTCATCACCATCGTTATCATCCTTATTGGCGTGGGCCTTATGACCTGGCCGTGGATCTTGGACCGGCTCGAAGCCTCGGGCGTGTTCAACCAGATCAGCACGGTGTCCAGCACCGTGGACGCGCTGTCTGCCGAGGAGCGCGAGCGCATCCTGCTCCAGGCGCGCTCCTTTAACGAGCAACTGGCGGGCGAGGCCACCGAGCTCCCCGCCGACCAGATCGAGCCCTATGCCCAGCAGCTCATCTTTGACCGCGACCCCATGATGAGCTGGGTCGAGATCCCTTCCATCGACGTGAGCATGCCCATCTACCACGGCACGAGCGAGGAGGTCCTTATGGCGGGCGTCGGCCACCTGGAGGGCACGAGCCTGCCGGTAGGCGGCGCCTCGACGCATTGCGTGCTCACCGCGCACTCGGGCATGCGCAACCTGAGCATGTTCGACGACATCCATTCGCTGGAGCCCGGCGACCTGGTGCTGCTGCACACCATGAACAAGACGCTCGCCTACAAGATGGTGGACTCCGAGGTGGTGCTGCCCGAGGAGATGGAGTCGCTGACCATCGAGCCCGGTGCCGACAAAGTGACGCTCGTCACCTGCACGCCCTACGGCGTAAACGACCATCGCCTGTTGGTGCACTGCGTGCGCACCAAGTACAGCAAGAAGGATGTCGACAAGCAAAAGTCGCTGGCCGGCCGCCACTGGGGCAAGCGCGAGTTTGCCGTGCTCATCGTGGTCGTAGCCATTGTGTTGTTGCTGCTGGACATCGTGATCCACGCGGTCCGCAAGCGCCGCAAGGCCAAGGCCTCGGCATAAGACATTCTCCAGAACCACCACAAAGGGGACAGGCACCTTTGTGGTGGTCGGGACTTCCAAACCATCACAACATTCGATGAAAATTGCGATTTTGGCGATAAGCGTCGAATGTTGTGATGGTTTTCGTTGTGGGCGGGATGCTTTTCGCTGTGGGCGAGACGGCTTTCGCTATGGACGGTGCGGTTTCGCTGCAGAACCGCCAGTTCGCCGCCTGTCAGCCCGCCGCCCTCGATACGTTTTCGCTGCATTTGGGTAAAGCACCTGCTCCAAGCGGCGTTGCCTTGTATACTAGAGCGGTTTATCTGTTATGCGGAAGGGAGCGCCTATGGCACTCAGCGAGAAAGACGTGCGCGGCATCGCCGAGTACGCAAAGATCGCACTGACCGATGACGAGCTCACCCAGATGACGTCCTACCTGAACGACGCCGTCCAGATGCTCGAGCCCGTCTTGCAATATGACTTGCCCGACGTGGAGCCCACGTTCCATCCTATCGGAAGCCTGTCCAACGTGATGGGCGATGACCTGCGCGAGCCCGAGCGCGACCTGCCGCTCGACGTTGCGCTCGAAAACGCCGGCAGCGCGCGCGACCGCTACTTCCGCGTGCCGTCCATTTTGGGAGAGGGGGAGAGCGAGTAATGGCGCTAAGCTTCGATTCCCTTACCGCTGCCCAGATCGCCGCGGGCGTTGCCGCCGGCGACTTTACCGCTACCGAGGTGGCCCAGGCCTCCCTTGCCGCCATCGAGGCGCGCGAGGGCGGGGTCCAGGCATTCCTGCAGGTGTCGCCCGAACTTGCGCTCGAGGCCGCTGCGCGCGTGGATGCCGACCGTGCCGCAGGCAAGCCGCTGCCCCCGCTCGCGGGCGTGCCGCTGGCCATCAAGGATAACATGAACCTCGTGGGCACGCGCACCACCTGCGCTTCCCGCATGCTCGGGGACTACCAGAGCGTCTACACCGCTACCTGCGTCCAGCGCATGCTCGATGCCGGCTGCCTGCCCATGGGCAAGGCCAACATGGACGAGTTCGCCTTTGGCAGCTCCACCGAGAGCTCGGCGTTCCATCGCACCAACAACCCCTGGGATACCGAGCGCGTGCCCGGCGGCTCCTCGGGTGGCTCCGCTGCCGCCGTCGCCGCGGGCGAGGTCGCGCTCTCGCTGGGCTCGGACACCGGCGGCTCCATTCGCCAGCCGGCGTCGCTGTGCGGCGTGGTGGGCTTTAAGCCCACGTATGGCGCCGTGAGCCGTTACGGCGTGGTTGCCTTTGGCTCGTCGCTCGACCAGGTGGGTCCTTTTGGCCGCACGGTCGAGGATGTCGCGCTGGCCATGAACGCGCTTACCGGCGCGGGCCATGATCCGTACGACTGCACCAGCCAGGATTGCGCCGTCGACTTTACCGAGCATCTCAACGACAGCATCGAGGGCAGGCGCGTGGGCATTATCCCTGCGTTTATGGAGGCCGAGGGCCTGACGCCCGAGGTCAAGGCCGCTGTTCAGCGCGCCGCCCAGGAGCTGCAGAACCAGGGCGCCGAGCTGGTCGAGGTCGACCTGCCGCACCTGGACGCCGCCATCGCCGCCTACTACGTCATCGGCCCGGCCGAGGCGTTCTCCAACCTGGCCCGTTTCGACGGCATTCGCTACGGCTACCAGGAGGAGGGCTGCGCCAACCTGTCCGACCAGAGCTCGCTTTCGCGCGCCCACGGCTTTGGCGCCGAGGCCAAGCGCCGTCAGATGCTCGGCGCCTACCTGCTGAGCTCGGGCGTGTACGACAAGTACTACTACGCTGCGCAAAAGGCCCGCACGCTCATCACGCAGGACTACGATGCCGCGTATGCCAAGGTGGACACCATCCTCATGCCCGCCTCGCCGCGCACGGCCTTTAAGTTTGGCGAGATTAGCGATCCCACGCAGATGTACCTTTCGGACCTGTATACCATTTCGCTCAACATTTGCGGCAACGGTGGTATCTCGGTGCCGCTGGGCCTGGGCGAGGATACTCAGCTGCCCGTTTCTGCCCAGCTAGTGGGTCCGGCCTTTAAGGACCGTCAGCTGCTCACGTTTGCCCGCGCCCTGGAGCGCGGCTTTGCCGATGCCGCCACGGGTGCGCCCGCGCTTTCCGTCGCGCCCGATTTTGCCGGGAAGGGAGGCGAGCTGTAATGAAGGAGCTTTCCGAGGTCCTGCAGGATTGGGAGGCCGTGATCGGCCTGGAGATCCATACCGAGCTCACCGCACTCGATACCAAGATGTTCTGCAACTGCAAGCTCAGCCACGATGACGAGCCCAACGCCAACGTGTGCCCGGTGTGCCTGGGCCTGCCCGGCGCCCTGCCGGTGCCCAACAAGCGCGCCATCGAGAGCATCGTCAAGGCCGGTCTCGCCACCAACTGCGAGATCCAGCGCCACTCGATGTTCTACCGCAAGCACTACTTCTATCCCGATATGGCCAAGAACTTCCAGACCACGCAGGGTCCGGTCGCCTTTGCCATGTACGGTCACCTGGACCTGGACGTGACCGGTCGCGGTGCCGCCGAGCGCCCCGACTGCGCGTTTGGCGAGGCCGAGGCCCAGAGCCTGGCGAGCGCCTCGGCCAATGCCGAGGGCCTGTCCACGTCCATGACGTCGACCATGCGCGAGGGCAACCAGCGCGTCGGCCACCTGGCCAGCTACGACGCGTCCAACCTGCAGATGCCCGAGCGCCGCGAGGACGGTTCCTACACGGTGCCTATCCGCATCCTGCGCATCCACATGGAGGAGGACGCCGCCAAGATGGTCCACGTGGGCGGCGCCGAGGGCCGCATTACCGCCGCCGCCGAGTCGCTCGTCGACTACAACCGCTGCGGCACGCCTTTGATTGAGCTCGTGACTGAGCCCGATCTGCGCACGCCCGAGGAGGCTCGCCTGTTTATGGAGAAGCTCCGTCGCATTTTTGTGACGCTGGGCATTTCCGACTGCTCCATGGAGAAGGGCTCCATGCGTTGCGACGGCAACGTGTCACTGCGCCGCCGCGGCGAGACCAAGCTGGGCACCAAGACCGAGCTCAAGAACCTCAACTCGTTTAAGAGCCTGCATGACGGTCTTGCCTACGAGATCTGCCGCCAAGCCGAGGTGCTCGAGGAGGGCGGCATCATCTATCAGGAGACCCGCCACTGGGAGCCCAGCCGTAAGCGCACCGTGGTTATGCGTGTGAAGGAGACGGCCGACGACTATCGCCTGTTCCCCGATCCCGACCTAGCGCCGTTCGATCTGGACGACGAGTTCATCGACCGCTGCCGAGGCGAGATTCCCGAGCTGCCCGATGCCAAGCGTGCCCGTTTTGAGGCCGACTTTGGCATTAAGGCCGCCGATGCCGAGCAGATCGCTGGCGACCCGGAGTTCGCCGAGTTCTTTGAGGCGGCCGCTGCCGGTATGGCTGGCAAAGAGGCTCAGACGGTCGCAAACCTGCTGGTGAACGAGATGATCGCCTACCTTAAGGGCGCAGGCGTGTCGCTCGCCGAGTCCGGCATCGCGCCGGCTCAGGTGGCAGCGCTGGCTAAGCTGCTGGCGACCGATGCCATCAGCTCCAACCAGGCGCACGAGGTCTTTGAGGCCATGGCCCAGACCGGCGACGACCCCAACAAGATCGTCGACGAGCGCGGTATGCGTCAGGTGAGCGATGCCGGCGCGCTGCAGCCGATTGTGGACGAGGTGCTGGCAAACTGTGCCGATCAGGCGCAGCAGTATCGTGACGGCAACCAGAAGGTCATCGGCTTTTTGGTGGGCCAGTGCATGAAGGCGAGCCGCGGCAAGGGCAATCCGAAGCTCTTCAACGAGTTGCTGAGAACGTCGCTCTCGTAAACGGGAACCCGGGAGCCCCGGCAGGGCGGGTGCTTCCTCAAAATTTCGAACAGTCCTGCGCAAGACGAAGGCCACATTAAGTGGCCTTCTTTGCGTGCGGAACTCATTTTGAGCAAGCACCCGCCCTGCCGGGGCTCCCGGGTTCCGTGACGACTCGGCCGTTCGGGTCAGGTAGGCTGATAGGAAAGATGGTGACGGAGGCGCAAAATGCGCCTCCGCCTTTTGAATGTGATGAAAGTGTGGCGAAATGAGCTTAAAACTTCCGTAAATGTGATAAATGTCACGTTTTACCTAAGGTAAAATGTGGGAAATATCACGTTTACGGAAGTTTCTTTGCGGGAGGTTCGGTCATGCAGCGAGATATCATTCCCAAGCTTAACGCTTGGAAAGCGTCAGAATATCGTAAGCCGCTTATCCTTAAGGGGGCGCGCCAGGTTGGAAAGACGTGGGCGCTTAAGGAGTTCGGCCGAACCTCGTACCTCAATTTTGTGTATCTGACGCTCGAGGAGCCGTCACCTGGGGTGCAGAGCGAGTACGCTCAGTTTTTCGAAGGTACGCGCGATCCTCGACGGATCATCTCAAATCTTTCCCTGGCACTTGGACAGCCTATCGAGCCCGGCGAAACGCTGCTTATTATTGATGAGATCCAGGATTGTCCTTCTGCAGTCGGCGCCCTTAAATACTTCTGTGACGAGGCCCCCGAGTATCACGTCGCATGCGCAGGGTCTTTGTTGGGCGTTCGCTTGTCCCGTGAGACCAGCGCTTTTCCGGTGGGAAAGGTCGAGTTCATGGAGATGCGCCCCATGAGCTTTTCCGAGTTTCTGAAAGCCGAGGGCGCTGCAAACTACGACGAATACCTTGGCGGCCTGGATCAGATCGAGACAGTGCCTGATTTCTTCCATGTCCGTCTCGTCGAGCATCTACGTCGTTATTTTGCATGCGGCGGCATGCCAGAGGCTCTTGGCCGGTGGGCGGAGACGGGCGATATCGTTCAGGTCGATAAGGTGTTGTCTGATCTCTTGGATTCCTACGAGCGCGATTTTGCCAAGCATGGTGGCCGTGCGCAGTTCGCCAAGCTTTCGCAAATATGGAACTCGATTCCAGCTCAGTTGGCGCGCGAGAACAAAAAGTTCGTTTGGGGTGCGGTGCGCGAGGGGGCTCGTGCTCGAGAATACGAGGATGCTCTGGAATGGCTTGCCGATGCTGGGCTCATCACGGCGGTTCGCCTTAATGCTGCCGGTGGTGTGCCGCTCTCTGCGTACGATGACCTCAAGGCATTTAAAGTCTACTGTCTTGATGTCGGCTTGCTGCGCCGCATGGCAAGGCTGGATGCGTCCGCTTTTGCCGTCTCGGATGCGCTATTTTCGGAGTTCAAAGGTTCGTTCGCCGAGAACTATGTGCTTCAGGCATTACTTTCACAGTTAGATGCTGCTCCGCGTTATTGGACAAACGAGAAGCCGAAGCACGAAGTCGATTTTTTGATTCAAGTCGGAAACGAAATCGTTCCCGTCGAGGTCAAATCGGGAGAGGTCGTTCATTCCAAGAGCCTTAAGTACTATGCCGACAAGCATGCGGAGACGACTCCATTGAGGGTCCGCTACTCACTTAAGAACCTAAAGCTCGACGACGGGGTGCTCAACATTCCGTTGTATTTGGCTGATCGATCTGTCCCTCTTATCAAAAAGGCGCTTGATTGTGCACATCTTGACGTTTAGATCCTGGGTGAGCTGACGGGCGGCGGCTAATTAATCGCTCCGTTACGGCCAGGGAGCTTGGGCCTTAGCGATGCTTGCTTCGCCAAGCCGTGGGTGTCATGCCGGTGTATTGTTTGAAGGCTTGGGCGAAGGCGGCCTGCTGAGGGTAGCCTAGACGCTCTGCCACCTGCGCTATCGTGAGCGCGCTATCGGCCAAAAGGTCTTGCGCCCGCTCCATGCGGCGCCTTCGTATGTAGGCGCCCAGGGACTCGCCGGTTTGGGCCTTAAAGGTGGCGCATAGTTTGGAGCGGCTTGTGTAGAGCCTCTCGGCCACCTCGTTGATACCCACACGTCTGCCTTTGTCGAGCGCGCGCTCAATCATTGCCGTTGCTTCTTCGGCAATGGTTATGCTGACGCGTGTGTCTGCCGCCTGCCGCGCCTGCTTGTGGGCCGCGCACGAGCAGGCGAGCTCCGCGACCATGGTCTCCACGATGCCCTGCATATAGACGTGTCCGCCTACGGTGCGGGCGCGGTCCTCGTTAATCCGGCGCAGCGTGTGGCAGATGGCAGACGTCGCTTCCTCGTGCCATGGCTCGGCAAACGCCTCAAAGATTCCCGCGAACTCGGTGGGATAGCGGTGCTCCAGTTCGTCAAAATATCCAGGCAAAAAGAGCACCGAGCGCGAGTGATAGAGCTCCCCCGCAAACAGCGGGCTTAATTCCTCGCCACAGCTATCTTGGATAAAGCTGCAAACGGCATTGTTTGGCCACGGTCCATGCAATGGTTTAAGGTTCGCAGGCGTTATGCCAGCCTCGGGCATGCATGTAAGTGTGGGCGCGCTGACCTCGCTCACGCAGGCGTACGGCTCGGGTGTGTATTCGGCCAGGTACATATCGTGCGTCGGGGTAATGAAATGCTCCATGACAATGCAGGCAGGGGAGAGGGGCATGATCCATGCGCGTCCGTGTGCCCGATCGTTTGCCACCTCGCCGGTAAAGACGGCGCCCTTGCCGGTAAGCTCCAAGCCAAACTGCTCAAACTGTGGTGCGTAGAGCTCGGTTATGTCGGTCGCTGCCCGCCGCATTTGCAAAAGCGTCCCTTTCCTTTGCAGAAACGTCCACGCCTGGCTCGATTGTGAGCCATGGCTAACATATCAATGATAAGTTGATTACGGTTAACTCTCAAGCCGTAAGAAGGGAACCTCATGGCAAAGGGATCAAAAAGGGAAGGCGGCGGTATCGGCGAGCTGCTTGCATATGCCGGCGACCGTAAATTTCTAACGTATTTGGGCATGGCGCTCTCGGCGCTCTCGCAGCTGCTGAGCTTTGGCCCGTACGTGTGCATTTGGCTTGTCGCGCGCGATCTGATCGCCGTAGCACCTAACTGGAGCGAAGCCTGCGACATCGCGATGTATGGCTGGTGGGCCGTGGGTTTTGCCCTGGCAAGCATCGTAGCTTATTTCGTGGGGCTCATGTGCACGCATCTGTCCGCGTTTCGCTGCGCGTCCAATATCCGCAAGACTACGAGCGAGCACCTGCTTAAGCTGCCGCTTGGCTACTTTGACACGCACGCCACCGGTGAGCTGCGTCGTGTTGTAGACGGATGCGCCGCCTCCACCGAGACTTTGCTCGCGCACATGCTGCCCGATATCGCAGGCGCCGCCGCCATGGTCGTGGGCCTGCTCGTGTTGCTGTTCGCCCTCGATTGGCGCTTGGGCGCGGCATGCCTTATCTCGGTCGTCGTTTCGTTTGGCGCCATGGCCACCATGATGAGCGGCAAAGGCGCCGAGTTCATGAAGGCCTACATGGGAGCGCTGGTCATGATGAACAAGACCGGCACCGAATACGTACGTGGCATCCCCGTGGTCAAGGTGTTTCAGCAGACGGTCTACTCCTTTAAGGCCTTCCACGACGCGATCGCCGAATACGCCGACATGGCACAAAACTATGCGGGCACGTTCTGCCGAGGTCCGCAGGTACTTAACCTTACCGCGCTCAATGGTCTTGTGGCATTCCTGTTGCCCGTGGCGCTGCTGTTGGCGCCGGGCGAGACGGACTTCGCGCATTTTATGACCAACTTCACGTTTTACGCGATATTTTCGGCCGTGGTGCCGACGGCCATGACCAAGCTCATGTTTGTGGGCGAGGCCTCTCAGATGAGTGCCGATTCGCTGGCTAGAATTCGAAGCGTCATGGATTCCAAGCAGCTATCCGTGCCCGCCCACCCCAAGCACCCTGCCGGCGGCGACGTGCGATTTGAGGACGTGAGCTTTACCTACGAGGGAGCCGAAGCACCTGCTGTCAGCCATGTGAGTTTTAGCGTTTCCGCGGGTAGCACCCTCGCCCTGGTGGGTCCCTCGGGTGGCGGTAAGTCAACCTGCGCAAGCCTGATCCCGCGTTTTTGGGACGTCTCCTCGGGTCGAGTGCTCGTAGGCGGTGTGGACGTTCGCGATATGGATCCGCACGAGCTTATGGACCAGGTCGCCTTTGTGTTCCAGACCAACCAGCTGTTCCGGCAAACGCTTGCCGATAACGTGCGCGCCTCCAAGCCCACGGCCACTGACGACGAAGTGCGTGCGGCCCTCTCCGCGGCTCAGTGCGACGACATTGTGGCCAAGCTCCCGCAGGGCATCAATACAATGCTCGGCGCTGGCGGAGCATATCTTTCGGGCGGCGAGGTCCAGCGCGTGGCACTCGCCCGCGCGATCCTTAAAGACGCGCCTATCGTGGTGCTCGATGAGGCCACGGCGTTTGCCGATCCCGAGAACGAGGCGCTCATCCAGCGCGCCTTTAGCAAGCTGGCGGCGGGTCGCACGGTCATTATGATCGCGCACCGACTCTCGACTGTAGTGGGCGCAGACCAAATCGTGGTGCTCAACCAGGGCAGCGTGCAGGAGTCGGGTACCCATGCCGAGTTGCTGTCCCAAGAGGGTCTGTATGCCAAGATGTGGGCCGAATACGAACAGGCCGCGAGCTGGAAAATCACTGCAGCGACTGCGGATGCCGCCGTCACGAAGGGAGGCGAGGCCTAAATGTTCGCCTCATTCCAAAAGAAGTATTTCCTATCCGATAAAGGCATCGCCGGCGTAAAACGCGGCATTTTCTGGACCACGCTCACCAATCTCATTACCATGGCCGGCATGGGCTTTTTATTCCTGGTTATGGCTGGCTTTGTCGAGCATCTCGCCAGCGGGGCTGACCTGCCGGATGCCCTGCCGATCGTGGGCGGCCTCCTGGTCTTTTTCGTGTTGCTCTTTGCCTCTAACTGGCAGCAGTATTACTACACCTACTGCATCTTTTACGAGGAGTGCGGCAAGCAGCGCATGGAGATTGCCGAGCGCTTGCGCAAACTGCCGCTGTCGTTTTTTGGCCGTCGTGATCTGGCCGATTTAACCGAGACCATCATGGGCGACGTCCAGGCCATGGAGCATGCCTACAGCCACGTGCTGGGAGAGCTTTGGGGTGCCATCATCGCAAGCGCCGTTGTGTTCGTGGCGTCGCTGTTCTTTTGCTGGCAGCTGGCGATCGCGGCGTTTTGGAGCGTTCCCGTGGCCTTTGCCGTGCTGTATCTAACACGCGGCCCCATGGCTCCGGTGTTCGATCGCGTGCGTGCCGAGAAGGTCAAGGTTACCGAGGCAATTCAAGAGACGCTCGACTGCGTTCGCGAGATCCGCGCCACCAACCAGGAGGCCCATTATCTTGAGGGACTCGGCGCCGTGATTGATGCCGAGGAGCGCGAGACCACTAAGGGAGAACTCGTTAACGGGCTTTTGGTCAACTCCGCCTTTGTCATTTTGCGTCTGGGTATTGTCACCACGCTGGTCACGGGCGCCGCGATGGTCGCCTCCGGGCAGGTCGACTTTTTGGTGCTGTTTGCCTTCCTGCTTATGGTGAGCCGTATCTATGCGCCCTTTGACCAGGCGTTAATGTTAATGTCCGAGCTGTTTGCCGCCGAGTCGTCTGCCAAGCGCATGCGTTCCATCATGGAAGAGCCTGTGGCGCGGGGCAGCGAGAAATTTGAGCCCGCGGGCCATGATGTGGTGTTCGATCACGTGGCATTTGGCTATGGTGCGGGCGAGGACGGACGCGCCGGCGAGAAAGTTCTTACCGATGTGAGCTTTACCGCCAAGGAAGGCGAGGTCACGGCACTGGTCGGTCCTTCGGGTTCCGGTAAGTCAACGGTGAGCCGCCTGGCCGCGCGCTTTTGGGATGCCACTGCGGGCAAGGTTACCGTGGGCGGTGTGGATGTTGCGGGCGTCGATCCCGAGGTACTCCTGCGCGACTACGCCATTGTGTTCCAAGACGTGCTGCTCTTTGACGACACGGTGATGGGAAACATCCGCCTCGGGCGTCGTGATGCCACCGATGAGGAAGTGCTTGCGGCCGCGCGTGCCGCCAACTGCGACGAGTTCGTGAACCGCATGCCGCAGGGCTACGATACCATGATCGGCGAGAACGGCTCCAAGCTGTCCGGCGGCGAGCGCCAGCGCATCTCTATCGCCCGCGCACTGCTCAAAGACGCGCCCATCGTGCTGTTGGACGAGGCGACGGCAAGCTTGGATGTGGAGAATGAGACCGTGGTACAGCAGGCACTCTCCCGTCTGCTTGCAGGTAAGACGGTTATCGTTATTGCCCACCGTATGCGTACGGTGGAAAATGCCGACAAGATCGTCGTGCTCAAGGATGGTGTGGTTGCCGAGCAGGGCACTCCGGCGCGGCTCAAGGCGGCAGGTGGGGAATTCGCCCGCATGGTTGCGCTGCAAAAGGAAGCGGCTACCTGGCAGCTGTAGGAAAGGGGACCAAGATTTCCAAAGGTTAACTTTGGTTGACCATAATAGTTCGATTAAACTAGTCTCAAAAGCGTGCTCGAGCAAACTAATGAACTCGGGTGCTGAGGCACCGTGCCGCGTCCAATGCGGCAAAAGGGAGAAGCAACATGAAGAAGTCGACGTTCAATACTCTGCTTGTCGGTGGCGGTTTTCTGCTTGGCACGGCCGGCATCAAGCTGCTTACCAGCGCTCCGGTCAAGAATGCCTGCGTGCAGGGCATTGCGTGCGGCATGCGCGTCAAGAACTGCTACCAGGACATGGTCGAGCAGGCCAAGGCTAATGTCGACGACATGGTTGCCGAGGCGGCCTATATCACCCAGAGCGAGGCCGCTGCTGACGAGGCAGCCGAGTAACGCTCCCAGGCACAAACTATGAGATTCTCGATTATTAGCGAGATCCCCGGCAGGACCCGTCTTCAATTGGCGGGTCCTGTGCCAGAGAGCGATCTCGATGCACTTCTTAAGCTCAGCGGCGATATCGACGGCGTGCACAAGGTGCGCGTTTACGGCCGTATTGGCCAGATGGCGCTCGAATACGACGAGCGGTGTCGTGCGAGCGTGCTCGACGCCTTGGGTGCGCTCGATGCCCAGGCCATTGCCGACGCAAAGACGGGTTACGTGATGCAGCTTGAGCCACGCAAGCACAAGCTCGTCATGGATCTTGCCACACTTATCGGCGCCCACTACGCGCGCCGCTGGTTCTTGCCGACGCCTCTGCGTGCGGTGTTTGTCGTGGCCGGTTACATGGCATTTTTGCGCGCTGCTCTTCATGAGCTGGCGCAGCCGCGCCTGACCGTTCCCGTGCTCGACGCTTCGGCCATCGGCATTTCGTTCGTCAAGCGTGATGTCGACACCGCGGGTCAGACAATGTTCCTGCTCAACGTGGGCGAGCTGCTCGAGGACTACACGCGCGCCATGAGCGAAAACGAGCTCATCAACTCGCTGCTCGATGTGCCCGACAAGGCGCAAAAAGTCGTCGGCGACACCGAGGTAAGCGTTGCCGCCACCGAGCTTGAACCCGGCGATTTGGTCGCCGTGCGCACCGGCATGTCCATTTGCATCGACGGTGTTGTCGAGCAGGGGAGCGCTATGGTCAACCAGGCGACCCTGACCGGCGAGCCGTTGGCCGTCGAGCGCAGCGTGGGCGACGACGTGTTCGCCGGCACCGTCGTGGAAGACGGCAGCATCTTGGTGCGTGTGCGCGCCAATACGGCGCAAACCAAACTGCGCTCAATCGTCTCGCTCGTGCAGACGGCCGACTCGCTCAAGTCCGAGGGCCAGTCGCATATGGAGGACCTTGCCAACAAAATCGTCCCGTGGAACTTCCTGCTCGCGGGCCTGGTTGCGCTTACCACCCGCAGCCTCATCAAGACCTCAGCGGCACTGATGGTCGACTACTCGTGCGCACTCAAACTCACGGGTTCCGTCGCCGTCATGACTGCCATGAGCGACGCTGCCAAGATGGGCGTCATGGTCAAGGGCGCCAAGTACTTTGAGTCGTTTGCCAAGGCCGACACCATTGTGTTTGATAAGACCGGCACGCTCACCGAGGCGCAGCCGCGTCTTGCCTGTGTGCTCACCACCGATGGCTGGAGCGAGGACGAGATCCTGCGCCTTTCCGCTTGCTTGGAGGAGCATTTCCCGCATCCGGTGGCGCGTGCCGTGGTCAACGCTGCCCGCGAGCGTGGACTCGAGCACCGCGAGCGTCACGCTGCTGTCGAGTACATCGTGGCACACGGCATTGCCTCGTCCATCGAGGGTCGTCGCGCAATTATTGGCTCGGCACACTTTGTGTTTGAGGACGAGAGCGCGCAGCTCGAGTCCGACATTAAGGAGCGCATCGAGTCCCAGATGCAGGGCCTGTCGCCGCTGTACCTGGCAGTCGACGGCACGGTCGTGGGCGTGCTCGGTATCGAGGATCCGCTCAAACCTGGTGTGCGTGAGGCCATCGCCGACCTGCACGCGCTGGGCGTTAAGCACGTGGTCATGCTCACGGGCGACTCGGAGCGCACAGCCGAGCGCATTGCTCGCGAGGCAGGTGTCGACGAGTTTAAGGCCGAGCTGCTGCCCGAGGACAAGTACGCGTATGTTGAGCGCATTAAGGGCGAGGGGCGCCACGTTGCCATGGTGGGCGACGGCGTCAACGATTCGCCGGCGCTCGGTTTGGCCGACGTGGGGCTGGCAATGGGCGGTGGAAGCGATATCGCCAAGGAGGTCGCCGATATCATCCTGACCGATACGGATCTGGCCGCGATCGTGCGCCTGCGCCGTATGAGCCAGGGCCTCATCGACCGTCTGACGAGTTCGTATTCCAAGGTGATGCTCACGAACTCGGCGCTGTTGGCATTGGGTATTACCGGCATGATCACTCCGCAGACGTCGTCACTGCTGCACAACGGCTCAACGATCGCCTACAGCTTGGGCAACGCGAAAGCTTACTTGCACTAGCGGGCGTGTTCGCCAACGTTATCTGGCCTGCATCCGAATGGCATTGCCACCATCCGGATGCAGGCCTTTTGTGTTTGACCGCCTGCTAGCTTCTCTATGTATTACAAAAGCGCGGCCTTAATGGCGGGACTTTCTGCGAGCTGCTCGGCTGCCTTTTCGTCGGAGCTGTCGAGTGCTGCCAGGCTTCGGTAGACCCACTCGTTGACCTGGGTGTTCTTGACGCCTGCGGTCTGCATAGGGGCGCCTACCTCGCGGATTGCTGCGAGCAGATCGGCTTTGGGGCCCGCGAGCTCGACCTCGATGCTGTGGTAGGCGGTCACGCCGCGGTTCTCACTCACATGGTCGATAAAACCCTCAACGGTCTCAAGCTGCTGGGCGAGAGCTGCATTATCGTCAGCGTCCAGCGCGACGAGTGCGTTCGATACCGTGAGGGCGGGATGTCCGCAGGGGACAAAGCCCTCGATGACATCCATAGCTTCGGTAATGGTCGAGCCCAGGCCTGCGAGGGCATTGACGAGTTGCTGCTTGGTATCCATAACGGTCCTTTCGAAGGGTCAATTGTGCTTGGCGAAAATATACGTGACGCGATCGGTAGCAAAAGTGCGAAGTGCAGTGCACATTGGGGTCTTCACAGCTCGTGCATAGAACAGCTGTCTGCCTTTAGAACGTGGTAAGATGGCTATCCACGAGCGGGGTTCACCCCGCGTGTTCCTTGAAAAGTCGACGGTTATCGGGTGTTTGCAGGCCCGATACCATCCAGACTTTCCCAACACTCGGGGGCGACTGGATTCGACACGATAGCTCTGAGAGAGGAAGCAAGCCGAGGTCTCCTCGCCTCGTTAAACAGGGGTACCGTCAAATTGAATTGACAACAACTCTTCTTTTGAGCCTATGGCTCTCGCTGCTTAGTTTATAGCGGCGCGTCAACCCGGTGATTTCCCCGACACCGGCGCGACGTCATGTTAGGGGAATGCTCCCGCGCACGTAATCGGTATGGCGCGGGCTAAGACCGAACCGGTTAGGACGCCGCGAGCGTGTCGCTGCGCGCAAAGCGTCCGAGACTAAACCAGCGACTGAGCTTGGAGATGCCAATCAGGGGGCTTTCGTGGACCGGAGTTCGATTCTCCGCGCCTCCACCATAAGTAACAGGCAGGTAGATACTCATATCTACCTGCCTTTTTATTTCTAGTCCGTACCGCGGAGAATCGAACTCTATGCAGGGCGCGAGCGTTAAACAAACGCGGAACGTTTGTAGCGAGCGGGCGAGGACGCCGGCAGGCGGCCGAAGCCGGTGCGGATTTGCGAAGCAAATACGCGGATTCTCCGCGCAAACTTCCGACTCAAAACGGATGCGATGTTTATCGAATCTCAGCCGGCCATGCGCCGCATTAACGGATCCCCCAAACCGCGGAGAATCGAACTCTGTGCAGGGCGCGGGCGTAAAGAAAACGCCTCAGTGACGCAGAGTGGGGCGCGCTTTCCCAATGGCGGCCCAGGCGGAAAGCACGTCCCGGAATCCACGCTCAGACTGGGACGTAGTTTCCGGATGGCGCCTCAAGCGGAAACTGCATCCCGGAATCTAAGCTCGGAATGGGATGCAATTTCCAAATGAATGGCTAGCGGAAAGTCCATCCCGGAATCCGCGCTCAGAACGGGACGCGCTTTCCCAATGGCGGTCCAAGCGGAAACCGCATCCTGGAATCCCGCCTCAAACTGGGACACACTTTCCGCTTCACCTGCCGCCTCGAAAAACCCATGCGCCCTCCATCCTAAAACTGGGTAGAAGAAAGCCAAAACGCAATCGCAGGAGGTCGATATGACTGCAGAAGATAAGGCAAAGAACGCCGGAAAGGTCGCGCTCGTTTTGGAGGGCGGTAGTTTTCGCGGGCAGTTTACTGCGGGCGTGCTCGACGTCCTCATGGAGGCCGGCGTCGAGATTCCGGCTGTCTACGGTGTATCGGCCGGCGCCCTCAACGGCGTGAACTACAAGTCGCACCAGATCGGCCGTGCCAACCGCATCAACCTGGCTTTCTGCAACGACAGCCGCTTCATGGGCGCCGCATCGTTTGCGTCCACGGGCTCTATTGTGGGTTACGACTTTATCTTCAACGATGTCCAGGACCGCCTGGATCCCTTTGACAATGAGACGTTCGACGCGAGCCCCATCGAGATGTACGCCGTCGCGACGGACATGCTGTTTGGAACCGCTGCCTACCTGCCGGTCAAAAGCGCCGTGCTCGATCTCGACGCTGTGCGCGCATCGACCTCGCTGCCGCTGGTGACGCCGCCGGTCGAGATTGACGGGCACAAATACGTCGACGGTGGCGTTGCCGATTCGGTCCCCATCGAGCATGTGCTCGAGGAGGCGGGCTTCGACCGTGCGGTCGTCATCGTCACGCAGGACCGTTCGTATGAGAAAAAGCCCTACGAGTTTTTGCCGGCCGCGCGTGCGCGTTATGCCGACTACCCCTATCTGCTCGAGGCTATCGAGACGCGCCATGACCGTTACAACATCCAGCGCATGCACCTGTGGAAGTATGAGCGCGAGGGCCGTGCGTTGGTCGTCGCTCCGCAAAAGCCGGTCGAGGTCGGCCATGTCGAGCACGATCCGGCAAAGCTTTTGGACCTGTATATCCAGGGCCGTCAGGAGGCAAAGCGCCTGCTCGCGGAAATCCAAGAGTTCGTTGAGCGCTAGCGATAGCGAACCCTCAAAAAATGACAACAGCTAAAGAGCTGGAAAAATTATGGCTCGTGGATGACATGTGCAGAAACTCTGGTCGGAGCCAAAATACCTGTTGACTCGTACGGCGAGCGGGGTAATATGGACGGGTTACTTGCAGAGCCCCGTGAATCTCTGTAACAACACGTACTGTACATGGAGGAGTCTAAGTGATTTCGAAATCGACTCACTACGCCAAGCAGGGCGAGGTCCAGCGCAACTGGGTTCTCGTCGACGCCGATGGTGCTGTCCTGGGCCGTCTTGCCACCCAGATCGCAATGATCCTGCGCGGTAAGAACAAGCCCCAGTTCACGCCCAACAGCGACTGCGGCGACTTCGTTGTCGTCATCAACGCCGATAAGGTCCAGCTTACCGGTAACAAGGCCGACACGAAGACCTATTATCGCCACAGCGGCTACAACGGCGGCCTCAAGGCTGAGAGCTTCCGCCAGGCTATGGAGAAGCACCCGGAGAAGGTCATCGAGCGCGCCGTTCGCGGTATGCTGCCCAAGACCACCCTCGGCCGTGCCCAGATGACCAAGCTTAAGGTCTACGCTGGTGCCGAGCATCCGCATGCTGCCCAGAACCCCACGAAGATTGAGCTGGAGGCTTAAAGATGGCTGAGAACACCGTTGTCTACCAGGGTACCGGCCGTCGTAAGAACGCCGTCGCCCGCGTCCGTCTCGTCCCCGGCACCGGCAAGGTGACCATCAACAAGCGTGACGCCGAGCAGTATTTCGGCCGTCATCAGCTCGTTGAGAACGCCCTTGCTCCCTTCAAGGTGACCGACACCGCCGGTCAGTTCGACGTTATCGCTCTGTGCGATGGCGGCGGCATCTCCGGTCAGTCCGGCGCTCTGCGCCTGGGCATCGCTCGCGCTCTTCTGAACGCTGGCGACTACCGTGCTGACCTCAAGAAGGCCGGTTTCCTTACGCGCGATGCTCGCGTGGTCGAGCGCAAGAAGTACGGCCTCAAGAAGGCCCGCCGCGCTCCCCAGTTCTCCAAGCGCTAAGGTTTTATCTCCTTTCGAGATACAATGTACAAGCGGGGCCTGCCGATTCCTCGGCGGGTCCCGCTTTTCTTTTTCAACTAGGGTGGGCGGTTGCATATCGCCTGCTAGGGAAGGAGCAATCCTATGCCCCAGAACATCTTCGGTACCGACGGCGTCCGTGGCGTCGCCAATGCCGATCTTTCGTGCGACCTCGCGTTTCGCCTGGGCCGCGCGGCGACCAAGTTTCTTGGTCCGGACATCTGCATCGGCCGTGACACGCGCCTTTCGGGCACCATGCTCGAGAGCGCTCTGACCGCCGGCATTATGGCCGAGGGCGGCCGTCCGCACTGCTGCGGCGTCATCCCCACGCCTGCCGTGGCACTGCTCACCGTTCAGAACGAGCTCGACGGCGGCATTGTCATCTCCGCTTCGCACAATCCGCCGGAGTTCAACGGCATCAAGTTCTTTAGCCGCAAGGGCATGAAGCTTCCCGATGCTGTCGAGGAAGAGATCAGCGCCTGGGTCATGTCCGAGGAAGCCATGGCTGCCGATACGCTGCCGACCGGTGCCGGCGTGGGCCACATCATCAAGATGAAGGACGCTCGCAAGGCATACGTCGACCACGCCATCGATACGCTCGATGGCCTGAGGCTCGATGGCCTGGTCGTTGCCGTCGACTGCGGTCACGGTGCTTCCTGCCAGACTACGCCCGCCGCGCTGCAGCGCCTGGGTGCCACGGTCCATGCCATCAACACCGATTATTGCGGCACCGACATTAACGTTGAGTGCGGCTCTACGCACCTCGAGCCCCTGCGCGAGCTCGTGCTGCGCACCCATGCTGACATCGGCTTGGCCCACGACGGCGACGCCGACCGCGTACTGTTCGTGGACAGCGAGGGCAATGAGATCGATGGTGACTACATCCTGGCTATCTGCGGCTCCGACCTCGCCGCTCGCGGCAAGCTCGCCAACTCCGAGATCGTCTCGACCGTCATGTGCAACCTGGGCTTCTCCATCGCTATGAAGGAGCAGGGCTTCGAGATGGTTCAGACCGCCGTGGGCGACCGCTACGTTCTGGAGCGCATGCTCGCGGACGGCGCCGTCATCGGCGGCGAGCAGTCCGGCCACATCATCTTCCTGGAGCACAACACCACCGGTGACGGCCTGGTGACGGCCCTGCAGCTTCTGGCCGTGCTCAAGCGCACCGGTCGTACCCTCACTGATCTTGCCGGCATCATGAAGAAGTACCCGCAGGTACTCGTCAACGTGCATTCCGACAACAAGGCTGGTCTGGACGATTGCCAGCCCATTTGGGACGCCGTCGCTGCTGCCGAGAAGGAGCTTGACGGCCGCGGCCGCATTCTGGTGCGCCCGAGCGGTACCGAGCCGCTGGTCCGCGTGATGGCCGAGGCCGAGACGCACGAGCTGACCCAGCGCGTTGTCGACGACATCGTCGAGGTTGTCAAGCGCGAACTTCCCTAATGGTCAAAAACCGGTGCCAAGTGGTAAACTGTTAAGGTTATTTTGATTGATTGGTATGTCCGAGGGGGAGCATGTTCACTAAAGTCCTAAGGTCTTTTGGTATGCGTGGTCGAGTCCTTACGCTGGATGCTCCCATCTCGGGCGACGTCATTCCGCTTTCCGAGGTAAACGACCAGACGTTTGCCACTGGCCTTTTGGGCCAGGGCGTGGCGATTCAGCCCACCGGAACGCGCGTGATCGCGCCGGCTGATGCCAAGGTCGAGGCTATTTTTCCCACGGGACACGCCGTTGCGCTTAACACGGTCGATGGCTTGGACGTGCTCATCCACGTTGGTTTGGACACTGTTCAGCTCGAGGGCAAGCACTTTACCGTGCATGCGCAAGTGGGTGACATCGTTCATAAGGGCGATGTACTCATTGAGTTTGATCGCGAGGCAATTGCTGCCGAGGGCTACGATGTGACGGTTCCCATCTTGGTGTGCAACTCCGTTGAGTTCTCGAGCATCAGGGGCTCCGTTGGCGTGCATGTCGAAGAGATGGACCAACTCATCGTTGCTCGCGAGCGCTAGCAAGTGCACGTGGCCATTAGCCTACAATTCAAACACGTTTACGGAGGGCGCCCTTGAAAGAGGACGCCCTCCGTGGCAAGATGGGAAACGTCCGAGGCTAAACAGCTTCGGGTCACCGTGGACGGGCAGGGGCCTCGACGCGGCTAGACACGAGACACATACATTACGCGACCTCGCCCTGGTGGCCGCACACGTTGGTTGCGGCCGACGCGGGCCGCGGGCAAGTGCTTGTAAGGGAGCCTTGCCTCTCTTGTACGAGAAAGGACGCGTAATGAAGATCATTAAAGCTAAAGACTACGAGGATATGAGCCGCAAGGCCGCCAATATTATCTCGGCGCAGGTTATCCTCAAGCCCGACTGTGTGCTGGGCCTTGCCACCGGCTCCACCCCGATCGGTGCCTACAAGCAGCTCGCTGCTTGGTACAAGAAGGGCGACGTCGACTTTGCCGAGGTCAGCACCTACAACCTGGACGAGTATCGCGGCCTTTCGCACGACGATCCCCAGAGCTATCACTACTTCATGCGTGAGAACTTCTTCGATCACATCAACATCGACCTGAACAACACGCATGTGCCCGACGGTTCCAACCCCGACGCCGCCGCTGCCTGCTCTGAGTACGACAAGATCGTCGCCGAGGCCGGTTACCCGGATCTGCAGCTGCTCGGCATTGGCAACAACGGCCACATCGGCTTCAACGAGCCCGATGACCACTTCTCCAAGGGCACGCACTGCGTCGACCTCACCGAGAGCACCATTCAGGCCAACAGCCGCCTGTTCGACAGCATCGACGATGTTCCCCGTCAGGCCTACACCATGGGCACTCAGACCATTATGTATGCCCGCATGATCCTGGTTGTCGCCAACGGCGAGGCCAAGGCTCAGGCCGTGCACGATATGTGCTATGGTCCGGTTACGCCCGAGTGCCCGGCTTCGATCCTGCAGCTGCACACCAACTGCGTTGTCGTTGCCGACGAGGCCGCCCTTTCGCTCTGCGAGTAGCGCGAATCCTGCAGCTCGACATAGCCTTGCCTAAGGCCTCCGCTTTGCGGGGGCCTTTTTGCTATCCCTTTTTGCCCACTTGACCAAAAACTTGCCGCAAGCTTGACGAATGCCGGATGTCCAACAGCTTGATTCATTCTATACCAGATTCTATGCAAAAATGCCACTAGAAGGTCGTAGACGGTAGCGGGTGCTAGGCGAGTTGAATGACATGGCTGAACCTTGTTCATCTGCGTTACACTGCCGCTTAGATGGGACAAGCTGACAAGCTCATTTACCTGCTTAAAGACCGATTAGTCGGGGGATTAATAACAATCGGCCCTCGCTGTACAAAAACTTGCCGCTTGCGTACCAAAAGACAACCTAAAACACAAGGTCGCTCTATTCATAGCGCGGCTTGTATGGTCTTGCGGCTACAGTGTCCATACGGTCGAGTTGAGGAGCGGGCATGGTAAACGATTTGAGCGGTATAGACGACCTCGAGCTGATGCCGTTAGGCGGAGGCTATATGGTGCGACGCGAACGCTTGATGAATGAGCTTATCGCCAAGGGCCGAAAGGCCGGCATCGTGGTTCTTTATGCGCCCGACGGGTTTGGGAAGACCTCGGTGCTGCTGCAGTACACCCATGAGGTTAAATGCGACCCGACGCGAGGCCCCGTGCGGATTATCGAGGCCGATCGCGCCACTGGGCGCGAGGTGTTTATGCAGCTCGAGGTGGTTACCGAAGAACTCAAAGACAAACCGCACTCCCTTATCGCGATTGATAATGTGCCAAACCTCGATCAGCACGATACCGAAGACCTCATCGACAGGATTCGCGGCCTGCGCGCTATGGGAGTAGGGGTCTTTATCTCCTGTCGTCCTTCAAATCGTCAGCTGATTCATGGGCTGGGCGATTCGGTCAAGATCAATGCGCAGATGCTCAAGGTGCATGCCTATGAGTATTCGGCGTGGGCGTCGGCGTTTTCGATTAGCACATCGCTCGACTTCTATCAGCTCACGCAGGGCGTGCCCGAGCTCGTCTCGGCATTGCAGACGGGGCTGTATGGCCAAGGCGACGTAGCCGGTCTGCTCGAAAACGAGATTGTCAACGTATATGGCGCGGCACTTGTCGATCTGGCTTCGCTCGACAATAACGCGCTGTTTTGTGTGGCATGTCTCATGGTTTTGATGGGCGAGGGCAATATCGCAGAACTCGAGGCTTGTGGGATGAGGCTGTCGATGGTCGACCAGTCCTACTTTGTACGCGACTACCCGATCTTTGGCTTGGATCCCGCCGAGCGGAGTTTTACGTGTCTGGGCACGGAGGATAACGGACGCTTGCGTTTGCGTAAGTTGGTGGCCGAGATTCGCCCCGAACTTGTTCCGAGGGCGGCCCGGATTTTGCTTAAGGCGGGCCGATGCGATGCGGCGATGGGCCTGGCGGATGCCTTTTTGGACCGTGAGGCGGTCCTTGAACTTGCTGGGCAGTATGGGGTCGACCTGGCTCTGACGGGGCACGGGGCCGATATCTGCCGAGCAGCGCTGGGCACGATCGATGCTGACGATCCGGCTCCAGAGCCAACGCCTGCCGAGGCGCTCGGCGTATATCTGGCAGCGGTCAGCGTGTCCAATACAAAGCTCGCTCGCTATATGGCATCGGTTATCGAGCGCGGGGGCGAACGGGCGGTTTGCGAAATAGATCCTGTTTCATGGAGGGTGGCCCAGACACTGACGGCTGTTTGCTATGGGGATAACGGGCTTGGGCTCCCTACGAACCTGGCCGTGCCAGAAATCGAGACATCCCATACCGCACTCGATATGTTGTCTGCGCATATCGAGGTCAAGCGATGCCTGACCGAACGGGGAGATGACGGCGGCGTTCTACAGCAGCTCAAAACGAGCAAGGCCTACGATTGCGAGCTCGACATCGCGGGGATTGTTATACGGGCCGATAGCATGCTGGTGGAGCTCTTTGACGGGTCGTTTGCGGGAACCGACGAGCGCGACGACAAGATGACGGTGGTGCGGGAGGCGCTCGACGTACGCGGGCTTAAGGCGATGGCTATCTGGGTGCGTATGGTGTTGGCGGCACGGCGGCTCCTTTCCGGCTTGCCGGTAACCGACGATGCGGCGTTCAACGAGCTCGATCGTTTTGCCGTGCGCATGCGCGACAATCAGATTCAGCTGTTTGGCCTGTTGCTAGAAGGTTGGCAGTCGCTGGCAGAGGGACGGCCGGTTAATGCAAAGTTTCGTGCGGTCCAAGTGCTCAAACTTGCCGAGGAGTCGATTGCGTACATGCGCAATAACGCATTGCTGCTGGAGCGCGCGGCATATCTGCGTAACACTTCGATGGTTTCGGTGCGCGAGGAAGCGGAACTACTCGATATAAGCCAGACGCAGGTTGGTGGAGCGGAGGCCTGGATGGTGGCGCTGCATTTGGCCTGTGCGGGCCGAGACAGCGATCTTGCGGCCTGGATGTCCATGAATCGCGCGGGGATTCTAGAGCCATCGTATCGGCTCTTTGCGCGTCTTGCCATGCATTGTCTGGGCGAGCCGGCGGGCAGGATACGCAAGAAGCTTCCCGTGCGCGAACTGTCGCGGTACTCGCTGCGCGACGATTTGGAAGGGGAGGGCGAGCGCCTGTTCCAGGCCGGCGAGGTTGAAGCCGTTGATACCATCGACCATATCGAGATTCGCATGTTTGGTGCGTTTCGCGCCGAGCGCGACGGGTTTCCCATCACGGACAAAATGTGGCGCCGCAAGAAGGCGGCGACACTTGCCGAGCGGCTTGCGCTGGGCATGGATGCGCTCGTCGATCGTGAGACGCTGGCCATGGAGCTGTGGCCCCATGCCGAGTTCAATAGCGCCCGCAACAACCTGTACTCAACGATATCGCGCTTGCGGTCGGCTTTGGGACCGACGCCGGATGGCAAGTCGTGTGTGCTCATCCAAAATGAATGCATCGGACTCAACGGCGACTACGTCAAGACCGATGTACGGCTGTTTGACAAGATAAGCCGCGAGGTTTTGGGAAATCGCACGGGTGCGCGCGGGCCCCATTTTGTTGAACTGTGCCTTAAGATTGAGCAGCTTTATGCCGGACCGCTGTATGTTCCCAATGGCTGTAATCCTACCTACTTTTTGCGTATGCGACGCATTATGCAGTCAAAGTACATCGATTGCATGATTAAGGGAGCAAATGCCGCTCTAGAAGAAAACGATCTGCAGTCGGCGATTTGGCTGGCGGAGTCGGGGCTTCGGCAGGAAACGGCGCGCGAGGATATGGTGCGCTGCGCCATGCGCGTCTACAGTGCGGCGGGGCGGCGGCGCGATATCGTCGAGCTATACAGCGGGCATATGCACCATCTGAGGGAGCAGGTCAATGGCGTGCCCGAGCCCGAGACGCGGCGTCTATACGAGCGCTTGGTGGAGGGGCGGCTCAATCGCGTGCTGGTCGAGCGATAAAAAACGGGCGCCCAAAGTACTTGGGCACCCGTAAGCTTGCTATGTGTTGGCTCGCCGGATCATTGGCTCTTAGACGAGCTTGATCTTCTCGATGTCCTTGCGCGAGGACTCGCGATACAGCGAGAACTTGCGGCCGATGACCTGGACGACCTCGGCGTGGCAACGCTCGGCGAGCTCCTCGGCGGCCTCGCGGGCAGAAAGGCTGGAGCCGTCCAGCACAGAGCACTTAACGAGCTCGTGCTTCTCCAGGTAGGCGACCGTCTGCTCGACGGTGCCCTCGTTGACATCGGACTTGCCGATGATGATGGCGGGGTTGAGGTGATGGGCCATGCTGCGAAGCTGCTTGACCTGGGCTCCTGTCAGTGCCATGGGTTCTCGCTTTCTATGTATGGGGCGCCCCGCGACGGGGCCTTAATCTACGTGAGCTGTCCCACGATAGCGCAGGAACGGCGCGGTGTGGAGCGCGTTTGCCCAGTTCAAAAAGAATGCGGATGCCGAGTGAGTGGGCGGTGCGGGCTGCGAACAGGTTATGAGCTGGGCGCAGAGACCGGCTCCCATGCAATAAACGCCCAACGAACCTTGCGGACATGATCGAGCATATAGCGCCCCTGCGGCACGCCCTTGGAGCCCGGCTCACCGGCATGGGGGTTCTCAATCATGTGTTGAGCGATGTAGTCGCGCAGGCGGTCGATCTTATCCTCGTTGCCATGCTCGAGCATGCGAGAAAAGTCCGCCACGCCCGCCTCAAGGCTATCGAAGGTATCGCGACGAGGCGATTCAAAGTACGTAACCTGCGGCAGGGCACCCATCTGAATGAGAATGTTAAAGGCATACACAAAGCCATTACTGCAGGTAACCGAGGCACCGATGGCGTTCATCAGGTGCAGATCATAGCGCGGGCTGGAGTTGGCGACCATCGTGACAGCGCAACGCCGACGAGCCGTACGATCAAGCTTGGCAAGCGCGCCTTTTAGGTTGGTCGTGGTGACAGAGCGACTGGCAAAGGCAACATCCACCGCTTTCGCGACCGGTCCAACCAAATCCCAATCATCATCCCAAGCAAGCTCAAGCGGCGTAATAAGATCTTCGAGCCCGTAATACTCAATGCCGGCATCAAGCGTGCCCAACATGGCAGGAGAGAAGTCGGCAGCAATCACGGAATGCCCAGCCTGAGCAAGCGGAATAGCAATCGACCCAGCCCCACACCCCATATCCAGCACGGACTCGCCGGGCTCAAGCGCCAACAACTTTATAAAATCCCGGGCATAAGGAGCAGTCTCAAGCGGCCGAAAATGCCGAGCCCGCTTATCCCACTCAAAAGAATCATCAGCCCGATGCCGACCAGCTTGCAGGCGCATCCATTCGCCATTCCAATCCGCAGAAAGAAGCTCAGAGCGAGCATCCCCATCAACCACGGGCTAACCTCCTAGCAACAAAAAAGCGACTCCTCCCAAAAGAAGAGCCGCAACCAGCATATATCAGAAAAAGAACCGTTCCAACGCCAAACCGCCCTCACAACCAAGGCGGGCAGGAGCGAAGCGACTGCCATACGGGATAGAACCCAACTGAGGTCCCGTTGTGCGGGAGCCCCGGGGGAGGGCAAATATATAAGGTCGATCGCGAGTTCCGCACGAGCCGGAGAGCACTTAATGTGCTCTCCGTGCGAGTCAGGACTGTCCGAGCAGGCGACCTTATATATTTGCCCTCCCCCGGGGCTCCTCGCCAGTCCCCTCAGCTAGTTCTTCAGCGAGTTCAGCGGCGCCGGGAAGCGTCCACCGCGGTGGGCAAGCACGGTGCCGGCGTTGGGGTTCACCGGCATGATGGGCGCACGGCCGAACAGGCCACCGTACTCGACGCAGTCGCCCACGCCCTTGCCGATGGCGGGGATCACGCGGACGGCCGTGGTCTTGTTGTTGATGACGCCGATGGCCATCTCGTCGGCGATGATGCCGGCGATGGTCTCGACCGGGGTGTCGCCAGGGATGGCGATCATGTCCAGGCCAACGGAGCACACGCAGGTCATGGCCTCGAGCTTCTCGAGCGAAAGCGCACCGGCCTCGACGGCGGCGATCATGCCGGCATCCTCGGACACGGGGATAAAGGCGCCAGAGAGACCGCCCACGCTGGAACTGGCCATGACGCCGCCCTTCTTGACGGCATCGTTGAGCATGGCGAGCGCACAGGTCGTGCCCGGGCCACCGCAGGTGCCCACGCCGATAATCTCGAGGATGCGCGCGACGGAGTCGCCGATGGCGGGTGTGGGAGCCAGCGACAGGTCGACAATGCCTTTCTCGACACCCAGACGGCGGGCTGCCTCACGGCTCATGAGCTCGCCGGCACGGGTGATCTTAAAGGCGGTCTGCTTAATCTTCTCGGCGACCTCCATCATCGATGCGGAATCGGGCAGCGTCTCCAGGGCTGCGGCCATAACGCCGGGGCCCGAGACGCCTACGTTGATGACGGCGTCGGCCTCGCCACCGCCGTGGACGGCGCCCGCCATAAACGGGGAGTCCTCGACCATATTGGCAAAGCAGACAAACTTGGACGCGCCAACGGAATCCTGGTCGGCCGTGAGTTTAGCGGCATCGATGATGGTCTGGGCGGCCATGAGCACGGCATCCATGTTGATACCGGCGCGCAGGCTGGCGACGTTGACGCTGGAGCAGACGCGGCTCGTGGTGGCGAGCGCCTGCGGGATGGACTGGATGACGCGGCGGTCGGCGTCGCCGATGCCCTTCTGGACGAGTGCGGAGAAGCCGCCCAGGTAATCGATGCCGAGCGTCTCGGCCGCGCGGTCGAGGGCATGCGCGATGGGGGTGAGGTCCTCATCCTTGCAGCACGCGGCGATCTGCGCCACCGGGGTGACGGAAACACGCTTGTTGACGATGGGGATACCGTACTCGCGCTCGAGGTTCTCGGCGGTCTCGACCAGATGCTCAGCCGTGTGCGTCACGTGGTCGTAGATCTTCGTGCACATGCGGTCGAGGTTCTCGTCACCGCAACCCATGAGCGAAACACCCATGGTGATGGTCCTGATGTCGAGGTTCTGCTCCTCAACCATGCCGCGGGTTTCCGCGATTTCTGCGGGCGTGATCGCCATCCTTGCGCTCCTATCTGCCAAAACGAGCATAGTCTTATCTATTCTAACGTGCCGCACGTGCCAAGTGGCGCATGCGGCACGTTTTGGTGCTCGGTTGTTTCCGTTGTGTTACTGCCCAAAGACCTCTTCGGCGATGCGAGCGCTTTCGGCGGCGTCCTTGGCGTAGTAGTCCGCGCCGATCTGCTTGGCGTATTCGGGGGTGAGTACGGCGCCGCCTACGATGATCTTGACGCCCGGCACCTCGGCATGAAGCAGCTTAATGGTCTCTTCCATGGCGACGACCGTGGTGGTCATAAGTGCCGAGAGGCCGACGAGTTTGATATCGCGCTCCTTGACGGTCTTGAGCACCTCTTGCGGGTCGACGTCGCGGCCTAGGTCAAAGACGGTGTAGCCGTAGTTATCGAGCAGCATTTTGACGATGTTCTTGCCAATATCGTGGATGTCGCCCTTGACGGTGGCCACGCAGATCTTGCCCTTGTCGGCAATCTCGCCGGCGGGCATCAGGCGCTTGATGGTGTCGAAGCCCACGCGTGCGGCTTCGGCCGAGGCCATAAGCTGCGGCAAGAAGAACTTGCCCTGGTCAAAGAGGACGCCAACCTCGTCGAGGGCGGGGATAAAGTGGTTGTTGATAAGATCCATAGCGTCGTGATCGGCCAGCAGGCGCTCAGTCTCGGTCGCGATCTCGCCCTTACGGCCCGAGACGACCATGCGACGAATCGGGTCGTCGTTGCCGTCGGTGCCGGCGGTGCCAGCAGCGGGCACGGCATCACTCGATGCGGCCTGAGCCGCTGCCGGGTTTGCGGCGATCTTATACGGATCGGTCCAGCCGGCGTAGCGCTCGATGTATCCGGTCGAGCCCTCGTCCTCAACGCTCAGGACGCGATAGCTGTAGACAGTATCCATAAAGCGCTTGGAACCCGGGTTCATGATGGGGGCGTCCAGGCCCGCGCCGAAGGCGGCAGCCAAAAAGACCGAGCCCAGCAGCGGGCGGGCAGGCAGGCCAAAGCTGATGTTCGACACGCCGAGCGCGCATTTGACGCCCAGGCGCTCCTTGCACAGGGACATGGCGCGTAGGATCTGCTCGGCCTGGCGTTGATTGGTCGAGGCGGTCATGACCAGGCAGTCGATGAGGATGCGGTCCGGTCCGATGCCGTAGCGGGTAGCCTCGGCCACGATGCGCTCGGCGATGGCGAAGCGAGCCTCGGCGGTATCGGGGATGCCGCCTTCGTCGAGCGTAAGGCCGACAACGTTGGTGCCGTAGTGGGCGACCAGCGGAAAGATCTCATCCATGATCTGCTGCTTGCCGTTGACCGAGTTGATGATGGGCTTGCCGGCGTAGCGGCGCACGGCGGCCTCGACGGCTGCGGGGTCGGTGGAGTCGATCTGCAGCGGCAGCAGCGTGGAGCCCTGGAGCTGTTCGGTCGTCTGTTGGATGATCTTGACCTCGTCGATCTCGGGCAGGCCCACGTTGACGTCCAGGATGTCGGCGCCCTGTTCCTGCTGGCTGATGCCCTGGCTCACGACGTAGTCCAGGTCGCCGTCGCGCAGGGCCTGCTGCAGGCGCTTTTTGCCGGTGGGGTTGATGCGCTCGCCGATGACGGCGATCTTGTGGCCGTCGCAGGGAAGGTCCACGACCGTTTGAGCGCTCGTGACCGACATGCTGGGCTTGCGGCGGCGCGGGCTGGGCGTGTGGTTATCGATAAGCGTGCGCAAGGCCGCCATGTGCGCCGGCGTGGTGCCGCAGCAGCCGCCCACGACGCTCACGCCGTCGGCGATCATGCCGGCGACGGCTTCGGCGTATTCGGGGGCCTGGATATCAAAGACGGTATTGCCGTCGTCGTCCACGTGGGGCAGTCCTGCGTTGGCCTGCACCATAACAGGCTTGTCGGTAACGGTGAGCATACGCGCGGCGAGTCCTCGGAGCTCGGCCGGTCCTTGGCTGCAGTTGATGCCCAAAACGTCGGCGCCGATGGCGTCGAGCGTGATGGCGGCAACCTCGGGACTCGTACCCAGGAATGTGCGACCGTCTTCCTCGAAGGTCATGGTGGCAAAGACGGGCAGGTCGGAGTTCTCGCGGCAGGCGAGGACGGCCGCCTTGATCTCGGCCAGGTCGGTCATAGTCTCGATAATAAAGAGGTCCACACCCGCGGCGACGCCTGCGCGCACTTCCTCGGTAAAGAGGTCATAGGCCTCGTCGAAGCTGAGGGTGCCCAGGGGGCGAAGCAGCGCGCCGATGGGGCCGATGTCACCGGCGACGTAGCGGGCGCCGGCCTCGCGGGCACAGGCGACGGCCGCGGCAAAGACGTCTGCCACGGTGGCGGCGCCGTCGAGCTTGTGGGCGTTGGCGCCAAAGGTGTTGGCGGTGATCACGTCACAGCCAGCCTCGACGTACTGACGCTGGATATCGGTGATGACCTGAGGCTCCTCAAAGTTGAGCAGCTCGGGCAGGGCGCCGGCCTTCATGCCGGCCGCCTGCAGCATGGTACCCATGCCGCCGTCGAACAGCAGGTGCCCCGTGCCCTCGATGGCGGCACGCAGGCGATCGTCCTTAATGCGCAGATCGTCGATCGTGCGCGTCTTGTACGTGGCACCGTTGCGACGTGCGGCATCAACGGGTGCCGCCAATGCAGTGCCGTCAGAATCATGAGTGATAAGCGGAGTAAACATTGAGGGCTCCTAATGGCTGGAATAGCAGGTGGTGTGGGCGGCGCGGAAGCGGCAGTGCTCGCGCATGCGGCAGATATTGCAGGTGGGGCGGCTCTGGGCGTCGTGGACTTCGCCGTCGAACAGACCAATCACAGCGGTCACGCTCTTGGTGGGCATGAGCAGGCTGGTGGGTGTGACGGTCAGGCCGATGAGCCGCGTGGCGTTGAGCGCATTGACGATCGAGCGCTGGGCAGAGAGCGGGCAGTCGCCATAGCCGGGGCTGAAGCGCCAGTTGCCGGCGAGCCCGTGCGCAGCGGCTGCAGCCTTGACCTGCTGGTCCATCTGCTCGACGGCGGCCTCCACATAGGCAGAGCATGCGGCGTCGAGCACGGTGCCTTCCAGGGGTTGCTGGGCTCCCGTGGTGCGCAGGCGACGCTCGGCGTCCATGCCGAGGGTGCATGCCATGAGTGCGGCAAAGCGGGCGTCTTTGAGGTGGCGATAGATATCGCGACCGCGCAGCTCAACGTTGGTGCCGACCAAGCGAATGCAAGGGTCGCCCTGTTCATCGGCTCCCGTGGCATCGATGGCAAATATGCGGCGCACGCCGCGGGGCTCAATGTCCAGCTCCAGACGCTCAACGACAAGTTCAATACGCTGCGACAGCTCGGGCTCAATCTGCTGGCCGCCGTAGCCCAGATACCGCAGCATCTCGGCACGGTCGACGCGAGGGCGGTGGGCAGCGTCGATACGGTAAAGCGCCGGCGACGCAAGGTCGGCCGGCACTTCGACAGCGGTTGTATCGACGTGCGGTTTTTCCATTACCCCAGGCGCTCCATAATGGTCGCGGCGATTGCAGGACGGTTCATAGTGTACAGGTGCAGACCGTCGGCACCGTGCTCCTTAAGGTCGCAAAGCTGACGAGCGGCATAATCTACACCGGCTGCCTGCAGGCTCTCGGGGTCGTTCTCGTACTTGGCGAGAATCTTGATGACGGGGGAGGGTAGCGATGCGCCGCACATAAAGACCATGCGGCTGATTTGCGACTTGCCCATAAACGGCATGATGCCCGCGGTGATAGGCACGGTGATGCCGGCTTTGTCGGCAAGCTCGCGGAAGCGATAGAAGCACTCGTTATCAAAGAAGAGCTGTGTCACAAAGAAGCTCGCGCCGGCGTCTTGCTTTTGCTTGAGGTGCTCGACCGAGAGGTTGAGATCCTCGCAGGCAATGTGGCCTTCGGGGTAGGCTGCGGCGCCCACACAAAAGCCGGCGTCGACGAGCTCGGGGATGAGGTCGCGGGCGTAGGCGTAGTCAGAGGCGGGCTTGTCGTCCTCGGTCGCGCCAGCGGGAAGATCACCACGTAGGGCCAGGATGTTTTCAACGCCGGCGGTGCGATACTCGTCGATCTTGGCGGCGATATCGGCGTGCGAGCGGCCCACACAGGTAAGGTGTGCCACCGAGGGTGTATCGAATTCGCTCGTAATCATATGTGCGATGGGGGCGGTGGTGGCGCCGTTGCCCGAGCCGCCGGCAGAGCAGGTGACCGAGACAAAGCTCGGCGAAAGCTTGCACAGATTGCCTGCCACCTCGCGAGCCGTGTCGAGGGTAAGCTCGCCCTTGGGCGGGAACATCTCAAACGAAACGGGTGCGGTGCCCTGGGATGCTGCCTGCTTAAAAACCTCGTCGACGCGCATATCGTGCTCCTTTAGATACGCAATAGTGTGATGTGTTTTAAGGATTCTACAGCACCACTGTGTCACGGTGGAGTTTCACTCGCTATTTGGGGATACCAATCGAAAATGCTTTGCTATCGGCATTTCCTATAACAGAGCGGTCAATCTAGGATGGGGCTATATTGAATGGTATTTGATGCGAAATACCAGTTAATAGAGCCCCATCCCAAATTGACTACCCTTAAACTATGGGGAGAGGTCTGCAATTTATACAGTTGATTGGCCATTAAGGGCGGCAGCGCCGCTGTGATGCGGTAACCTCATTGATTGGTTTCGCGACAGCAACATAACGGTAATGTCGCGGAAACACGGCGAGCCTAAGCTATGACTCGTTCGTTAGTAATCAACACCGCTTCTCACGCGGTGCCGATACGAAGGGAGTTCCGTATGGCCGATCTTACTGACCGCTTCGGGACCATGGTGTTCTCTGAGGAAGTCATGAAGGACTACCTCCCCAAGGACATTTGGAAGCGCCTTGCTGCAACCCTCGAGGACGGTGAGCCGCTCGACCTGGATGTGGCCAACGCCGTTGCCCACGCCATGAAGGTCTGGGCCATCTCCAAGGGCGCGACGCACTACGCGCACTGGTTCCAGCCGCTTTCGGGCATTACTTCCGAGAAGCACGACAGCTTCCTCGAGCCCAACCACGACGGCACCGCCATTACCAAGTTTACGGGCAAGAACCTCATCCAGGGCGAGCCGGATGCCTCCAGCTTCCCCAACGGCGGCCTGCGCGCCACCTTCGAGGCCCGTGGCTACACCGCTTGGGATCCTACCAGCCCCGCCTTCATTAAGGACGATGTCCTGTGCATCCCCACGGCTTTCTGCTCCTACACGGGCGAGGCCCTGGACAAGAAGACCCCGCTGCTGCGCTCCATGACCGCGCTCTCGCGTGAGTCCAAGCGCGTTTTGGCGCTGTTTGGCAAGACCCCCAAGAAGGTCGTTCCTTCCGTGGGTGACGAGCAGGAGTACTTCCTGATCAAGAAGGACGCTTACCGCAAGCGCAAGGACCTGGTCATCACCGGCCGCACCCTCTTTGGTGCTGCCCCCTGCAAGGGCCAGGAGCTCGAGGAGCACTACTTTGGCGCTATCCGCCCCACCGTCTCGGCCTACATGAAGGACCTGGACGATGAGCTGTGGGCGCTCGGCATTCCCGCCAAGACCAAGCACAACGAGGTCGCTCCCTGCCAGCATGAGCTCGCCCCTGTCTATGGCGAGGTCAACGAGGCCATCGACCAGAATCTGGTCATGATGGAGAAGATGAAGCTCATCGCCTCCCGCCACGACTTGGTCTGCCTGCTGCACGAGAAGCCCTTCGAGGGCATCAACGGTTCGGGCAAGCACAACAACTGGTCGCTTGGCACCGAGTCCGAGAACCTGCTCGACCCGGGCGACACCCCGCTCGACAACCTGCAGTTCATCGTCTTCCTCACCGCGGTGATCGAGGCCGTCGATAACTATCAGGAGCTCCTGCGTGCTTCCGTTGCCTCGGCCGGCAACGATCATCGTCTGGGCGCCAACGAGGCCCCTCCGGCGATTATGTCCATCTTCCTGGGCGACCAGCTTACCGAGGTCGTCGAGAAGATCATCGATGGCAAGGCTTCCGTCCATGCCACGCGCGGCGTGCTCGACCTGGGCGCCGATACCCTGCCCAAGCTGATGCAGGACAACACCGACCGCAACCGCACCTCCCCGTTCGCCTTCACCGGCAACAAGTTCGAGTTCCGTGCCTGCGGCTCCGAGCAGAACGTCTCCGACTCCAACCTGGTGCTCGATGCCGCCGTGGCCAAGTCGCTCAAGTCCTTCGCTGACGCGCTTGAGGGCACGCCCGAGGATAAGTTCCAGGACGCCGCGCTCGAGTACTGCAAGAAGGTCCTGACCGACCACCAGCGCATCCTCTTCTCCGGCGATGGCTACTCCGACGAGTGGCCCGTCGAGGCCGAGAAGCGCGGCCTTGCCAACAACAAGACCACGGCCGACGCCCTGCCCGCCTTTGTTTCCGATAAGGCCGTTGCGCTCTTTGAGGAGACGGGTGTCCTGACCAAGGCCGAGGCCCAGTGCCGCTACGACTGCAAGCTCGAGAAGTACAACAAGCTCATGAACATCGAGGCCACCACGATGGTTCGCGAGGCGCGTCGTACCTATCGCCCGGTCATTACTGCCTATGCCACCAAGGTCGCTAAGGGCCTTGAGACTATTCGTGCCGCCGGTGCTGAGGCCGCCATGCAGTGCGAGCAGAACACGCTCAACAAGCTCTGCAACGGTATCACCGCCATCAACGACTCCATCAAGGCGCTCGACGCCGTGCATCAGAAGGCCGAG
Organism: uncultured Collinsella sp.; assembly: GCA_937942395.1. Lineage (GTDB taxonomy): Bacteria > Actinomycetota > Coriobacteriia > Coriobacteriales > Coriobacteriaceae > Collinsella. The sequence goes on along the minus strand of CALDEU010000026.1, from coordinate 20,697 downwards.
TCTCTCGATGGCCAGGAGCAGGCCAACGTGTACGCGCACGAGGTCGTTCCCGCTATGGATGCGCTGCGCGCCGCCGTGGACGCCATGGAGGAGATCGTGGCAGCCGACTACTGGCCGGTCCCGACCTACGACGACATCTTGTTCTACGTGTAGGGCGTAGCTGACATATCGTCACGGTATTGAGCCGGGGTCCGCATCATGCGGGCCCCGGTTTTTGTTTGCGAAGGACGCTTTGAAGCCCGTTTTGCCGCCGATTTGCCGGGGTCCGCACCCTGTCGGGTTCGAATCCCGGCATATCGGTAGCAAAAAGCCCGCTACCGAATTGGTAACGGGCTCCACATCTCAAATGGTGCCCCCAGCGGGATGTCCGCGTGCGGCTGGCGCCGCCCGCATTCGCTGCGTCGCTTCGCTCCTTGCGTGCTGCGCTGGAAAACGCTTGCGCGTTTCCTCAGCTCCGCACCCTGTCGGGTTCGAATCCCGGCGTTGGGGAAGAAAAAAGCCCGCTACCGAATTGGTAACGGGCTGCTCAGATTCTGTGGTGCCCCCAGCGGGATTCGAACCCGCGATATCCACCTTGAAAGGGTGGCGTCCTTGGCCGCTAGACGATGGGGACAGCGGGAAAGAGTATAGCAGACTTTTTTAGCCGTTCACATATCGTTGGCAAACTGAAAAACCACCACAAAGGTGCCTGTCCCCTTTGTGGTGGTTGGGGCGTTAGGGGAGGAGCTTCATGGCGGCGTCGTGGGCGGCGTGCTCGTAGGTGTTGTCGAGGGGCTTGAGCGGAAGCAGAGCGTTGGCCTGTGCATCGCCACGGCGCTCGAGGGCATGGGCGATGAGCCAGTCGGCGAGTTCGGGGTTCTTGGGCAGCGCCGGGCCATGCAGGTACGTGCCGATGACACCCTTGTAGATGATGCCCTCAAAGCCATCGTCGCCGTTGTTGCCGGTGCCCGTGACGACGGACGTTCCGAGCGGCGTGGCCTCGGCGTCCAAAAGCGTGCGGCCACCGTGGTTCTCGAATCCCACAAAGGGCTCAGGTGCCAGATCGGTTTTGACGGCTACGTTGCCGATCAGGCGATCGGAGCCGCGTACGGTTTCGGCGGCAATGACGCCCAGGCCCTCAATGCGATCGTCGCCCATGTAGTACGAACGGCCGAGCAGCTGATAGCTGCCACAGATGGCAAGCAGTGTGCCGCCGTCCTCAACATAGGCCGCAACCTTGTCTTTTTGGGCGAGCAGCTCATGTGCCACGGCTAGCTGGTCGCGATCGGAGCCGCCACCCATCATGACGATGTCGGCGTCGGTGAGATCGAGCGCCTCGCCCATGCGGACCTCGTCCACGCGCACAGGAATGCCGCGCCAGGCGCAGCGGCGCTCGAGCGCGATAACGTTGCCGCCGTCGCCGTAGAGGTTAAGGGCATCGGGATACAGGTAGACGATGCGCAGCGGGCGCGAAAGCTCGACTGGTGCGATGCCGACAGGAAGAGCGCTGCCGTCGGCACGGGCTACGGCGCGCCCGGCAACAGCGTCGGAAGTGGCGCCCTTCAGTCCGTCGAGCTCCTTGACCAGCGGCGGGAAGGCCGTGTAGTTGGCGACGGCGTAGAAGGTGTCATCGGCGGCCTCGTCTGTCACGGCGCCAATTGCCTGCGCGACGTCCGAGATAATCGCGGCATCGATGCCGGCGTACTTGAGGCGCACCTGCATGTCGTGCGCGCGCGTGCCTCCGGCAAAGGCGACAAGTCCCGGCGTGTCGGCGATGCGCTCAAAGTCGACGTCGTAGATCCACGATACATCGTGGCCGTCGGCGTCGTTGTCGTTAAGGAAGAAAGCGCAGAGTCTGCCGCCTGCCGTCTTGATGGACTGGATTTGCCGATCGAAGCCTACGGGATTCTTGGCCAGGTTGGCCTCGACGGTGCGGCCGGCGATATCCCAGCGGCCCATGCGTCCGCCGGCGGGAACGTAGGCATCGAGCGTGGGCTGCAGGTGCGCCATATCTACGCCTAACTCATGTGCGGCAAAGAATGCGGCGGCAACGTTGTAGACCATATATAAGCCGTTGTAGCGCGTGGCGATGTGCGCGGCTGGCGCGCTGGAATCAGATCCAAACACCAGGTCAAAACCATAGCCATCGCGACTGAGCTCCACATTCGTTACGCGGCGGACCAGTGCGGGGCGTGCCCAACCGCACGAGGGGCAATGGTAGGCGCCGAGCTGGCCGTATTGCACGTAGTCATACTCCAGCGGCGCGTTGCACTGCGAGCAAAAGCGCGAGTCGCTAATGCGGTCGGACTCTGTGTCAGTGGCGCCGTCGATGCCAAAGGCGATGCTTGCATTGGGAACGCGCGCGGCAATCGAGGCACAGAGCGGATCGTCGGCGTTATAGATGAGCGTCGTTGCTGGCGAAAGCTCCAACGCATGGGCGATGACCTCCTGGGTGTGATCGATCTCGCCATAGCGATCCAGCTGGTCGCGGAACAGGTTGAGCAGCACGAAGTACGTCGGCTTGAGCTTGGGCAGGACGCGCACGGTGTAGAGCTCATCGCATTCAAAAACGCCCACGCGCTTGCCACCGGCTCGCTTGAGGCCGCTGCGCGCCTCGAGCAGTGCGCCCACCACGCCCGGCTCCATGTTGTTGCCGGCGCGGTTGCATACCACGGTGGCGCCGCTGGCGGCAACGGCGTCGGCGATGAGGTTGGAGGTGGTGGTCTTGCCGTTGGTGCCGGTGATCACCACGCTGCGGTCGACAAGGGCAGCGAGGTCGCTCAGCAACTCGGGGTCGATCTTCATGGCGATGCGGCCGGGAAGCACGCCACCCTGGCGCTTAAGGACGGAGCGCAGCCCCCAGCGAGCGATATCGCTCGAGGTGCAGGCAAGAGATGAGCGGAGGTTCATGAAACCGTTCCTAACGTAAACGACATGGTCGGGTCGAGTGCGTCACTAAAAACCGTAGCGGCGCGCAAATTCCTGGGCAAGCTGCGACACGTCTTCGCAGGCATTGGCCCAGGGGGCAAAGTCGGGAGTGTCCGAGATAATACCGTCCGCTTCCCAAACGGCCTGGTGCGAAAGATCCCAGGGATCGTGTGGCTCGGGCCGGCAGGGAAGGTACGGTGTCTGGTACATGGGGTTCAGTAAGAAGAACGCACCGCCCTCGCAACGGTTGGCAAACTCACGCAGCGCGCGTGTCGCCGGGCGCATCTTGTTTGTTTTGAACAGCAGAATCGTGCGGGCGAGCAGATACCAAGGAGAGTTCTCAAGCGCGTCAGCCCCGATCTCTTCCTCGAGCTGGTGGGCCAGGGCAAAAAAGCCGTCCTCGTCTTCCAGACGAGCGAGGGCGAGCAGCACGGTGCCTGCGGCTCGGGTGGGATAGCCTTCTGCCTTAAGGACGCGGCGGGCGTAGTTGGCGGCAGCGCGGTAGCGGGCGCTCGCCATGCACAGCTGCGAGATGGCCTCGAGCGTGTGAAGCCACCCGATAAGAGCCGGCTCGCTCACGGTAAGGTCTGCTGCGGTGACACCATCGGCCATAACATTATTGGCCCAGTAGTGCGGGGCTTCCATGTCGAACCCGGGCACGCTTTGCTGCAGGTAATCGGCCGTGGTCGCCTCGAGCTTCATCAGATCGCCCAGGCAGGCGTCGACGGGCGTGTCCGCCAAAATGATGGCGAGCAGCTGGGCATCGAGGACATGCGCATCGATGCGGACGATCTTGAGCAGCTCATCACGCATATCGTCGAACAGGCGGTTGCGCGTCTGCTCAAACTCCTCGTCGCTGCCCATGTCCTCGATGCGATGGAGCTCGTCGAGCAGGTGGCGATGAACGCCGGCATAGGACAGCAGTGCCTGGGCATGCTCGGACTGCGCGTACTTTTGGGGATTCGCGCTAATGTCGTTATGGACAAGCTCGCGTGCTGCATCGGTGAGCTCGGGGTGCGACGCCAGATAGGTGCGCTCCAGGTAGGCGGGGATGTAGACGCTCGGATCCATTAGAGGTCTCCTCCCTTAAACGGCAAACCCTGCTCGGCCGCCCGCAGTATGCGCTCATCGATTTGGGAACGCACGATATCGTTGGTGGCGACCCAGGCGGCAAAGCTGGCGTTGTCGGGGGCGCCCAGGCCCTCCTGCAGTACCGGCGTCGCCTCGGACAGCGCGAGGACAAGCTCGTCGGTGGAGCCCGCACCCACGTTGACGCGGGCATAGACGCCATCGGGAAACTCGGTTTGGAAGTAGAGCGCCTCGGCTGCGTGCGGACACGAGCGCGCAAGGATGCGCAAGTAGTGCTCGGCGCCATCGTAATCCAGCTCGCGCCAGGCTGCGCTCATCAGCGCGATGAGCGTCCACGGGTCCAAGTCACGCTCCGCATCTTTGGGGCGGCGGCGCAGCGGGGTATTCGCGAGGTACGGCACGGAGTGAGCGGAGCGAAAGCGCTTGAGCTCCTCGGCGGGGTATTCGAGCTTTGCCATGGCGAGCATTGCGGTGTGGCGGACGCCGGCAGGATCGTTGGGGGCAAAGTCGAGGCTGCGGTTTGCGGCTTCGAGCGACATGCGGTAGCGGCCGCTAATGAGCGCGCGCGATGCCAAGGCGGCAAGCCAGCGCAGGTAGGGGCGGCGCATAAGGTCGCCAGCGGCCTCGCGCTCGTAGGGGTCCTGCGCCGAGGCGATCTTGAGCGCCAGATCGTGCTCCACCTCGTCGCACTTGGACACCAGATACTGCACGTATTCCTCGTTGGAGCTGGCGGTGAGGGCGGTCAGCATGCGCTGAGCGTCCCAGTTGGCCGGATCGAGCGCGGCTGCCTCGCGGAGCATGTTCTCGGCAGCTGCTTCTTCTTGCTCGGCCTGGGTATCGTCAGGGATAAAGGGAATGCGGTAGTCGACGGCCTCGACCACCTTGGCAATGAGGTGCCCGGCGCGGTCGCGGTCGTGCACGATGAGCGGTGCGGGGTTGCGGGTGAATTGTTCCATCAGACGCTCTACGGCGGCACCGTCGGTGAGCGGGATATTGTCGCGGCGCAAGGCCTCAAGAACGAGGCGATGGCAATCCTCTTGAATGGGATCGAATGCCATGGGGCCTCCTTTGCTGCGGTTAGGGTTCAAATGTTTCTATATAAGGTTCTAGTTTACCCGCATGTGGCACACCGGGGGTGCCGCACTTGGACTTGCACCTTTGCACCACGAAGACGGATGTCGCACAAATGTCGGCACCTTGGACGACCGAGTGGTATCACGGTGCCGCAAACGGTCGATTTTTGGCGGCGAACGGTGCATATTTTGGAGGGGCACGGTCCTGCCCGGGATATGTAGTCAACCTTGATAAAACGTTTGCCCAGCTTGGGAGTATGAATGCCGCACAAGGGTCTTCAGGGATAGAAAAAACGTTTCATCATTGGCGGCTTTAGGTGAATAACTGACCAACCAGAACGGTAAAATAGTGTTTGTCTGAGCGTTGAGACGTTTAGACATCGCGCATTGTCATCGCCGGCAACGCGCAAACCGGTCCTAACGGAGCCAATTGGGTGCTCCGTTATATACGCAAGTCTAAGAGGGGCTTGTTTAGGAGGCACAGTATGGGACGTTTTACCAATCCTCGCGATCTGTACTTTGGTGAGGGCGCTCGCCACGAGGTGAAGAACCTCAAGGGTAAGAAGGCCATCATCGTTTCTGGCGGCAGCTCTATGCGCCGCGGCGGGTTCCTGCAGGACGTTGAGGCCGACCTCAAAGAGGCCGGCATGGAGGTCAAGCTGTTCGAGGGCGTCGAGTCCGATCCCTCCATCGAGACCGTCATGAAGGGCGCAGCCGCTATGCGCGACTTCGAGCCCGACTGGATTGTTGCTATCGGCGGCGGTTCGCCCATCGATGCTGCTAAGGCCATGTGGGTCTTCTACGAGTATCCCGAGGAGTCCTTCGACAACATTATCCAGCCGTTCAGCTTCCCCGAGCTGCGTCAGAAGGCTCACTTCTGCGCCATTTCCTCTACCTCCGGCACTGCTACCGAGGTCACCGCATTCTCCGTCATCACGGATTACGAAAAGGGCATCAAGTACCCGCTGGCCGACTTCAACATCACCCCTGATGTCGCCATCGTCGACCCCGAGCTCACCTACACCATGCCCGCCAAGCTGTGCGCTCACACCGGCATGGATGCTCTGACCCACTGCATGGAGGCCTACGTTTCCACCTGCGCCTCTATGTTCACCGACGCCAACGCTCTGCACGGCATCCGCGAGATCGTCGAGTGGCTGCCCAAGTCCTATGCTGGCGACCATGAGGCCCGTCAGCACATGCACGAGGCTCAGTGCATCGCCGGTATCGCCTTCTCCTCGGGCCTGCTCGGCATCGTTCACTCCATGGCTCACAAGACCGGTGCTGCCTTCGAGAACGGCCACATCATCCACGGTGCTGCTAACGCCATGTACCTGGGCAAGGTCATCCAGTGGAACTCCAAGGACCCGCGTGCTGCCGAGCGTTACGCTTACGTGGCCAAGGAGATCCTGCACCTTCCCGGCGAGACCAACGAGGAGCTCATCGCTGCGCTCGTCCAGAAGATTCGCGACCTCAACGACCAGCTCAACATTCCGCAGTCCATCAAGGATTACGCGAATGGCGGCGTGAAGGTCGACGCCGAGAACCCGCAGATGGTTTCCGAGGAGGAGTTCCTCGCCAAGTTGCCCGAGATCGCCGCGAACGCCGAGCAGGACGCCTGCACGCCCGAGAACCCGCGTGAGACCAAGGCTGCCGACTTCGAGAAGATCCTCAAGGCCTGCTACTACGACACCGACATCGATTTCTAATCGACTCTTGTTATCGTAACGAGGGGCTCCGCACGTATCCGTACGGAGCCCCTTTCTTTTTATTTATGGGAGAATGGGATAAAAATGGCTGCAATCTTCAATAGCCCCAGCAAGTACATCCAGGGCCCGGACGAGCTCGCCAAGCTCGGCTCCTATGTCGAGCCGCTCGGCGCTAAGGCCCTCGTCATCGTGACGCCTTCGGGCAAGAAGCGCGTCGGTGCCAAGATCGAGGGTGGTTTTGCCGAGGCCAAGGCCGAGCTGCTGTTTGAGGACTTTAACGGCGAGTGCTCCAAGGGTGAGGTCGATCGCCTGGTTGCGCTCGCGCGCGACAACGGTTGCGACATCATCGTCGGTGTCGGTGGCGGCAAGATCCTCGACACCGCCAAGGCCGTTGCCTACTACCTGGAGTCCCCGGTTATCATTTGCCCCACCATCGCCTCGACCGATGCACCGTGCTCGGCACTTTCGGTGCTCTACACCGATGACGGCCAGTTCGATAAGTACCTGTTCCTTAAGGCAAACCCCAACATTGTCCTGATGGATACGACGGTTATCGCGGCGAGCCCGGTGCGCCTGACGGTTTCCGGTATGGGCGATGCGCTCGCAACCTACTTTGAGGCCCAGGCGACGCACGATGCCGACGGTGGCACTTGCGCCGGCGGCAAGGGCGGAATGGCCGGCCTGGCGCTCGCCAAGCTCTGCTACGAGACGCTTATGGCCGATGGCGTGAAGGCCAAGGTCGCGTTGGAGAAGGGCGCGCTGACGCCTGCCGTGGAGCACATCATCGAGGCCAATACGCTGCTTTCGGGCATTGGCTTTGAGAGCTCGGGCCTCGCTGCGGCCCATGCCATCCACAATGGCCTGACGATGCTGCCCGAGTGCCACGGCATGTATCACGGCGAGAAGGTCGCCTTTGGCACCATCGTCCAGCTGGTACTCGAGGATGCCCCGACCGAGAAGCTCGAGGAAGTCTTGGGCTTCTGCATTGAGCTGGGCCTGCCGGTCACGATGAAGGAACTTGGCGTTGCCGAGCTTACGCGCGAGCAGGCCATGATTGTTGCCGAGGCCGCCTGCGCGCCCGATGACACCATGTGCAACATGCCGTTTGAGGTGACGCCCGAGATGGTTGCAAACGCCATTCTGGGTGCCGACGCACTGGGTCACTACTACCTTATGGATGAGTAAACTAAGGTAAGGAAGGGGCAAAGCCGACAGAAGGCTTTGCCCCTTTTTGCTATGGTGAAAAGGGACCAGGTTGCTTTGTGCCAATTGTTGTTGATGAAAGGGCGGATTCTCGTATGGCGCTTCCCATGGTTTATGGCGGTCCCGGACGATATGTTCAGGGGCCGGGTGAGCTCTCGCGTCAGGGCAGGTATTTGTCATGGTTGGGCTGCGCTGCCTATGTCCTGTTTGACCAGGGCACCGAGGATCGGCTGTGCAGGCAGATCGTCGATGGATTTCTGGATGAAGATCTAAGCGAGCCGTTCTTTAAGATTTACAACGGTCCGTGTACGGAAGATGCCGTTGTCGAAATGGCCAAGGAAGCCCGGGCCGAGTATTGCGACATGGTGGTGGGCATTGGCGGTGGCAAGATGCTCGATATCGCCAAGGCCGTTGCGTTTTATGCCGAGTTGCCGTTGTGCGTATGCCCCACGGCGGCTTCGATGGACGGTCCGTGCAGCGTGATTTCCGATGGCGACCTGCAGGGTGTTGCAAATGCGGTCTTTAGAAACGAGCGTAATATGGCCAACGAGCAGGCCAAGGTGACCAAACAAAAGCTCGTGCAGCTCATGCGCGAGGCATAGCTTGGCGCTTGATCGACCTTGTGCAATCGAGGCGGCGATAGGCCATAGACAATTTGCCTCAAAGGTGCGCCGCGTGTAATTTGCCCGAGGTGTGAACCGATGGCGTATCATTATCTCTTGCTTGTTTGCACTGCTCAGGGAGGGGCCGCGCATGGCGCAGGAACACGATCTGTTTGATGACATTATCGAGATCAGCAAGGGTTTCGACTTTCTTAAAAATCCGCTTGGCGGCGTGACCGACGCACTCGATCCGTCGGCGCCGCAGTGGAATCCTGCCGACTACAAGGAGCGCCCGCGCGGCAATACCATTCCGTGCCTGACCTGCAAAAACGAAAAGAGCGGCTGCACCGCGTGCATGGACGTGTGCCCGGTCAACGCTATCGAGGTCGAGGAAGACGCCATCGAGATCCTCGACTCCTGCCGCAAGTGCGGTCTGTGCGCCGCTGCCTGCCCGACCGAGGCGATCATCTCGCCGCGCCTGGCGCCTAAAAACCTGTATGACGATATCGTCTCTGCTGCTACGAGCCACGAGACCGCCTACGTCACCTGCACGCGCGCCCTCAAGCGCATGCCGCGTGAGAACGAGGTCGTCGTTGCCTGCGTGGGCGATATTACGGCCGAGACCTGGTTCTCGGTACTGGCCGACTATCCCAACGTGAGTGTGTACCTGCCGTTGGGTGTGTGCGATAAATGTCGCAACACCGGCGGTGAGGACATTCTGGGCGAGGCGATTGCGAAGGCCGAGGAGTGGTCTGGCACGGGTATGGGCCTGGAGGTCGACCCCAAGAGCCTCAAATGCCATAAGCGCCGCGAGTACGAGCGCAAGGAGTACATGGAAAAGATTGCCCGCACCACGGGCCTAACGGTGACCAAGCTCAACCCGGCGACGGCGGCGCTGGCCTCGGTGACGCAAAAGCTCAAGGCCCATCGCCATCAGATTACCCAGCTGGAGCGCACGCTCAACACCATGTGTGGCACCACGACGACCAAGCGTCGCCGTTCGCTCACGCACGGGCGGCAGCTGGTGCTCTCGACGCTGCAAAACCACCCCGAGCTTGCCCAGAACATGCAGGTGAGTACGCCGGAGTGCGATTTTGACAAGTGCACGTCGTGCGGCGAGTGCGTCAATGTATGCCCCACGTTCGCCTGCGATTTGGTGGGAAGCGGCCGCTTTGCGTTGGAGTCCACGTATTGTTTGGGCTGCGGTGCCTGCGTCAAGGTGTGCCCCGAGCATGCGCTCAAGTTGGTTGAGCATGACGCGTCCAATCTGGTCGTCGTCGATCCCGAAGCCGAGGAAAAGGCCGCCCAGAAGGCGAAGGCTCACGAAGAAGCTGAGAAGGTCAAGGCCGAGGCAAAGGCCAAACTGGACAAGATGCTCGACCAGGTGGAAAAGCTCGCGGACTAGTTAAATGAGCGTAAATGATGGCCGGTGGGACAGGTACTGCCCCGCCGGCCAAAAAAGTTGCGGTGGAATAGTTCCTGTTTTGCCCTTAAGCTGGCCATTCTAGGAACTATCCCGCCGCAACTAATAGATGGTTAGTTCATGCTGCTTTGGTGGCCGGTTCGACCGGTACCGTTGCGCGTCACGGTTTCATGGAGCAAAAAGAACCCGGGGACCTGTTTTGTCTCGGTGTATTCCATAAGGATGCCGTCGGCGTTGTAGGTCTGCCCGCGTATAACGGCGAGTGCGTTAAAGTCGTCGAGATCGAGCACGCGCGTATCCTCGGGCGTGGGATGCTCGATCGTCACATCGCGTTTGCCTGTGGCAATCTTAATGCCAAGATCTTCTTCGAGGTAACGATAGATCGAGTCGTTGACAATCTCGGGTGTCAGCCCCGGTACCTGTGAGCTTAGGTAATAGGAGTCGTCGGAGCACACGGCTTGTCCGTCTGCATAACGGATGCGTTTGGCGCGTGTGAGCTCACAGCCTTCGGGAAACCCGGTAATCTTGGAGAGCGCCTTGCTGCAGATGAGGAGCTCAAAGACGGTGGTGACAGTCTTGAGCTCAAAGCCTCGGTTGACCGCGATTTCCTTGAAGGTCTCGAGTCCGCCGCCACCACTACTCTTCTCGTCACTGATGTTGCGAATGACGCGCATGCCTTTGCCTTGCTGGGGGAGCACGTAACCATCTGCCGCAAGCATCGAGATGGCGCGACGGACCGTCATACGCGAACAGTCAAACAGCTGCGTGAGCTCAGTCTCCGAAGGCAGATAACTCTGATAGGCGTAAGTGCCGTCGTCAATCGACTGCTTCACGTTGTCATAAATAGTTTGGAAGATGGCTCGCGCCACGACGGTCTCCTAGAGCTGAGTGCGCGAGCGGTGGATGAGGACCGCTCGCGCAGGTGTCGATCGATTTACTTGCTGGGGTCGATTATATATTTACCCATGGCACGCAGAGCTGGGTCTGACAGGATGGCGCCGAGTTCGTCGAGGGAAGCCACCTTGGCGACCATCGAGGATACGTCGAGCCTGCCAGAGTCGATGAGCTCGAGTGCGCGACGCTGCGTATAAGGGTTGATGTAGGACGAGGTAAGCACAAGCTCCTTCTGGAAGACCTCGAAGGGCTTGACGGTGATCGTCTCATCGGGCTTGGTGAGGCCGAACATCATGACCGTAGCCTTGTGGCCGGCGATCTGGATGGCCTGCTCGATGGTGACGGGCTTGCCAACACACTCGATAACGACATCGACGTTGCCGACGCCCTCCTGCTTCAGGCGGGCCGGGACGTCCTCGTGGATGGAATCAATTGCCAGGTCGGCGCCGAGTTTGAGCGCAACCTCGCGCTTGCCTTCGACGGGCTCGAGCAAGACAACCTTGGTGGCGCCGGCGTTTTTAGCAAGCTGCATCATGAGCAGACCGATCATGCCACCGCCGATAACGACAACTGTGCTGCCGGGCTTGATGTTGCACATATCGATGCCGTGCAGGCAGCAGGCGACGGGCTCGGTCATAGCACCCTGCTCAAAGCTGGTGTGATCGCCCAACTTGTAGACTTGCTGCATATCGACGGAGCAGTACTCGGCAAAGCCGCCGTTAACAGTGGTGCCGTAACCGGTCATATGCTCGCAGTAGTGGTTGATTCCGTCGCGGCAGGGTTCGCAGCAGCCGCAGGGATGGTTTGGGTCGATGCACACGCGATCGCCCGGTTTAAAGCCAGCGACGTCGCTGCCCACGGCCTCGACAACGCCCGCAAACTCATGACCAAGGATCGTGGGCGGGGTAACGTCGGCTGCACCCTTGTCGCCTTCATAGATATGAACGTCGGTACCGCAGACGCCGCAAGCTTTGACGTTGATCAGAACGTCGCGCCTGCCCACGGCCGGCTTTGCCGATTCCTCGACTCTGAGGTCGTGCTTTCCATAGAAGACCGCGCTTTTCATGGTGACTCCTTAACGTGGCGGTGAATGTTGTAATGAAGTATAGGCATGTCTATAGATATAGACAAGCACATCTAGACAAGTAGAAAAGAAAAATGAAATGCAGCCATCAGCTATGTCAGATTTAACAGGCGAAATACTGGACATATACCGTTTACGGCCAATAATCAACCGTTTACCGACCGTAGTATTTATGCTAACTTGTCTAGATAAGTGATATGATAAAAATAGAAGCGCAAGAAGTCAGGGAAGCGGGCCCACCCGTCCTATTGCACGAGGTACACGCAAACGGCGCGTCTGCGGTCTCGAGTGAAGCCAAAACCGCAGTCGCTCCGAATGAAGAGAGGGGGATTCCCCGTCATGATGCAAAAGATACAACGTTTCGGCGGTGCAATGTACACGCCTGCAATTCTTTTCGCATTTTCCGGAATCGTCGTCGGCCTGGGTACGTTGTTTACCACCGAGGCGATCTTTGGCGAGATGGCCACTGCGGGCCATCTTTGGTTTGATTGCTGGAATGTGCTGCTCCAGGGTGGTTGGACGCTCTTTAACCAGATGCCGTTGCTGTTTTGCGTAGCGTTGCCAATCTCGCTCGCGAACAAGCAGAACGCTCGCTGCTGCATGGAGGCTTTGGCCATCTACCTTACCTTCAACTACTTTGTTAGCACAATCTTGGGGCAGTGGGGCCCTGTCTTTGGGGTCGACTACTCTGTCTAGGCGGGCAGCGGTACTGGTCTTGCCACTATCGCAAGCATCAAAACGCTTGATATGGGCATCATGGGCGCGCTCATTATCTCTGGTATCGCCACGATGCTGCATAATAAGTTCTTCGACACCGAGCTCCCCGAGTGGTTGGGCGTGTTCTCGGGTTCCGTGTTCATCTATATGATCGGTTTCTTCGTTATGGTTCCGGTCGCTCTTATCGCCTGCCTGGTGTGGCCGCATGTTCAGGCTGCTATCTCCGCCTTCCAGGGATTCATCCTTTCCGCCGGTACGTTTGGCGTGGGTGTCTTTGCTTTCTTCGAGCGCGTGCTGATCCCTACAGGCCTGCACCACTTTATCTATACGCCGTTCTATTACGACAACGCGGCGGTCAACGGCGGCATCTTTGCTGCTTGGGCCAACATCCTGCCCCAACTGGCTGCCGATCCGAGCATTGCTCTTAAGGATGCCGCACCCTGGGCTGCCTATACCTGCCCTGGTTGGACTAAGGTCTTCGGCTCGCTTGGCGTCGCCATTGCGTTTTATATGACCGCCAAACCCGAGCGCAAGCAGCGCGTCAAGGCTCTGCTCATTCCCGTCACCCTTACCGCTATGCTTTGCGGTATTACCGAGCCGCTTGACTTCACCTTCCTGTTCATCGCGCCCGGCCTGTTCGTCGTCCACTGCGTGCTCGGAGCGCTCGGCTGCATGGCTCAGAACCTCCTTGGCGTCGTGGGCATCTTCGACGGCGGCATCATCTCGATGCTCTCGTGGGACTGGCTGCCCCTTTGGGCCGCACACGGTCTGCAGTACGCCATCTCCATCCTTGTCGGTCTTTGCTTTACCGCCCTTTGGGTCGTGGTCTTCCGTTTCCTGATCGTCAAGTTCGACTTTAAGACCCCCGGTCGCGAGGATGACGATGTTGAGGTCGAGCTCAAGTCCAAGGCCGACTACAAGCAAAAGCAGGGCGGTGCTGCTGCTGGCAAATCGGTCGCCCAGAGTAAAGATGATGAGCGCTTGGTGCTTGCCGAGAACATCCTCGATCTGCTCGGTGGCACGGATAACATCATCGATGTAACGAACTGCGCTACCCGTCTGCGCGTTAACGTCAAGGACAAGAGCGTCGTTGCACCCGAGGCTTCCTTCAAGGCGATCGGTACGCATGGCTTGGTGGTCCAAGGTCAGTCAATCCAGGTCATCGTCGGCCTTAGCGTCCCGCAGGTTCGCGAGAAGTTCGAGAGTCTTCTGAAGTTCGAGACTCTTCTGTAAACCATCGTCCATCGAAACAATCGGCCTTGCAGAGCCGGTATGCACCGCAAGGCCGATTCTAGAGATAAAAAACTCCACTTCTAGGTAACAATTCCAAACCGTGCAGGCCGCGTACGGGGATGGATTGAGCAAGCGGCCAGAATGAGGAGGACATCATGTCCAAGAAAAACTATGCCGTGACCATTGCCGGCGGTGGCTCTACCTTCACCCCGGGCATCGCTCTGATGCTGCTTGAGGAGCGTGACCGCTTCCCGGTCAACAAGGTGACCTTCTACGACAACAACGCCGAGCGCCAGGAGATCGTGGCAAAGGCCTGCGAGATCTATTTCCACGAGAACGCCCCCGAGGTTGAGTTTAGCTACACCACCGACCCCGAGACCGCATTCACCGGGACCGACTTCGTGCTTGCCCACATCCGCGTCGGCCTGTACGCCATGCGTGAGCTCGACGAGAAGATTCCTCTCAAGTACGGCTGCGTTGGCCAAGAGACCTGCGGTGCCGGCGGTATCGCCTACGGCATGCGCTCCATCGGTGGTGTCATCGAGATCCTCGACTACATGGAGAAGTACAGCCCCAACGCCTGGATGCTCAACTACTCCAACCCCGCGGCCATCGTCGCCGAGGCCTGCCGCGTGCTGCGCCCCAACAGCCGCATCATCAACATCTGCGACATGCCTATCGACCTTATGGATAAGATGAGCCGTATGTGCGGCATCAAGGATCGTCGCGAGCTGCAGTATAGCTACTACGGCCTCAACCACTTTGGTTGGTGGAGCAAAATCTACGACAAGGACGGCAACGACCTCATGCCGCAGATTAAGGAGCACATGGCTAAGAACGGCTACCTGGACGGCATCGAGCACGAGGCCGGTAAGGAGCAGCATGTCGAGGAGAGCTGGATTCACACCTTCGGCAAGGCCAAGGATGTCTATGCTGTCGATCCCGAGACGATTCCCAATACCTACCTCAAGTATTACCTGTACCCGGACTATGTCGTCGAGACGTCTGACCCCAACTACACTCGCGCCAATGAGGTTATGGACGGCCGCGAGAAGAAGGTCTTTGGCGCTTGCCGCGACATCATCGCCAAGGGTACTGCCAAGGACGGCGGCTTTGAGCCGGATGTACATGCCAACTACATCGTCGACCTTGCCTGCGCACTGGCCGAGAACACGCTCGAGCGCTTCCTGCTGATCGTCCCCAACGATGGCGCTGTGCCCAACTTCGACCCGACGGCCATGGTCGAGGTGCCTTGCATCGTCGGCTCCAACGGCTTTGAGAAGATTTGCCAGGGCCCGATTCCGCAGTTCCAGAAGGGCCTGATGGAGCAGCAGGTTTCCGTCGAGAAGCTCGTTGTCCAGGCTTGGGTCGAGGGCAGCTACCAGAAGCTCTGGCAGGCACTCACGCTCTCCAAGACCATTCCTTCGGCGAGCGTTGCCAAGCAGATTCTGGACGAGCTCATCGAGGCCAACAAGGATTTCTGGCCCGAGCTTAAGTAAGGACTGCTGTCTCGAACTCTCACGCATCTCTGCTTCATTTGCGCCGCCGCGGTGTCCGGATTCGCCCGGATGCTGCGGCGGCGCTATACTTATACGGTTTGAAGTACCTGTACCAAAAGGAGCTGTCGTGTCCCTTTCCATCGGTATCGTGGGCCTGCCCAACGTGGGCAAGTCGACGCTGTTCACCGCGCTTACCAAAAAGACCGGCCTTGCCGCCAACTACCCGTTCGCCACGATCGACCCCAACGTGGGTATCGTCGATGTGCCCGATAGCCGCCTGCAAAAGCTTGCCGACATCGTCAACCCGGGCCGCATTGTGCCGGCGACGGTCGAGTTTGTCGACATCGCGGGCCTGGTGAAGGGTGCCAACGAGGGCGAGGGCCTGGGCAACCAGTTCTTGGCAAACATCCGCGAGACCGACGCCATCTGTGAGGTCGTACGCTACTTTAAGGACCCCAACGTCATGCGTGAGGTGGGCCGCACGGGCGAGTTCGTCGATCCCGCCGGCGATGCCGACACCATCATGACTGAGCTTATCCTGGCCGACATGGGCACGCTCGAGAAGCAGCTGCCCAAGCTCGAGAAGGAGGCCAAGCGCGACAAGGAGCTCATGCCCAAGTTCGAGGTGGCCAAGCGCCTGCTTGCCTGGCTCAACGAGGGCAAGCGCGCCGCATCCATGGAGATGACCGACGAGGAGCGTGCCGCCGCCAAGGGCCTGTTCCTGCTCACTATGAAGCCCATCCTGTATGTGGCCAACGTGGACGAGGATATGCTCAACGACGATCTGGCGCCCATCGACGGCGTCAAGCCGCTGCCTATCTGCGCCAAGATCGAGGCCGAGCTTTCCGAGCTCGATCCCGAGGACGCCGCCGACTACCTGGAAAGCTTGGGCCTGGAGCAGCCCGGTCTGGACGTGCTCGCGCAGGCAGCCTACAAGCTGCTCGGCCTGCAGTCGTTCTTTACGGCCGGCGAGATGGAGGTCAAGGCCTGGACGGTTCGTCAGGGCGCGACCGCCCCGCAGGCCGCCGGTGTCATCCACACCGACTTTGAGCGCGGCTTTATTAAGGCCGAGGTCATTGGCTACGACGACTACATCGAGCTCGGCGGCGAGCAGGGCGCTAAGGCTGCCGGCAAGCTGCGCATTGAGGGCAAGGACTATGTCATGGCCGATGGCGACGTCGTGCACTTCCGCTTTAACGTGTAAGGGCGACGCGCATGTTTAAATATGGCAAAAAAGCCGGCTACATGGGCATCGCGCTGCTGGTGCTCGCGGTGATTCCGCTGGTGGTTGCAGCGTTTGTTATCCCCAACATTGGTCCCGAGGTGGCAACAAAGTTTAACGCAGCAGGCGAGGTGACGCGTTGGGGCAAGAGCTACGAGCTGCTGGCGCTGCCGGTGCTCAACCTGCTGCTCGGCGTGGCGACGTATTTTACCGCCGGTCGTCAAGCAAAGAACAATGATGACTCTGCCGCCATGGCGCGCATCGTGTGCGAGCGCTACCTGCGCAACGGTTGCATCACGGGTGTGTTCCTCAACGTGATCAACGTTTACTTTATGTACTCGGCGATTACCGGAACGGGCTTTGGTTTTGGTTTCTAGCTTGTCCTTTTAGGCAACGAGCCTGCACGCATATTCAATGGCTGCTGCGAGGCCGCCGCTCGATCGTGGTTGAAAGACTACATCGGCGGCGGCCTCGTTTTCGTATCCGGCGCCGCGAAGGGCGAGTGCTATGCCGGCTTCTAAAAGGAGCGGCAGGCCGCGTTGGCTGGTTGCGATTACGGCAACCTGATTGAGCGAGCAGCCGTGCGTTTGGCATTGAATGGCAAGTTCACCTTGCGCCGGGCAAGGGACCAGAACGGCGACGACGCGACTTGATAGCAATGCAAATGCTGTGCGCTCATCGGGCGAAAGGCATTCTGCTTCAACGACGACGAGCTTGGGCGGTGCGCTGTTTGTGCGAAGCGTGGCTCGGTGCATGCGGACCGAAGAACCCGACATAGAAAACTCCTGTGTATTCGGGAAAACGTAAACTATAGTTTACGTTTATGTTCGGCTCCATTTCAAACTCGGCTGCATGGACGAACGTGCGAAACAGATTCTTGGCAGGCGGGTCGAAGAGACACGCAGGGACCTTGGTATCTCCAAGGTTGATTTTTGTGTGGCGACAGGAATCAGCCGACCCTACCTCGACCGAATCGAAGATGGGACGGCAAATTTCACGCTCAAGGTTCTATTTAAGATCGCGCCCGCACTCGGCATGACGGTGTCAGAGCTTCTCGAGGGTATCGAATAGGGGATACCCGTCGACAACCGAATTACGCCATCGGGATGCGGTCGTGGTTGACTTGGCTGTAGAACAGGCGCTGTATCTCGGTCGCATCGCGTGACTGGCCGAGTGCCCACATGGTCTTGGCCACGAGCGTCTCGGTGGTCATGTCGTCGCCGCGCAGAATGCCCGGATGATCGGCGTAAGCACGGCCGACCTCATAAACGCCCAGATCGAGTCCCTCTTCGGGGACCTGCGTGGTCATGACGACGGTGCGGCCCGAATCGACCCAGCGGAAAATTGCCTCTTGGAACGACTCGCCCGACTCACCAAACTCGGGGATACCGCCAATGCCAAAGGTCTCCAGAATCACGGCGTCGTAGCTATCGGCAAGGGCGTCGAGGATGCCCGGGTTTACGCCGGGCGTAAGCTTGAGTACAAACACGCGCGGGTCGATGCTGTCGTAGAAACGAACCGGGCTCTCATTCTGGTGAGTGCCGTGAAGCCCGTTGCGTACGATGCGGTCGTTGCGGATGTAGGCAATGGGCGGATAGTTGACGCTAATGAACGCGTTAAAGCTCATGGTGCGCTGCTTGCGGGCGCGCGTGCCGGCAATGGCTACGCCGCCAAACACGATCGAGACGTCGTGCGAGTGCTCGTCGAGCGCATAGAGCAGGCTCTGGTACAGATTGAGCTTGGCGTCGGTAAAGGGGTTGCCCATAGGCTTTTGCGAGCCGGTGAGCACGATGGGCTTGGGGCTGTCCTGAATCAGATAGGAAAGCGCCGCCGCGGTGTAGCTCATGGTGTCGGTGCCGTGCAGAATCACGAAGCCGTCGTGGTCGGCATAACCCTCGACAATGACGTCGCGGATGCGCATCCAGTCGCTCGGACGCATATTGGTGCTGTCGATGTTCATGGGCTGCACGACGTCGAGCTCGCAGAGGCCCGAGATCTCGGGGACGCTCTGGGCGAGCTCCTCACCGGTCAGGGCGGGGGAGAGGCCGTTGCCGTCCTCGGTCGATGCGATGGTGCCGCCCGTGGCGATGAGAAGGATGCGCTTCATGCTGGTATTCCTATCGTGTTTGCCGCCCCAGAGGCGGAGTCGTTCGGCAGTATTGTGGCACAGGGCGTCCAATGTTCAAACGTATTACATCATCTGTAACGTTTGGCAACACTTCAATTGCCGTCAAATAGGGGCCAGGTCGTGCGTTTGCCGTGCGCTGATGGCTGCGAGGGACGAGAAACCCCATATAACGTGTACACTATGAAAGTTATTCTCGTTTATTCGCGCGGGTGGGCACCGGCTCCCCGCCAACAAGAGGGGGAACCATGGATCAAAAGGCTTCCGCAAAGGTCCTCGTACTCGACTTTGGTGCGCAGTACGGTCAGCTCATTGCCCGTCGCGTCCGCGACCTCAACGTGTATTCCGAGATCGTCCCCTGCGACATCTCGGCCGACGAGATTCGCGAGATGAACGCCTCTGCGCTCATCCTTTCCGGCGGCCCGGCTTCCGTGTATGCCGAGGACGCTCCGTCTATCGATCCCGCCATCTTTGACCTGGGCCTTCCCGTCCTGGGCTTTTGCTACGGCCATCAGATCACGGCCGTGACGCTCGGCGGCAAGGTCGGCCACTCCGAGGTGGGCGAGTACGGCCGCGCCACCATCACGCGCACGGCCGGCGCCAAGCTCTTTAACTCCACGCCCATGGAGCAGACCGTGTGGATGAGCCACCGCGACGCCGTTTCCGAGGTGCCCGAGGGCTTTACCGTTACCGCCAGCACTGACGTGTGCCCGGTCGCTGCGATGGAGTGCGTCGAGCGCAAAATCTTCACCACGCAGTTCCACCCCGAAGTCAAGCACTCCGAGTACGGTCAGCAGCTGCTGAGCAACTTCCTGTTTGAGATCTGCGGCCTGGAGCCCAACTGGAGCATGGACAACCTGGTCGAGACCATGACGGCCGAGTTCCGCGAGAAGGTCGGCGACGACCGCGTGATTCTGGCCCTGTCCGGCGGCGTCGACTCCTCCGTCGTGGCTGCGCTGGGCGCCCGCGCCGTGGGCAAGCAGATGACCTGCGTGTTCATCAACCACGGTCTGCTTCGCAAGGGCGAGCCCGAGCAGGTGGAGGAGGTCTTCACCAAGCAGTTTGACGTCGACTTTATTCACGTCCACGCCGAGGACCGTTATGCCGAGCTTCTGGCCGGCGTGACCGAGCCCGAGGAGAAGCGCCGCATCATCGGTACGCAGTTCTGGAAAGAGTTCTTCGCCGTGGCGCAGCAGCTCGAGACCGATGGCAAGCCGGTCAAGTATCTGGCTCAGGGCACCATCTACCCCGACATCATCGAGTCCGGCGCTCGCAAGACGGGCGGCAAGACGGCCACCATCAAGAGTCATCACAACCTGATCCCGTTCCCCGAGGGCGTGCACTTCGACCTTATTGAGCCGCTCGACCACTTCTTTAAGGACGAGGTCCGCGCACTTGGTCTGGCGCTGGGCCTGCCGGGCCACATCGTGTTCCGCCAGCCTTTCCCGGGCCCGGGTCTTGCCATCCGCATCATTGGTGCGGTCGACAAGGAGAAGCTCGAAATCCTCAAGAACGCCGACGCTATCGTGCGCGAGGAGCTCGACGCCTACAACCAGCGTCTGTTTGAGCAGACCGGCGAGCGCAACTCCGAGCACAGCTGCTGGCAGTACTTTGCGGTCCTGCCCGACATTAAGTCCGTCGGTGTTATGGGCGACGAGCGCACCTACCAGCGCCCGATCATCCTGCGCGCCGTTGAGTCCAGCGATGCCATGACCGCCGACTGGGCCAAGCTGCCCTACGACGTGCTGGCCCGCATCTCCGGCCGCATCGTGGCCGAGGTTCCCGGCGCCAACCGCGTCTGCTACGACATCACGTCCAAGCCGCCCGCGACGATTGAGTGGGAATAAATCGAGTTGCTTAAAAAAGCCAGTGTTTATGCGGGTTTCAGCGATTTCGATTAGTCTTTTGATAACAAAT
>CALDEU010000025.1:0-71115 GCA_937942395.1 uncultured Collinsella sp. | reverse complement strand
TACAGCACCATTTAAGAAAGTTACCGAGAAAATAATGACTGAGTTTTCGGATTTGAATCTATGCCCAATTAACAACCATCAGGGAATTGTTATTGATGGTGAAGGTTCAAAGGTAATTTGCAAAGATTGATTTGAAAATTCCAGTTTGCTGTACTCGTTCCTGGCAGGGTTTGGGGCAGGCACGCCCCAACAAAAAGCTGTCCCAAAGGGGCTAGAATGGGGACTGCGGACGATTTCCTGGACCGTTACGCGGCCCTTCCCAGCGCGGAGCGGAACTCGGCCGGCGTGCGGCCACCGAGCGCATCGCTGCGCCTCTCCGTATTGTATCGACCAATCCAGCCCCAAGCTCCTCGATGAAGCGGGCGGGGGTCCAGTCCGACCAGTCCCTGCCGTGCCAGAACTCCTTCTTGAGCAGGCCGAAGAAGCCCTCCATCGCCGCGTTGTCCGGGCTGCAGCCCTTGGCGGACTGGATTGGCTACACTGATGTGGACAGTTCCGGGAGGGGCGCAAGAGACGGGAGGGCCTTGTACGCGTTCCTGCGCGAGGGCCGCGGGGAGGGGCTGCCTGGGTACGGCGCCTGTCAACTCGGTCTACGTCTTTGATGACCGGGTCGTACTCAATATCAACTTCACGAATGATGCCAAAACGGTCACCCGTGAGGAAGTGTTGGGTTCGAGTGCTGTGGACAATGTTCCAACATGCTGGGATCGAACTCGCTAGCCGGAATCACGCGGTAACCGTGGCGGAGTAGAAGGTCGACGAAAACACCGTTGCCCGCAGTGAGCGTGCCACTAAAGGTGCCGTCGTAGATACGGCCCGCCCCGCACGAGGGGCTGCGGTCCTGCAGGATGCACGCGGCGATCTCTTCCGGGCCGCCCGCCTGCTCGCACATATCAAGCGCGCGCTGAGCACCCTGGCGAAACTCGCGATCGACTGAGGTACCCTCGCAGGTACGGACCTCGCCGTTCACAATCTCGGACGGCTTGCGCGGCGTGGGCAGGCCGCCAAAGACCTCAGGGCACACCAAGAGTACCTCGGTCCCTGTGCGTTCGCACGCTTCGACCAGCTCGCGATGGTAGTTATCGAGTCCGTTATACTTGCAGTTCTCGCCCATCAAACAGGCGCTCACCACGATCTTCATATACAACTCTCCCTACGCAAAACGCCCCATTTGAGATGGACACTCAAATGGGGCGATTGAGACTGCGCAACTAGTATTACTACTGCTTAGGCATCAGCGGATTCTCGCGCGTGAGGAGATTCATAAACTCCTCGCCCGTGATCGTCTCCTTCTTGTACAGATAACGAGCCAGCTCATGGAGCTTAAACTTGTTCTCCTTCAGGATCTGCAGGGCGCGGTCGTGCGCATCCTCGATCAGCTTGGCGACAATTGCGTCCACGCGCTCGGCCGTACCGGGGGCGCAGGTAAGCGACGTATCCTGGTTGAGGTACGCATTTTGAACAGTACCGAGTGCCATCATGCCAAACTCATCGGACATACCAAAGCGCGTCACCATGTTACGGGCGAGCTTGGTGGCCTGCTCGATATCGTTGGCGGCGCCGGTCGTCATCTCGCCAAAGATGAGCTCCTCGGCTGCACGGCCACCGCAATAGACGGCGAGCTTGTCCAGGACCTCCTGGCGCGTGGTCAGGAAGCGCTCATCCTCCTCGACCTGCATGGTGTAGCCCAGAGCACCGCTTGTGCGCGGCACGATGGTGATCTTGGTGACCGGCGCGGAGCCCTTCTGGCGAGCGGCAACGATGGCATGGCCGATCTCGTGGTAAGAAACGACCTGCTTCTCGTGGTCGGACAGCACCGTGGACTTACGCTGCTGACCAGCAATGACGACCTCCACCGACTCCTCAAAGTCGTCCTGGGTCGCTCGCTTGCGACCTTCGCGGACCGCGCGCAGGGCGCCCTCATTGATGATGTTGGCCAGGTCGGCACCCGAGGCGCCGGGCGTGGCGCGGGCAATCGCGGTCAGGTCAATCGGCGGCTCCGTCTTCACGCTCTTGGCATGCAGCTCAAGAATGTTCTTGCGGCCGGTCAGATCGGGAAGTTCAACGGGGATGCGGCGATCAAAACGACCGGGGCGCAGCAGGGCGGGATCGAGGCTGTCGGGACGATTGGTGGCAGCGAGGACGACGATACCCTTGTGGTTATCGAAGCCGTCCATCTCGGTCAGCAGCTGGTTGAGCGTCTGCTCGCGCTCGTCGTTGCCGCTAAAGCCACCGCCATCGCGCTTTTTGCCGATGGTATCGATCTCGTCGATAAAGACGATGCACGGGGCCTTTTCCTTGGCCTGCTTAAACAGATCGCGGACCTTGGCGGCGCCACGGCCGACGAACATCTCGACGAACTCAGAACCCGAAATGCTAAAGAACGGCACGCCCGCCTCGCCGGCAACAGCCTTGGCGAGCAGGGTTTTACCGGTACCCGGAGGGCCAACAAGGAGAGCACCGCGCGGCAGCTTGGCGCCAATTTCCTCGTAGCGCTGCGGCTTCTCCAGAAAGTCGACGACCTCCTTGAGGGATTCCTTGGCCTCTTCCTGGCCAGCGACATCTTTAAAGGTCACGCCCACATCCTTGGAGGCGATAACGCGAGCGCCGGACTTACCCAGTCCACCGCCGCCAAAGCCACCGCCGCCAAAGTTCATCGACGGGCCGTCATCGCCCATAGCCTTCTTCATGCGGCGGTTGAGCCACCAACCGATCAGGAAGAAGATGGCCATGGGAAGAATAAGCGTAAGCAGGTAGTAGGTCATCAGACCCGAGTTTTTATCGGGAACGACCGACTCCAGGGAGGCACCGGATTCAAGCACACGATCGGTAAAGCCCGCGTCATTCGGCACACCGGTCGTCTTGTAGGCGATGTTCTCGTCCTCGCCCTTCTTGGTGTAATAAATGGTGTAATCATCCGTGTTGTACTCGACCTTGTCGACACTCTTCTTATCGAGCGCTTTGACAAACGTCGAGTAATCGGTCTTCGTAATCTGCTGCGTGTGACCGATGTTGGGGAACAGAACGGTCGAGAGCACGAGGTAGACGACGAAGGCGATGAGCACGTAGAGGATCATATTCCGTCTACGTTTGTTGTCATCCATCTCCATCTGCTTGAACTCCATCTACTGGGGTTGATAATGCTATCTAGAATACCCAACCCGGACGGCGATAAACCGACGCCGGGCACGAAAGGACAGAGATGGCATCACTGGAAGTCGGCAAGGTTCAGATCTACACGGGCGACGGCAAGGGCAAAACCACGGCTGCGCTGGGACTGGCGATGCGCGCCACGGGTTATGGGCTCGACGTGCTCATGCTGCAGTTTGCCAAGAAGCTGCACTGCGCCGAACACGATGCCGCGCCGCGCCTGGGACTGCGCATTATACAGGCCGATCGCGACACACCCGAGGCTTGCGCCGAGCAGATCATGGAACTTGCACGCGAACAGATCTCGCAGGTCGACGTGCTCATTTTGGACGAACTCGGCGAGGCCATGCGCCGCGGCTTTGTGACGCGCGAGGATGTCGAAGCGCTGATCGCGATAAAGCCCGCCACTACGGAGCTCGTGCTCACCGGCCGGGGCCTGCTGCCCCTCGCAGACCTCGCGGACCTGGTCACCGAAATGCGCCCCGTCAAACACTACTTCGACGAAGGCCTCCTAGCCCGCCAAGGCATCGAATACTAATTGACCCGTAGGGGACGGAGGAAAACGGATCATTTCGCCTTATCGCCGGGCCAATGATCCGTTTTCCTCCGTCCCCTACGGGTCATTAGGCAGTGGCGCGGCCTAACCAGTTGCCGCTGTGGTGGTAGATGGTGAACATCGTGGCCGTGATGAGCCAGGTTACGGGGTAAACCAGCAGCAGGTGCTCAAGCGACGGATCAAACGGCATAATCGCAAACACCCAGATCACCCTGAGCACGACGGTGCCAAAAATCGTGAGCAGCATGGGCTGAAGACTCACGCCGGCGCCGCGGATAGAGCCCGACGCGTTCTCGATAATCGAGAAGATTGCGTAGAACGGCGCGATGAAATGAAGAATCGTCGTGGTGTACGCCGAAATCGAAGCATCGTCGACAAACAGACGCGACAACGGACCCGAGAACACCAGCAGCACGGCAGACAGGCCACCAATGAGCATAAACGACAGCACGAGCGACGTATGGTAGCCCTTGCGCATGCGCTCGTAGTTGCGCGCGCCAAAGTTCTGTGCCGAGAACGTGGTGATCGACACGCCAAGCGCCTCGGTAACCATCCAGACAATGCCATCCAAACGGCCCGAAAGACCCCACGCCGTGGTGACATCGGCGCCAAACGAGTTGACCGACACCTGAATCAAAACGTTGGAAATCGAATACGCAGCAGACTGAAAGCCAAGCGGCAGACCACACGAGATCATGCTCTTACAAATGCCAGGATCAATGCCGAGTTTGGACAGCGAAAGCCGCCACGCACCCGGTGCGTGCATCATGCGAATCACGATCATCGTGGCGTTGGAGCAAATGGTCAGCGCCACCGCGATGCCGCAGCCCAGAGCCTCCATATGAAGCACGGCAACGAAGATGACATCCAGCACCGCATTAACAAGGCAGCCGGAAGCGATGATCACAGCAGGTCCGCGCGTGTCGCCCACGGCGCGCAGCAGTGCTGTTCCCATATTGAGCAGCAGCGCCGCAACCATAGCGGCAAAATAACAACGAGCATAGGCCACGCCCTCGGCCAATAGTTCATGCGGCGTGTTCATAAGCACCAGCATGGGCTCAACGAACACTATGCCAAGAATCGAGAAAAAGATACCGCCCACCAGCGCGAGCGTCATGGCCGCATGGACCGAACGACTCAGTCGCTCATCATCGTGCTGGCCAAAATACTGACCGGTAATGACCGCGCAGCCGGCGCCGACGCCAACGCAAAAGCCAATGCAGAGCTCGGTGAGCACCATCGTGGCTTGAATGCCACCTAGCGCGAGCTTGCCGCCAAACTGGCCGACGATATAGGTACCGATAAGCGTGTAGGCCTGCTGAAAAAACGAACTAAAAAAGATGGGAACGCACAGCGAAAGCAGCTGCTGCCAAATAACACCCTGCGTTACATCGATAGCCGTAGATTTCTTAGCCACACGCCCTCCCCAAAAGCGTACGTCAACCGACAAAACAGTAATTAAAGACCTAAGCTAATAGCAGCTTAGCACCGACCGACGTCGACCGAAACACCCCGAGTCAGAGCCCGGTGCAAACTATCTGCCTAGTGATACAGCCCCGGCTGGTAGTGATACTCGTTGCTCACGTGCGGGCACAGCTGCCAAAAGGCGACGGCACTCGCCGCGGCCACGTTGAGCGAATCGACCCCGTGCGCCATCGGAATGCGCACGGCTCGGTCGCAGCCCGCGATAGTCTTGGCGCCCAGGCCGGCACCCTCGGTGCCCATAAAGATCGCCAGGCGATCAACCTCCTGCAGCGCAGGATCGTCCAGCGAAACGGAGTCGTCCGTCAGCGCCATCGCAGCGCACGAAAAACCGGCTTCGTGCAGTACCGCCAGGCCATTGTGCGGCCACACACGAGCCTCGCTGCCAATACGCGTCCACGGCACCTGAAACACCGTGCCCATGCTCACGCGGGCCGAGCGACGGTACAGCGGGTCGCAGCACGTCGGACTGACCAAAATACCGTCGACATTGAGCGCGGCGGCCGAGCGGAAAATCGCACCCACGTTCGTATGGTCGACAATACCCTCGAGCACGCACACGCGCACCGGGCGCTCCCCCGCCGCCTCGACGACGCCACCCAAGAACTCATCAACCGGAATCTGCCGCGGGCGACGAAACGCCGCGAGCGCACCGCGCGTCACGTTAAAGCCCGTCAGCTGCTCCATGAGTTCCATGGAAGCCACGAACACAGGAACCGGACCTGCGCCCTCGCGCACAACCAGGCGCTCAAACAGCGGCATCATCTGGTCGAGCCAGCGTTCGCCCAAAAGAAAGCTCACCGGCTCGTATCCGGCACGCACCGCGCGCTCAATAACCTTGGCACTCTCGGCGATAAAGATGCCCTTTTGCGGCTCTAGCACGCAGCGCAGCTCGCGCTCGGTCAGTCGCACGTAGGCATCGAGCCGCTCGTCCTCGAGCGAATCAATTCGCAGAACCTCAACGGCATCAGTCATAGCAGCCTGCCCGCACCCTTCTTTACAGCACATCTATACCAAACGAGGCGACGCTAAGCGCCGCCCCATACATTCAATCAACCCGATGATACCGTTCACACCAGGCGATTTACGCATCAACGCGACGATACGTCACGAACTCATAATCGAGGCTTTCGCCACCCTCGCCCGCGGAAATCGTGGCAACCCCTTCGCGCCGCACAACTTCCCACGCGGGGTCGGCGTCCAAATTGGGAAAATATGTGTCCACGGGATGGACGCAGTGGTTGTGCGTGACCTCGGCCTCGGCACAATACGGCAAAAACTGCCGATAGACATCGCCGCCGCCGATCACCCACGCAACGGGCTCATCGGCAACCGCGGCGAGCGCCTCGTCGATGCTATGCACCACGTCGACGCCCTCGACAGCAAAATCCTCGTCGCGGGTAAGCACGATATTGCGACGGTTCTTGAGTGGACGCCCACCGGGAAAACTCAGCAGCGTCTTGCGCCCCATGATGACCGGGCAGCCCTTGGTGCAGGCCACAAAATGGCGCATGTCGGCGCGATTGGACACCACCATGTCGCCCTCGCACCCAATGCCCCAGTCATCGCACACGGCGACAATGGCAGAAAGCTTACACGTCATGAGTACCACCTACACCGCAATGGGGATGTTCTTGACCTGCGGACCGTGCTCGTAGCCCTCCACGATCAGGTCATCGGTCGTAAACGCATAGAAATCGTGCACGTCGGGGTTCAGCGTTACCTTGGGCGCCGCAAACTGCGGGCGCTCGATAAGCTCACGGACGATATCGACGTGGCGGTCGTAAATGTGGGCATCGGCAATCACATGCAGCAGCTCACCCGGAATCATATCGACCGACTGTGCGACCATCATCAGCAAGATGGCGTACTGGCACACATTCCAGTTGTTCGCGGCCAAAATGTCCTGGCTGCGCTGGTTGAGAATCATATTGAGCGTTGGCTTGTCGTCCTGCGGACGCTGCGTCACGTTATACGTCACGCTGTACGCGCACGGATACAGGTGCATCTCGGACAAATCGCTAAACACATACGTGTTGGTCATGATGCGGCGACTGTACGGAGTATGCTTGAGGTCGTACAGCACGCGGTCCATCTGGTCAAAGTCGCCCTCGGCATAATGGCTCTTCTGGCCAATCTGGTATCCGTAGGCCTTGCCGATGGAACCGGTCTCGTCGGCCCACTCGTCCCAGATATGACTGTTGAGATCATGCACGTTATTGGACTTCTTTTGATAGATCCACAGGATCTCGTCCATGGCGGACTTGAGCGCCGTGCGGCGCAGGGTAAGCGCGGGGAACTCCTCGCGCAGGTCGTAGCGCGCCGTGACGCCAAAGTTTTTAATGGTATAGGCAGGGGTGCCGTCCTCCCACACCGGGCGGACCTTTTGGCCCTCGGTGGTGGTGCCATGGTCCAAGATATCGCGGCACATGGTTACAAACTGTTGATCAGCTTTGCTCATTGACCCTCCTGTCAGTCGCCTACAAGCGAGATTCATTGTAGCCCAGGCACACGCGGCCCCACAGCCCAAACATAAGCCCTCATTTTCTGACATATGCCAGAAATTCCTTGCACAAATCCGCACGTTCGCTATTCTATTGTTGACATATGTCAGATTTGGAGAGTGTATGGCTGGAAGACGCAAAAAACTGCGCCGCGTTGGGATCATCCCCGAATATCGCGGCTTTACCCCCGATGGCCTTGCCAGCGGAGACGCTATCGATATGACGGTCGATGAGCTCGAAGTACTGCGCCTGTGCGATCTGGAGGGCCTCAATCAGGAGGCCGTCGCCCTACACATGGGCATCGCCCGCGCCACGGTGGCGGCAATCAGCAGTCGCGCGCATCGCAAGGTGGCAAACGCGCTGGTCAATGGACGGGCGATCGTCATCGAAGGCGGCAACATCGCGTACTCCCCCATCACCACGACGACGGCCGCATGGCCAGCAAAGGAGGTCGGCACCATGAGGGTGGCAACGACGTACGACAACGGCAACATCTTTATGCACTTTGGCCGCAGCGAGCAGTTCAAGATCTACGACATCCAGGATGGCAAGGTGCTCAACGAGCAGGTCGTAGGCACCGGCGGCACCGGCCACGGCGCCTTGGCGGGCCTGCTTGCCAACGGTGGCGTTGACACGCTCATTTGCGGCGGTATCGGCGGCGGCGCTATCAACGCGCTTGCCCAAGCCGGCATCACGGTCTATGCGGGCACCCAGGGCAGCTGCGATGCCTGCGTCGAGGCCCTCATTGCCGGCACGCTCGCACAGAACGGCGAGGCCACCTGCGACTGCCATGGACATGATCACGAGCACATCCACGAGCATGGCGAGTCCTGCGGCTGCCACGGTCACCACGACCATGACGGGCACGAAGGCTGCGGATGCCACTAGCGGCAAGCACCTCGTCGAGAACGCGCTTCCACGCGTGCGACAACCAGCGAACAAACGGCGAAGGCCGCCTGGAATACCATCCAGGCGGCCTTCGCCATACATGACTCAACTAGTCGTTACTTCTTATTGCGCATCTGCGCTTCCATCTGACGCAGCAGCTCCATATCGGACTTAGGACCGCCCGTACCCAGGCCACCCATGCCGCCCAGACCCATAGCGTCCAGACCGGGGATATTGGGCATGCGCATCTTTTTGCCCTTCTTGCCCTTTTTGCCCTTCTTGCCGCCGGCCTGCGCCTGATTGGCCATCGTGCGCATGCGGCCCATCATCTTGTTCATCTCGCCCCACTGCTTCATAAGGCTATTGACCTCGGTGGGGGTCACGCCGGCGCCCTTGGCGATACGCGCGCGACGCTGGCCGTTGATGATAGAGGGACGCAGGCGCTCCTCCTTGGTCATCGACATGATGATGGCCTCGTTCTTGTCAAAGATGCCCTCGTCCAGGTTGCCGCCCATCTGGTTGAGCGCGCGCTGACCACCGGGAAGCATGCCCAGAATGCCCTTCATGCCGCCCATCTTCTTGACGGCCTTCATCTGGTCGAGCATGTCGTTCATGGTAAAGCCCTCGCGCAGCATACGCTCGGCAGCCTCGAGCTGCTCGGCGTCGGCCGCCTCCTGGGCCTTCTCGATAATGCCGACGACGTCGCCCATACCCAGAATGCGCTTGGCCATGCGGTCGGGGTAGAACGGCTCAAGCGAATCGGGCTTCTCGCCCATGCTCACAAACTTGATGGGCTTGCCGGTCACCTGGCGCACGGAAAGCGCGCCGCCGCCACGGGCATCGCCGTCGAGCTTGGAGATGATCACGCCGTCAAAGTCGGTGCGCTCGGCGAAGGTCGAGACGACGTTGACGATATCCTGGCCGGTCATGGCATCGACGACCATCAGCACCTGATCGGGCTTGACGGCCTTCTTGATGTCCACGGCCTCCTGCATCATCTGCTCGTCGATCTGCAGACGACCGGCGGTATCGACGATGACCACGTCGCGCAGGTGGTCGACAGCCTCCTGGATGGCGCCCTTGGCGATATCGACCGGGTGCTCGCCGTCACCGCGGAAGACCGGAACGCCGATCTCGCCGCCGAGCGTGGCAAGCTGGTCGGCAGCGGCGGGACGGTAGACGTCGCACGCGGCGAGCAGCGGCGAGCGGCCCTGCTTCTTGAGCAGGTAGGCCAGCTTTACGGCCGCCGTGGTCTTACCGGAGCCCTGGAGGCCCACGAGCATGATGACGTTGGGAATACGGTTGCTAAAGACGAGCTTGCTCTCGGTGGAGCCGAGCATCTCGGTGAGCTCGTCGAGCACAATCTTGACGACGTTTTGCGCCGGCGACAGCGACTCCATGACCTCGGCGGTCATGCAGCGCTCCTTGGTCTTGACGACAAACTCCTTGACGACCTTAAAGTTGACGTCGGCCTCGAGCAGCGCCATGCGAATGTCGCGCATGGCCGAGGTGATATCGGCCTCGGTCAGTTTACCCTTGCCGCGCAGGCGGTCAAATGTGTCGTTGAGGCGATCGCTCAGAGAATCAAACACTAGTCACTCCTTAATTGGACTCGCCCACCAGGGCGCGGCAGAAATCTTTGGCATTGAACTCCTGCAGGTCATCGACCTGCTCGCCCACGCCCACGCGCAGGATCGGGAGCTTGAGCTTCTCGGCCACGGCCATGGCGATACCGCCCTTAGCCGTGCCGTCGAGCTTAGTCATGATAATACCGTCCAGGCCCAGCGCCTCGTTAAACTCGAGCGCCTGGTTCAGACCGTTTTGGCCCGTCGCGGCGTCGATCACAAGCACGACCGAAACCGGCATGGGACCGGCGGCCATATTGGCGGCGCGCTTACGGGTCACATTGACCACCTTGGCAAGCTCGCGCATGAGCTCAGGGCTCGTGTGTAGACGGCCGGCGGTATCGATAAGCACCAGGTCGCTGCCGCGCTTGTCGGCCTCGTCGAGCACGTCGTAGCAAACACTTGCCGGGTCGGAGCCGCGGTCGCGCTTGATGACGGGGACGCCAGCGCGCTGGCCCCACACATCGAGCTGCTCGATAGCGGCAGCACGGAAGGTATCGGCCGAACCGATCACGACGTTCTTGCCGCGGGCGGCCATGGCGCTCGCGATCTTACCGACCGTCGTGGTCTTGCCGGCACCGTTAATGCCCACAAACAGCACGCAGCTCGGCGTATCGGAGAACGGATCGCGCTCGATGGGCACAAAGTGCTGCTCAAGCTGCTCGGCCAGGGCACGGCGAAGCTGTGGAGCGGTCTTGAGGTTCTTCTTGGCCGCGGCATCGCGCAGGTCATCGGAGACCTGAATGGCGATCTCGGCGCCCATGTCACCCATGACGAGGGTGTCCTCCAGGTCCTCCCAAAAATCCTCGTCGACCTCACCGCCAAAGTAGAAGACCTCGTTGAGGGCCTCGCGGCTTCGCTCAAGTCCGCGCGAGAGAGCATCGAAGAATCCCATTATGCATTCACGACCTTTCCGGTTTCGCGATCGAGTTTTTGCGAGACGACGCGACTGACGCCGTCGGCTTGCATCGAGACGCCATAGAGGACGTCAGCGTCCTCCATAGTACGGCGCTGATGCGAGATAACCAAGAGCTGCGTATCGGAACGCAGCACATCGAGCGCGCCGATGAGCTTGGACAGGTTGGCGTCATCGAGCGCCGCCTCGACCTCGTCCAGCACATAGAACGGCACCGTGCGCGTGCGATACACGGCAAAGAGCAAGGCGAGCGCCGTCAGACTCTTCTCGCCGCCCGACATGAGCATCATCTTGGTGATGCGCTTGCCGCGCGGCTGCGCCACGACCTCGATACCCGTCTCGGCAGGATGCTCGGGATCGGTCATCTCCAGATGAGCCTGGCCGCCCGGGAAGAGCATGGCGAAGATCTCGCGGAAGTTCGCGTCGACCTTCTCAAACGTCACCAGGAACGCCTTGCGCATCTTGCGATCAATGGCCACCGTGATCTTGGTGAGCGCCTTGCGCGCGCTCTCCAGATCGGCCAGCTGCTCCTCGATGTAGTCGGCGCGGCGTTTGAGCTGCTCGTACTCCTCCATGGCAACTTGGTTAACGGGACCAAGGTTGTTGATCTGGCGCACAAGCTGGTTG
The DNA here is from genome assembly GCA_937942395.1 of uncultured Collinsella sp. Classification (GTDB taxonomy): domain Bacteria; phylum Actinomycetota; class Coriobacteriia; order Coriobacteriales; family Coriobacteriaceae; genus Collinsella. The sequence goes on along the minus strand of CALDEU010000025.1, from coordinate 59,367 downwards.
AGTTCGCGCTCGGCGGCATCGCGGTCCGTGGGCGCCGGAAGCATGAGCGCTTCCTCGAGCACCGTCGTGCCATCGGCGGTAATGGCCTTGATGGCAGCCTCGACCTGCACCTCGAGCTTGCCACGCGCGACCTTGAACTCGTTTTGCGTGGCAGAGGCGGTATCGACTCGCTCCTTAGCGCGGGCAACCTCTGCCTTGGCATCCTCGATGGTCTTCTTGAGCGAAGCGGAGTCCGCCTCCTCCAGAGAGGCCTGGTCACGCAGGCGCGCTGCCCAATCCGACGCGCGTTCCAACAGGGCAGAATAGCGTTCGTGCATGGGATCGACGCGCAGGCGCAGCAGCTCGAGCGAGCGCGAGGCCTGGCGTGTTCCGCGGATACGACGGTCGATGCCCTCAAGACGATGCTCTAGGTCGGGCACGCGGCCCTTCAGCGAACGCAGGCGTTCGCTCGTCTGGGCTAGGCGAACCTTGGCGTCGGCGAGCTTGCCGGCAGCCTCGGAATCGTCACGGCGAACGCGGTCGAGTTCGTCGTTGGCCTCAGAAATCTGCAAGCCCAGATCGCTTGCCTGCGCGCGGGCCTCGTCACGCGAACGGGTGAGCTCGTCAACGCGCGGGCGCGCAGCGCGAACGGCTTCGGAGGCCTGCTCGCGGCGCTTGGAGATGCGCACGCGCTCGACCTCGGCATTGTTGGCGCTTTGCTCCAAGCGGCCGATCTCGGAAAGCAGCGAGCGGCGCTCGCCCTCAAGACGGGCGATCTCACCGGCGGCATCGCCCTCGGCGGCACGGGCCTCCTCGACGGCAGCGTTAGCCTCAACGACTTGGTCCGAAGCATGCTCAAAGATGGCAGCCAGATCGGGTTCCAGGCCCTCGAGCTCACGGATGCGGCGCTTGCGCTCCAAGGCACCCGAAGCCTCGCCGGCATCAAGCCCCACGCGCACCAGGCCGCCGCAGGCGACGCGGGCGCCATCGGGGGTCACGTAAGTCACGCCTTCAACGACCGGCGCCGACAGCGCGGCAGCAAGATCGTCAACGACGTAATAGCCGCCGAGCAGCGCCTCGACGACGGGTCCGTAGCCTGCGCGCACGGACAGACGATCAACCAGGCGGGTACCGGCAGCGCCCTCAGCGGCGGTAGAGCCGCTCACGCCGCGCGCCACCAGCAGTGCTTCGCCCGAGACCTTCTTTTGGTCCAGAGCCGCACGACCGGCACGCTCAAGCGTGGCGGCGTCATCAAACAGCAGCGCATCGATATCGCCGGCGAGCAATTGCTCAACCAGGCCCTCAAGCTCGCGCGGGGCCTCCAGCACGTCGCCCAGACGACCCAAGACATCATCACCCAGCGCACCCACCAGACGGCTCACCAGCGGCGAGCTGTCGGCCATGCGGGCATCGAGTTTCTTTTGGCTGGCAAGCTCCGAGCGCACCTCGGATAACTTGTTGCGCGCCTCACTCTCGCGGGCACGCAGGTCCTTCAGGGCCGCGCGTGCCGCCTCGGTGGCCTCACGCGCATCGACCTGAGCCTGGCGCGCTTCCTCAAGAGCGCCCTCAAGCTCCTCGGCGCGGTCGCGACGGCTCTCGAGCGAGGCCGTGACCTCCTCGAGCTGCTCGTCAATCTGCTCCAGGCGCGAGGCATACATGTTGTCCTCGACCTCGGCATTGCTCAAGGAATCCTTCACCTTGGCGAGCTCGAGCGCGGCATTATCGGCCACGCGCTGCACATCGCGTTGCTCGCGCGTGAGCTGCGAAATCTGATTGTCGAGCGCCACGCGACGCTCGTGGAGCTCAGCAGCGGCAGGACCGGCGGCGTCAACGTCGTCCTGGGCCTGCATGTGCGCGCCGGTCACTTCCTCAAGCTGGGCGCGCGCGTCCTCGAGCTCCTCGACCACGCGACGACGCTGATGCTCGGAGCTCGAGATCTGGCCGCGCATGTCGGACAGGCGCGACACCATGTTGTGGCCCTTTTCCTCGAGCAGGCGCATGTCGGAGTTAATGCGGCCGACCACATCTTGCATATGACGGCGCTGCTCGCCCAGGTCGCCCACAAACAGGCCCTTTTCCTCGAGCATGACCTGGAGCTTCTCGAGCTCGCGCTCCTTTTCGCCCAAGCGGTACTGCGCAAGCTCAAGCTCGGCGGCACCTTCCTTGGAGCGGCTCTCCAGGTCGTTCCACTGCGACTGCAGCGAACGCAGCTCGTCGACGGCCAGCATCTGCGTAAGCTCGTTCGCGCGCGAGGACAGCTCTTTGTACTTGCGCGCGCGATCGACCTGACGCTCCAGCGGTCGCAGCTGACGGGCGATTTCCTTATTGATGTCGCGAGCACGCGTCAGATGCTCGTCCATCGACTTAATCTTTTTGAGCGCACGCTCCTTGCGGCGCTTGTGCTTGGAGATGCCGGCGGCCTCCTCGATAAGGGCGCGGCGCTCCTCCGGGCGGCTCTGCAAAATGGCGTCGAGCTTGCCCTGGCTGATGATGGAATGCGTATCCTTGCCCAGGCCCGAATCGTGCAGGATGTCCTGAATGTCCATCAGGCGGCACGGACTCGAGTTGATGAGGTACTCGCTTTCGCCCGAGCGGTACATGCGACGGGTGATGGCGACTTCGTCAAAATCGACAGGCAGCATATGGTCCGAGTTATCGAGCACCAGCGTGACCTCGGCAACACCCACCGGCTTGCGCGCCGACGAGCCCGAGAAGATAACATCCTCCATGGCCTGGCCGCGCAGCTGCTTGGCGCTCTGCTCGCCCAGGACCCACAGAATCGAGTCAGAGATGTTCGATTTTCCCGAGCCGTTGGGACCGACGATGACGGTCAGGCCCGGCTCAAACGTCATATGGGCGCGGTCGGCAAACGACTTGAACCCTTTGAGCGTGAGGGACTTGAGATACACGGTTCCTCGCTTACACGTGCTTCTTGTTCAGAATCACGCCGTTGGTGGTGTAACCCATGCGGTCGAGCGCTTCGAGCGCGGCGGCTCCCTCGGCTTCCTTCTTTGAAGAGCCGGAGCCGCGACCCTGGCGAATACCATCGATCAAAACCACGGCGGTAAAGGTGGGCGCATGCGCCGGGCCCTCGGAGCCAACAAGCTTGTAAGCCGGGGGTTCGTGACCGTCGGCTTGCACGCACTCCTGCAAAAACGACTTGGGGTTTGCAGGATGCTCGGCACGCTCGGAAGCCAAATGCGGCTTAAGCGTACGATGGATAAACTCCGCTGCGGCATCCCAGCCGGCATCCAGGTACAGTGCGCCCACGAGCGACTCGTAGACGTTCTCGAGCGCCGAATGCAGGCCACGCGCACCGGTACCGGTCTCGGAGGCACCAAAGATGATGATGTCGTCGATGCCCAGCTCGTGAGAAACCTCGGACAGCGTAGCGCCCGAGACAAGCGACACCTTCAGGCGCGTGAGCTTGCCCTCGTCAAACTCCGGATAGGACTCAAACAGGGAGCGTGCGACCACAGCGCCCAAAATGGAATCGCCCAAGAACTCAAGGCGCTCATAGCTGGCAGAAACCGGCTGGCCCTCGACTGCCGAGGGATGCGTAAGGGCCGCGCGCAGCAGCACCTTATTATTGAACTCGTGGCCCAGAATTTCCTGGGCGCGCGTAAGTCGTTCAGACAAAGCCAAGACCTAGGCCTCCCTGGCGTTTTCGATAGCGTCGACGGCGTCGGCGACAGAGTTGAGCGAGAGCAGGGTCTCGTCATCGATCTCGAGGTTGAACTCGTCCTCGATAGCCGTAACCAGCTGCAGGCGCTCGAGCGAGTTGGCATCGAGGTCGTCAAAGGTGGTCTCATCGCTAATTTCGGCAACATCGACGCCCAGAACGTCAGCAGCGACCTCGGCGATCTTGTCGAAGATTTCGGAGCGATCCATAGCGCTTCCTCTCATAGTGCATGAATACCAAAAGAATGGTACCGCCCGGGCGGTACCAAGACACGGTTCTGATTCTACCCCACGACGCACGCCCCGAGACGCATAACGCCGCTGTTATAAAACGATGCCGTCCATGGAGTTGGCGACGTTCTCGACCAGCCCGGCGCGCACGGCTTCGGCCGCCGCGAGCGTACCGTTTTTAACAGCCTCGACCGAGGTGGCGCCATGGCCGATCAGGACCACGCCGCGCAGGCCCAAAAGAATCGCGCCGCCCTTGGCGTCGCCCGAAAGCTTGGCCTTTATCTCGCGCATCTGCTTTTTAATGAGCAGCGCGGCGATCTTGGTGCCAAGCGAAGACATAAAGGCGCCCTTGAGCTCCTGCAGCAAAAACTTGGCAGCGCCCTCAGTGGCCTTGAGCGCAATATTGCCCGACATGCCATCGGCAACGACGACATCGAAGTTACCGGAGGTGATGTCCGTTCCCTCGCAGTTACCAACAAAGCCGGGAACGGCGGCTTTCATGGCTGGGAAGCAGGCCTTGGTAAAGTTGGAGCCCTTCTCGTCCTCGGTGCCGTTAGCAAGCAGGCCCACGCGGGGATGCTCGATGCCCAGGACGACGCGAGCATAGGCGCTACCCATCTGAGCAAAACGCACCATGTCATCGACCTCGACATCGGGGTTGGCGCCCATATCGCACAGCACCGTCAGACCGCCGGCGCGATTGGGCAGCGCATTGGTCAGACAGGGACGCACCGGCTGCTTCTTACCTTCGGCCATATATCTAAACGGCGTGACGTAGGCGGTCGCAGCGGCGGTCATGGCGCCGGTGGAGCCGGCGGAGAAAAACGCGTCCGCATTTCCCTTCTTGATGGCGCGGCACGACAGCACGATCGAAGACTTGCGTTTGGTCATCACGGCGCGAATGGGATCGTCATCCATGGCGATAACGTCGGGTGCCTCCAGGGCCTCGACGCGCGCATGGGAAGCTGCAAAGCGATTGACGATTTCGGCCGGGCCAGCTGCCAAGACCTCGATATCGGGATCTGCGGCAAGCGCAGCCTCGATACCATCGAGAACAACCTGAGGTTTCTCGTCTCCGCCCACAACGTCTACACAAACGCGAACGTTACTCATATACATGCTCCTTATACAAAAATGGCCGACTCATTGAGCCGGCCATTGTGGTTCCATTTGGAACGGCATCGCATCCAGAGTATACCGTTACTCGGTAACGATAACCTCGCGGTCCTTGTAGAAACCGCAGCTGGGGCACACGTGGTGCGGAAGCTTGACAGCGCCGCAACGGGGGCACGTGGACTGAGCCGCAGCCGAGATCTTCATGTTGGCGGAACGACGGGTGTGAGTGCGGATACGACCCTGCTTTTGTTTAGGTACGGGCATAGTGACCTTCCTTATGAACTATCCAGTGTGGCGATTACGCGCAAGTAGCGATACTACCACAGTTTTACTCATCAAGCTTGAGATTCTTCAATGCTGCAAATGGATTTTCCGTGGCAGCGGCCCATTCTGCCTCTGCCTGGGCGGCGCAATCGCATTGCTCGACGTTGAGATTGCAACCGCAAGTGGGGCAAAGGCCGCGGCAATCGGGCTTGCACAGGACAACGAACGGCGTGTCCATGACGACCGCGTCGTTGATGGGCTCTCCCAGATCGACGATGCGATCCTCGCCCAGGAGCTCGTAGCCGTCTTCGTAGGCCTCGGGATCCTCGGGCTCCTCAAAGAGGTAGAACTCCTCGATCTCGCCGGCGATATCAAACGAGGCAGGTTCCAGGCAACGGTCGCACTCGCCGGTGGCGTGCGCGCGGACCATGCCCGTGAGCAAGACACCGGTACCGGCATTGGTAAAGACAACGTCGTAGTCGATGCCGTCCTGAAGCTGGTACTCCTTCTCGCCTACCGTGTAGGTGGCGACATCGACCTTACCGGTCAGCGGATACGAATCTCCAGGAAACTCGAGCTGCTCGGAAAGATCGACGGTAACGCTCGGGAACTCAGCCATTACCACTGACCATTCTGTTGGGCGGCACCCTCGTTGAGCTGCTGACGGCAACGGGTAACGGTGCCGGTCAGGCTCTTGAGGTTCTCCTCCAGGTGCGTAAAGACCTGCTCTGCGTAGTCCTCGGCAGCATAACGCGTCTCGCGCTCGTACTGCTGGGCACGATCGCGGATGTCATCGGCCTGCTGCTGCGCAAGGCGTACGATCTCCTGCTCACCGGCAATGGTGAGGGCCTGCTGCTGAGCGTCGGCGATGATGGAATCGGCCTGAGCGGCGGCGGAAGCCATAAGCTCCTCGCGCTCCTTAAGGATACGGCGGGACTTCTGCCACTCCTCGGGATAGCTCATGCGGATCTCGTCGAGGATGTTGAAGAACACGTCGGCGTCGATGACCTTGAACTGAGCGTTCTTGCCGAAAGGCGGCTTGGCTTCCTCGATCAGCCCTTCGAGCTCATCGACCAAGCTGACGATCCTATCGCCAGGAAAATTCTCGCCCGGCATCCGGTCTCCTTTCATAGGTAACATATCATCGTGCTAGTTTACCACATGCCACCAGGCAATAAGAAACGTCACGAAAAGCGATGTTTGAGCGCTTCGACCACGTTGGACGGGACAAACGTCGATACATCGCTGCCGAGCGAGGCGATCTGGCGAACAACCGAGCTCGAGATATAGCCGTACTGCGGCGCACTCATGACAAAGATGGACTCCAGCTCGCTATCCAGGCGATAGTTAAGGTCCGCCTGCTGCAGCTCATACTCAAAGTCGGTCATGGCGCGCAGGCCCTTGACCACGGCACCCGCCCCCTGCTCACGTGCGAAGTCGACCAGCAGGCCAGTGAAGGGCAGGACCTCGACGCCGTCGATATCGCCGAGCGCCTCGCGGGCCAGCGCCACGCGCTCATCGAGCATAAACGTGGTGCCTACACCGTTTTTACCTTGCGACTCGGCAACAGCGACGATCACGCTGGGAAAGATGCGGCGGGCACGGCGGATCACATCGATATGGCCAAACGTGATGGGATCGAAGGTGCCCGGGACGATCACGCGGTTGATGGTGTCATTCATGGGCGTCCTCCTGAAACGTCGCGGCATCGTTGTTGTCAGCATCCGTGCCGGCGCTATCGCCCTCACCATCGTCATCGCCGACCCAACGAAGCAGGTCGACCGAGGTAATGCCGTAGCGCTTCTCACGTACAGTCTCAAAGCCTGCCGGATGCGCGCCCGCATCGGCAGCGGCATGCTCAAACAAGGCGTAAGCGCCAGGTGCAAGTAAACCCTGCTGAGCCAGGTTCTGCAGCAGTTCCTCGACCGGCTCGGCACCAAAAGCATAGGGCGGGTCGAGCAGGACCAGATCAAAGGGGCCGCCCGGTACACGACCGCGCGAGGCACTCGCCAGCATGTCGCCCGTGACCACGCGCCAACGCGCACGGTCGCGGCAGAGCGACTCGATATTCTTGGTAATGAGCCGCGCGGCGTTGCGATCGATCTCAAACGTCGTGAGCGAGCGGGCCCCACGAGAGAGCATCTCTAACCCTAAGGCACCGGAGCCGCCAAAGGCGTCCAGCACACGAACCTCGTCCAAATCGAAATCGAATGCCGACATGACCATAGATGCGCACGCCTCGCGCACGCGATCAGTCGTGGGGCGGGTGACATCGCGACCACGGGGCTCCTCGATCTTACGACCGCGCCATTCGCCGCCGATGATTCTCATCCTCCGCTGACCTCCTTAAAGATATGTCGATAACGCATGGCGACCGCGTCGCGCAAGGGACGCGTCGCCACAGAATCAAGGTTGCAAGCATACCGCAAGAGCTCGACCGCGTCCAAATGGGCCCATTCGATAAGGTCCTCATCGGCATCCAGGTCCACAAAGCGCAAGGTCACGCCGCCGTGCTGACGGTAGCCCAGGATCTCACCCTCGTGGCGCAGACGCAGGTCCATCTGGGCGAGCGTAAAACCATCCGAGGTTTTTTCGAGCGATTGCAGGCGATCTTGCGCCGCCGACGCGCCGCCGTTGCCCTTGGAGTGCGTCATGACCAGGCAGGTACCCGACTCGCTACCGCGGCCCACGCGACCGCGTAGCTGATGCAGCGCCGCCAAGCCAAAGCGCTCACCGTTCTCGATGACCATGACGGTGGCGTTGGGCACGTCGACGCCCACCTCGACCACCGTAGTCGAGACGAGCACGTCAATCTCGCCACGCTTAAAGGCATCGATAACCTGGTCCTTCTCCCCCGCTGGCATACGGCCGTGAAGGCGCTCGATGGCAAGACCCGGCAACGCCAGACGCAGGCGATCGAGCTCGGTCGTCGTATCGTGCAGCGGCACGGGAACGGTTACGCGGCCCTCATCGTCGCGGGCAATACCGGGCACGTCTTCCAGCTCATCGGCCGAGTCACTCGGCTCCACGAGCGGGCAAATCACGTAGGCCTGCTGACCCTTTTCATGCGCCTCGCGGATGGCTCCATAGGCGAGGTCACGGCTCGACTCGGTGAGTACGCGTGTCGTCACGCCAGCGCCAGGGACGGGCCGATGGCGGATGATGCTCGTGTCCAGATCGCCGTAGACCGAAAGCGCCAGCGTACGCGGGATGGGCGTTGCCGTCATAACGAGCAGATCGGCACCGGGGCCCTTCGCGCGTAGGGCGTTGCGTTGGCCGACGCCAAACCGATGCTGCTCGTCGATGACAACAAGCGACAGATGCTTGAACGCAACGTCATCCGAAAGCACCGCATGGGTGCCAAAGAGCACGTCAAGCTCGCCCGATTCCAGCTGTGCATGGATGCGCTCGCGCTCTGCGGCCGGCGTGGCACCCGTCAGAAGCGCCCAGGACATGCCGGCCTGAGAGAGCAGAGGGCCGGTCTTATCGGCATATTGGCGCGCCAGCACGCCCGTGGGCGCCATAACACAGGCCTGCGTGCCGCTATCGGCAGCCACAGCCAGCGCGCAGGCGGCAACGGCGGTCTTACCGGTACCGACATCGCCCAGCAGCAGGCGGTTCATCACGCGCCCGCCATCGCACATATCGCGCAGGATATCTTGGAATGCGGCCTCCTGCTCGTCGCTCAGCGAAAACGGCAGGGCTTGCTTGAGTGCGGCCAGGTGCTCGCCCGCGGTGTGGGCATAGGGCACCACATCGACTAGGCCGCCATCGTTGCGCAGGCGCAGCGCCAGCTGAAGGTAAAGGCACTCCTCATAAGCAAGGCGACGTCGCGCGATATCCCGCTCAGCCATACTCGAGGGAAAGTGGATCGATCGAAGCGCGCGGGCATTGCTCATCAGGCGGCGCTTGACGCGCAAGCGTGCGGGAATCGGGTCGAAGGGATTGCCGACGACCTCGAGCGCGCCGCTTACGATGCGGCGCATCCACGCCTGGCTCACGCCGTCACTCACATAATGGACCGGCAGGATGGTACCTGCGGCACGCCCATCCTCGAGCTTTTCAAAGTGCGGCGAGGCCATCTGCTTAAAACCGTAGGCAAATTCAACCTTGCCCATCACGGCCAGGCGGTCGCCCTGCTTAAGCTGCTGGGCAATCCAGGGCTGGCGGAAAAAGGCGACCTGCAGCACGCCCGTCTCGTCAACGAGTGAGACCTCGGTCACCTGCATGCGCGGACGCGGCTGCTTTTGGACGATACGGTCGACCGTAGCGATAATGGTGCACACGGTACCGATGGGCGCCATCTCGATGGACCACGAACGGGTAAAGTCGAGGTATCGATGAGGAATATGGAGAAGGAGGTCCCCCACCGTCCAAATTCCCAGCCGGCGAAGGGCCTCCTCACGTTTACCCGAAACATATTTGAGTCGCGCGATATCCTCGTCGAGCGCATTGCTCTGGGCAAAGCGCTCCGAGACGCGCGGCACGGAGCACAGCTCGGACATGGGCAGTTGCCTACTCGATCGAGAAGATCACGGGATAGAGTGGCTGCTCGCCACGATGGGCGTCGATCTCCAGGTCGGGCTGAGCCTCCTCGATAGCGTCGACGATCTCCTGGAAGGCCTCATCGGACAGCTCCTCGCCGGCCAGAATCGTCAGCGCGTCACCCTCCTCTTCCTCCTGCATGCGGTTGATGCAGTCGAGCGTGACCTGCTTCACGTCGGAGCCGACCACGTCGATGGAGCCGGCAATGATACCCATGACGTCACCGGAGTGAATCGGCGAGCCGTCAGAGGCGCTGGAATCGCGCACGGCACGGGTGACCTCGCCATCGCGAACCTCACTGATGGCGTCGACCATGGCGGCGACGGCATCCTCAAGCTCGGAATCGGGCAGTACGGCGAACAGCGCGGAGAAGGCCTGGGGAACGGTCTTGGTGGGAACGACAGCGACCTTCTTGTCGGTACAGGCTGAGGCAGCGGCCTCGGCGGCCATGCGGATGTTACCGTTGTTGGGCAGAATGATGACCGAGGTCGCGTTAACCTGGTCTACCGCGCCCAGCAGGTCGGCGGTCGAGGGGTTCATGGTCTGGCCACCCGACACGATCACGTCGACGCCGAGGGACTTGAGGATGTCGGCCTCGCCGGAACCGGCGGCAACGGCGACAAACCCCAGCGCCTTGGCGGGCTCGGCCGCCTTTTCCTGATCCTCGTGGATCTTGGCGGTACGGTCGTGGGCCTCCATCTCCATGTTGTGGATAAAGACCTCATAGATCTGACCGAGCTGCAGCATGTGCTCGAGCACCAGGTTGGGGGTGTTGGAGTGCACATGGATCTTGTAGTCGGGATAGGCGCCCACGAGTAGCTCGCAGTCGCCCATGGAACCCAGGAACTTAAGGCACTCGTCCTCGTCAAACGGGGCGTCGGCCTTAAACAGGAACTCGTTGCAGTAGCGGAACTCCGAGCCCTCCCAATCGTCGTTGGCCTCGATCTCAACGCGACCAAGGGCCGCGTCGCGGGCAGAGCCAGCGGAATCAAACGTGGCGGAGAAATCCTCGACAACGGTGCTGCGGCCAAGCGCGGCGGCAACAAAGTTCTCAAGGAAAATAGCAAAGCCGAAGGCGCCGGAGTCAACCACGCCGTTCTCCTTCAGAACGGGCAGCAGGTCGGGCGTGCGAGCGACGGACTGATATGCCTCGACGACGATGGCGTCGAGCGCGTCCTCGGCCGAGAACTTCTTCTTCTCGCACTCGTCGGCCTTGGTCGAGACATCGCGCAGCACCGTGAGGATCGTGCCCTCGATGGGCTTGCGGACGGCCTGGAAGGCGACCTTGACGGCGCGACGAAAAGCGAAGGCGATGTTGGCAGCCGTAATAGGCTCATCGGCAGAGACGAGGCCCTCGGCCACGCCGCGCAGAATCTGCGACGTGATGACGCCGGAGTTACCGCGGGCGCCCATCAGGGAGCCGTGAGTGATGGCGCCGGCGATGGCTTCCATGTCGGCGTCGGCAGGAAGGGCGGAGAGCTCCTTGGTCACCGAGGCGAGCGTGAGCGACATGTTGGTGCCGGTATCGCCGTCGGGTACGGGGAAGACGTTGAGCTTGTTGATCTCCTCGGCCTTGTCGGAAACGGCAGCCGCAGCGATCGGAAAACAGGTGCGAATGGTCTTTGCAATCATGGGTATTTGAATCTCCGTTTTCGGATGCTAGTTCAGACGGCTCTTGAGCGCGTCGATATGGATGCCGATCTTAAGGCTGGCGGGATCGATCTGGGCGATCTCCTGCAGAGTGAAGGCAACGGAGCTCGAAAGATTGTGGCAGACGGACTTCATGTTGACGCCGTTCTCGAGCACGACGTGAAGATCGACCGTAAGGCCGTTCTCGTCGGCGGAGACAAGCACGCCCTTGCGGAGGCGCTGACCGGCAAGCAGGCGCACGCTCTCGGCGCCCTGGAGCTGCTCAGCCATACCGACAACGCCATAGCACGTCATCGCGGCATAACCGGCAATATCGGCAATAACGTCGTTCGAGACGCTCAGGCTGCCGTTAATGGTCTCAGACACAAGAATCTCCTTTTCTTGGTGCTCGCGGCACCATGTCGTGGGAGCAATCATTGCAATATTCTACAACGACCGCGGCATGTTGAGGTGGCGGGCCTCGGGATTACATCCTCGACACGAAATGTTGATATGGTAACGTTCGCGAACGGCGATCGCGGCATGAAAAAACCCGCCGCATAAGCGACGGGTTTTACAACCTGGCTCCCCGGGTAGGACTCGAACCTACAACAGCGCGGTTAACAGCCGCGTGCTCTACCATTGAGCTACCGAGGAATAGGTGCGTGCTCTCAAGCAACGAAGTTTATTATACGGACGAATCAGCTCAGGGCAAGAACTTTTTTAAGAAATTTTCCGACCCAGTCATTGGGGACGTTCTTAAACGACCAGTCATTCAAGAACGACCCCAATGACTACGTGAAAGCGCCCCCAAGCGGATGTGCTTGAGGGCGCCTCTTGCTTGACTAGCTTTCGATATAGTCCTTCAGCTTGCTGCTGCGGCTGGGATGACGGAGCTTGGCCAGGGTCTTGGACTCGATCTGGCGGATGCGCTCGCGCGTGACGCCAAACTCGCGGCCGACTTCCTCGAGCGTACGGGGATGTCCGTCGACAAGGCCAAAGCGCAGCTCGATAACCTTGCGCTCACGATCGGCAAGCGAGTCGAGCACCTGGGTGAGCTGCTCCTGCAGCATGGAGAAGCTGGCCGCATCGGGCGGAACGATAGCCTGGGAGTCCTCGATAAAGTCGCCCAGTTGGGAATCCTCTTCCTCGCCGATGGGGGTCTCGAGCGAAACGGGCTCCTGCGAAATCTTCTGGATCTCGCGGACGCGGTCGGCACTCATGTCCATCTCGGCACCGATCTCCTCGGGGGTCGGGTCGCGACCCAGGTCCTGAAGGAGCTGGCGCTGCACGCGGACGAGCTTGTTGATGGTCTCGACCATGTGCACGGGAATACGGATGGTACGGGCCTGGTCGGCGATAGCGCGCGTGATGGCCTGACGGATCCACCACGTGGCATACGTGGAGAACTTAAAGCCCTTCTGGTAGTCGAACTTCTCGACGGCGCGAATCAGACCGAGGTTGCCCTCCTGGATCAGGTCCAGGAACAGCATGCCGCGGCCGACATAGCGCTTGGCGATGGAGACGACCAGACGCAGGTTTGCGCTGATGAGCGCCTGCTTGGCTTCGAGGCCCACGTTCTCAATGCGCGTAAGACGACGCATCTCGGCACGCGTGAGTTCGAGCTCACCAGCATCGGCAGCCTCGAGCTTCTCGGTGGCCTCAAGACCGGCCTCGATCTTCATGGCCAGATCGACCTCTTCGGAGGCGGTCAGCAGGTCGACCTTGCCGATCTCCTTGAGGTACATACGGACCGGGTCGCCGGTCAGCATCACCGTGGAGGCATCGATGCCGCGCACGCGCGAACGCGAACGGGACGTGCGCACGGTGCGCTTCTTCTTGCTCTTGGAAGAACCCATCTCGGCGTCGGCCTGACGGGCCATCTTGAGCTCGTGATCGTCGAGCGAGCCGGAATCGTGCTCGTCGTCGTCATCGAAATCGTCGGTATCGGTATCGGTATCGGTATCGTCATCGTCGACACCCATGGGGGCGTCGTCGTTACCGCTCGCGGAGATAATCTGGATGCCGCTGTTGCGCAGCGCGGAATACACCGCGGTGAGCTGCTCGTCAGAAACATCGATATCCTTCAGGGCGACCTGAATCTCGTCCTCGGTTACCGAAGTCCTGTTTGAGCCGTTGCCCATGAGCTTTGCAACGTAGGATTCCAGCCCAGTACCCGTGCTCTCAGTCTTTTTTGGCACAGATTCTCCCTTCATAGTCCACAGGACTCAATACTTTAGCACACACATTGACGTCTATACCCAAAAAGAAGACTGGATATAGGCGAGAATACGCTGGTTGACCACAACATCTAGGCTTGTTCGGTGCCCGCGGCCTCCAGGCCGATCAAACGGAACGGGTCCGCCACGCCGCCGATCGACTTTTGCAGTTCGCGTTGACGTTGCGAATCCTGCGCGGCCTGCACGGTCAGCGCGCGACGGGCCTCATCATCGAGTGAACGGTCCTGGCGCAGCTTGGCCTGTGCGGCACGCATGCGACGCTTGATGGTGTAGAGCTCGAGCGTATCAAGCATAAACACGATGTTCGTCTCGGTGGGGTGCTTGCTCGTCGCGGAGATGCGCCCGGCACTCACAAGCGTTGCCGCATCGGGACACACTGAGCGCGCCGCATCCATGCAGGCTGCAGGATCGGTTCCCGGCGGCGTTGCCAGAACGGCCCATGCAATGGACTCGTGACGCGGGTCAACCCACTCGATGGAGCAGATGCGGTCGGCATACGTGCGGAACAGGTCGGGGTAGCTCGTGAGCATCGTCAACAGCTCGCGCTCCCCTGCCAAGGACTTGCGTTCAAGATCGGTAAGAACCATCGGCGCCGCCGCAGCCGGTGCGCCCGAACCGTCAGCCACAGGCACAGCGCCCATACCATCAGGCACATCGATCGGCGGCAGGTCGTCGACGACCTCCACGGGCGCGGCGCCGTAGGCATCGAGCGGGACGTAGTCGTACGGCTCTTCTTCGACCGGCGCGGACACCGGCGGCGTCGCGCCCGATGCCCAAGCACCGCGACCGGCATCGCGAGAACCCGACGCCCGACCGCCCGCGCTACCGGACCGCTCAGTCTGTGCCCGCTGGCGCTCATAGTTCTGCTCACGACGTCGTTCCGCATCCTCGCGCTTGGCGACATCGCGAAACACACGACCCGAGCTCGCGCGCACCGTCTCCAGATCCAAACCCAGCAGATCGGCAATCTGGATAAAGTACGTGTCGATCATATAGCTGTTGCGCAACGGATAGATAAGCGTCAGCGCATCTTCCAGCGCCTTAGCGCGACCGCCCGGCGTGGTGATGTCACTCGACTCCTGCAGCGAACGGTAGACAAAGTCCATAAGCGGCTCGGCAGCGTCGATGCGCGTCTGCAGTGCCTCGCCACCATGTGCGGTGATGAACTCCATGGGGTCGTTGCCGTCGGGGAGCACCACGCAGCGCAGGTCCATGGAATCCTGCTCGATAAACTGAATCGCGCGACGGGCGGCCTTCTGGCCCGCTGCATCGCCGTCGAACATATACACGATGCGCTTGGCAAAGCGAGTGAGCGTCTTGACGTGATGCTCCGTGAGCGCGGTGCCCAGCGTGGCGACAACGTTTTTAATCCCCGCCTCCCAGCAGGCGATGCAATCGGTATAGCCCTCTACCACGATGGCGGTATCCTGCGCGACGATAAACTCCTTGGCCCAATTAAAGCCGTAGAGGTTTCGCTTTTTATGAAACACGCTCGTCTCGGCGGTGTTGAGATACTTAGGCTGGCCGTCGCCCATAATGCGACCGCCAAAGGCAATGTTGTGACCCTGCTCGTCAAAGATGGGGAACATCACGCGGTCGTAAAAGCGGTCGGCAAGCTGCCCGCGCCCGCGACTCACGGCAACGTTGGCGTCGATCATCTCCTGCGGGGTAAAACCCGCCTGGGACAGGTGCGACACCAGCGCGTTACGGCCCGGTGCAAAGCCCAGGCAGTAGCGGCGGCAGACGTCGCCGCCCATGCCGCGGCTGGCAAAGTACTCGCGCGGACGGCCGTCCTTACCGCGCATGAGCATGGTGTGGTAGAACTGGGCGGTCTCGGCGCACAGATCGTAGATGCGGGCACGCTTGGTGCCGCGCTCGCGGCGATCTCCGGTGTCATGCAGCTCAATACCCGCGCGATCGGCCAAGTAACGGATTGACTCGGGAAAGCTCAGGTTCTCGCGCTTCATGATATACGTGAAAACGTCGCCACCCTCGCCGCAACCAAAGCAATGCCACACCTGCGTGGCGGGGATAATGTGGAAGGACGGCGTCTTCTCGCCATGGAAGGGGCAGCATCCCCAAAACTCATGGCCGCGAGGCTTGAGCTCGACCGTTTCCTGCACGATGGCAACCAGGTCAGACGCAGCGCGTACCTGGTCTTTTTCCTCATCGCTAATCACGGATGCTCACCCCCTGATCGCCCAAGTTGTGACGAATATCCTCGATATTACCCTCGACGGTCGCGATCAACTCATCCAGCGAATCGAACACACGCGAGGGACGCAGCCAGCGCGTAAACGCCAGCGAAACGGAAGCGCCGTACAGGTCGCCCGTATAACCAATTAAATTAGCCTCGAGATGCGCAGATGCCGCATCGTCAGCATACGTTGGCGGCAGGCCGACGTTCACAGCAGCGGGCCACGCGGTGTCATCGACCAGCACCAGACCCTCATACACGCCATCGGCTGGCACCTGAATGCCGTCGGGAACCTGCAAGTTTGCCGTGGGAAAGCCCATGCCAGAACCCTCGTGACGGCCGCGAATAACACCGCCACGCACCATATACGGACGGCCGAGTAACCCAGCAGCAAGCTCCACATGGCCCTGTCCCAGCTCATGACGAATGCGGGTGGCGCAAATGGCCTCACCGCCCTCGCAAAGCAGGTCGTGACCATACACGTCAACGCCGTGCTCGGAACCCCAGGAGCGCATCTCGGCAACACCAGAAGCACCGCCACGACCCAGCCTAAAGTCACTGCCAACGCGAATCGATCGAATGTCGACCAGACGCGACACCAGCGAGAGAAAATCAACATGGTCAAGCGCCGCAACCTCAGGCGTAAAGGGAACGGCCACCACCGCATCGACCCCGGTTTGAGCCAAGGCATGCAGACGGTCGGCCGTCGTCATCAATTTTTGAGCGGGCAAAGGGCTCACCACAACGTCCGGGTCGGGATCGAAGGTAACCACGACCGCCTTACAGCCATGGGCACGGGCATCACGGACAAGCGCTTCGATGAGTTCCTGGTGTCCACGGTGAACGCCGTCGAACACGCCAATGGCGATTGAAGCGGCACCCAAGTGCTCACACTCATCAAACGTATCGGCAGCAACGATGCGAGCCTCGTCCGACTCGCCCGCGAAAAAGACACGCGCGAGCTCGCGAGCGGACAACATCATCGAACACCGCCGATTGCCTGCGGAAACACGTGCTCCATGACAAAGCGGCCGCCCTCAATGCGGGCGAGCGCCTTGAGTCCCCCATCGAGCACCAACGCAAACGGCGCCTTCGAGGAATCGAAATCGGCAAGCGCACGCTCAACGGGAATGCGTCGGCCGCAGAGCAGATCGTCGGCAAGATTGCCCGGCAAGTCAACACGTGTGGCGCCCAGGGCCGCAATGGGATCCAGGGCAAAGCCAGCCGCGGACTCGGGAGAAAGCTCCTCGACCGCATGACAAGCGCCAATGGAAACAACACCGGAAGCCGTGCGGCGCAGCGCGGAAATATGCGCGGCGCTATCGCAAGCGCGGCCCAGGTCGCGAGCGAGCGCACGGATATAGGTGCCCTTGCTCACCGAGAACGCCACGGTCCACACACACGTATCACCTTCGCCGCCCACGGCGATCAGGTCGGCGGCATAGACCTCGACGGGGCGCGGAGGTAGGTCCACCGCATTGCCCTCGCGAGCAGACTTGTAGGCGCGAACGCCATTGACCGAGATAGCAGAAAACGCCGGCGGCACCTGCATCTGCGGGCCCAGCATGGCGGCCAAGCGCTCACGGGCATAGACAGAATCGCGGAGCTCGTTGGCAACAGTCACCGTGCGGACGGCCTCGCCCTCCGCATCATCGGTATTGGTCTCGGCGCCAAACGAGATGTCGGCGACGTAGCTTTTGGTATCGAGCGTGAGCATGCCCAGCAGACGGGTGGCCTGACCCACGCCCACCACCATGACACCCGATGCCATGGGGTCGAGCGTGCCGGCATGGCCGACGCGCCGCTCATGGAGGGCGCGTCGGCATTGCGAGACCACATCGTGGGACGTGCAGCCCACCGGCTTATCGACGGCGAGCAGCATATTCAGTTGAGAAGGCGTACGACGAGCCATGTACCATCCAAAAAGTTAAAGCTCGACGGTCACCGAAGCGGGATCCTCCCCCACCAGCTCGGCCAGCATGGGAAGTGCCACGGCGAGCGTCTCGCGAATTGTTCCGTTGTTGGAAAAGCCGGCGGCGGCATGATGCCCGCCACCGCCAAAGTTGGCAGCGATCTCGGACACATCGAGGTCACCCTTGGAGCGCAGGTTGCCGCGCACCTTGGTATCGCCGTCGATGCCCTTTAAGAACAGGCAGACCTCGACGCCCATCACCGAACGCACCACATCGACCAGACCGTCACATTCATCCGAGGTGACGCCGCAGGCCTCAAGGTCGCTCTGGAAGGCATAGCTATACGCCACGCGCCCGTGCGCGACCGTCTTGATACGGCCCATGACAATGGACTTGAGGTGCAAAAACTCGACGCGCATGCTCTGGTAGACCTCGAGTGCCACACGCGCCGGATCGGCACCGTGGGCAACCAGTCGCGAGGCCGCATGGAACGCGGCGGCATCGGCGTTTTGGTACTGAAAACGGCCGGTATCGGTAACCAAGCCACACAGCAGGCAGGTCGCAACGCCATCACGTGCGACAATGCCGCAATTGTCCAAGAAACGGTCGATGATCATGGCGCAGGCCGCGGCATCGACGCGCCTCAGGCTCAGCTCGGCAAACTCCTCGCGCGCCGGATGATGATCGAAGCACACCACATGCTTGGAGCGACGAAGCACCTCGGCGGAATTATTGAGGCGCTCGACGACCGGTACGTCCACCGAGATGAACAGGTCCGGATTGCCGGCGTACGCAGATGCCGGCACCAGGCGATCGGAGCCTTCCATAAAGCGGTAAATGCGAGGAACCGGGTCATCGTCTGCCAGCAGCAGCGCAATGTCCTTGTTGGGGAAAAACTTCATGAGCGAAAGGCCCAGACCCAATACGGAGCCCAAGGCATCGCCATCGGGAGAAGTATGTCCCGAAATCGCAATGGAGGACGCACCCTCGATGAGCTCGAGGATGCGTCGCTGAATATCTGCAGACTCGCACGAGGCGAGGTCGGCGGAATTAGTCATCTAAAGCTGCCTCCTGGGCGGCATCCGCTATCGGATAGCCGTCCTCGTCCTTTTCGATCGCAAGCGTGGCGGGAACGTTTTCCAGCGCACGCGTGATGCGCTCGGCCTCATCGGTCGAGCGATCGATGCGAAAATCGAGCTCGGGCGTGACACGCCAATCGAGCGAGCGAGCCAAAAGGCTACGAATGCGGCCCTTGGCGCTTGCGAGCGCCTCCATGACCTCGTCGTAGCGGCTCGCATCGCACGACACGTACACACGCGCGAACGAACGGTCCACCGCGACCTCGACCGCGGTCAAAGTAACCAGGTCGAGACGCGGATCGGAAACCTCAAAGAGCAGGATATAACCAAGCTTCTCGCGAAGCTGCTCGCCCAGACGGCGGGTTGCCTGCGTTTGCTTCATAGCGCTACCCCCTACTCGGTACGGGCAACCTGGTCGATGCGGTAACCCTCGATCTGATCGCCGGGCTTGATGTCCTGGAAGTTCTCCAGGCCAATGCCGCCCTCGGAACCGCTCTTGAGGCTCTTGGCCTCGTCCTTGTAGTGGCGCATCGAGGCGATCTTGCCGTTGAAGACCACGATGCCGTCGCGCACCAGGCGCACGGAATCGGTCGCGGCGATCTCGCCCTCCTCGACGCGGACACCGGCGGCGATACCGACTTTGGGCACCTTGAAGGTGTCCAGGACGGTCGCGGTACCCGTGGCGACCTCGACCTCGGTGGGCTTGAGCATGCCGATACGGGCGGCGTCGAGCTCCTCGAGGCACTTGTAGATGACGTCGTAGCAACGGATCTCGACGCCCTCGCGCTCGGCGGCGGAGCGAGCCTTACCGTCGGGACGGACGCCAAAGCCGATGATGATGGCGTTGGAGGCGTCGGCCAGGACGACGTCGGTCTCGTTGATGGCGCCGACAGCGGAGTGGATCGTGTTGATGCGGACCTCGGACTGATCCATCTTGTCGAGCGAGTCCTGAAGAGCCTCGATGGAACCCTGGACGTCGGCCTTGATGATCAGGTTGAGCTCCTTGACCTCGGCGTCGGCGATGGTCTCGAAGAGGTTCTCGAGCGTGACGTGCTTCACGCGGCTCTGCTCCTCGATACGGGCCTTCAGCGAACGCTCGTCGGCCAGGGCGCGTGCCTCGCGCTCGTCCTCGAACACGCGGAACTCGTCGCCGGCGTTGGGCACGGACTGCAGGCCCAAAATCTCGACGGCGTCGGAGGGACCGGCCTCGGTGACGGCGCGGCCCTTGGGGTCGAGCATGGCGCGGACGCGGCCGTAGGTAAGGCCGGCGACCAGCGTATCGCCCACGTGCAGGGTACCGCGGGTCACGAGCACGGTAGCGACCGAGCCGCGGCCCTTGTCGAGCTTGGCCTCGAGGACGTTGCCGGAGGCAAAGGTGTCCGGGTTGGCCTTGAGCTCGAGCACGTCGGCCTGGAGCAGCACGGTCTCCAGAAGTTCGTCGATACCGATCTTCTGCTTAGCCGAGATGTTGACGAACATGTTCTGTCCGCCCCACTCCTCGGGGATGACTCCGTACTCGGTGAGCTCCTGACGCACACGGTCGGGGTTGGCGCCCGGCTTATCGATCTTGTTGACGGCAACGACGATGGGTACGCCAGCAGCCTTGGCGTGGTTAATCGACTCGACCGTCTGGGGCATGACGCCGTCGTCGGCGGCGACGATCAGGATGACGATGTCGGTCACCTTGGCGCCACGGGCACGCATAGCCGTAAAGGTGGCGTGACCCGGGGTATCGATAAAGGTGATCTTGCGGTCGTTGATCATGACCTGCGAAGCGCCGATGGCCTGCGTAATGCCGCCCGCCTCGCCGGCAGCGACGCCGGTGTGACGGATGGCGTCGAGCAGCGACGTCTTGCCGTGGTCGACATGGCCCATGACGGTGACGACCGGGGCACGCGGCTTGAGGTCGGCGGGATCGTCGTAGAACGAGAAGGTGTTCTCCTCCTCGGGGGTGATGATCTTGATCTGGCGGCCCAGGTCGTCGGCGACGAGCTCGACGAGGTCGTCGGACATGGACTGCGTCATGGTGAGCGGCGTACCCAGCAGGAACAGGCGCTTGATGATGTCGTTGGCCGGAACGTCGAGCGCCTCGGCAAGCTCCTGGACGGTAACGCCCTGGGAGACCTTGATGGCGTCGAGGTCCTCGGGGTTCACGCCCTGGGCCAGCGCCTCCTCTATCTTGCGCTCCTCCTGAGCCTTGGCAGCCTCGCGCTCGCGCTTCTCCTTGCGC
Organism: uncultured Collinsella sp.; assembly: GCA_937942395.1. Taxonomy (GTDB): domain Bacteria; phylum Actinomycetota; class Coriobacteriia; order Coriobacteriales; family Coriobacteriaceae; genus Collinsella. Next base: position 38,263 of record CALDEU010000025.1, on the reverse strand, counting down.
TTCTTGCGGCGACCGGTGGACTCGCGAGAGGCCTCCTCGACGGCAGCACGAGCCTCCTCGAGCACCTTCTCGCGGCTGTACTCCTCGGCCTCGCGAGCCATGCGGCTGTAGTGGTCCTCTTCGTTGTTGTGACCGCCCTTGCGCTTCTTGCCCTTGCCCTGCTTATCGGGGTTGGGGAAGTCCATGCCGGCAGCGACGTTGTTGCTGGCGTTGGTGCGATGGCTGTGCGGACGGCTCTCGGAGGCGCTGCGCTCGGAGTTGTTGTCTGAGGCGTTGCGATCGTTTCGACGGCCACCGCGGCGGTCGTTGTTGCCGCCACGACGGTTACCGCGCTCGGCGGCGCGCTCGGCCTTGGCCTTGTCCTCGGCGTCCTTCTTCTCCTTGAGCACGGTCTCCTGGGCGGCGATCTGGTCGAGCAGCGAACGGAAGCGCGAACCGGAGTCGGAAGCGGGAACGGCGCGGCGCTGGGCCTCGCGGGCAGCCTCCTCCTTCTCGCGAGCAAGGCGCTCCTGCTCGGCCTTCTTCTTGGCCTCGGCCTCGGCGCGGGCAGCCTCCTCGGCAGCCTGGGCTGCGGCAAACTGGCGGCGCTCCTCCTCGCGTGCCTTCTCGGCAGCGATGCGCTCGCGCTCGGCCTCGGCGGCGCGTGCGGCCTCCTCGGCGGCAGCTGCCTGCTCCTCGGCCTGCTTGGCGGCCTCGACTTCCTGGGCGCGGGCCTCGATCACCGAGGCGAGCTGCTTGCGGACCATGGCAACGTAGGCGTCCTCCAGGGTGGAGGAAGCGGACTTAGCGGGAATCTTCATATCGGCGAGATGACCCATCAGTTCCTTGGAGGTCATGCCGAACTCTTTGGCCAGGGTGGACACACGGACTTTTGCCATATGACTTCACCTACCCTTTCTGGCACCTTGGGTGCCTAGAGACTGAACGAGCGTGGGAGACGCGCCGGGACCCGCCCGGCGCGACCGCGCGCTAGATCAGGTCCTCCGCATCATCGAAGGCGTCGGTGTCGTGGACACCGCAGAAACGGGAGCCGGGACGAGCCTGGTTGCGGCACTGGATGCCGTCCTCGGACACGTACTCGCAGCGGCGGACGTCCTCGTCCTCCTCGTCACCGATCAGGTCGGCGGCGGGCTCCTCGTGAACGGGAACGTTCTTGAGGATATCGGCGGCAAGCGTCTCGGACTTGATGTCGATGTGCCAGCCGGTCAGGCGCGCGGCGAGGCGGGCGTTCTGGCCCTCCTTGCCAATGGCGAGGGACAGCTGGTCGTCGGGCACGATGACGCCGGCGTAGGCCTTCTCCTCGTCGATGAGGACGCGGGTGACCTTAGCGGGCGACAGGGCGTTGGCGACGTAGACGGCAGGATCGGCATCCCACAGGATGACGTCGACGCGCTCGCCACGGAGCTCGCCCACGACAGCGCGAACACGGCTGCCCTTGGGGCCGACGCAGGCGCCCACGGGATCAAGACGGTCGTCGAGCGAGTGGACGGCGACCTTGGAGCGCTGGCCGGGCTCGCGCGCGATCGACTTGATCTGGACGGTGCCTTCATAGATCTCGGGCACCTCCTGCTCAAACAGACGACGCATGAGCTCGGGGTGGGTACGGGAGATGACAATCGGCGGACGGCTGTGCTCGCCACGAACCGGCTGCAGGTTGGAGTTGGGGTCGCGAACGTCGATGATCACGGCCTTGATGTGCTGATTGTGCAGGTAGCGCTCGCCCATCGGACGCTCATTGCGCTCGTTCTCGTAACGACGCTGATCGAAGTGCGGAAGCTCGGCCTCGACGCCCTCGCGGATCTTGACGATCGTGAAGTCGGGCGTGGACTGCAGCACGGTGCCGCTGATGAGGTCACCGATGCGGCCGGAGAACTCCTCGTAGATCTGCTCGCGGGCGGAGTTACGCACGATGGCGTTGATCTCTGCCTTGGCGTGCTGGGCGGCGATGCGGCTCGTGTTCTTGGGGGTGACGTCGATCTCCTCGAACTCGGTGAAGTTGCCCTCCTCGTCCATGGAATCGTCGATCGGCTCCAGGCGGTAGACGTAGATCTTGCCGGTGGTGCGGTCGATGGTCACCTTGGCGCCCCACTCAAGATGCAGGATCTCGGCATAGCTCTTGGCGAGCGACTGCTCCAGGCGGTCGATCAGGTAGAGCTGGTCGATGTGCTTCTCCTGGCAAAGCTCCATCAGGGCGGACATCATGTCGGATGCTGCCATCTTACTTTCCTTCCTTCGCGGGCTTGAAGTCGTAGGCGGGCTTCAACTTGCACTTTTTAACATCAGAAAAATCGAGGGTAACGGACTCGCCGTCCTCGAGCTCGAGGGTCACGTTCGTCTCGGTAGCGGCGGCAATCTTGCCGGCGTACTTGCGACGGCCCTCGGTGGCGGTGGAGGTGAGCTCACAGTTTTCGCCCACAAAGCGGGCAAAGTCACTCGGGCGGCGCAGCGGGCGCGCCATACCCGGGCTCGACACCTCGAGCGTATAGCTCGAAGAGATGGGGTCGAGCTCCTCAATCACATCGCCAACCCACTTGGTGTTGGCCGTGACGTCGTTGAGCGACAGGCTCTGACCCTCGGCACCCTCGATACGCACGCGCACGCAGGGGGCCTTGGTGGCACCCACGAGCTCGACGTCGACGATGTCGATATCGTGCTGGGGAGCGACGGCCTCGAGCGCGTCGATGATCGCCTGCTCGGTCTTGGTCTTGACCATTGCGGCACCTCCATCCATACAAAAAAGAAGCGGGGCCGAAACCCCACTTCTTTCAATTACAACTTCATTTGCAAGCAAACTATACCAATAGCTGCGGAAACGTGCAAGCACAACGCAAACCTGCAGATGAGTGCAAGCACAGGTTCTCCACAAGAAACGGATAATTGGGCGAGAACCCCCATATGGCGCCCCCCCCAAAAGGCCCAAAACGGGCCAAACGTCCCAACCCGCCAAGCGAATCGGGCCCTATGGGCATTCCGCTCTTGGGTGCACATCGGCCAGACTACAGCTAGGGACATTCTGCAGCAAAAGGCCGGCCGCGCGCATTGGCCGCACAACCTTCCAAAACCCTACGGCAAGGAGGCACCCATGAAACGTCTCGGCACCCTCTGCACGACCGCGCTCACCATCGCAGTCTGCTCGTTCGCCCTGATGGGATGCAGCAATATCGATGGCAAAACCGGGCCATCTGAGCCGAATCCCGGAAGCACCGAAGCTGCCGAGGAAACGACGCCACAGGGTAGCTTCGATAAAATCAACGAAGACGAAATCGATCCCCAGGGCCTGAGTCCCGACCCTCAAGAACAGTTCCCCATCGACCTTGAGGCAGACGAGAACGTCCATGTTACCTGCGTGGGCAAGGACACGGATGGCTACGGCGACGCCGCGCTCGTCTTTACGGTGACCAACAACACCGGTGTCGACATGATGTTTGGCGATGTGGACTCATATGCCTACGTCAACGGCGTGGTCCGCGATGTGCGCATGCGCCAGCCAGTCGCCGCTGGAGAGGAAACGCGCGCCATGCTCACATTTGTGGGCATCTTCGACGACCCGGACTTTGATGTGAACAACGACCTCAACGACATCTACCTCAACATTTGGATGTTCGAAGAGGCAACGGGCAACGTTTACTTTAGGGACCTGGTACACATCCCATAGAAGACGTTGCGACGCACTGACTAAGCAGGGCTTAAAACACAAGACGAGGGACGACCCACCCGGATCGCCCCTCGTTTATTGCATGTCAGCTAAGCGCGCAGTGCTTACTTGACCACCAGGTTGACCAGCTTGCCGGGCACGCAGATGGCCTTGACGACCGTCTTGCCCTCGAGCCACTTGGCAACGGCTTCCTCGGCGGCAGCCTGCATCTCCTCGTTGGAGGCATCGCGGGCCACGTCGACGCGGCCGCGGACCTTGCCGAGCACCTGGACCACGATCTGCACCGTGTCCTCGATGGACTCGGCCAGGTCGAACTCAGGCCAGGCGGCGGTGTAGGCGTTGCCCTCGCAGCCGAGTGCCTCGTGCCACAGCTCGTCGGCCCAGAACGGGCAGATGGGGGCAAGGACGCTCACGATATCCTTAGCCACGCCGTAGCACAGCGCCTTGTCGCGGGCGGTACCCTCGGTGGCGTTGAGGTAGGCACTCGCCGCGTTGACGAGCTCCATAACGGCCGAGATGGCGGTGTTGAACTGGCCGCGATCGAAGTCCTCGGTGCACTTGGCGATGGTGCGGTGACGCTCGCGATAGAGCTTCATCGCAACCTCATCGAGCGCGGACTTGTCGAAGGCCACGTTGGCGTCGCCGGACTGGACGAGCTGCCAAACGATACGCCAGGCGCGCTTGATGAAGCGGTTGGCGCCCTCGACGGCCTTGGGATCCCAGTCGAAGTCCTTCTCGGGCGGGGCGATAAACAGGATCGCCAGACGCATGGTGTCGGCGCCGTAGGGCTCAATGACCGAGCTCGGGGGCACGACGTTGCCCTTGGACTTGGACATGGTGTCGCCGTTCTCGTCCTTGACCATGCCCTGGCACAGCAGGTTGGTGAAGGGCTCGTCCACACTCAGCAGGCCCAGGTCGCGCAGCGCCTTAGTAAAGAAGCGGCTGTAGAGCAGGTGCAGAATGGCGTGCTCGATGCCGCCGATGTAGTTATCGACAGGCATCCAGCGGTCGGCGGCCTCGCGGGAGAAGGGCAGCTCGGTGTTGTGCGGGTCGGTATAGCGCAGGTAATACCAGCTGGAGCAGGTGAAGGTGTCCATGGTATCGGTCTCGCGCTTGGCCGGGCGGCCGCAGACCGGGCAGGTGGTCTCGTAGAACTCCTTGCACTCGGCGAGGGTCTCGCCGGCGCCCAGGTCCAGGTTCTCGGGCAGCGTCACCGGCAGCTGATCCTCGGGCACGGGCACGATGCCGCAGTGCTCGCAGTGGATGGCCGGGATGGGGTTGCCCCAATAGCGCTGACGGGAAATGAGCCAGTCGCGCAGACGGAACTCGACCTTGCGACGACCGCAGCCCATGGCCTCGAGGTCGGCCACGATGGCAGCCTCACCCTCGGAGTGCTTACCGCCGCGCATGCCAGTGTACTTGCCGGACTGGACGAGCGTGCCCTCGGCAGCGTGAGCGCAATCCCAGTCGACGGTCTCGGCATGGAAGGTATCGATGGTCTCGCCGCTGGCCTCGACGGCAGCGCGATCGTCATCGTCCAGGATGATCGGCACGATCGGCAGGTCGTACTTACGGGCAAACTCAAAGTCGCGCTGGTCGCCACAGGGAACGGCCATGACGGCACCGGTACCGTAGTCGGCAACGACATAATCGGCAACCCACACGGGGACCTTCTCGCCGTTCACGGGGTTCACCACGTAGCGGCCGGTAAAAGCGCCGTGCTTCTCGATGGTGCCCTGGGCACGCTCGACGGCAGAGATATGCTTGGAGTCCTCGACGATCTTGGTCACGGCTTCCTCGTACTCCGTGCCCTCGACGAGCTCGTGCAGACGGGCGTACTCGGGAGCCAGGACAAAGAAGGAAACGCCAAAGAGCGTATCGGCACGCGTGGTAAAGACGGTGATCTTGCCCTCGTCGCCCTCGATGGGCTCGCCATCCCGGTCGCACAGGGTAAAGTCGACCTCGGCGCCCTCGGAGCGACCGATCCAGTTGGCCTGCATCTGCTTGACGCGCTCGGGCCAGCCGGGGAGCTTCTCCAGGTCGTCGAGCAGCTCCTGAGAGTACTCGGTAATCTTGTAGTACCACTGCTCAAGGTCGCGCTTCTCGGGCTCGGTGCCGCAGCGCCAGCACTTACCCTCGGTGACCTGCTCGTTGGCCAGAACGGTCTTGCAGTTGGGGCACCAGTTGACCGGGTTCTTCTTGCGGTAGACCAGGCCCTTTTCCCACATCTTTTCAAAGATCCACTGACCCCAGCGATAGTAGTCGGGGCTGCAGGTCTTGACCATGCGATCCAGATCGTAGGAGAAGCCCATGCGCTTCATCGTGGCGAGCGCCTGGTCCATGTTCTTATACGTCCAGGCGGCAGCCTGCGTGTTGTGCTTAATAGCGGCGTTCTCGGCAGGCAGGCCAAAGGCGTCAAAGCCGATGGGGTGCAGCACGTCATAGCCGCGCATGCGGGCCTGACGGGCCATGGCATCGCCGATGGTATAGTTGCGCGCGTGGCCCATGTGCAGGTCGCCCGACGGATACGGGAACATCTCGAGCACATACTTCTTGGGCTTGCTGTCGTCGGTGTCGACGGCAAAGAGGTTGGAGTCCTCCCAGGCCTTCATCCACTTGGACTCAATGGCCTGCGCGTCGTAGGCAGGAATCTCGTCCTTATGATCTGTGCAATCGCACATATCAGCTCCTTTGTTAGCTGGGTTGGGGCGGGGCGTTCTTACCTTTACTCGCTGCTGCGGACAGTCCTGCTCGCACGAAGAGCACATTAAGTGCTCTTCGGCTCGTGCGGAACTTGCAGCGAGCAAAGGTAAGAACGCCCCGCCACATCGTTAACTCGCATGATGATAGCAAATACGACAAGCGAGATGCCTGCGACTTGTAGGCATCTCGCTTTATCTAAATAACGTGGTTGTGAATCAACCGCTAATTGTTACCCGCCCAAATATGGTCGGGTTTTCCAAGTGCCGCAGATTGCCGTGAAAGAGGAGCGACGCGTACTTTGGTACGCGAGCGACGGTTTGAACGGCAAGGTGCGGTGCTTGGGAAAGCCGCTTATCGATAGGAAACGCTCTGCTGAGAATCCTTCACGACAACGTCGTGGGCGCCGCCTTCGACGATGGAGGTGGAGCTGACCAGCGTTAGGCGTGCCTTTTCCTGGAGCTCGGGGATCGAGAGGGCACCGCAGTTGCACATCGTGGACTTGACCTTGTAGAGCGTGCCGCCCACGCCGTCCTTGAGGGAGCCGGCATAGGGAACGTAGGAGTCGACGCCCTCGACGAAGCTGAGCTTCGCGGCGCCGCCCAGGTCGTAGCGCTGCCAGTTGCGGGCACGCGCAGAACCCTCGCCCCAGTACTCCTTCATGTACTGACCGTTCACGTTGACGCGCTCGGTCGGGCTCTCGTCGAAGCGAGCGAAGTAGCGGCCCAGCATCATAAAGTCGGCACCCATGGCCAGGGCAAGCGTCATGTGGTAGTCGTAGACGATACCGCCGTCGGAGCACACGGGCACGTAGACACCGGTCTCCTCGTAGTACTCGTCACGGGCGCGGCAGACGTCGATCAGCGCGGTAGCCTGGCCACGGCCGATGCCCTTGGTCTCACGGGTAATGCAGATGGAACCGCCGCCGATACCGACCTTGATGAAGTCGGCACCGCAGTCTGCCAGGAAGCGGAAGCCCTCGGCGTCGACGACGTTACCGGCACCGACCTTGACGTCCTCGCCGTAGTTGGCGCGGATCCACTCGATGGTGCGCTTCTGCCACTCGCTGAAGCCCTCGGAGGAGTCGATGCACAGAACGTCGGCACCGGCCTCGATGAGCAGCGGCACGCGCTCGGCATAGTCGCGGGTGTTGATACCGGCGCCGACCATGTAGCGCTTGTCGTTATCGAGCAGCTCGTTGGGGTTGGTCTTGTGGCTGTCGTAGTCCTTGCGGAAGACGATGCCCATAAGGTGATCGTTGTCGTCGACGATCGGCAGGGCGTTGAGCTTGTTGTCCCAGATGACGTCGTTGGCAACCTTGAGGCTGATGTTCTTGTCGCCCACGATGAGCTGCTCACGCGGGGTCATGAACTCGGAGACCTTCGTCTGGTGGTCATCGCGACTGGGGCGATAGTCACGGCTGGTGACGATGCCCAGGAGCTTGCCCTTGGGAGTGCCGTCGTCGGTAACCGGCATGGTGGAGTGGCCGGTCTTCTCCTTGAGCTCAATGACCTGCTCCATGGTCATGTCGGGGGTCAGCGTGGAATCGGACTGAACGAAGCCGGCCTTGTGATCCTTGACGGCCTTGACCATGGCGGCCTCGGACTCGGCGCTCTGGGAACCGTAAATGAAGGACAGGCCACCCTCGGTAGCGAGCGCGACACCCATGTCGACGCCCGAGACGGACTGCATGATGGCGGAAACCATGGGGATGTTCAGGGTGATTGCCGGCTTCTCACCGCGCTTAAAGCGGGTCAGCGGCGTCTTAAGAGAGACGTTGTTGGGGATGCACTGCGAGGACGAGTAACCAGGGACCAGCAGATACTCCGAAAACGTGTGGGACTCACCGGGAAAGAACGTAGCCATGTTTCTCCTTTTTCCATGCGACCGGTCGGCTGCAGGCCTCGTAGGACCCAGCCCAACCTTGGGCGCCCAATACTGGGGAAGTATCTTAACGCACTTTGACTGCTACAATGCATGATTTAAGAAGAGCACACGAGGGTTTGACGCAGGCTTTGCGTTTGCCCAGCAAACACTTTAGCGGGGAGACGTGGAGCGTATGGAGTACAAGACGACGGCAAAGTTGGTCATTCAAGCGTGCGACAAAGATCTGCCGGGCGTGTTTGGACACGGCTGTGTCTTGCTGCTGCAGGGTATCGCCCGCGAGCACTCGCTCAACCGCGCCGCCAAGAGCATGGGCATGGCGTATTCCAAGGCCTGGCGCATTGTAAACGAGGCAGAAGGTCAGCTGGGCTGCAAGCTCATCGAGCGCGACGGCGCCCGCGGATCCACGCTCACGCCCGCCGGCAAGCGAGCCATAGCGGCCTACGAGGAGCTGCAGACCGACATCAACAACGTCATTGCCACCAAAGCAAACGACCTCATCGCCAGCATCAAAGAGTAGCCAATTTGGGACGGGGCTTTTAGCTACCCAACCCCTTCTCATAAGTTGCGGTGAAGTAGGGACTGTTTATGCGGTTAAAGCCGTAAATCAATCCCTATTTCACCGCAACTTATGGAGTCGAGGATGATTTAGCTAGTTGCGGAGGGCGTTGTCTAGGACGGACGCTGCGACCAGGGGATTGTCGGTACCGGCGAAGAGGCGGATGGTGCTCCCCTGCTTACCTCGCGGAGCAGAGAGGCGCGTCGTTGCGCCGCCGGCGGGCGATGTGCGAAACTCCATCGGCAAAGCGTCGAACAGCTTGCCCGCGCTACGCTCGATAAGGTCAAATTCAACTGCCGGACCAAAGCCGTGCTCGAGGATTCCCGTTGCAGCCGCATGGTCGGGATGCGAGCTCAACCCGGGATAGCGCACGTTGCGCACCATCTCGTTGGCGGCCAGATACTCGGCCAGCGCACGGGCGCAGTCGAAATGCGCCTGCATGCGGGCGTTAAGCGAGGAAAGCCCACGCTCCAGCACGTCGGTCTCCTCGGCAGAAAGGTCGAGCGCCGACGCACCGCAGCCTGCAAACAATACGTGCGCGCACTCGGCAGCAGCATCCACACGATGGCGCTTGAGCTGCGAGCGCGCGACCGAAGCGGCAACGAGCTTGCGCGGAGCCTTACCGGCGCACACGCGGTCAAGTGCCTCGAACGACAGCGCGGCACCCAACCGCAGCGGATCGCAGCCAAAGACGCATGACACGGTGTTGTCCACAACCAGCAGCGCATGGGCCTCGCGAGCCGCTCGACCCAGCGCACGCAGATCGGGCACGCGCAGTCCAAACCCACCGATGGAGTTGACGAACCACCACAGATGCGGCCCTTCGGCATCAAATGAAGCATCAAAGCCCTTGGATGCGGCAGCAAGCGCATCGGCGGACCACGAGCCCACCAGCGCGACATCGCAGCCATCAAAGCCGCTCGCAAACGCATCGACAAAGTCGTCCGCAAAGGCCACCAGGCGGTCACCGGGGCGCACAATCCCCAGCTGCGACAACGCTGCTGGCACATGCGAGGCCGCGAGCAACCGCGCTTCACGCGCGCCGGTCCTCAAAGCCCAGGCCTCTTCTAGCTGCTGTACGCCCATGCGGTACCGTCCCTTCAAAACAAAAACCCACGATGCGGGTGTTCCCCGCATCGTGGGCAACGGCTGCAGTATAGCGCCGATATGCGACGAATCACCTAGATGATGATGTGATAGGTCACGCACGCACCCGGAGCGTCAACGGTCACGCCATAGGCTTCGGGATAGATGCGCGTCGAAAACACGAGCGCGCCATCATTCACGAACACCTCGACCGACGAGACATCGCCAACAATACGCACGTTGCGCACCTCGTCGACGGGCTCCCAGCGCACGGTACGACCGCAGCCGGCAGAAGCGCGACCCTCATCGGTAAATCGCATCTCAAAGCGCGAGGGCAGTTCGCCCTCGGCGGGAACAAACGCCAGCTTCAGCTCGCCATCAACGGTCACGGTAAACGCGCCGTCGACACCGTCAACGACAACGTCAAAGCAGGTATCACCGGCAACCTCCAACGAGCCCTCCCCCACACGCACCGAGGCATAATGGCGCTCGATCTCGCGCGCCGGCTGCTGCAACACCACGCCATCTTCGCCAGCCGTAAGCTCGCGCGGCACCGTCATGCAGTGCTGCCAGCCGCACACCACGGTGGGTGCGTTGTCATAGGTTGGCTCATCGGGCATGCCCATCCAGCCGATCAAAATATGGCGACCATCCTCGGACGTAAACTCCTGCGGAGCATAGAAGTCAAAACCGGCGTCCCACAGGCGGAACTCGCCCAGCTCATAGGCACCGTCACCACCGGTAATGTCGCCCGTTACAGGCATGTAGCCAGCGGCGTACACGTTACCACGGTCCCAACGGCCGCCCTCAAGGCCCTGGGGCGAGAAGGACAGACACTTCGTCGGAGCGCCGCCATCCGCCCCAAGCTCAAGGTATCCCGGGCACTCCCACATAAAGCCAAAGCGCTCGGGCGTAGACACACGGCTCTCGAGCTCCCAGCTCATCATGTCCGCCGAACCGTACACCAGGATCTCGCCCACATCGCGCCCGGCACCATCGCCGTGCATGGCGCAAAATCGACTATCGACATGCGGCCCGTTCACGCGACGACGCGCGCCCAGCACCATGTGATAACGCCCGTCCGCGTCACGCCACACCTTGGGATCGCGCACATGGCAGGTCAAATCCTCAGGATAATCCTCGGAGGCCAGCACCACACGCTTTTGGCTGAACTCCCGACCGGCAAGGCCATCAACGCTCTCCACATAGACGGTATCAGCGCGGCGGCCGGCATTGACGTAGTCGTACGTGCCGTCTGCATCGGAAAGTTTAACGTTGCCTGTGTACAGTACGCGTATGCGGCCGTCCTCGGCAAGCGCGGAGCCCGAATACACACCGTGACAATCGAACGGCTCGTCGGGCAGCAGCGGAGCGCCAACGTAGTCCCACGTCATAAGGTCGCGGCTCGTCGCATGACCCCAGGCCTTAACGCCGCCCTCGACATCAAACGGCGCATACTGAAAATAAGCGTGGAACACGCCGCCCGCCTGGCAAAGACCGTTGGGGTCATTGAGCCAGCCCGCCGGCGGCATAATATGGAAGCGCTGGCCATATGCGCCATGACCGCGCTCAGAGGCGGCAGCGTCAACAGCGGCAACCAGCTTTGCAAGGTCGCGACCAAGTGCATTAGACATATCAAAGTCCTAACGGATCGAAAGTTACAAGGCACAAGAGATCGGCACCAGATACGGGAAACGCCCGCGAGCATACAACCCGCGGGCATCCCCTCAATCAAAAGCTCTTAGGCCTGCTCGGAAGCCTTGGGCTCGTCCTTGTACAGGACAAACGAGACGGCAAAGGAAACCAGCGCGGCGACCGCAAACATGATCGCGTACTGCACGGGTTGGGCCAGGCACAGCAGGATACCGAAGATACCGGTAACGCCCGTGCCGGAGGCGGCCAGCGAAGTGAGTGCGCAGACCAGGGCACCGCAACCGCCGCCGATGCAGCCGGCGATGAAGGGCTTAAAGAAGCGCAGGTTCACACCAAAGATGGCAGGCTCGGTAATGCCCATGAAGGCGGACAGGGCCGAAGGAAGCGCCAGGCCCTTGATCTTGGCATCGCGGGTCTTAAAGGCAACGGCGAGCGCGGCGCCACCCTGGGCGATGTTGGCAGCGCTGGCGATGGGCAGCCAGTAAGTCACGCCGTACTGGGCAAGCTGGCCCAGGTCGATGGCGGTGTACATCTGGTGGATACCGGTAACGACCGTGGGGGCATAGAACAGGCCGACGATAAAGGAACCGATGCCAAAGGGCAGGGTCAGCAGGGCCTGGATCAAACCGAGGATGGCGTTCTCGGCCCAGACGAAGATGGGGCCGACGGCAACGAGCGTCACGAGCACGGTCACGAACACGGAGACGAGCGGAGTCACAAAGAGGTCGAACATCTCGGGAACGATCTTGTGCAGGCGCTTCTCGAGGAAGGCCAGAATGGCGCAGGCGATAACGATGGGGATCACGTGGCCCTGATAGCCGACCCACTCAAAGCTGTACACGCCGGGGATGACGGTGACCATGGTCTGCACGCCCTCGGAGGCAACCGTGTAGGCGCTCTGCAGCGAGGAGTTGATGAACGCACCACCGACGACGGCACCCAGATACGGGTTGGCGCCAAAGGCCTTAGCCGCGGAGTAGCCGATCAGGATCTGCAGAATGCCAAAGGAAGTGCCCGAGACCAGGTCGGCAATCTTGTAGATAAAGTTATTGGTGTCGAGCGCGATAAAGCCGTTGGAGGCCATAAAGTTGAGGGCGCTCATAATGCCCAGCAGCAGGCCCGAAGCCACGATGGCGGGGATGATGGGGACAAAGACATCGCCGAGCACCTTAATGGCGCGCATAAAGATGTTCTGCTGCTGTGCCGCGGCCTCCTTGACCTCGGCCTTGGTGGCAGCCTCGACGCCGCTGAGCGCAATGAACTCGTCGTAGACCTTATTGACGGTGCCAGTGCCAAAAATAATCTGGAGCTGGCCCTGGGCCTCAAAGACGCCCTTAGCGCCGTCGATATTCTCGAGGGCCTCCTTGTCAACCTTGGCGTTATCGGCAATCACCAGGCGCAAACGCGTGGCGCAATGCGCGGCCGAAACAACGTTGTCGGCGCCACCGATGTTGTCGAGCACCTCTTGAGCTGATTTGCGGTAGTCCATGACTTCCCTTTCCTCCAACGGGCGCATGTGCACCCGGCCATCTTTGACACTTACACTGTAATCGTTTTCAGTTTCATATGTCTGTAATCGTTTTCATATAGCGGTGAACGGTAGGAATAAGCCGGCGAATGGTAGTTTTACGGCAAAACCAGGCGAATCAGAGGCATGCAGACGTGCCCAAAACCTAGACATTCATAAGCTGATGGCCGAGCTTGAGCGTCTTGAGACCGCTCTCCCCCTCCACGCCATCGAGCGTGTTGAGCAACATATTGGTCGCCTCGACGCCACTGGTCAGGTAACCATAGTGCACGGTGGGAATGCCGCCCGTCAGCGCGCGTAAAAACGCGTTGTCGCCAAAACCGCTCACACGGTGTATGCCCTCGCCCATGCCGCGAACCTCATCGATGGCACGTAGCGCGCCCGCCGCCATGGTATCGGTCGCGCAGGCAATAAACGAAACATCGGGAGCGACGGAAAGCAGTTCACGCGCCGCACCATAGCCCGAGTCGAGCGTAAAGGACCCCTGGCGAATCAGGCTCGGATCAAGCACCACGTCCGCGGCGCGCAAGCCAGCCTCAAAACCGCGACGGCGGTCATAACCGGCCGCGCGGTCCTCCTCGGTAACTCCAATATAGGCAATCTTGCCGTCAACGCGACCCGCAAGCGCATGGCCCAGCTCAAAGGCGGCCTCGTAATCGTCGTGATAGACGCACGCCGCGCCGTCAACATTCTGGCCGATCAGCACAATGGGCACGCGGCACGACTCAATCGCCCGACGATGCTCGTCGGTGATCATGGTTGCCACCAGCACAATGCCATCAACCGGGTGGTTTTGGAATAAATCGAGGTACTCGAGCTCACGATCGGCCGCGTTGTCGGTGTTGGCAAGCAGCATCTGGTAGCCGCGGCGACCAAGTACCTGGCCAATGCCGGCGGTAATGCGGCTCACGGACTCCGAGTTGATCTTGGGCACGATGACGCCGATGAGCTTGGTGGAACCGGTGCGCAGTGCACGAGCCTGGCTGGACCGCACGTATCCAGTCAGCTCAATCGCCTGCTTAATGCGCTCGGCCTTGTCCGTCGATATGTAGCCACCGTTGAGGTAGCGCGAGACGGCGGCGCTCGAAACGCCCGCCAACTCGGCCACATCTTTCATCTTTACCACGAGCACCCCTGTCATTGAAATCGCTTTCACCATGATACCCGTGAAGACGGCATCCGAACAAAATCGGCCCACCCAGGTCGAGCAAACGTCAGCGAGCGGGCAACTGCCGTGGCGAGGTGCCGCGAAAGAGGAGCGAAGCGTACTTTATGTACGCGAGCGACGGTTTGAGCGGCAGATCGCCCGGCAGATGCCCGCGCAGCGTCGAGCGGTCCGGCGTTTGTTAAAACGCCGGACCATAATTAGCCGTGGTATTCGCCGTTGTACTGGATGAGTGTGAGGTCCTCCACGCCGTCAAGCGCGCGAATAGCGTCGGCATAGGGCATATCCACACCGTCCGAGAACAGCTCGACGGCCATCTCGACTTTGTCGCCGCGCATGGTCTTGGACTTGACAGTGAAGTTGGTGCGCCCAAACGCGCGCACGATATCGTCGCCTGTGGTCTGGCCTGTGTAGTGAATGACCATCATGTACACGCGCGCCTTATCCTGATGACTCGCAAAGCCGGCGATCATCACCACGATCACCACCGCCGTGAGCCCCACGAGCGCATACATGCCGGCGCCGGCCGTAATGCCCGTGGTAATGGCCCAAAATAGATACAGCAGGTCGAGCGGGTCCTTGACCGCCGTACGGTAGCGGACGATGGACAGAGCACCGACCATACCGAGCGAAATGACCACGTTTGTCGAGATCGCGAGCGTAACCATGCAGGTAAGCACGCACATACCCACGAGCGTCACGGCAAAACTGCGCGAATACACCACGCCGGTAAAAAAGCGCTTGTACACGTAGTAGATCAGGATACCCATGGCGAGCGCCACGAGCAGCGAAAGGCCAATCTTGGCGGGATCGACCTGGCCAAACGCCTCCAAGACGGAGTTCTTAAAAAAGTCCCTGGTGCTCATGGTCTAAATATCCCCTCGGTTCTCAAAATCCGATTCCCAGTAATTAAATCCGCGCAGGTAGGCGGTCTTTTCGTAACACAGGCAGTACTTGGAGACCGCCGTAAGCTCGGCCGCGCCCGGCGGCACCATATCGCGCACCAGCTGCGGACAAAACTCGGTAAACTTGACCTCCATCACCAGCTTGCCGGGCTCCAGGACCGGCAGCGCGGGCAGCGTCGCGTCAAAGATATCGAAGCTTCCCACCGCGGCACGCACGTTCATGTCAAACGTGATGCGAACGGTGCCCTCGTCCATCACCCACGGCTCGCGCTCGTAATCCACGATGGTCCGCGGGCGCATCATGTTACAGATGCACTCGATGTAGAACTCGCGGCAGAGTTGGTGCGGGCTCCTCAGCAAAAAGTCGTAGTCTCCGGCCAAGATCTGCTCAAACTCGTCGCGCGTGAGCGGCGCGTCCTCCTTGTAGATCCAGCTGCCGTACTTCTTTTTGCGCTCGAGCTTAATCACCTTGTCGCTGCCGTTATAGATGCGCACGCGATACTTTTTGCGCATGAGAATACCGGCGTCTTTTTCCTCGTAGGCCGAGTTGCAGTAGTCGTCAAAGTACAGGCTGCGAATGGTGTAACCGCCCGCCCGCGCATGCTTGTCCAGCTTAAACACCGGCGCCATGCGACAGGCAAGTGCGGTGTGCTCGCCCTCGTTAATGAGATATTTGAGCTCGTGGCGGTAACGCTCCTGCGTGGCACGCACAGGCGGGGCCGCCAAGCGCTCAAGCAGCGCGCTAGCCCTCCTCATACGTGTCCTCCACGACCTTACCGCCGTCTTGCACGTAAAAACACTTCATGCCGTAGTGCTTGCCGTCGTCGGTCACATAGTAGTCAAACGCATCTTGCGTATAGCCGTCGGAGTTGGTGGCACGCACGCGCACAAAATACTGGCCGGTATCGGGCGCATCACAGGTCACCTCGGGAAGCAGCACGTCCTCGGCCTTAAAGACCACGTCGCTTATGGCATAGTCACGCGCAAGCTCCACGGTGTAGCGAATGTCGCGCGCCTCAAAGTCGTAGGACGCATCCCAGTTAATACGCAGCTTACCGTTATCGATCTGCGGCACGCCGATGTAGAACGGCATGGGCTTTTTAAAACTCTCGCGAAAGCTCTTGTAGTTCTCCTCGATCTCGGAGGGAATCGCCGCGGCGATCTGCTCGTATTGGTCCTTGGTGACAGGCAGATGGTCGATATCGGGCGAAGCAAAGACCAGCGATTCAGTAACCTCGCGGTAGTGCTTGATCATCTTGCTCAGGCGTGCCTCGGTCATATACGAGCGCAGGTCCTTGACGGCACGGTCGAGATCGCTGCGGAACGATTTGCTGCGCAGCGCACGATTGAACAGAACGTTGCCCCAGTAGTTGCTTACGCCGCGCTCCCAGCTCGCATAGTCCGAAAACCCGGTAAGAGAAAGCTCCAGCTTACGAAGCATGCCATCGTTATCCCAATCTAAAAAGTACCAGGTATTTGAGTTGAGAGGACTGTACAGATAGCAGTTACGGTTCTGCGTATCGCAGTTGCCCGTCAGAATCTGAAACGCCAGCCAATAAACCAGATTCTCGGAATCAAAGTGGGTGTCGAGCACGTCATCGATCTTTTGCGATTCGTCGTTGAGCGCATCGAGCATCTCGATGAGCTTCGTGTGGTCCGTATCGCCCTTAATCTCGAGCATGCCTTCAAAGCTTGCCTGGTTGTAGTCGGGATCATCGGCAAGCTTAATGGTGTCCTCGTAGCGATGGAAATCAAAGCTGTTCACCTTGTACAGGTGCCCGCTCTTATCCAGGCCATGTGCCTTAAGCGCCGTCTTGTTGAGCTGCTCCACCTGCGTAAACAGGCCGTAGTCCTCAAAGGTATCGTTGGACTTTTCGGTCTGGTCGCACACCCACAGATGCACAAACTGCGTGCGCAGGCCCATCATCTGGGGAATCCCGCGGATAAGGTCGTAGGCCATCTTGTTGCGAAAACGCATACCCTCGCCCATGTGCTTGTTGAGCGCAATCGCGCGCTGTTGGCGCCAGGTACCCTTGCCCTTTTTGAGCTCCACCTTGTAATTCTTCTGCGAGTTCATGCTCGATGTCTGACCGCGCACCTGCACGGTAGCATTGGGCGCTTCCTCGCCATAGCCAACCTCGCCGGCAACCGGGCCGTCTTCGTCGCCCGGCTGTAGCAGGCCCATAACCTGATAGCGCGTCACGCCCATGTCGGCATAGTCATACACCGAGTACGTGTTGATCTCGGCCCAGCTGTGGTCGGTGTTCTCGGAGCTGTTGCCGCGTGAGACCGTCAAGTACATGGTCACAATGCCCGAGTCATCGTAGACCTCGTAGAGCTCGTCCTTGTCGCGCAGGTGCTTGGCCTCATTCGAGGCCTCAGCCTTTTTAATCTTGTCCTGCTTTTTGACCTTTTTGGTCGAGGAGTCTTCCTGCACCGAGCAGCCCGAAAGCAACAGCGCACCGGCAGCCGCCTCAAACAGGCGACGGCGAGACATCATCCTATCGGTCATCAGAACCTCCCCAATGCTTGCGATACACGCGAACTACTGCGCGCTCAAACGCGCCGTGCGGCACGCCCTTATGTCGGCCTTCCTCATAGCGCTGTTCGGCACGGTCGAGCAAGCGGCCCAGCTGTGTAAAGCGACCCGTCTTGTCGGTCGCCACAATGGGCTGCTGGCTCAGGATACGATACGGCAAGTTGGAGGTATAGGTATCGAGCCGCAGCAGCGCCACGATAAAAAACACCGCCGCACCCAACAAAAAGCCAAAGCCGTAAAACTGCTGCGGCAAAAGCAACGAAGCGGCAGTCGCCAGCCCGGCCACACCGGCAAACAGGCCCGAAGCCAGCACGGCTCCCTTATAGTCGGTAAAGTACAGCAAGATGAGCATCACCGTATTGCCCACGGCATACAGGCCATAGCCCACGCACAGCGTGCGAAAATACCCGTGCATCAGGTTGTTAAAGCCCAACGGTAGGGCCGACAGCACCGTGGTCTCGAGCGAAATGACCGCCGCGGTCACAAACAGCTGCTTGAGCGCACAAAAGCGCAGTTCGCTGTTAAGCGTGGAGAGCATCTCCTCCTCGGCCACCACAATGTCGCCCACCACGCCGCCGTCATTGAACAGGCTGTAGTAGTCGTGGTAGCGCGGATAGAAGTTGACCTCGACCGAGACCACAAAGTTGACGGTCGTGACCAGGATCGTCAAAAACGCAATGAGCGCCGGCACATCGTAGTAGGGCGCACCATAAAACAAGCCCTTGACCCGCACGCCAATGGGACCAGCCCAAATAATCACCAGGTGTGCAAAGAGTCCCAGATTGGTTAACAGACCCGTGAGCGCCAGCGGCATAAACTGATCGACCCACTGCAAAAAGGGCCAGGGGCTGCGGTCGCTCTGAGGAAAATACCGGTACAGCAGCACCACGTCACAGACGAGCATGACGCCGTAGCCCAGGGCAATTGACGCCAACAGGCCCTCGACCGGCGGCAGCCCCAGTGCCAGCGCGGCCAGGGCGCACAAGCACGCCACGCCAATGGCAGCCGCAAAGCTGCACAGGATGCCACGGTAATCCTTGATGGCCGTGAGGTAGCTCATGCCGTTCCAGTTGACAATCATAATGTTGAACAGCCACAGGCACAGCAGACCCTGCAGCAGTGTGACGCCCGAGAACAGCAGAAAGACACCGTAGAGCACCGTGCCCGCAACGAGCATGATAGCGTTGGAGCCCCAAAACGAAGGCAGAATCTCGTCCTCGCGCTCGGCAAACAGCATATCGGCCAAAAAGCGCGTGACCGGCATAGAGAAAAAACTCGTGAGCAAAAGCGAGGCCAGCAGTGTGTAGGTCACCATACACACCAGCAGATCCTGGTTGGCACGGCCCACACCCCACAGACCGCACAGCACCAAGATACCCACCTGGAGTAGCACGCCCAACAGCATGGGACCCGTGCACACAATGCCGGCGTAGCCGTAAGCGCGCATCGTGGCAAACAGGCCCTTGCGCCTAAACAGGCGCTTGAGCTCAAAACCAATTCCGGCCACCGGCTACTCCCCCTCTCTGGGCAGGTCAAACGCTTGCGCCGTCTCGTCATACAGGGTGCGATAGTTGGCGAGCATCTGCTCGTGCAAGAAGTACGTGGCAACGCGACGCTGGCCGCGCTCCCCCATCTCAATGCGACGGGCGCGGCTCACGCACATGCGCTCCATGGCATCGGCCAAGCCCTTGCGATACATGGGCGGCGTCACAAAACCCGCCACGCCAAAGTCGTCACCCGGGGCGCCTTCGAGCAGCTCACGGCAGCAGCCCACCTCGGTCGTCACGCAGGGACGGCGCGCTGCAAGCGACTCCAGCACGCTAAGCGGCTGGCCCTCGGAGATGCTCGTCAAAATGGTAAAGTCGAGCTTTTCCATGTACTCGACCACGTTGACGCGGCCGGTAAAGATCAGGTCGCGCACGCCCAGGGTTTCGACCAGCGCGTGGCACTCGGCGCCGTACTCCTCGTCGTCCACGCCGCCCATGATGTGCAGGCGCACCTTGGGCAGGCGCTCGTGCAGCTCAAAGAAGGCATAAATCATGGTCTTGACATCCTTGATGGGCGCCAGGCGCACCACCGCGCCAATGTCCACCCAGCCGTCCTCGGTCTTTAAGGGAATATCCTTAAAGCGGTCGAACTGGATGCCGTTGGGGATAACCAGGCATTTGTCCGCATCGCAGCCCATATCGATCTGGGTCTTGCGGGCGTTATGGAACAAACTGGTCACGCGGAAGGCGCGGCGATAGATCTCCTCAGAAAGCAGGTAGAAAAAGCGAATCCAGCGGTCCTTAAACGACGGCACCACCCAATCGGCGCGAATGATCTCTTCCTCGCGCTCGCGGGTATAGATGCCGTGCTCGGTCAGCAGCACTGGCGCATGGGAAACGCTTGAGCCCAGGCAGGCGAGCAGGCCACCGTAGCCGGTCGAGATGGCGTGGTACACATCGGCCACCGGCACCTCGCCGCCCAACAGGTAGAGCACGGGAAGCAACATGGAGCGCATGGTGTGGAATGCATCGGCAAAGGGCGTGTAGGGGTACTCGGCCAGGCACACGTCGCGGAAGATGTCCATAAACGTTCGGCTCTGCAAAAACGAGAGCGGATGCACGCGACGGCGCTGAAAGATATCGAACAGCACGTCCCAGTCCGGATTGGAGAGCGACACCAGGCGGCGTAGCGCCTCGCGCTCGCGGTCGTTAAAACTGGCTTCATGTTGCTCGCCCGAAAGCCGCAGGGCATCGTCCAGGAACACCTCGTGCACCTCGACCACGTTGCCGGGCAGCTCGTAGACAAATTTGCCGCGGTCGGCAGCATGCGCGCCGATCACCCACAGCACAAACTCGTGCTCGGGCATGGCCTGGATATAGCCATGCATCCAGGTAGATACGCCGCCGTGCACATAGGGGTAGCAACCCTCGAGTACCAAGCAGATCCTCATTTGTCGCCACCCTCCTTGCGCTCGATCGTCACGGTCTTATCATTTGCCTTGAGCAGATACAGATTGCCTGTAAGGTGCGTCAGTTCGCCACCCGTCACCGCACCCGGCTCGCCATTATTGGCGCGGAACATGAGCCACGCCTCGTCGTGGAAATTGCCCAGGCTGAGCGTCCAGGCATCCGCACTGGTATCCACGCTCACCGTAACCGACGAAAAGCGCTGGATGGCACCGGAGCACTCCGAGCCGGTCTGGCGGCGCAGGTCGGGCGCAGACTTGGTGAGCCAGTCCAGGTAGTCGGTCAGGCCTCCCTTGTAGACTTCCCAGCCCTCCTTGGCGCCGCGATCGGGATCGAGCAGGTCGTCCGGGTGCATAAAGTGCGTACTCACGTAGTGCATGTTGAGCTCGGACACGGCAGCCAGGCGCATATAGGAATCGTCGACCATGCCGCCCGAGACAATACGCGGCTGCTCCACAATACCATCGCTCGCCACGCCAAACTCCTGCACGTAGGGCAGGTCGGTACCGTCCTCAAAGTACGTACTGGCAATAGTCTTAATGCGCGGAACGTCGGTGCTGATAAGCTTGCGCGCACGGGCCGAAAGGATATTCGACGGCGGCACGTAGACCGAGCCGTGCGCATTAGGCAGCACCTCGTCCTGGAAAGCGATAAGCTCGTTGAGCGATGCGACGAGCGTTTCCTTGTTCTTCCAGGTCTTGTAGTCATACAGCGTGCCATAGTCGGTATCCCAGAGCGCCAGAGGCTGATGGTTGTAGCCGTGAAAGCCCAGCTCTCCGCCCATCTGCAGCAGCATGCCGCCAAAGTAGCGAAACTGTGTGGTATCGGCCTGGCGCGCAGGCTCGGTCTGGTTGACCGCGTCCTCGTAGTTTTCGATCATCACGCCGGTATAGCGAATGCCGTATTTTTGCGCAAGCTTTTGCAGATCGGGCCACCAGACCTTGACATAAAAATCGGCGACGGAAAGCCCGTAGTCGCGCTTGATGTAGGTGCCGTCGCCCGAGGGCACAGGGCTAGGAAAGTCGTCCAAATAGAACACGGCGCTGTTGATGACCGGATAGGCCGTGGCTTCACCCAGCAAGCTTAAGGCAGAAGCATAGAACCCACGCATGACCTTGTCGTAGATGCCAATGTTGCACACCACGGTCTGACCACTTCCGCAATCGTTAGACCAAATGAGCGGCGTGCCCGCATCGCCGGTCTTTGCCCAGACGTGCGCCGTTTCGCGCAATGAAACCGAAAGTGAAGAATCGAAGGGATCCGAGAACTCGTAGCGCTCTCCCCCGCCCAGCATAAAGTCCTCACTCGGAACGATACTTTCGGCTTTCGCATAGTCATATCCGGCCGATTCGATCCCAAGCTTGGAAGCAATAGCCTGCAGGCAGTTCGAGTTATCTGGCGTCATGCCCAGCATGAGTGAGCCGCCCACACTCACCCAACTCATCAGATCGGTCAGATGCGTACCCAGTCCGTCAAGCGAGGGCATAAGCACAATCACGCGATCAAACGACGTGAGCGATGGGATCGCGTCCGCACCGTCGGTGGCAATATCAACATCGCGATGGGCGATCTTCATGTCGAGCAGGATCTGGTCGAACTGTTCCTTTACGTCCTCGACGCCAGCTTGATCGGAATCGGTAATGACCAGGCATGTGGGCTTTTGGCCAAAGATTGCCGAGGAGGCAGGCACCGCATCGTTGGCGGCAAGCATCCCCAGCTTATGCTGGCCCGCACTGTACTGCACGCCGGCACGCTCCACCAGCAGCACGGCGGCCATGGCAATAAAGACCGCCCACACCACGAGGAGTCCCATCCAACGAAAGCGCCCTGCACGGTCGCGGATATGTTGCGCCACGCTCATCTGGCCTCCTCCCCGTCGCGCCAAAACGCCAACTTTTCGCGGTTGTCGGCGCTCAAATACACATGTTGCTTGTCAATCGCATCGATCACACGGTGGACCTCGTCACCGTCGCGGCGCATCACGGCCAGGCGCAGGCAAAGCATCCAAACCTCCTGCTCCTCGGGCACGTCGAGCACCAGCTGGTCGGTCACGGCCTGCGCCTCGTCGATCTGTCCGACATCGGCCAGCGCCGTCGCGTATCGAATGCGCAGCTCAAGGGTATCCTCGCGCTCGCAGCGACGCGCAAGCAGGCGCGCGTACTGTTGGCGCTGAATCTGAGCCACGCGCCCCTCGGCCAAGCCCGAGCCCAAGTATTCACCAAGAAAATCACAGTATTCGATGAGGTTTTGCGAGCTCGGGTCCGTCTTAAAGGCGCGCTCCAGCTGCTGCAGTTTAAGGTCGGACTCCTTGGAGATCTGCGCCACCGCCGTCGCGGCATAGTGCGCCACCTCAACGTCGTCGTTAAGCTTAGCCGCCTGCAGCTGCGCCAGGTACGCGTCGGGCTCCTCGGTGAGCATGGAGAGCATTAGGCGGCGCCGGCATGCCGGATCGTTGACGATGAGCGCCTCCTCGAGCGGCACTACGCCTGCATCGGCGTCACGGTCGTGCACCAGGATGCTGCGATGTAGGTCGTCGTTGAAGCGCAGCGACTCCAGCGCAGACTCTTTCAGCCCCTCGCCAAACACCGCGCTGCGGGCCGATAGCAGAACCACCAGCAACGGGCCCCACAGCGGCACCAGCACTATCACAGCCAACATGTGCCCGCGCACCGGCAGCAGGCCCAGCTTCATGAGCGTCCACAGCATCAGGCAAACCAGCGCATGAATCAGCAGCAAGACGGCAGCAACGACAAGCGAGATCAAGCGGCACCCCCCTCACCGTCACCGGTGTAAGAGATGTGCTGCAACAGCGCCACGATGTCCTCGCCATCGACGGGCTCCACCGCAATCTGCTTTGCGCTCAGGCGCTCGCGGATAATGGGCAGATCGCACGCCTTTGCCTGGCGCATAAGCAGGTAGAGCACGTCGCCGTCGACCAAGCCCGCCGCGTCGCTCTCGCGGATTGCCGACCCGATTGCGCCCACCAGCTCGCCGACAGGCTCCATGCCCGGTACCACGCGCAGGAGCAAAAAACTCCCCATCTTGCTATCTGCCAGCGCCTGCTCCGCCGCGAGCTCTTGGCCAAAGGCCACCTGCTTGAGCACGCAAGTGCCGTCAACGCAGCGTTTATCCTGCGCCACCGCCTCATAATCAAAGGCACGGCCCAGCGCGCTTTCGACCAGCCCGCACAAGATGCGAAACAGGTTTTGATAATAGAGGGTCATTTGGTTTTCGGCCGCACGACGCACAAAGATCAACACGGCGGGTGCCCCGTCGCGCTCGATCGTGTATCCAAACATGGGAAGCCCCGGCGTCAGCTCGCGGTTCACCCACAGGTTCGAACGACCCCCGTCACCCAAAAGAGGTGCAAGCTGCTCAAGCGTGAGTGAGCGTGCGGCATCTTCGGCAATCGCAGGACTTGCTGCCACCAGGCGTGCAAATGCCCCGCCCGAAACATGGTAGATCGCCACCGAATCGTTCTCGAGGATCTCGCCCAGAAGCTCGCAGCACTTGCGATAGATGTCGCGAGGGTTGAGTACGTCGAGCTCCTGCGTCACGGCAAAGATCTTGCCAAAGCTGTCGTGGCGACCCACGATCTGGCGCCTGTACGCGCGCTTGTCCTCGATCGCGTCGTGGTAGAGCTGCGTAAGGAACGTATTGCGGTTGCGCACGAGCTCGTTTTGATCGCGCTCCGCCCTAATGGCTTCGCTGTTGCGCAGCTGCACATAGCCGCACACGGCACCCACCACAAAGTACGCAATAAACGGTAGCCAGTTGGACGGCTCGTAGAACAGACCCTGGAAGGTATAGCCGTACTGAGTAAAGTAGCTGGCTGCCAAACCCACCGACGCCAGCAGCGCCGCAACCAGGCCAAAGTCCAAGCCATACAGCGTGCCGATCAGCACCACGTAGAGCAGGCGATAATCGAGCACGTTGAGCTGGACCGATTGTGAGAACAGATGCTCCAGTACCTCGAACAGAACCCAGGCAACGCCCGTCTCTAGGCATTTAATAGGCAGCGTGCGCATCTGGATGCGGTCGATGGCGGCGCGCAAGGGGTTGACCTTCTTTGCGCGGCCAGCATCCCAACGCGCTTGAATGGTCGAGAGATCGCGCAGCAAGTCATAGCGCTGAAACCAGCCATAGCGCACGCGAGCGACGTCGCTGGCGGGCAGGGCGTAGCCGGCAGAATCGCCATAGGCAACGGCAAGGCCGGGGAACAGCGCCTTGAGGGAGTCGCCCACCTCACCCGCCGCGTGATGGAAGGTATCGGCTACGTCGAGCGTCTCAAAGTTACCATCCCAGCTATCGAAGATACGGCGTACCAGCACCGCAAGCTCCTCGGCACACAGCAGGGGAAACGCCGCATCCTGCGCGCCCTGCAGAGCGACCGATCCGGTTGAGCACGCGTCGAACAACGGCACCAAAAACGGGTCCTCCAGCGCGGCAGACGCGGTATACAGGAACGGCACGCGCAGAATCTTGGTCTGAACGCCCTCGCGAGCAGCGTAGTAGCGGCACAGGTCGTTGGCTGCGTGCGCGATAATGCCCTTGCCCGTTCGCCCCGCGGCATCGGCGGCGCCCTCGGCACCCGCGGGCCCCGCTACATACAGCAGTTGGACCCGGCGACCCGCGCACGCACGAAAGACCGAGCGCAGCGTCTCGATATCGCCCACGGTATCGGTATGCGGGGTAAGGTAATTGGATAGGTAGACCACGCGGTCGAACTCGTAGGCCTGATCCAGGTGTTGCAGAAGCTCTTTCCACGAGGCATGGGGCGATGACTCGTCGCGGCGCGCTTCCGCGGCAGCGACGACCTGGACATGGTCCCCGGGGAACGCCTTGGCACAAAAGTCATCGTCAACATATGCGGTGTTGCCAACAACCAGTACCTCCATGGCACACTCCCCCCCTAAAATCCACTTTAGACATAGTCAAACATGCGTATTTTACGCTGTCAACGCGAGCTGAAACGTCTTTAAGGCTGTTTTAAGAACTTTTTTAGGGAATGTGGGGACATCGAGGGTGCTAAATGCGCACCCAATCGGGGGTACGGTGAAAAACCGAGATCTGTCAAACAGTCCCCTGTTTTGGGCATCCGCGACCTGCAGTTTTGTTGGCAAAAATCGATGTGCGCTCGGCGAGTTTCGATTTTCCCCGCACTTCTCCTACGCACCGGACTCGCAATAGCGCAGTACAATCCGCCAATCGCACTAACCGGAAAGCCAATCCAGCGACTCGCCTAGCCAACCAGATACGGCCCGATTACATCGATAATTTCGCCCACCTTGGTTGCGGGATTTTGCAAAGAGGGCTTGAGGTTACCCAGCTCCCTATGGTGCGTATCGAGGCGCCCAGCACGCTGAAGTGCCTCGCCCCGTTTATCGTCCACTGCTTCGAACAGCCCGCCCAAGTTCTTGCGGTACTCGATGCCCAAGTCCTTAGACATCGCCTGAGCAAGGGCGCGCTGACACTCCGCGGCCGACATGGGGGCAGACGTATAACGAAAGTGCAAAAGCGGCCACAGCTCGAAGCAGGGGTTCGACCACAACGCGTGGAAGGTCCTCGATTCATCGGAGAGCTCGGTGCATTTGCGCTCCATCGCGTCAAAGTCGGACGCAGGGAAGTCATCCTTGTCATACACGAGCCACACATGGTCGAACGTCTCGGGCGCATAGCGACAGTGTTCGACGGCGAAGTCAAGCAGGTCAAGCGTGTGTTTGCCGGTTCCCTTAACGACAATGGCAACCTTACGCTCGTTAGCCGCGCCCAACGCCGCACGCATACCCTCAAAGTAGCGAGGCTCGGTCTCCTTGCCCTCGCTCACTACAAGATGACGCGTCATCTGAACCATGCGCGAGCGGCCCCCTCGCTTGCCGCTACGCCAGCCCTTCGGCTTCTTCGCCACCATGCTAATCCCACTCCTCGATGCGGGTGAGATACGGATCGGCGCCGTAGCGACCGGACAGGTATTGCTTGTCGAAAGCCGCGTTCTTGCTTACCAGATTACCGTTTGCCTCGTGGATGTCGGCGAGAGACCACAGTTGGCTCGCCTCCCCCTCGCCGCGCGCAGCGAACCATATCTCGTCACGGCGGAACACATCGTTTCGCATGGTTGACACATCCTGGGACGAGAAGATGAGCTGCGCGCCATTCTTGTTGACCTCAGGATCCTTAAACAACAGAATCACATAGCGAAGAAGCTTCGGGTGCAGTTTGGCGTCGAGCTCGTCTACCACAACGGTGCCACCACGTTCAAGCGCTGTCATCAGATACGCAGCCAACCCCATGAGCTTCTGGGTTCCGGCAGATTCCTCGGATAAACGCAGCTCGTATGACTTGCCGCCCACCTCGTGCCTCACGAAGACGCGCTGGCCGCGCCACTCCGGCGCCCTTTCCACTCTGAAGCCATCAATACGCACATCAACGGCGCGCAAAAAACGCGTGACCTCGCGCGAGTCGCCCTCGTCGAGCATTTGCTCGAGCATCCGCTCCAGGTAGGAACTGTTGTAGTTGAGAAACACAGTGTCGAGAAACCAGTTGGCCGCCTCCTGGACCACCGGCGCATCGAAGTTGATGCAAAGGAACGATAGGTACGGCAGGCTCGGGTTGAACCTCGCAGCCGTCACAAGCTTACGCAGTGTGGGGCCGAGTTCAACCTTTGTATCCTCGCGCTCGAACAGCATCGCCGTACGCGACGCTCCCAATTTACGCCGCCACAGCCCTTCGGACACGATCTCATCGGCGTGTACAGACAAAACATAGCGGTACTCATGCTCGCCCGCGCGGTAATAGAGCTCGAACTCGGTGGGCTCGGCAGCAGACACGTCATCGAACTCAAACGCCGAACAACGGGCTATCAAAGGGCGATCACCCTCTGGTGTATCAGCGCTGGCAGACAGCAATCTAATTGGTCTGGCTACCGCCGAACGAACGTAGTCAAGAGCCTCGAGCAGATTAGACTTGCCGCCAGCGTTGGGCCCGTACACCGCAGCCACCGGAAGGAAACTCTGCCCGTCGGAACACTCTATGAGGGAACGCTCAAACTCCTTCATCGGCGTCGCCTGCATGGAAAGCTCCGCCTCATCGCGATAGGATCTATAGTTCCTGAAGGTGAACTGGCAAAGCATCGTCATCAACATTCCTTTCATTATTTTGAAAAGATATATCAGAGTTTTTCTTTGATTATAGACTTTAAGTAGTCTTAATCAAGTGCTTACTACACCAATGACAGCAGGCGTAAGGTGCCAAACCGACCATACTCGACCATCCCATTGCCGGAATGGCGTTTAGCTAGCACGTCGCACATTACATGCATGAAAAAAGGGCAACACTCTCTAACAGAAAGCGTCACCCTTAAAGCTCCGCAGAGCTTTTGTATTACAGGACAATATCCTACACCATCTCAATGAAATGAAAGGACGCATCTAGGCCTGTCCGGTAAAAGCGTGGGCAGGCCACGAATGAACGAGACGACAGCAGGACTAACGGTCACCGCAATCAAAAGAGCCCAAATAATACAGCGAACCCTTCACAACCGATGCATTAGGGTCTCGGTCTAAAAAATTGACACTGTAAGAAGGAGATCCAACGTAAACGTGAGTCTTACCGGCCTCGCAACAGAACAAAATATCGCCAGCGCTGTTCTGTGTCAGAGTGTTGTAATTCGAGTAATACTCAAGCTCGTCTGACGGAGCTTTTCCCACAACGATCAACCGAGGGTCCAGCTTATCCAACCATGTCTTAGGAACGCGACCGGACTTCCGTCCATGATGCGGCGCAAAAAGAATGTCCACAGGCGAAAGCGCAATGTCATCTTCGATCGCCTCCATGTAGTCATTCTCCATGTCACCAAGCCAAAGCGCACGGACCCCTTCATCAAGAGAGTAGACAATCGCAGGACTAATATTATTGGGTTTATCAGAGCTTTCGGCATCCCGCAAAGCATCCCGGAAGGTCTCATTATTCACATCGGGCCAGAGGACGCTAATCCCAGCAGAACCGCGCTCACCATCAGAAACGTTCATCCATTTGCGCTTACACCCCTTGTATATTTTGTAAGCGCACGACGACTCCTTCAGATCTTTATACTTTTTGAAACTCTCAGTCTCCGTGGACTTGGAGACATTATTGTCAACGTAATAGAAATTCTTAATAAGCCCGAGCTCATCAAGATACTCAATACCCTGAATATGATCTTGGTCCGGATGCGTACTGATAAAACGAACGACGCCCTTTTTCCCTGCAAGGTTTTTGACCTCATCAAGGATTTCCGACTTACGCTCATCGGTAATATTACAGTCAATCATGCTGAAGTTATCAGTATTGTGATTGATATAAAACATGTCGCCGTTATCAACGGACAGAGACTTAATCTCGCTCATGGTTATCACACTCCTCAAGATTGAAGTTGATTCGTTTTTCTACATACCGTTCCTGCTTGATCCAGGAGGCAACAAATAAGGCGATAAAAGAGCACAGCGCCGCTGGAAGCCGATGAGATTCCGGCAACAATGATGCAAGCAGAATAATTACGAGCAGGACACCGGCCCCCGCCAGGCTGCGATACATATTTGAAATCATTAAGAGCTGCTCGACCTTTGGATCGCGTTTCTGAGCATATGCAAAGGCAGAATAGTCCCGCTTTCCGGTCGGTTGTAGTTTGCGGACCAACGGTTCAATGCAAAGAGAGCCAATCCGCGACGCAATAAGACCGAGAACATAACTCATCACAAATAGTGCCAGCCAGTTAGAGCAGTCGATACAACTGCCCAACGGCATCTGACTGACGGAATATGTTACGAGTGCACCCGGTAAGAGCACATTGAACAGATCGTAAGCAGAGATTTTTCCAAGCAAATCATCTAGATAGTTATTGGCCAATAATTACGCACCTCCAAGAATCCAAAAGCCATCCTTCGCATTTTTTACAAACTAACCCACCCCGCCACGCAAGTGTCAGGTTCTTGAAGAAGAGCTATTTGGAAATGATTTGAACAAACGGGGGCGCATACTGCTGTTGACCAATAAGCGCACACGCCCCTAAAGAAATTTAATGGACCATCAATATGGCCTCGATTTTGACAACTATTCCATCCGACTCCTTCCGAACAATTAGGTTGTAATGGGGAAACGACGCTTCTCGTTGTTTCAATTGTAGCCCTTCGCCAGTTCCATATCCTGTATTCTTTTTTGATGATGAGCACAAGATGTTGTGTTTTAACAGGTAAACGCAGCTAAAATAATGCGGAACTTATTCACGCGAAATTACGAGTCAGCTCATCCCCTTGTAGACAGCACCCTTGACCTGCATGAAAACATAATTAGACTCAATCGCTTTCGCCCGGTACAAAGTCATCCACATCGAATACCTGTTCGAAATTAACAAAAGATTTTGCTTGACCAACATGTTGAGACGCCCGCTTATTGCCCGGTCGTAAGCCGCAATAAACTAGACAGCAGCCTCGCAGACTTTTCCTGGAAGGCCTCAGTGCCGAGCCTCGAAGAGGCGCAAGACGGCCTCATGTTGAAGATTCAGCATCGCGTATAGCCAACCCAGCACAGGTCAGAACGCCGCCGGGGACTAAAGCGAGCCCGCTCCCTCTCCCCCACCCCAACATTCCCCCAGAAAGTTCGCTGATGTTGACTGGTGTTCCCGTAAAATAATCCCCAACAAAATATGTGCGGAGTGCTGGCCTGGAGCTGCCTTCGGACCCTATTGGCTGCTCACCGAGAGGCTCCGCTATGAAACGACCCCTTTACTACCTGCTCTGTGCGATCGCGTGCACGTCCATGTTCAGCGCGACGATGCCCATGGCGGCCATCGCGGAAGCCATCCAGCCTCAGGCAACAGCCGAGCAGCAGGCACAAGCCGACGCCACGAACGGCGACACAGGCAAGACTGAAGACGGCACCAACACAAATGCGACAGCAGATACCATAGAGAACGGCGCCGCAACATCCACCGGCACCAGCGCCGTCAACACGGAAAGCGCTGACGGCACCACCGCCGCAACCGCCACCCCCACCCCATCCCTCCGAGCCCAAGCCAACCCCACCCCCACTGCCATCTCCGCCACGCCACGAACCACCTACGCCCACTCCGCCATGGCAGCCCAAAACGGCGTCACCTTCACCGTCTCGTGGAACGACGCCCCCGCGGGCGCCGCGACGACCTTCCACGTAACCCAGACCAACGGCTCGTCCCAGGCCAAGGCGCGCATGGACGTGCCCACCTATTGGGACGGCGGCAGCCATGAGAGCGTCTGCGACCCGTCGCGCGCGGCATGGGGCAGCTACTACAACCTGGGCACCGCGGGCCACGACTTTACCTTTGACTTCACGGCGTCGGGCACGTACCGCATCTACTTCTACTTTATGGACAACGACAGAAACGACCCCCAAAACGACAAGGGGATCTACTACCTGCGCACCACAGCGGAGGTGACCGTAAACGACGCCGCCCGCCCGAGTGTCACGCAGCTCGTCAACAGCGCCGTAGCCCAGTGCAGGCAAGAGACAAACGGCTCGGAATACGACATGGCGCTGTGGCTCCACGACTGGACACTCGACCAGCTGGAGTACGACCACAGCCTCAACTGGTGCTCGGCCGAAAGCGGCCTCACGCGCCACCAGGGCACCTGCGAGAGCTACCAGCGCATCTACTCCAAGCTCCTTAACGCAGCGGGCATCGCCAACGGCCGCATCACCGGCAACGGCCACACCTGGAACGCCGTAAAGATCGACGGCAAATGGCGCCAGATGGACCTAACCTGGGACGACACCAGCGACAACTGGTACGGAGACCTGGAGCAACACCTTGCCGTTGCGCGTGCGGTCTACTCCAGTCCCCCGTGCTCCTGCTCGATGAATGCACATCGGCCCTCGACCCCAAGACCGAGCGAGAAATGCTGGGCCGCATGCGAAATCTCGGCCGTACCGTCATCATCGTCACGCACAGGCCTGCCGCGCTGGAGGTTTGCGATCGAGTTGTAAGCCTTGAACCCAAATGAGGAGTGGATCGCTGCGGTTGTTTTCGACAGCGCTCTCGCCATACTCATTGATGCGCGAGACACAAGGTGACTCAATCCCGCACGATGGTATTTGACGGATAGCCGAATATATGGGTCGTAAATCAAGCCCCGAAAGGAGGTAAAGATATGGACGAGACGACTCGGCACTATTTGGACTCACTGCTTGCAATCGCGTTCCCAAACGGCCAGGCCTTTGTTGAGCGCCAGGACTTGCCTTTGGCAAAAAGGCTTATAGACCTCGGTTTGGCAGTAAATCGAATTGAGTATGCTGACTGCAGCGGAAACCGCTGGATTTGGTTGAACAAGTCGGCAATGAGGCTCTAAGTCGAGACGCAAATTGCTCAAGGCTCAATGAATAGCGGCTCGTCGTGAGTATTTGCTCGCATAAGCACTGCCGAATATCGCGAAACAGCACCGCCGTTATTGCGCTTGGGCACCGGGGCCGACATGGATCCCGGTGCCATTTATTGCTGACATTCGACGCCGCGGCGCTACCGCATGTTGGTCTCGCCCATGACGACCTGCTCGGCGAGCCGTTCTTCGTTAAACAGGCGCCAGGGTGCCGCCCTTACACCAACATTTTCGACGCGATCTTCTTGACGGCACCACAACCAGTTCTATTTAGCAGCTAATTTGAAAAGTCAGTTCCAAAAACTCAGCAAAAACCGCAATGCCGACCTCATCCTCTCGCATGTGCGTGACGACAAGGTCGGCATTGTCTTTCTTGTTTATGTTCCAAAAGAGCAGCTTCATAAAACAGCTCGGAGAAAACTACTGCGCAAGCACGTCCGCGATGCGTTCGCTCGCATGCCCATCACCATAGGGGTTCGACGCGCGGCTCATGGCCTCGTACTCGGCCTGATCGCTGAGCAGTCGGCTGAACTCGCGGTAGATGACGTCCTCCTCGGTGCCGACGAGCTTCAGCGTGCCGGCGGCCACGCCCTCGGGACGCTCCGTGGTGTCGCGCATGACGAGCACCGGTTTGCCCAGGCTCGGGGCCTCCTCCTGGATGCCGCCGGAGTCGGTGAGGATGAGGTGGCTCGCGGCCATGAAGTTGTGGAAGTCGAGAACCTCGAGCGGGTCGATGATGTGAAGTCGGTCGAAGCCGTCGAGCTCCTCGTGCGCCGCCTTGCGGACGAGCGGGTTCATGTGGATGGGGTAGATTGCCTTTGTGTCCGGATGCTCCTCCATCACGCGGCGGATGGCGCGGAACATGCGGTGCATGGGCTCGCCCAGGTTCTCGCGGCGGTGCGCCGTGATGAGGATGAGGCGGGAGCCCTCCGCCCACTCGAGCTTGGGGTGGGAGTAGCCCTCGCGCACGGTGGTGCGCAGGGCGTCAATGCCGGTGTTTCCGGTGACCCAGATCCTGGACTCGGGCTTGCCCTCCCCGAGCAGGTTCTCCTTGCTCGCCTCCGTCGGGGCGAAGTAGTACTCGCTCACGATGTCGACGGCCTGGCGGTTGAACTCCTCCGGCCAGGGGCTGTAGATGTCGTGCGTGCGCAGGCCCGCCTCTACGTGGCCCACCGGGATCTGCAGGTAGAAGCACGCGAGCGCGGCGGCGAAGCTGGTCGTTGTGTCCCCGTGGACCAGGACCACGTCGGGCTTCTCGTCCTCGAGGACGGCCTTGAGCTTGAGAAGCACGTCGCACGTAACGTCGAACAGCGTCTGTCCCGGCTTCATGATCGCCAGGTCGTGGTCGGGAGTCACGTCGAAGACGCGCAGCACCTGGTCGAGCATCTCGCGGTGCTGGCCGGTCACGGTCACGACGGTCTCGAACTCATCCGCGCGCGCCTTCAGCTCGTTGACGAGCGGGCACATCTTGATTGCCTCCGGACGGGTGCCGAAGACGAGCATGATTTTTTTCATTATCGGTCCTTTCTCATGTGCTGAGCCTTATGGGCATGAGAGCTATAAGAAACAGCGGACGATTGCCTCACTACAGAAAGAAGAGCCAAAAACAAAGCTACCGTAAGGACAGCCTCGGATATCGCAATAGCTGACGCAACACCCATGGCGCCCCAAGTATGGCCAAGCCAAACGTTAAGCACCAACGAAAGAACGGAATCGACAATCATAAGCAAGCTATATAGGGACTGATACCCAAAAGGAATGAGAAGCTGAACACCGAGAAAATTGTTTACGATGCCCAGCAGCACCCAAATAGCAAGCGGAATGAGTGTATCGGCGCAAACTAGATACTCTTTGCCATAGAGAATCTCGACTACCGGATTGCGAAGGATCGCCATGCCAAATAAACCAGCCGCAAACAATACGACCACGGGAATACCAAACTTAGCAACAAGCCGCGCCGCGGAGCGCCGAGATTTCATTCGTTCTTCGTTTACACGCGGATACAGCGCTTGGCCAACAGGAGTAAACATCAGGCTCGCCATTTGCGGCACCTTCAAAATGGCAGCATACGAGCCAACGACCGCACTTGGCTGGCAACCGCCGAGCACCGTGACGCCAACATTTCCAATAATCTTGCCGGCGGCAGATGAAAGAAAAATCGGCATTCCGTCTCGCATCTCACCGAGTATCTGCTTTATAGCAGCAAAACCCATTTTGATCCCATAGCGCTTCCAAGCAAATACATGAGTAGTAACACCCGAAGCAAGGAAAGTAATTGAATACAGGAACGAGTAAAGCATCAATTGACCGGGGTTATTTATAAGGAGGAAAATCAGAATGACAGAAAGCCCTCGCGCAGCCGCCGTGGCTATAGTGATGACCTTCATGTCCTGCAAACCCTGAAAAAGCCAGTTGAGCTGTAAAGCAATGCCAACAAGCATGGAAAACAACGCAAGCATACAGGATAGCTGGTCCCCGGTTGCAGCCGACGTAATACCGAGAATTATTACTACGACAAAGCAGGCGGCAACAAGTCCCAGTCGAGCAATAACGACAGCGGACACGAGGTCGTTAAGCTCATCCCCATCTTTAACCTCAACGACCTTTTTCGTTGCGCTCAAGTTAAAACCAAACTCAACAACAAGCTGAAAATAAGTTATCCAATTAAGAGCAATAGAGAATATGCCATACCGCTCAGCGCCAAACACGCGGGTAACGTAAGGCACCGTAACAAAAGGCAACACAATGTTAATTGCCTGCAGCGCAAGCAGCCAGCCAGTATTCTGGAGAAGCTTTTTCTCTTTAAAAGCCAAACTAATTCTCCTTCGTCATCTTCTCGAGGAACAGCAGTTGTGCCTCGCGAACACGCCTGATTCCATCTTGGGCAGCGGGAGCAGAACGCCCACACAACTCACTGACAAGGGCGCTCGCAGAAGTAGAATCGACCGCAACGCTTCTCCAAGGTTCTCCTACCTTGCTTAATAGATCCCTCTTGCGGAAGTCACTAGAATTTGATTTGGGTTCAAAAGATACAAAACGCTTTCCGAATAGCAGCGAAAACGCCGTTCCATGGAAAGAGTCCGTACAGACAAAAGAAGCGCCCGCAAATAACTTAAGGAAATCCTCAGGGCCAGCATCAGTAATCATCTCGCGCTTAAATGAGTCCCGCCCATAACGCACATTTATAACCTTCAAGGGCAATCCAAGCTCAGATGCAGCCTGCTTCGTAAGCTCCAAATAGCGCGCGGATGCCTCCTTATTAATGTAATAACCTAAAACATACCCACAGTCTTCGACCGAAGTATTAACAGCTTGTGCCCAGCGCTTTGAATCCAAAAGGAAAACAGGGTCGTCAACCACCTCGGGAGACCGTCCGCATAAGCTATTAACCACGGGTGCATCAGTATTCTCTCTTACACAGAGAACATCAAAAGAAGCTAGGTCATCTGAAAAAGGAGCTAATTCAGTTTCGGTAGCGCTGCCGAGACTTGCCGCAAAACTGCCCTTACGAGCCGACGTTTCAAAGGGAAAAAGGAAAGCTTCATCGAAATCGGCAATATTAGGATTGAAAACCTGGTCGCTTCCAGAGATAAGGAGATCGAAACTTTCTTTATTAACAAAATCGCGCATCTCTTCAATTGAATAGAACCGAGGCGTCAGATGAAGGTAACGCGACTCATATTCAGCAAATTTGCGCTCCTTAGAACGCCTTTTGCCTTCAAAAGGAAGCAACGCGACATTAACCGCTAAATTAGATAGAAAACCATCCCTTTTGTGATGAAGGGAGTTATTGCGCTCCTGGCGATCATTTTGGAAGTTAAGCACCCAAACATCATGACCCATAGAGCGAAGCTGCTCTTGTAGTGCGTAGCACTGCAAGATCGCACCGTAGTTGCGGGCAAAATGGTAAGTAATGATTCCAATTTTCATTTGTTAATTTCCAATCAAATAATACTCCAGCGAGCGTTTCAACGTTAATCAGCCCAAGACGCAACTTCGGAAACAGGCATTCTATGAGCAACCGGTCTCGCAAACGTTTCTTTTGGGTAGCCAAATCCGACGACCGCAATAATCGCTTCACTTGTCGAAATGCCTAAAGAAGAACGCATTTCTTTTCCTAAGTCACCAACAACCCACTGGAAAATACATGAACCAATTCCATAAGCTTTCAGTGCCAAAACAAATGACTGAAGATAGATGCCGCCGTTGATAAACCATTGGTTATATTCGGCGCAGGAAAACAGAGAAGTGTCGGTAGTAATAACTGCCCATTGGAAAATTGATTGCTCAAACCCTTTATTGCCACGCACGGCAGCAGAGACAACCTGAGCAGATTTTGGCCCGGAAAAATACACACGACTTGGCTGACGGTTGCACGCCGAAGGCGCACTCTGCGCAAGCTCAACAACTTGCGTCAGCGTTTCCTGAGGAACAGGGGCTGGATCAAATGACCGAACACTATGTCTCCCGTTAATAAAATTGATCGCATACTTATCGCAATCAGAGACAGAAGCAAAAGAATCGGAAACAATTCCAGCCCTATCACTCAAGTCAATTCGGCCAACTTCATATGAAGTTTGTTCAGCGAGCGATTCAAAACCAGGCTGCCATTTAGAGCAATCAAGTCCAAACTGAGCTCGACGAACAAGCCAGTTCTCAAGTGCCGCCATGGACTCGGTAAAAGCATATGAATGATTATCAAAAGAAGGATCTTTTGCTGCAAGCGTTAAATAATCAAGGAGACGGTCGGCCTTTTGTGTTCCAAAATCATCGCGACAGCCTTCAATACAAAGAGCTTTCTCAAATGAATGAGCAATAAGAGGAGAGTCTCTGTACAAGGTGTCTAAAGACCTAAAGTCTTCGCAAGCAAGTAAACGATTCGATTTAACAGCAAACGACAATCTTCGAATTTTATTGTACGCAGGCAGTACTGCAGTCTTTATGTCCATACCCACTCCTAAGACGCGTGTTGTTTGTCGGCATAACGAAACTAATTACTTTTTGGAGGACAATGAGGAAAACAAAAACGAGATATACATCAATACTCTGCGTGAGCAAGGCAAGAATGACAACGAATAGCATCGCTTCTGTCGAAGCGCTTTTAACACAGTCCGTAAGATGGCAAAGGGCAACGATCAGCACACAGCTCAAGAGAAGACCAAAGTATGAGAAGTTAATGATGCACATCTCGAACCAGCATGGCGTTGTGCCAGCCGGAAGCTCGGATATTGGCAATCCTAGAATAGAAGATGTTAAGTATTGGTAAT
Source organism: uncultured Collinsella sp. (assembly GCA_937942395.1). GTDB lineage: Bacteria > Actinomycetota > Coriobacteriia > Coriobacteriales > Coriobacteriaceae > Collinsella. The sequence continues at coordinate 984 of CALDEU010000025.1, read as the reverse complement.
CTTGATATGGTTTGCTAGGCCAAATTGATCTAGGAACCCAAATAAATAGTGTCGAGAGAAACGACTGACCGTAATAATCGAGTATATGATCACCTAAAAAGAACTCATGATAGATTACATATTTTGTAACATCGTCTCTGCCAAAATCAACGCGGAGCATCTCATAGACGCTATTGAAACCCGTATCCCTCAACGGTCGAACAACAATTAGATAAAAAGATGAGAAGAAAAGGAGCGCGCAAAGCGCGAGCGGAAAAAAGACCCTCAACTTTTTTCTCTGTTCAAGAGCAGGATTTCTTCTTAAATAGAAAAACAAATACAGGACAATTAATATCGCAAGCATGAATCGTTTGCCAGAAATCCAACCAGTAACAATCGAGTAACAGACAATAAGAACTAAATTGGCGACCGTCCCCAGCCTGTCCTGACGAAAGAACAGGGAGCAAAAAGAAATTACACTTAACAGAAGCAGCTCCGCAACGATCATACTCACGCCGCTAGAGGCAACTCCACGAGAAACCGAGTCACCATAAGTTAGATAAGAGCTGACATTGCCGGAAAGCAATATATATATATGGAGAGATAGTAAACAAATACATTACGACTTTATTGTCAAATATCGCCCCTCCCCATTTTTTTTGAACTTTAATCTTCTTTTTTTGATAGTAATTTGAGTAGAAAAACAATGAAGTGCAGGCCGTTATAAGCAAGAGGTCATAAATGGCCGACACATAGTCATTGGCCATTGGGGCTATAAAAGGCTTATACCAGTAAACTGTCTGGTAACTTGGCCTACCAATTGCATAATCGAGCAAAATAGGTAGACAACAGAACGCCCATAAAATTAAATATACATAGTTTGCAATAGAAACCTGCGGCTTCATAATTAATCGATTATAAATTACGCACAGGTTTTTGTATCTTTCGACAGACGACATTATACGAGCAATTAATCAGCGTTTGCCCAGATTACACAAAATGTAC
>CALDEU010000024.1:0-61185 GCA_937942395.1 uncultured Collinsella sp. | reverse complement strand
ACCCGCGGTCACGAGCGGGGGCTCCTGTCGTTTCCGTGCCCCTGGATTGGGTCATAGTGTCTGACTTATGCTCAACCAGCGACGTTTGCGCGCTTGTCAAGAGATTAGCCGTTGGGAAAGTGTCCAAAAATCCCACGCTCGTTCCTTTTGGATTGCGTTGCCCGTGGCCGACAGCCGTGCGGCATCGGTCCGCGTGGCGGCGTATAATCGGCGGCAGATGACTTGGACGTTAGGAAACCATGACCGATAACATGCAGCAGATGGCGCTCGACACGCTCGGCGCCTATTTTGGCTACACCTCGTTTCGCCCGGGACAGGACCGCATGGTCGATGCGATCCTTGCCGGTCGCGATGCGCTGGGTGTTATGCCCACGGGCGCCGGCAAGTCCATTTGCTACCAGGTGCCCGCGCTCATGCTGCCCGGCATCACCTTTGTGGTGAGTCCGCTGCTGTCGCTTATGGAGGACCAGACCCGTGCGTTGCTTGCGGCGGGCGCGCGGCCCAGCTATCTCAACTCCAGTCTTACTCCGGCCCAGCAAAACACCGTGCTCAAGCGGGCGCGCGAGGGCCGCTACCAGCTTATGTACGTGGCGCCCGAGCGCTTGCTCGAGCCGCGCTTTTTAGCCTTTGCGCAGGAGGCCGCGAGTTCTGCCGGCATTGGCGTGCCGCTCGTGGCCATTGACGAGGCCCACTGCGTGAGTCAATGGGGCCAGGATTTCCGCCCCGCCTACCTGCAGATTCGCGAGTTCATCGATTCCCTGCCGCAGCGCCCCATCGTGGCGGCCTTTACCGCCACGGCGACCGAGCGCGTGCGCGCGGATATTCAGCAGATGCTCGGCCTGCAAAACCCCGCGACGGTGGTGACGGGCTTCGATCGCAAGAACCTCTACTTTGGCTGCGAGGAGATGGGCGACAAGGCCAAGGCCGCGTGGGTGCGTGACTACGTGATCGCGCATTCGAGCGAGAGCGGCATCGTGTATTGCTCGACCCGCAAGACGGTCGATGCGCTGGCAGGCGAGCTTGCCGAGGCACTGGGCCCCAGCGGCATTCGCGTTGGCCGCTACCATGCCGGCATGGGCAACGACGCCCGCCGGCAAAGCCAGCGCGCCTTTATCGACGACGATATCCAGGTGATGGTTGCCACCAACGCCTTTGGTATGGGCATCGACAAGCCCAACGTGCGCTACGTGATCCACAACAACGTGCCCGAGAGCATCGAGGCCTACTACCAGGAGGCGGGTCGAGCCGGCCGCGATGGCGACCCGGCCAGCTGCCACCTGCTGTGGAACGGCAACGATTTTCGCATGCGTCGCTTTCTGATCGACCGCGGCGATGCTGCCGATGAGGCGCTCGACGACGAGCAGCGCGCATGGGCGCTCCAGAACCGCTACCGCCTGCTCAGCCAGATGGAGGGCTACTGCAATACTACCGGCTGCCTGCGCGAATACATGCTGCGCTACTTTGGCGACGAGGCCGCGGCCGAGCATGCTGCTGCGGCTGGTGCGGGCGCCACCGCCACGGATGACGCCGAGGGCTGCGGCAACTGCAGCAACTGCCTCACGCAGTTCGAGGTCGAGGACGTCACCGATATGGCCCGCGCCGCCGTGCGCTACGTGGCCGCGCGACCCATGCGCTTTGGCAAGTCGCTGATCGCCGACGTGCTCCACGGCGGCAACACCGAGCGCATTCGCCAGATGCATCTGGACGAGGACCGCGGCTACGGCGAGCTGTCGAGCGAATCGGTCGGGCGCATCAAGGACATCATCGGCCAGCTGTGCGGCCGCGGTTATCTGGCCACCTCGCAGGGGCAGTACCCGGTCGTGGGGCTGGGTCCGCGTGCCGTCGAGGTCGAGGATGAGGCGTTCGCCTTTACCGTTAAGCGTCGTGCGTCCAAGCGCAAGGCCTCGGCCCGCGCCCGCCGCGCCGTCGATCTGCTGCGCGAGGAGGCCGAGCTGGATCAGCGCCCGCGTGTTGGCGACGATGCCGAGCTGTTCGAGCGCCTGCGTGCCCTCCGCAAGGAGATCTCGACGGAGCTGGAGATGGCGCCGTACATGGTCTTTTCCGACAAGGCCCTGCGCGGCCTGTGCCGCCTACGCCCACAGACGCGCGACGAGCTTATCCAGGTCAACGGCATCGGCGAGAAAAAGGCCGACGCCTTTGGCGAGCAGTTTATGGCGGCGATTGAAGAGTTTGAGTCCGAGCATGCACGGAATGGAGCATAACGATGGCATTCGACGATAAAACCGACCGCTCTGGCGCATCCGCCGTGCCGCTGTATCAGCAGGTTATGGACGACCTGAAAGGCGAGATCGCACGCGGCGTGTACGCGGCCGGCTCGCGCATTCCTTCCGAGATGGAGCTCGCGAAGTCCTACGGCGTGGGGCGCATCACCGTGCGCCGTGCCATCGAGGAGTTGTCGCGCGCGGGCTACCTCAACCGCCAACAGGGGAGGGGTACCTTTGTGTGCGCTCCCAAGCTCAAGCGCAAGATTGTCCAGAAGGGTGATGTTCAGAGCTTTTCCGAGGGTTGCGCTGCCAACGACATGGTGCCGGGTGCGCGCCTGGTATCGCGCACGGTGGTTGCGGCGACGCGCGAGGACGCGGCGTTCTTTGGCGTAGAGCCCGGCTGCGAGCTCATCGTGGTCGAGCGTGTGCGCACGGCAGACGGCGTGCCCGTCATGCTCGAGAACAACGCCTTTGTGCTGGCTGACCATCCCTATCTGCAGACGCTTGCCGACGAGGACCTCACCGATAACTCAATCTTTGCGCTCGTTGCCGCGCATTCGGGCCGCGCGCCGCTCAAATCCGACCCTTGTACCGTGGAGATTGCGCTTGCCGACGCTCAAGTCGCGCCACTGCTCGAGATCCCGGTCGGTGAGCCACTCTTCTATATGGAGGCGTACTTTACCGATGCGGACGAGCGGCCCTTGCTGCTTGGGCGTCAAAAGATTGTGGGCTCGCGCTACGTGTTCGACATCTAACATCCACAGATAGAACAACATAGAACAAGTTTGGCGAAATGGCTTCACGAGCGTCATCGTGCGTGCTATAAATAGGACAACATAGAACGACAGCAGGTACGATCCGCCGTCGCTCAAAGCCGCCCCACAAGGAGGAACATCAGGATGAACGCACATGATCTGGTTCAGGAAATCATCGAGCGCAAGGGCAAGATTGAGAACGTCTTTTGGATTGCTTGTGGCGGTTCGATGATCGACCTGATGCCGGCCAACGAGCTGCTCAAGCGCGAGGCCACCACGTTTACCTCGACGGTCTACACGGCACGCGAGTTTTGCCTGATGGCCCCCAAGAGCCTTGGCGAGAAGTCGCTCGTTATTGCCTGCAGCCACAGCGGCAACACGCAAGAGGTCGTCGACGGCTGCGAGATGGCGCTGGCGGCCGGTGCCGAGGTCGTTGCCCTCACCGACTGCGAGGGCTCCAAGATCGACAACGGCAAGTGGACCACCTGGGTCTACCCCTGGGGCGAGGGCGTGTCACAGGCCGAGGTGCCGCAGGGCATCGGCGCTCTGATCGCCGCCGAGCTGCTCGACCAGCAGGAAGGCTACGAGGCACTCGCCGACATGTACGAGGGCCTAAAGCAGATGGATGCGCTGCTGCCCGCCGCCCGCGAGAAGGTCAACGCCGAGCTGGGCGCCCGCTTTGCCGAGCTCTGTCAGCAGCACAAGTTCTTCTATATCCTGGGCTCCGGACCCAACTTTAGCCAGACCTACGCCATGGCAATCTGCTCGCTCATGGAGATGCAGTGGCAGCACTGCTGCTACATCCACTCCGGCGAGTATTTCCACGGTCCCTTCGAGGCTACCGAGCCCGGCGTGTTCTACTTTGTGCAGCTCGGATCGGGCGAGTGCCGCCCCATGGATGAGCGCGCGCTCACGTTCCTCAACACGCACACCGATACGATCATGGTGCTCGACGCGCTCGAGTACGGCGTGGGCGACGTGCCCGCCAGCGTGCGTTCGTACTTGGAGCCGATCTTCTTCTACAACATGAGCTGCGAGCTGCGCGCCGCCCGCGGCAAGGTGTTTGACCACAGCCCCGAGGTTCGTCGCTACATGGGCATCGAGCAGTACTAGGTAACGGGAAAAGCATTCACCTTCGATTCGCAAGCGGGCCACATGAGTCAAAAAGCGGGCCGCGCCGGGGATTTCCGGCGCGGCCCGCTTTGCATGGCGTCCGTATGAGCGAGGTGTCGCGTCAAGCGGCGGACTACTTCGCGTCGTAGGCCTCAGCGTCCCACCAGTCGAGCTGGGCGATGTTGTCGCGGATGTGCTGGCAGCTCTTGTGGAAGCCCTCGAGCTCATGCTCGGACAGGTCGAGCGTGTAGACCTCCTCGACGCCCTCGGCACCGATCACGCACGGCAGGGAGGTGAAGATGCCCTCCTCGCCATACTGGCCGGTCATGAGCGTGGATGCCGAAAGCACGGCGTGCTCGTTGTGCAGCACGGCGGCGCAGACGCGCGCGGCGGAGTTGGCGACGGCGTACTCGGTGCACTGCTTGCCCTGGTAGGTTACGTAGCCGCCCTTGCGCGCGAGCTCCTCGATCTCCATGTGGTCGAAGGCATACTTGTCGGGGTTCTCGGCTTGAAGTTCGTTGAGGCTCTTGCCGGCGATGGTTGCGGCCTTAAAGGCGGCAAGCTGGCTAAAGCCGTGCTCGCCGATCATGTAGGCATTGATGGACTTGGGGCTCACGCCGACCTTCTTGGAGATCTCAGTGCGCAGGCGGGCGGAGTCCAGGCCGCATCCCGAGCCGATGATCTTCTTGGGATCGTAGCCGGTCAGGTGCCACAGCTCGGTGCACACGACGTCGCAGGGGTTGGAGATGCTCACGAAGATGCCGTCAAAGCCGGCGTCGACGATGCGCTTGGCAAAGGTGCGGGCGGCGTCGGTGGTAAAGAACAGCTCGCCGTCGCGGTTGCCGGCGGCCAGTGCGACCTTGCCGGCGGCGTTGACGATGACGTCGCAGCAGGCAAGCTCCTCGTAGTGGTCGTAGCAGTTGACGATCTTGGTGTTGTACGGGACAAACGAAAGGGAGTCGCGCAGGTCCTGGACCTCGGACGTCACCTTGGCCTGGTTGATATCGCACAGGTACAGCTCATCGGCAATGCCCTGCATGAGCAGACTGTTGGCAACATGTGCTCCTACGTGGCCCTGGCCGACCACACCGATCTTACGCGTCTGGTACATATATGTATCCTTTCGGCCGAGTTTTTCGCGTCGAACCATTGTAGCGTCCTGCTGCCACTTTGCTAGGCTAAAGCGCCATAGATTTTTGGGCATGCCTTAATCTCTACTTTTGGAGTGATTTGGGCCGCTGACGGCATCGCTGGGCGATATGCTCGCGCGGATGGGGCCGCTCGTTGTACCATAGCTGCAACTGACTCGTAAGGAGCATCCATGCCCATTCGCATCCCCGACGCCCTCCCTGCCGCCGCGCAGCTCGAGAGCGAGAACATCTTTGTCATGACCGAGTACCGCGCGCTGCACCAAGACATCCGTCCGCTGCGCGTGCTCATCCTCAACCTCATGCCCACCAAGATCGCCACCGAGACGCAGATCATGCGCAAGCTCTCCAACACGCCGCTGCAGGTGGAGGTGGACCTGCTGCGCACGAAAACGCACGAGGCCACGCACGTGAGCGCCGGCCACCTGGAGACGTTCTATCGCACGTTCGACGACATCCGCGACATCCACTACGACGGCCTGATCATCACGGGCGCGCCGGTGGAGCAGATGCCGTTCGAGGAGGTCGACTACTGGCCCGAGCTCTGCCAGATCATGGATTGGTCCACCACGCACGTGCACTCCACGCTGCACATTTGTTGGGGCGCGCAGGCGGGGCTCTACCATCATTACGGTATCCAGAAGTATGACCTGCCGGCAAAGGCAAGCGGCGTGTTCGAGCATTATCTGGTGAAGCCGCAAAGCCCGCTGGTCCGCGGCTTTGACGACCGCTTCTATGCCGTACATTCGCGCAACACCGATGTGCGTCGCGAGGACGTGGAGGCCGAGCCGCAGCTTGAGGTCGTGGCCGTGTCCGACGAGGTGGGCCTGTACATCGTCAAGTCGACCGACAGCCATCGCTTCTTTGTCTTTGGCCACCCCGAGTACGATACCGACACGCTGCGCCTGGAGTACGAGCGCGACGTGAAGCGCGGGCTTAACCCTCAGGTGCCGGCGCATTACTTCCCGAACGACGACCCCGCCGCCGAGCCGCGCAACGTCTGGCGCAGCCAGGCTCAGCTGTTCTACACCAACTGGCTCAACTACTACGTCTACCAGACCACGCCCTACGACCTGGCCCGCGCTGGCGAGGAGCACTAGGCTGCGGCCGTGGTTGCGACTGTGGCTGTGCTCGCGGCGTGACGAGCGTGGATTTTCGGACACACGAGCGTGGATTATCGGACGTTTACAAATCGAGCGTGGATAATCTCCCACTTTTGGCCGAGGAAGGGGCCAAAAACGGGAGATTTTCCACGCTCGATTTTTCTGTAGCTGTCATGTCGGCGGCCTCATTACACGTCGAGTGCATACGGGCCACGTTGCAAACAAGGTAGTTTTGAGCCACAGTATATTTTCTTTCAAAGAAATCGACGGCTTTAGAGGCGTCAAATTGTGGAGACGGGGACCTCTCGACAACCACCCTACCTGCAGATATAAGTCATCAGCCTAAAACGTCCAAAACCGTCAAGCATTTGGTCAGCGCCTGGACAGCATTTGGTCAGACTTCGCATGAAACCGTCTGGTACGTTTGCGCCGTTCCAAGAGTTGGGAGGCGACATGGGAAACATGACGGCGAATCAAAGACTTGCAAGTCACATTAAAGCATGCGAACAGCAGATGAGTTGCGTGTACGCGCGCACGGCGGCGGAGGCAAAGCAGATTGAGCGGCGTGTTGCGGCGGGAAGTCTAGAGGCGGTCATGCCGGGGCTGTATGCGCGTCCGGATTATTGGTCCGAGCTCAAGTTTCGGCAGCGTTATCTGCATCGGGTACGGGCCCTTGCGCAAAAGCATCCCGACTGGACGTTTTGCTCCTATACGGCGGCTGTTATCTATGGCCTTTCGGTTTCGCATGCCAATTTGACGCACATCCATATCGCCGCGGCGCCGGCGCAATCGACGACGCCCGGCTCTCGGGTGATTCGCCATCGTTATGCTCGTCAAACACGGGCAATCCAGATGGATATTGCCGTGACCGATATCGATCAAACGATTACGGATTGCCTGGTCGATGCGTCGTTTGTCGAGGGACTGATCATTGCGGACTCGGCGCTTCATGAGCGGCTGTTGTCAAAGGAGCATCTCGTTGAGACGGTCGACAAGCTTGGCCTGAATCGTCGCGGTGTTGTGACGGCGCGCAGGGTTGCGCGGTGTGCCGATGGCCTGTCGGAAAGCGGTGGCGAGTCCAAGGCACGCGCGCTGATGATTGAGCGCGGCTGGCAGACGCCGGAGCTGCAAGTTGAGCTGTTCGACCCAGTTGAGCCGGGACGGCCATATCGCGTTGACTACTTGTGGCGCGTGGGCGACCGGCTGATTATCGGTGAGTTCGACGGATTCGTTAAAAGCGAGAAAGCGGCGGAGGAGGGCAAGCTTGCGAAGGCGCAGTTTGATGAGCGTCAGCGCGAGTCGAGGCTTTCGCTGCTTGATAACTGCAAGATCGTGCGATTGTGCTGGGAGGATCTGAGGGATCCGATAAAGCTCGATCGCAAGCTCAAAGTTGCCGGCGTACCGCGCGTGTGCTGAGGCGGTTGCAGAGCGTTGAGCCGCACGAGCGTGGAAATCCGGACGGACGAGCGTGGATTTTCGGACGCTTGTTGAATGAGCGTGGATAATCTCCCACTTTTGGCTCGTAAGGGGGCTCAAAGTGGGAGATTTTCCACGCTTATCTTGCGGGTGCGATACAGCGGCGATCAGGCGCTGACGATGTGGGGTAGCGGCAGGTCGTGGGCGTCGGTGGGAACGTGGTCGACACGCTGCTCGTCAAAGGCGATGCCGATGATTTGGCATGCGGGCGAGAGCGTGGGCAGGTAGCGGTCATAGCAGCCGCCGCCGTAGCCCAGGCGCGCGCCGGCGCGGTCGAATGCTACGAGCGGCACGACGACCATGTCGAGAGCTTCGGCAGGTACGATAGGGAAGCGGTTGCTGTCGATGTCCGTAGCCGCAAAGGCCCGCGTGGGGTGGGCGATAAACGGAGCTGCGGACGCATCGTCGGCGGCAACTGCCCGCATGCACATGCGCTGGCCACAAGCTGCGGCATCAATTGCCGAGAGCATGCACGGATAGGCCATGCGCCAGCCGCGCGCGGCGGCTGGCGCGGCAAACGCGGCAGGGTCGACCTCGGAACCCATCGCGGCATAGACGGCAACGGTGTGCGGCGCCGCGGCATCCAAGCGATCCAACAGCTCAACAAGCCGCGCGCAGATAACGGTAGACTTTGCCGCTCGCACGTCCAAATCAAGAGCGTCGCGCCGGGCAATCACCGCCCGCCGCAACTCAGCCTTGTCCATCCCAGCCTCCTCTAGCAAACCTGCCAAAAAGGGACAGGTTTATTTTGGCAGGTTTTATCTGGTCAAACACCCAACCCACCACATAAACCATCGCAAAGGGGGCAGTTCATGGACACCTTCGTGGTGGTTTTGACGAAGAGCGGATGTTCGCGGCGGTTTGTCTCGATCTGTAACAGTAACTCGGCAAAACCGGACCTAGATGTTACAGATTGAGACAAAGGGTCGGCGCCATTCGGAAACGTCTCGATCTGTAACATCTGGAGCCGATATTGCCGCCTAGATGTTACAGATTTAGACAAACTGGTGGGACGGGCTGAGCTGCCCCGCCCAAGCAGCGGCAAAAGAAAAAGGTAGATTTTCAGGCATGTCCCAAAAATCTACCTTTGTGGTTAGCCCATCAGGTCGATGACGTTGAAGCCGGCGTTGCTCTTGGCGATGACGTCTCGGCCGCCAAAGACACAGGTCGGCGATTCGGCCGCGATGCGCGTGACGTCGGCGCCGAGCGAGCGCAGCTCGCCAGGCGTGGCGGCGAGCATCTGGGCGCGGCGCTCCTCGCGTGCATGCGGATCGAGCCCGGCCAGGTAGGTCGTGTTGCGGCGCTTGGTGAGCGCGTACGGCTTCACCGGCGCGTCCATACCGCTCACGCAGCTCACGATAAAGCCCTCAAAGGCGGCCTCGTCGGGCTCAAAGCTGCCGAGCCATTCGCCTGCGCGCGCCACGCGCTCAATCGAGGGATCGATTGCCGGGTCGCGGTAGGTGTAGAACGCCGTCTGACGCTCGCCTGCCGCGCGGAATCCGCAGCCGTACGCGCCGCCCTTCACGCGGATCTCGTTCCACAGGTAGTCGTAGGAGAGTGCGTTGGCGGCAACCGCCCAGGCGCCCGTCACGTCAAGCCCTAAGCGACGCGGGTCGCACGCGCTTGCCGCAAAGCAGATGTCGCTGGGGATGACAAAAGCCTCGTGGCGGTCGCGCGGCGTCGGCACCACGAGCGCATCGCGGCCGGTATCGGCGCCGTCGCCAGCGTCCAGCCCCAGGTCGCCCGCGGCATTCCAGTATGCGTTAAAGTCCTCATCGCTGCCGGTAAAGCTCGCCAGGCAGCCATCGGCCACAAAGATGCGACCTGCCAGCTCGGCAAGCTTGGCGCGCAGGTCGTCCAGTCGCTCGTCAAAGTGCTCGAGCAGATCGCGCAGGAACAGGTAGAAGTCTACGCCCGAAAGCTGCTCGCGTACCACGGCCGAAGGCGAGCTGTAGCTCATCGCGCGACCGAGCGCCGCCGAGTGTCCGTTGTTGATAAAGCTTTGCTCAAGCCCAATGCGAATCTGCGTGAGAACGTCGCGCACGCGGTCGGCGTCGGCATCGAGCAAAAGCGTGCTCGACCACACCTCGCGCGGCAGGCTTGCCAGCGCATCGATCTTCTCGGACAGGGCGCCGGCGCTCACCAGCAGGTAGGGGCGCACGCCGTCCACGTCGGGCTGGGTCATGACCTCGGTCGTAAAGCTCAAAAAGCCCAGCTTGCCGGCGAGCAGGTTGTCGAGCTCCTCGGCCGAGTGCTCGCTCGTGGGCAGCTGTTTGAGCAGACGACAGAGCAGCGTCACATAGGGCAGGTCCTCAAACGCGACGCAGCTCAGGTCGAAATACTGCATGGCGTAGGCCAAACGGTTGGTGGGGATGCCATGGCGCAGGCAGGGGATGGGCGCGGTCGTGTCTACGACCAGCGGCGGCTCGGGGCGCGCCTCGCCAATGTCGGACACGCGCAGGCGCGGCAGCGTGGCCTTGGCCTCGGGTGTGTCCTCCGCCTCCTGCGCGGCACGCAGCGCGGCCGTGCGTTCGACCACGCCGGCCAGCTCGGCATCGGTCATGGCGTCGCGCTTGGCTGCCAGCTCGGCGGCCTCGGCACCCTCCGAACCCTCGGCGGCGTCCACCGGCACCAGCTCGACCAGCGCCATATGGTCGTTGTCCAGCACCAGGTCGCGCAGCAGGTCCTCAAAATAGCTGCCATCCAGCTCGCCACGCAGCTCCTCGTACACCGGGCCGTACTTGAGCGCCAGCGTCGCGGCGTCGTCATCGTAGAGCCAGGTGCTCAGCGCGTCGCACGCAATGGCCACACCGTCGGCGATACCGTAGTCGCGCTGGCGCAGGTCGTATTCGTTGCTGCTGATGATGGCTTCCAGACGCTCGCGCGGAACGCCGTGCTCGCACAAGTCGCGGCAGGCGTCCTGGAACACGTGGCGCAGCTCGCGCGCCACGCCGGGCTGCGCGTTTTGCAACATGATGAGCTCGTAGGGCTGCAGGCTCTCGGCCGCGGTGTAGCTCACCACGTTGCCGCCCAGGCCGGCGGCCAGAATGGCCTTCTTAACCGGCGCTTCGTTGGAGCCCAGCAGCGCCTCGAACAGGATGTCCGCCGCGATCGTGCGCTTGCGGTCGAGCGCACTGCCCAGCACCAAGCCCAGGCCCACCAGGGCGTTTTCGGGCGTGGTGGCCATCTCGACGCGCTTATACTCGCAGGTCACGGGCGCTTGCACGCCCAGCGGATTGGGCGCCAGCGTGGACGGGTCCTCGCCGGCGGCAACGGCTGCGTCCATGCGGCGGCTCGCGGCGCTCGGCTGCGACAGATAGCGCTCGTCCAAAAAGGCCAGGGCGCGGTCCACGTCCAGATCGCCATAGAGCGTGATGTAGGAGTTGGAAGGATTGTAGTGGCGCGCGTGCGTGTCCAGGAACTGCTCGTAGGTGAGCGCGGGAATCGCGCGCGGGTCGCCGCCACTCTCGTGCGCATAGGCGGTGTCGGGATAGAGCGCGGCGTTGACGGCGTCGTCCAGCACGCTCATGGGGTCGGACAGCGCACCCTTCATCTCGTTGAACACCACGCCGTTATAGCGCAGCGTGCCCTCGCGCAGGCTGGCGGCGCTGCCGTCGCCCTCGACGCCTTCCGGCAGGTCCAGCTCGTAGTGCCAGCCCTCCTGCTCAAAAATGGTGGGCTTGGTATAGATGGCCGGGTTGAACACCGCGTCCAGGTACACGTCCATCAGGTTGTACAGGTCCTGCTCGTTGGTGGTGGCAACGGGGTAGATGGTTTTGTCGGGGTAGGTCATGGCGTTGAGGAACGTCTGCATGGAGCTCTTGATCAGGTCGACAAACGGCTCTTTGACAGGGAACTTGGCCGATCCGCACAGCACCGAGTGCTCAAGAATATGGAACACGCCGGTGGAATCGGCCGGCGGCGTCTTAAAGCCAATGGCAAAGGCCTTGTTCTCATCGTCGCATGCCAGGTACAGCAGGTGAGCGCCCGATGCGGTGTGGCGCAGCACGTAGGCGTCCGAATCGAGCTCGGGCACGGTTTCGCAGCGCTCGACGGCAAAACCGTGGCAGGTGGTACCGGGCACCAGCAGCGCGGCGGCAGCGGCGCGCGGGTCGGTTGAGGTAGTGGGCATATGCAGTCTCCTTTGACGCCCCAGCGGGGGCGAATCGAGTCGAATCCTCGAGAGTATACCCATATGGGGCCGCGGCTCTGCGACGAACTGGCGGTTATGCCGATGGGAAGTCGATGCGTCCTGGTCGCCTGTCGAACGAGAGTGGAAATTCGGACACACGAGCGTGGATTTTCGGATACCGACCGAACGAGCGTGGAAAATCGGACTGACGAGAGTGGATATTTGGACGGAATCTGCCGCAAAAGCCCCAAAAACCGTCCAAATATCCACTCTCGATATCCGACCGTCCGAAAATCCTCGCTCGTCCATCACTCGCGTATCTCTCGTCTCTCATTCGTCTCTAATATGAGAGATGACAGGAAGATGAGAGAAAAATATGAGAGATAACTGAGCAGTAAAGAGACAGGCAATCATGGTATTGTCTCAATACCGATTGTTCTACCAGCAAAAATATGTAAAAATGAAGCAAATGGTAGACATTCCATCTCTCATCTATCTCTCTATCTCTAAGCCGAGAGATAGAGAGATAGATGAGAGATAATTACGAGAGATAACTGAGAGACGAGGGAAATCTATCCGCGGCATTCTCCGCAGGACCGAGCGAAAGGACGTGCAGATGAACGAAAACGAGCTGACCGGTCTGCTTGAGTCTTTAAGGCGTATGGGCTCGGATGATTTTAACGTCGAAGTGAAGGAGAGCGCCACGACGCTTTCCCGCGACGTGTGGGAAACGGTGAGCGCATTCGCGAACACTGCCGGCGGAATCATCGTGCTCGGAGTGAGTGAGCGCGCAGGTTTTGTCCCGGTTGAGAACTTCGAGACCGAGAAAGTGCTCAACCAATTTGTGGCAGGCATGGGTGATGCGGGAGGTCGAGGAAAGCTGGCCAATCCGCCCAAATACACGATCGAGCGAGTGGAGCTTCAGGGCGCCATCGTTCTCGTCATTACCATTGAGGAGCTCGATCCGTCGAGCAAGCCCTGCTATGTCATAGAGCGGGGCGCCCAGGGCGGCAGCTACAAGCGCATCGATGACAAAGATGTGCCGCTTTCATCGACCGAAGTCCTGTCCTTGTCGTCGTATGAACGAACGAGCCCCAGTGATCGCGATGCAGTGCCGGGCGCGGGCGTGGGCGACCTCGACGAGGCCCTGATTGACCGCACGATAGAGCGTGCTTTCTCGCTGACGCCCCGGGCAATGCGCGGCGCGACGGACAAGAAAACAAAGCTGGAGCGCCTGAGTTTCCTCGACTCCCAGGGTAATGTGACTAAGGCCGGGCTCCTGGCTGCGGGCACCTACCCTCAGCAGTTTTATCCCAAGCTCTTTATCGATGTGGCGGTCCATGCCGGAACGCAGAAGGGCGCCGCGGGTTCGTTGAGGTTCATGGACCGCACAATCTGTGAGGGAACGTCGGGCGAGATGATCTCGGATGCTGTCGTGGCCGTCGCCAAGAATTTGCGGCGAACCTCGACCGTCCAAGGCGTCTCGCGTGTCGACTCGCTGGAGATTCCCGAGGAGGTTCTGCGCGAGGCAATCGCCAACGCCGTAATCCATCGAGAATACGGGGATCGGTTCTGTGGGCAATCGATTGCCGTCGACGTCTTTGACGATCGTGTCGAGGTGACGAATCCTGGCGGCCTATACGGGGGAAAGACTCGCGAGAACTTGTTTGACGGCAGCTCCCGATGCCGTAACGCGACGCTCGTGAAACTCATGTCGATTGTTCCACTGCCGGATGGCGCAGGCTCGCCGGCTGACGGAAATGGCTCGGGCATCCCGATGATGATCGATGCCATGCGCGCGCATGGTCTGGTAGAGCCCCTGTTCTGCCCGGGGTTCGATCGGTTCAAGGTCGTACTTTACCGTTCAAAGATCGAGCCGGTCGATCATGGCGGGGGCTTAATTGTGACGGCACTCAAACACTACGGCGAGCTGGGGACGCGCGAGCTGGCAGAGCACACAGGGCTCACAATTTCCCAGGTTAGGTCGCGCGTCAACGCGCTCATTGCTCAAGGCGAGCTTGAGCCCACGGCGCCGGCGACGAGCCGCAACCGCAAGTATCGACTGTCGGAGCGCGTGGGATAGATGCGTTAGTGGGCGAGGCGACCCAATAATCGACCCTCGATTGGCGTCCATTAAGGTAAAGCGGTTGTTGCCCAGTCGACGGTGATGCTAAAGACTCGGCTTACGCCGGCATGGCCCCGAACCCGTCTATCAAGAACAGCCTAAGAACCAGCTTGATGACATATCCCGGTTTGACTTCTGCCGCGTCAAAGACGTGGCGCTCGGCGAGCTCGCTGCAGTATGCATAGATGTCGCGGATAAGGTCCGCGCCCGAAAGCGTAAACATGTAGCCTGCGTCTGAAAGCGCATTGGGTGCGGCGGGCAACTTGGCTGTGCGGCAAAAGGTCAACAGGTCGGGCGTCATAACGTCCTGGTAGCCAAGATGGCTGCCGTCTTCTTGTGCGGCGAGTTCCAGCTGGTGTACTCGATCCAGCGCCGCTGCCAGCACAAAGCTCGGTGTGGGAGCATTGACGTCCTGAGTGGTCGCCACAAGCCTGCCCGCCGCCTGCGTGACAAGCCAAGCGACCTCGCGCTGGCAACGCACGGCCTTGCGCGCAACCGGCTTGATGGACGAAGAAGAAACGCTCCCCTTAGGCGGATTCGAAGCAGCCATAAGACCCTCCCATGAACAATCCGGCCCAACAAGCCCGGATGAAACACGTGCTACATCAGTATACAGGGGAGTGGGGTAGCGGGGTACGAGCGCGCCAGCGGCAAACCGAGGGCATCAACGATGCGCCGATCGCGGGATTCAGGGATCTTCTGGCCGGGCCAGGATCGGGTGAAGCAAGATCCCAATAAGACGTTTGCGCTTTCGGTCCATAACTCTAAAAAGAGCTTCTACACCGATGTGTCTCCGCTTTATTTGGACGATGGTACGTGGGTCATTAAGTACTCGGTTCAAGCGCCGGGTACCGTTGGTTTTCGAGACCAGAATTACAACCGTAAAATGCTCAACTGCATGGAATGTGGCGTCCCAGTCGGAGTCATATTTGCAACCGTGGTGGGCTATAAGGTGCTCGGCCTTGCGTTTGTTGAGCGGTTCGAGCCAGAAAACGGATGGTTTGGACCCAATACGGTGTTTCTTGAGGCCCATCGCATTGAGTTCGATCACTCGGAAAAGAAGCGTGAAAAGGCGGGGCTTCTGCCGTATTAGCGTATTTGGCTTTGGCGGTCTTTTAAGATCGTGTTGTTTGATCGGATCGCGTGGCGATGCAATCTCGTGCCCGCCCGCCGGTGCATGCTCTTCCTGATTTGTATAGCGAGAGGGGAGCGTGTATGAGCTGGCGAGGCGATATTGCGATGGGGAAGTACGGAAAACTGCCGTGTGCCCTTATAGACAACAATATGTTTCCGAACGTAGAGGTTGATTGCGGGTCGTTTGCTGTCGCCTGTCCTTGCTGCGGCTCGCAAATATCGTGTCTCGACATTCGGTTCATCGATGCACGTGACAGGTTCAGCAACGAAGTGAGGAAACGTACGGGCGTTCATATGCCGGTGTATCCGGAGAAATGCCCAGTTTGTGGCCTAGATATCGTGTGCGACGCCGGCGACGAGGGATAGGTGATGCAGAGGAGCTGGCTGTGAAGGTATCTCCGTCTCTACAAATAAATCCCCTCACCGAGTTGCTTGTGGAACTCGGCGTGATGGTCGCGTGCCCAGGTAAAGAGCGCCTGGTCAAAGTCGGTGCGCGTGGCCGGGACGCCAAAGACGCCGGCAACTTTGACGCGCACAAACTCCAGTGCCGGCAGCTTGTTGATGGCAGTGAGGGCAAACGGGGACGAGGGCTCCTCGAACAGATAGCGGCTGCCTTGCAGCGCGTCGCAACTGATGCACGTGTTGCCGAGCGACGGGGCTTTAGAGGCTCGTGCGCCTACGGGCTTGTAGCCGCAGCGCTTATGAAGGTAGTCGCGGATCTCGCTCGGCACGCAGCCAAGAGCGGGCACGATGGCGAGTGCGTTGGCGTTGGCCGTGTCGATGGCGATGTGCCCGGCTTCGTTGGGCGCGTGCGCGATGGCGATGCTCTCGTCGTTATCGGTTCGATAGGGAATGCCGAAGGCCGCGACCGAGGTCTCTTTGTGACACTTCCAGCACTCGCGCTTGCCCAGTACTAGATATATATACGGCGTTGAGGGGTCGGATCGGTCAACACCGGGCAGCCACTCGGCAAAGGGCTCGGGGTTGGCGCCGCTGGGTACATACCAGATCTTCTTGATCCGGTCCCATTTGGCGCCCAGCGCCTTGGCTTCTTCTTTGCGTGAAAAGGGAACATCGAGCTCGGTGCGCATGATGGCTCCTTGGTACTGCAGGTGCAAGTGGTTCAAGGATACCGCAGGGCGCAGACATCGCGGCGTTTTGCTGAGGAGTTGCGGCTCGGATGGGTTCGAGACGCGTTGGCCTCGGCCTCGGTGGCTATTGACGCGGTTTTGTGCATGGGCAGGGTGGTTGCTTGGGCGGTTGGAGTTGGCAGCTGATTTGGCGACATAAAACAAAACAGCCCAGAGAGCATAGCCTCTGAGCTGCGAACATTTGGTGGGCGTTAGAAGATTTGAACTTCTGACCTCTTCCGTGTCAGGGAAGCGCTCTCCCCCTGAGCTAAACGCCCGATCAAGGGTGCGCAAGCGCGCAAGGGATAATATAACGGAGCCTGAACTCGGTGGCAAGAACATTTTTAAAAATCGCTTACATTGTGGAGTTCGGGGGCTTTGTCATATCCATTTCAAAAGAGCCTGCTGCCGCGATTTGGCTGTCGACCAATGCAAAGCCACTGCGGTATCGAGCTATGGAAAGACGCCTGCGGAATTGTCCTACCGATAAGCGGACAAGCCTCCAGCTGGTGACTTCGCCGTGGTAAGGTAAGCCGAATTGTTTCCAGGCTGTTTCGGGGGAGTGGAATGAGCAAAGAGTGTGTCGAGCAGGTCGAAGGCGCAGGGGCTTCGGTGCCGATGACCGATATATCGAACATTGATGTGCCCGAGGGCACCGACGAGCTCAGCCGTAGCACACGCCGCGCCTGGCGCGAGCGCCTGAACAGCGCTTCGACGCGCAAGATGATCACGGGCGTCTTGGCTACGCTGGTGGGCGGTTCGTTTTGGGGCTTCTCGGGCACCAGCGCGAGCTTTCTGTTCGATACCTACCACGTCGATACCTTGTGGCTTATGAGCGTGCGTCAGATTCTCGCCGGTCTACTCTTTATGGCCGTGGTTGTTACGCGCGACCGCGAGCGCCTGATTAAGCTCTGGACCACACCCGCCGATCGCAAGCAGCTGCTGCTCTTTACCGCCTTTGGCCTGCTGTTCAACCAGTTTTGCTATCTTTCGGCCGTGCGCCTGACGAACGCCGGAACCGCGACGGTGCTTCAGTGCCTGCAGCTCGTTATCATCATGGGCTACACCTGCGCGATCGATCGCCGCATGCCGCGTACTCGCGAAGTCATCGGCATTGGCCTGGCTCTGGGTGGAACCTTTTTAATCGCCACCGGCGGCGACCCCATCAGCCTGAATATCTCGCCGCTTGGCCTGGCAGCAGGTCTTATGTGTGCGGTCAGCGCCGCGTGTATGGCGGTGATTCCCGCCAAGATCCTGCCCGAATACGGCAGCCCCATCGTCACGGGCTCGGCAATGCTCACGGCGGGCGTGATCTCATGTGTCTTCGTGCAGCCCTGGGCGCATATGCCGGCACTCGACGCTGCCGGCGTCGAGGCGCTCGCGGTGTTCGTGGTTATCGGCTCGTTTTTTGCTTACATGCTCTATATGCAGGGCGTTAAGGACATCGGCTCGGTGCGTGCGAGTCTCATCGGAACCGTGGAGCCCGTCTCGGCGACCATCACCAGCGCCGTTATGCTGGGCACGGTGTTTTTGCCGACCGACCTTATCGGCTTTGCC
Organism: uncultured Collinsella sp.; assembly: GCA_937942395.1. GTDB lineage: Bacteria > Actinomycetota > Coriobacteriia > Coriobacteriales > Coriobacteriaceae > Collinsella. Next base: position 43,287 of record CALDEU010000024.1, on the reverse strand, counting down.
ATGATCATCGTGATGATGTTCCTCACGGTGTAGCTGGCGCCGCCGCCAAGACGGGAAAGGTGTTGTGCCGCATTTTCGCCAATTGACGTCCGTGTCTGGAGTTTAGCTGTCGATGCTCAAAATGCCATAAACTAGTAACGTTATGGACTTTTTCATTGCGACTCAATTGCGAGGATTTCTTTATGGCTGGTAATCACTTTAAGGGCAGCGATAGCGGCCGCCCTGCAGTTCCGCCGCGTCCGAACGGGGCTGGTAAGGCCGGCACGCCGGGCGGCGCTGGACAGGGCGGTTCCGGTAAGCGCGTGTCCCCGGGCGAGACGGCGATGTTTACCGCTCTGTACGAGCAGTCTCAAAAGGCAAAAAAGACCGGCCGTGCAAGAGGGAATGTCTTTGCGGACGGTGCAACCTCCGCGTCGCAGCCGAGTGGGGCTCCTTCGGTACCTGCGAACAACGCAGGTGCTGCCAACGCTGCGAATGGCGCCGGCAACGTTAATGCCGGCAAGGCCGCCAACAATACTCCCTCTGCCGGTGGCGCGGGGCTTACGGGTAACCTTGGCACGATTTACACCGGCGCCTCCGAGACTGGCACGTTCGCCCGCCTGGATGATAGCGGTACCGAGTTTGCGGGCTCGGGTTCCAAGGAAGATTATTACGATTTTGGCTTGAACTACGGTAGCGACGCTTCGTCGAGTTCGACCTCTGACGGTCTGGTCCGTCATCGCCATCGCAAGGGCGAGCGCAAAAAGCGTCACACCGGCGCCATTATTGCCGCTGTAGTCGCGGTGCTTCTCGTTGCGCTTGGCGCAAGCGGCTTTATGCTGCTTAACTCGGCAAAGACCGTAAAGAGTGAAGCGAAGGAGGCTGTCGAGATCGTCGGTGGCCTTAAGGACAAGGTCACGTCGGGCGATTTTTCGACGCTGCCTGACGACGCGAAGAAGATCGATGAGCTCTGCAACAGCATGAAGGCGGAGACCTCGAGCCCGCTGTGGGCGGCGGCTTCGTTTATCCCGGTGTATGGCAGCGATATCAATGCGGCCCGCACCATGATCGACGCCCTGTCCGATGTCTCGAGCAATGCGCTGGTTCCCATGGCCGATAACCTTTCGCAGGCTACGCCCGGCAAGCTGTTCCAGGACGGCATGATTAACGTGTCCGCGCTGCAGGCGGTCGCCGATTCGCTTTCCAGCAGCTCGAAGGTGTTCAAGAGCGCCAACGAGAAGGTCCAGGGCATTGGCGATACTCATATTTCCCAGGTGACCGAGCTGGTCGATAAGGCCAAGGACGGCTTTGCCACCCTCAACGGCGCGGTTGACGCGGCGGAGAAGGTCGCCCCCGTCCTTCCCCAGATGCTCGGCGCCAACGGCCAGACGCGTCATTACCTTGTGCTCGCGATGAGCAATGTCGAGATCCGCGCCTGCGGCGGTTTCCCCGGTTCTCGCGGCGTGATGTCGGTGACTGACGGTAAGCTCGAACTGGGCGATTTTGTCAAAGTCGACATGATGAAAGAGCCTTTGAGCCCGCTTCCCATCACCGATGAAGAGGCAAACTTGTTCACGACCGGATGGGGCCTGACCGGATTCAACACGCTCGGATACACGATGGGCGACGTTACGATGACGCCTGATTATCCGCGTGCGGCTCAGCTTGCCAGCGATATGCAGAAGGCCATTGTCGGAGATGACATCGACGGCGTATTTGCAGTCGATCCGGTATTTTTGCAGTATATGCTCGGCGTTGTAGGCGGCACACAGCTTCCTGACGGCACCGTCGTTGATGGAAGCAACGCCGCAAAGGTGCTGCTGCACGATATTTATTGGAATTACCCGGTAGAGGAACAGGACGCCATTTTTGCGGCGGTTGCCGGATCAGCTTTTAACAAGATCGTGGACGAACTGGGCTCCAGCGATATTACTAAGATTGCTGCCGCCATCGAAAAGGGCGCTTCCGAGGGTCGCATCCTCATGTATTCGAGAAATGATGACGAGGAAAAGGCCGCGAAGGCTCTTGGAATATCGGGCGCTCTCCAAACCGATACGTCGGAGGCTCCGATTTTGGGCGTCTATGTGAACAACTACAGCTATTCAAAGATGGATTGGTTCCTCGATAAGCGAGTCACCATCGATTCTTCGGTTGAAAATGCCGATGGCTCGACGACGTATCGAGTGACCACCTCGCTCAAAAACACGATGACCCCCCAGGAGAAGGCCGAGATGCCTGGTTATTTCCAGGGCCATAACGGCATTAGCCAGGATATTGATGATGAGGTGCTGAGGCTTTATCTCTATGCTCCTGCGGGAGGCAGCATTTCGGACATTAAGACTTCGGGCTCCGGTTCTATCGAGATGAACGAAGCGACGCACGATGGCTTGAAGGTTGCATGGGGCGGTGTCCACATGCTTCTTGGACAAGACATAAAGGTCGAGTACACGGTCACGACTTCGAAGGACTCTGGGCACAAAGAGCTTAAGGTTCGTACCACGCCAACCGCTCAAACGTTCGAATAGGATAAGTAAGATATGAAGTACTTTGGCACCGACGGCTTTCGCGGTGAGGCCAACGTTGGGCTGACGGTAGAGCACGCTTATAAGATCGGCCGCTTTGTGGGCTGGTATTACGGCGCCAACCGCGGGGCCAAGGCGCGCGTGATCGTGGGCAAGGACACGCGTCGCTCGAGCTATATGTTCGAGGCGGCGCTGGTGAGCGGCCTGGTCGCGAGCGGTGCGGACGCCTATATGCTGCATGTGATCCCCACGCCGGGCGTGGCACATCAGACCGTGGAGGGCTGCTTCGATTGCGGCATCATGATCAGCGCGAGCCACAACCCGTTTTGCGATAACGGCATTAAGCTCGTCAACAGCGACGGTTTTAAGATGGACGAGGACGTACTGGAGCTCATCGAGGACTACATCGATGGCAAGAGCGAGGTACCGCTGGCAACGGGCAACCACATCGGCGCCACGGTGGACTACATGCAGGGTCGCAACCGCTATATTGCCTCGCTCATCGCAAGCGCGAACTTTTCGCTGCAGGGCGTCAAGATCGGTATTGACTGCGCCAACGGCTCGGCTTCCTCGGTGGCCAAGCCGGTGTTTGACGCGCTCGGCGCCGACGTGCGCGTGATCAATGCCGCGCCCGATGGTTTTAACATCAATGTCGACTGTGGCTCCACGCATATGGAGCGCCTGCAGCGCCACGTGGTGGAGCAGGGGCTGGACGTGGGCTTTGCCTACGACGGCGATGCCGACCGCTGCCTGGCCGTGGATGAGCGCGGTCGCGTGGTAGACGGCGACCAGATCCTGTACGTGTGCGGCGTGTATCTGAACAAGCACGGGCGACTCTCGGGCGGTACCGTGGTGCCGACGATTGCCAGCAACTTTGGCCTGGTCAAGTCGCTGGAGCTTGCCGGTCTGAGCGCCGTGACCAGCGGCGTGGGCGACCGTCACGTGTATGCCAAGATGCGCGAGGGCGGCTACAGCCTGGGCGGCGAGCAGACGGGCCATACGATCTTTGGCGATATCGAGCGCACGGGCGACGGCATTATGACCTCGCTGCGCGTGATGGAAGTGATTCGTGCCGAGCGCGAGACACTCTCGCAGCTCACGGCTCCGTGCAAGCTGCTGCCGCAGGCGCAGGTGGCCGTGCACGTGGCGGACAAGGACGCCGCGCTCGAGAACATGGGTGTGCAGAACGCCATCGCCGAGGCCGAGGCTGCGCTGGCAGGCGAGGGCCGCGTGCTCGTACGCAAGAGCGGAACCGAGTCGGTTATCCGCGTGCTGGCCGAGGCGCCCGACCAAGCATCCGCCGATGCCGCCATGAAGCGCATCGCCGCCGCGCTGGAAGCTCTGTAAGGTAGTCATTGGGGACGTTCTTAAACGACTAGGTGAAAAAAGAGGACGCTGCGGATTGGTTCCGCGGCGTCCCCTTTGCGTTGGCGTGTCGGTTATGCCTTACAGCTCGTAGAGCGTGGTGAACTTGTCTTGGAGGTAGCTGCAGTAGTAGCGGGCATCGAACGCCATGCCGCAGGCGCCCTTGATGAGCTCCGGCGCGTCCTTGGCGCGGCCCCACTGCCAAATGTGCTCGCGCAGCCAGGCGCGGACGGGTGTCAGGTCGCCGCTCGCGCAGGCGGCGGTAAGGTCGACGCCGTCGCGGCACATGGCCGGCACAAACATGGCGTCGTAGGCGCTGCCCAGCGCATAGGTGGGGAAGTAGCCAAACGAGCCGCCGCTCCAGTGCGTATCCTGCAGGCAACCACGCGTGTCGTCGGGAACCGGAATGCCCAGGTACTCATCCATGAAGCGATTCCAAAGCGCGGGGATATCCTTGGCCATGGCCTCGCCGGCAAACAGCATGCGCTCGATCTCGTAGCGCACCATAACGTGCAGCGGATAGGTGAGCTCGTCGGCCTCGGTGCGGATCAGCGAAGGCTGCGCGATGTTCACGGCGTGGTAGAGCGTGTCCTCGTCGACGTCGCCGTAGACCTCGGGTGCGTGGCGGCGCAGCACCTCGAGCAGCGGTCCCATAAAGGCGCGGCTGCGACCCACGGTGTTCTCGAAAAAGCGGCTCTGGCTCTCGTGGATGCCCATGGAGGTGCCGCCCTCAAGACAGGTACGCGCATAGGCGGGATTGACGCCCAGCTCGTACATGGCGTGTCCCGCCTCGTGGATGATGCTGTAGACGTTGGAGATGCAATCGTCCTCGTAGATGTGTGTCGCGATGCGCGCGTCACCCACGGCAAAGCCCTCGCTAAACGGGTGCTCGGTAAAGGCAAGCGTGGTGTCGTTCAGGTTCAGGCCGACGAGCTTCATAAGGTCGAAGCTCATGGCGCGCTGGGCGGCCTCGGGCACGCGGGCGTGCAAAAAGTCGGCATCGGGCTGCTGGCCGCGCTCGCCGATGGCGTGCACGAGCGGCACGACCGTCGTCTTGACCTCATCGCAAAACGCATCGAAGCTCTTGGCGGAAAGGCCGCGCTCGTACTGGTCGAGCCAAACGTCGTATGGGTCGCGCTTGGGGTCCATGAGCTCGGCCTGATGCTTAAGCTGGGCGACGATTCTATCCACATAGGGCTCAAAGCTCGCCCAGTCATTGGCCGTCTTGGCCTTGTGCCACACGGCGTCGGCCTCGCAGGTGAGCCTGGTCCAGGCTTCGGCCTCCTCGGTAGGAATAACGCTTGCCTCGCGCTGGTCGCGACCGAGCACGCGGATCTCGTCGAGCAGCTGCGGGTCGTCTACATGTCCGCCTGCAACCGTCTCGCGCGCTAACGAGCGTACGAGCTCAACGGACTTCTCGCTGGTCAGTAGCTTGTGATGCTCGCCGGCAAGCGTGCCCATGGCGTCGGCACGGGCGGCAGCACCGTTGGCAGGAGCAATCGTCGCTCCATCGAACTCGGCAATCTTGAGCAGGTACTCGCGAGTCCACAGCTTGCCCTCGAGTTTGCGGAACTTTTTGACGGCCTTGTCGACTTTAGCAGCCTTGACGCCCTTGGCAGCCTTTGCCACGGCGGCCTGGGCCTTCTTATCGAGTTTCTTTCCCATACCGTATCCTTAATCTCGCAGGCCGAGCGCCGCAGGCGGGTGCGCGGCCAGTTTGCACAGCTACCTGCCTTGTACCCAGCGCGAACAAAACGGAACGCGGCGATGCGCTCGCGAAATGTGTTATCCTATAGCCCAATGCGTTGACGGAGAGGGTTTTGCCCGCCGCGTCGCCGGCAAGAGAGGGAAGGTCATGGGCTGCAAGCCTTCCTGCGGCGGCAAGGGCCAAGCGTTCACTCCCGAGCAGCAACCTCAACGGGCGCGCGGCCAGTGGCGGCGAAGCCCCAGTAGGGAAGCCGTGAGCCTCGCGATAAGGGGCGCAGAGTGGGCGCGGCGGGCAAGACATCCGCCGGGTCAAACAAGGTGGTACCGCGGAATTTAACCGTCCTTGGGCAATGCACATGCCCGAGGGCGGTTTTTTGTTACCGAACCGGGCCGCGTTTTCGCAACGCTAGGCGGCGGCAGTCGTCCCGGCGAGCGGGGAACGCGAGAGACGAAAGGGAAGACATGAGTCTGATTGATGATCTGGTCAAACTCGAGGAAGAGGCCAAGGAGCTCGTCGCCGGCGCCGACGACGCCGCCAAGCTCGAGGCCGCGCGCGTTGAGCTGCTCGGCCGCAAGGGTCGTATTACCGGCCTGATGCGCATGATGGGCAAACTCGCCCCCGAGGATCGCCCCATGATGGGCAAGCGCGCCAACGAGATGCGCCAGCTGATCGAGGGCATGCTCGACGAGCGCACCACCGAGATGAAGGCCGCCGCCCTCAAACACGCACTCGAGCACGAGGCCGTCGACATTACGCTGCCGGGCATCCGTCCGCAGATCGGTCACCAGCACCTGATCAAGCAGATCATCGAGGAGGCCGAGGATATCTTCTGCGGTATCGGCTACACCGTCGAGTCCGGCCCCATGGTCGATACCTCCTATTACAACTTCACCGCGCTCAACGCCCCCATGGATCACCCGAGCCGCTCGGCCCGCGATACCTTCTACGTGGTCGACAACAATCCCGGCAGCGTCGCGCACCCCGAGGCTCACGCCCATGGCGAGTCCGACGTACTGCTGCGTACCCAGACCTCGGGCGTGCAGATTCACACCATGGAGTCGCAGAAGCCGCCCATCTACATGATCTGCCCGGGCACCGTCTACCGTCCCGACACGGCCGACGCCTGCCACCTGCCGCAGTTCAACCAGATCGAGGGCCTGGTCGTCGACGAGGGCATCACCTTTGGCGATCTTAAGGGCACGCTCGACTACTTTGTTAAGTGCATGTTTGGCGAGGACCGCAAGACGCGTTACCGCCCGCACTTCTTCCCCTTCACCGAGCCTTCCTGCGAGGTGGACGTGAGCTGCCACGTCTGCGGCGGCAAGGGCTGCAACTTCTGTAAGCACAGCGGCTGGATCGAGATCCTGGGCTGCGGCATGGTCGACCCCAACGTCCTGATTAACTGCGGTATTGACCCCGAGAAGTACACCGGCTTCGCCTTTGGTATTGGCGCCGAGCGCGTCGCGGCACTGCGCTACGACCTGCCCGATCTGCGCACGTTGATGACTGGTGACATGCGCTTCTTGAACCAATTCTAAGTTGACCTGTCCCGGCGGCTTCCCGAGCCACCGCACCTTGCCTTTCAATCGTCGGTTGCGTACCTAAGTACGCGGCCCTCCTCTTTCAAGGCAATCTGCGGCATCTCGGAAACCCGTCTCCGTAGCTGGAGTTTTCCGTCTGTTTATTGCAGACGTTACAGATGAAAGGAGACCAGTTAGATGCGCGTTTCTTACGACTGGCTCAAGACCATGATCGATATTCCGGAGGATCCCAAGACCCTTTCGGACGAATATATCCGTACCGGCACCGAGGTCGAGGCGATCGACACCGTGGGCGAGTCCTTCGACCACGTGGTGACCGCTAAGGTGCTCACCAAGACCCCGCACCCCGATAGCGACCACATGTATGTGTGCTCGGTCGACGTGGGTGACAAGAACCTCGACGCCGACGGCAACCCCGCTCCGCTGCAGATCGTCTGCGGCGCGCAGAACTTCGAGGCCGGCGACCACATCGTCACGGCAATGATCGGCGCCGTGCTTCCCGGCGACGTCAAGATCAAGAAGAGCAAGCTTCGCGGCGTCGTGTCCATGGGCATGAACTGCTCCGCGCGCGAGCTCGGTCTGGGCGGCGACCACTCCGGCATTATGATCCTGCCCGAGGATACGCCCTGCGGCATGCCGTTTGCCGAGTATGTGGGCTCGAGCGACACCGTGCTCGACTGCGAGATTACGCCCAACCGTCCCGACTGCCTGTCCATGATCGGCATGGCCCGCGAGACCGGCGCCATCTTCGACCGCGATTTCCACGTTGAGCTGCCCGCCATCAAGGCCGAGACCGGCCGCGCGACCGACGACGAGCTTTCCGTCGAGATTGCCGACGAGGGCCTGTGCGACCGCTACGTTGCCCGCATCGTGCGCAACGTCAAGGTCGGCCCGTCGCCCGACTGGATGGTCAAGCGCCTCAACGCCCTGGGCGTGCGCCCGCACAACAACATCGTCGACATCACCAATTACGTGATGATGCTCACCGGCCAGCCGCTGCACGCCTTTGACCTGGACACCTTTGCCGAGCGCGATGGCCACCGTCGTGTGGTGGTTCGCGCCGCCCAGCAGGACGAGAAGTTCACGACGCTCGACGGCGAGGAGCGTACGCTCGACGCCGGCATGGGTCTCATCACCGACGGCGAGCGTCCTGTGGCGCTGGCCGGCGTTATGGGTGGCATGGATTCCGAGATTGAGGACGACACCGTCGACGTGATGGTCGAGAGCGCCTGCTTCAACGCCGGCCGCATCTCGCACACCAGCCGTGACCTGTCGCTGATCTCTGACGCCTCCATCCGCTTTGAGCGCCAGGTCGACGAGACCGGCTGCGTGGACGTCGCCAATGTGACGTGCGCGCTCATCGAGGAGATAGCCGGCGGCGAGGTCGCCCCCGGCTATGTGGACGTGTTCCCCGCGCCCAAGACCATCGACAGCATCAAGCTGCGCCTGGCCCGCGTGCGCGCCATCTGCGGTGCCGACATCGAGCCCGACTTTATCGAGCGCTCGCTCACCCGCCTGGGCTGCACCGTCGAGCGCGACGGCGAGGACTTTATGGTCACGCCGCCGAGCTTCCGTCCCGACCTGCCGCGCGAGATCGACCTGATCGAGGAGGTCCTGCGCCTGTGGGGCATGGGCCGCGTGACGGCGACCATCCCGGCTGCCAAGAACCATATCGGCGGCCTGACCCGCGAGCAGAAGCTCACCCGCAAGGTTGGCGAGATCCTGCGCGCCTGCGGCCTCAACGAGACCACGACCTTTGGCTTCGCCGCCCCGGGCGACCTGGAGAAGATCGGCATGTCCACCGAAGGCCGCGGCTGCCCCGTGGTGCTCATAAATCCGTTGGTCGCCGAGCAGACCGAGATGCGCCGCTCGTTGCTGCCGGGTCTGCTGCAGTCTGTGGCCTACAACGAGGCCCACGGCACGCCCAACGTGCATCTGTACGAGGTTGGCAGCCTGTTCCACGGTCGCGAGAACGCCAGCCTGCCCAAGGAGACCAAGTCCGTGGCGGGTGTGCTCTCGGGCCAGTGGAGCGAGCAGTCCTGGAACATGAAGTACCGCAAGCTGCGCTTCTTCTTTGGCAAGGGCATCGTCGAGGAGTTGCTCGCCCAGTTGCGCATCGAGAAGGTTCGCTTCCGTCCCGTCGAGGGCGAGGGCTACGCTTTCTTGCAGCCGGGTCGTGCGGCCGAGGTTCTGTCCGGCGGTACCGTGCTGGGCTGGGTTGGCGAGATTCACCCCGAGGCGCGCGAGGCTATGGGCATTGACGAGGTCGTCGTTGCCTTTGAGCTCGATCTGGACAAGCTGATCAAGGGCGCCCGCAACCAGGAGAACTACCGCGAGTTCTCGCAGTACCCGGCCGTTGAGCACGACCTTGCTATCGTGGTCGACAACACTGTGACCTGCGAGGATCTTGAACGTCGTATTACGAGTGCCGGCGGCAAGCTGCTCGAGGGCGTGCGCCTGTTCGACGTCTACCGCGATCCGGTCCGCATCGGTGCGGGCAAGAAGTCCATGGCCTTCGCGCTTACGTATCGCTCCGACGACCACACGCTCACCAGCGAAGAGGTCGAAAAGGCGCACCAGAAGATTGTCACCAAGGTGTGCAAGGGCGTAAACGGCGAGGTCCGCGGCTAGGACTTGCGCTGGGAGCGTAGGGCCTGATGGCGGTTGCTGTGGGCTCTGCGTGACCGCGGTGTTCGGAAAAGGCATCGCTGAGCCTGCATATATGACACACGCATTACATAACGGCGTGCTGCTTTGTCGGCAGCGCGCCGTTTTGCTATGATAGCCCGCGGCGTGTTACGAATCTGGCAATACGTAACACTGGCAAGGTGATTCAAGCGGCGTTGCAATTCTGTGCGCCGGCAACCGGGAGGCGTATATGCACATTCCAGACAACTACCTGTCCCCGCAGACCGATGCCGTCATGGCGGTGGCGATGGTGCCCGTTTGGGTCCATTGCATCAAAAAGGTGCGCGCCACGCTCGATCGCGAGCACATGGCGTTCCTGGGCATTTGCGCCGCGTTCTCCTTTTTGCTCATGATGTTCAACGTGCCGCTGCCCGGCGGCACCACTGGTCACGCCGTTGGCGGCGCGCTCATCGCGCTGCTGCTGGGCCCCGAGGCCGCGGCTATCGCTGTCTCGGTCGCGCTGGCGCTGCAGGCGCTGCTGTTTGGCGACGGCGGTGTTCTGTCGTTTGGCGCCAACTGCTTTAACATGGCCTTTGTGTTGCCGTTTGTCGCTGCTATCGTGTTCCGTGCGCTCAACAGCCGTCTGCACGACAAGAGCTGGGGCACCTCGATTTCTGCCATCGTAAGCGGCTGGGTCGGCCTGTGCCTGGCGGCCCTGTGCGCGGCAATCGAGTTCGGTATTCAGCCGATGCTCTTTACCAACGCTTCGGGCGCTCCGCTGTACTGCCCCTTCCCGCTGTCCGTGGCTATTCCGGCCATGTTGATTCCGCATATGCTGGTTGCCGGCGTGGTCGAGGGCGTGGCGACTGCCGCGATCTACGGCTTTATCAAGAAGACGGCGCCGAGCGTTATCGTCGGCCCCGAAGCCGCCGATGGACAGCTTGCCGGCGATGGTACTGCCAAGAAGACTTCCCTGGTCCCCACGCTCATCCTGGTCGCCGTGCTTGTCGCGGCCACGCCGCTGGGCCTGCTGGCCACGGGTGACGCATGGGGCGAGTGGGACGCCGAGGGCGCCGCGACCGCCGTTCAGGAGGCTGGTGACGACAGTCTGCAGGCTTCGGTCGGCCTTGATACCCCGACCTTTGCCGACGCTCTGCCTACGGGCGATTACCTGCAGGCCTATTCCGAGGAGCAGGGTCTTGGCTTTGCCGGTCAGGCTGCCATGTATATCCTGTCCGGCGTGATTGGCGTGGCGGTGCTCACCATCGCATTCCGTCTGATCTCGCTGACGGTTAAGGAAAGCGGTGCTCATGGCAATAGCCGAGCTGCCTAGCTGGCTTGCGGCCGAGGAGCGATACGAGCCCGTGGGGGCTCGGCATCGTGTGATGCAAAAGAATGTCCTGCACCTGGCGAGCCTGCTTGAGCGGGTTCGCTTGGGTGGAGGCGCGCACGAGGGCGGGTCGATGGTCGACCGCGCCCTTTCTTGCGTTTCGGCTCCGGTGCGCCTGGTGGGGATGTTCGTCTGCGTTCTGTGCGTGTGTCTGACGCAGAGCCCGTTGTACCTCATGTTGATGGCGGCTATCGCGCTGGTGCTCGTTGCCGTGCGCCCCGTACGCGGGCTGCGGGCAACCTTTGCGCCGGCGCTTGGCGCTGCGGGGCTCGCAGTGGTTCTGGCGCTGCCTGCCCTGCTGCTGGGCGCTTCCGCTACGGGCGCCATGCTCAAAATTGCGCTTAAGACGTTCATTAACGTGTCGCTCGTGCTGGGCGTTTCGTGGACGCTTACCTGGAGCCGCATGTCGGCGGCGCTCAAAATGCTGCACCTGCCCGACGAAGTTATCTTTACCTTCGATATGGCGCTCAAGCACATCGAGGTGCTGGGCCGCACGGCGCACGACCTGACCGAATCGGTCATGCTGCGCAGCGTTGGTCGCGCACCTGAGGGGTTTTCGCGTACCGACTCGGTCGCGGGTATCATGGGCATGACCTTTATCAAGGCGATGGAATGCAGCCGCGCGATGGACGAGGCTATGCTTTGCCGTGGCTTTGCCGGTGTGTATCCGGCGCCCGCTCGCGCCGGGTTGAGCTGGCGCGATGCGGCCTATACGGCCGTTGTGGTGCTGCTGGCGGCTCTGTGCGCTGTGCTGTAGTGCGAGCTTTGGCTTCGATGCGAATAGGAAGGGCGACGTTTTGGCTAACGATACGAATAGCGTGACGGGCACAAACGGTGCGGGCGGCGCCGAGGTCGCGCCGCTCATCGAGCTGCGCGACGTGGTGTTCTCCTATGCGGGCCATACGGTTGTCGATGGCGTGTCGCTGCAGGTCGATCGTGGTGAACTCGTTGCCCTGCTCGGTCCCAACGGCTGCGGTAAGACGACGATTATGCGTCTTATTAACGGCCTTGAACTCGCGGACGCGGGGGCATACCTGTTTGACGGGCATGTGATCGATGCGGCGTTTCTAAAGGATTCCGCGGCCGCTCAGCGTTTTCATCAGCGCGTGGGCTTTGTGTTCCAGAATGCCGACGCCCAGCTGTTTTGCGCTACGGTGGGCGAGGAAGTTGCTTTTGGTCCCGCGCAGATGGGGCTGCCGGCAGACGAGCTCGAGCGCCGCGTGCACGATGCCATGGAGCTGTTCCAGGTTGCCGACCTTGCCGACGCCTCTCCCTATCAGCTCTCGGGCGGGCAAAAGAAGCGCGTTGCGCTGGCTGCGGTGGTGTCGATGAACCCGGATATCTTGGTCCTCGACGAACCTACCAATGGGCTCGACGAGGATTCATGCGACATCGTGGTCAATTTCTTGCTGGCCTACGTCGCGGCGGGTAAGACGGTCTTGATGAGCACGCATCACCAGGATTTGGTGCGACGCCTGGGTGCCCGTGCAATCTATATTGATCGATATCACCATGTGGTCGAGGTGCCTTCGCCGTCGTATGGAACCGAAAGCGGTGTTACGGACTAGTTGCTGCGTAGAGCGTGCGTAGCCGCCCGCGCGGCTTTGCCGTGATGGTATAGTTATCCAGGTTTTTTATGGGGGTGGCTATGCCAAGTTGGAACATTCATATCGCTCAAACGGAGCGCTTGCTGGCGCGTGCTGGTGTGCTTGCCGATAGCGTTCGTGACCGCAATGCCTTTTTGTTTGGCTGCGTGGTTCCGGACATTTTTGTGGGCTATATGGTTCCCGGTATCGCTGATCCCATTCCGTATCGCATTACGCACTTTGCAAAGCCCGAGCCTATCCCTAAGCCTCGTGAGCATGAGTTCTGGGATACCTATGTGGCACCGTTGCTTAAAAGTTCGCCCACCGGTGCGCCAGCCGCGGCGACCTCGATTATCGAGGAGCGCGAGCGACTGAATCGCGTGCACTATCCCCAGCGCTACAGGGATGCTGAGCCGGTTGTCGGTCCCGGCGCTCGTGAGTTCTCGCTTGCGTCCGAGGACGTGGCGCAGTCGTTGCTCGATTTGACACTGGGTGTCTGGTCGCATCTGGTGGCCGATACCGTATGGAATACGCGCGTGAATCAGTACCTGGAGGCGCACGGCGGCAAGCCGTGCGAGGAGTTCCGCATTAAAAAGCAAGGCGACTTTGACTGGTTCGGCAAGACGCTCGGCATTGTTTCGATTCCGCGCGCGACCGATCGCCTGTATACTGCGGCGACGCGTTTTGGGCAGTATCCCATCCATAAGGAGTATGTGCTCAAGACCATCGGCGTTATGCACGAGATCGTGCGCGAAAACCCCGGTGAGCCCGACCATCCGCCATACCGCCTGCTGACCGAGGAGTTCTTCGACGCGACGTTTACCGAGGTCATCGAGCTGACCGAGGCGGGTTTTGCCGCCCGTGTCGAATCGCCCGATGTGCCTGCGCTGCCCCTGATTGCTAGCTGCTAGCTGGCCGGCCCGGCAGTGAATAGCTCAACCCAATCGACAAGTAGCTCTTGCCGTAAGGTATCTTCGGCAATGCGTTCCTGTTTGGTCTTTGGGATGTGGGGAAGCCCGGCCTTTTTATGGATGAGCTCGGCTATGTGGTCGAAGCTCTTCTTCTCCTTGATCTGGTCATAGGTAATTTGGATGACGTCGTAGCCCATGCTTGTGAGTGCGGTGGCGCGCTCGGCATCGGAGAGGCTCGCGGCATCGCTGTCGTGGGCAGAGCGGCCTTGGCATTCCAGAATGACGCCCATGCTGTCGGTGGCGCTTTCGATGAGGATATCGGCGTAGCAACAGGTTTTGTCATACAGCGAACGTGCGGCTTCACTGAGCGGGATGCGCGCGTTGTTGGCGATCTCGATGCCCTGGCCGCCCTCGTCGCGGGGGAGCGAGATAAGCATGGAGGTCTGTACTTCGAAGGGCGAGGCGGCCTGCCCCGTCATGTGCTCGGCCGCCCAGCGCAGTTGTTTGACGCCGCGCAGGCCTGCGGCTTGCTTGGCGAACGCGGCGATATCCGTTGCGGTAAGAAGCGGCGTGCGCTTCCACAAGTTGGTGTCATTGCCCTTGGTGTCGTTAACTCGCTCCCAGCCGCAGTTGGGTGGAATGAACTTAAGCGAAATAGCTTCATCGAGTTGTTGTTGCGTTCGCTCGCAGGGCTTAAACACTGCAAAGGAGCCGCACATCTCGTAGCACGCCATGAGTAACTGGTTGCGTGAGACCTGCGTGGCAAGGCTGAGCAGCGTGAACTCCGGTGAAGTGACATCAAATCCATGTTCAGTCTGCCTAAACGACCCAGGAGGCGGCTCTTGGGTCAGGAGGTGCGATTTAAACAGGCTTCGCGACCCGGATTGTGCCCGAGTGAATACAAGCCTGTGAAGTGGTGCGTGAAGCAGGTCTTTTACAACTGCATGACTTCCGAGGCCACAACATCTGCGATCCATATTGCCAAGGCTAATGACGGGGTAAAGGCCTAATACCTGCGGCGGGATACGGTGATAGTAAAAAGCGGATTGACCGCATAGCGTCAGGTCCATGACGTCCTCCTGGTAGAAATATGCTTTTGGACCGTGCGATGCCAGTGTCAATTCGGAAGTATGCGGCAAAATCTGAACCCTATGAGCAGACCTGGCTTTTGAGGCTAGTTTATCAGGCATTTTGTTGCGAAAAAACGGGGTGTGCTCGGAGGTCTCAGAATTTGCCGCATGCTTTCGAAAAGCAGGTCGATCTGGCTCTTGCTAAAACGATTTAGCAGCGTCCGTTAAGGTGTGGGTTTGCCACCGGGCGAACACTTTTGGCGCTTGGAGCTTTATTTTTTGGCCTCGGAGGGCGGATTTCGCGCTTTTGGTAATGAAATGGGTGCGTGCCATGTCGTGCGGTAGGCATCGGTGCACAGAAAAAGGGCCCGGAAGGCAATGCCTTCCGGGCCCTTTGCAATGCAAATTTGCTTGCAAGTACGATTTAGCGCACCTGAGCGACGTAAGCGACGTTGGTCGAGGAGACCTTATCCTCGAGCTGGACGCTCATGCGGGGATCGCCAGCGGTAGCGACGGTCAGATCGCCGGCCTTGACGTAGCCGAGCTCCTTAGCGGTCTCGATCGCCTTGACGATCGTGCCGTTGACGGTGCCCTGGGTAATCTCGGCCTGGTGCGGGATAACGCCCCAGTACATAATCATCTGCTGGACGGCCCACTCGTGGCGGGAGAACGCGCAGATCGGCATGTTGGGACGGAAGTGCGAGATCAGGCGAGCGGTACGACCGGTGGTCGTCGGCACGGTGATGCACTTGGCGCCAACGGTGGTAGCCATGTTCACAGCGGACATACCCACAACGTTGTTGACGACGCGGGTGCCATGAGCGTCGGCCGGAACCTCGAGCGGAGCGTGGGCCGGGAGGTACTTCTCGGTCTCGAGAGCAATGCTGGCCTGCATCTTAACGGCCTCGACCGGGTACTTACCGGCAGCGGACTCGCCAGAGAGCATAACGGCGTCGGTGCCGTCGTAGATGGCGTTAGCAACGTCGGCAACCTCGGCGCGCGTTGGGCGCGGGTTCTGCTGCATGGAGTCGAGCATCTGCGTAGCGGTGATAACGGGCTTGTAGGCCGCGTTGCACTTGGCGATGATCTCCTTCTGGATGTGCGGAACGAGCTCGGGCTTGATCTCGATGCCCAGGTCGCCACGGGCGACCATGATGCCGTCGGAAGCCTCGAGAATCTCGTCGAAGTTCTCGACGCCCAGGGCGCACTCGATCTTCGGGAAGATCGTCACGTGCTCGCCACCGTTCTCGCGGCAAAGCTCGCGGATGCCGCGGACGGACTCGCCGTCACGGATGAAGGAAGCGGCGATGTAGTCGATGTTCTCGGTCAGGCCAAAGAGGATGTCCTGACGATCGCGCTCGGTGATGGCGGGCAGCGAGATGTTGACGTTGGGCATGTTGACGCCCTTGCGCTCGCCGATCAGGCCGTCGTTCTTAACGACGCAGGTCATGTCCTGGCCGTCGACGGACTCGACCTCGAGGGCAACCAGACCGTCATCGATCAGGATAAGGGAGCCCTTCTCGACCTCGGAGGGCAGAGCCAGGTAGTCGAGGGAGATGTGCTCAGCGGTGCCGTGGAAATCCTCGGACGTGGGCTGAGCGGTGACGACAATCTTGTCGCCGGTCTTGACGGCAACCTTCTTGCCGTCGACCAGAAGGCCGGTGCGGACCTCGGGGCCCTTGGTGTCGAGCAGGATGCCGACGGGCAGACCGAGCTCCTTGGAAATACGACGGACGCGCTCGATGCGACCGTGGTGCTCGTCGTAGGATCCGTGCGAGAAGTTAAAACGGGCGACGTTCATGCCCGCCTTGATCATCTCGCGGATGGTCTCGTCGCTATCGCAGGCGGGACCCATGGTGCATACAATCTTGGTGCGCTTGTACATTCAGACCTCCATCTGACATCGTCTTGCGCTGATAGATAAACCATAAGAAATAAAACTGAGATGATTATAACGAAATGCCGACCGAATACCTCAAAAAATCGACCGTATGCCGAATTAGAAGTTCATTTTTTGCGGTAAAAACGGTATATGAAAAATCTTTACCAACCGTTCTGACCGCTGCTATCTGGGCGATATTTCAGTTTGATGATGCACCGAAGAAAAAACGTTTTATCAATGTTGAGCATCACACGGTCTGCATCGTTGCACTCGAGCCGTGTTTCCAATTGGAATGTTTTGGCTAGACGCGCCGCTTTGGGGTACCATAGCCCCACTATCAACTGCCGCTCAGCACGGCAGCCTTGATGAGCCCTTGCCCTTCTCCTGGGAATTATGATCGGGCATCAATCTGCTGAGTGGCCCGAATCCCAGGAGGGGACTCTATATGCAAAAGGAATACCTGTCCGCCGCGGCGGAGGTACTCAGCGACCAAGGTGTCGATGAGAACCTCGGCCTGAGCAACGACGAGGCGTCGTCGCGCCTCGCCAAGACAGGCCCTAACAAGCTCGAGGAAGCCGAGAAGACGCCGTTGTGGAAGCGCTTCTTTGAGCAGATGGCCGACCCCATGGTCATCATGCTGATCGTTGCCGCCGTCATCAGTGCACTCACGGGCATGGTCAAGGGTGAGGCGGACTTTGCCGACGTCGCCATCATCATGTTCGTCGTTATCGTCAACTCGGTGCTGGGCGTGGTTCAGGAGGCCAAGAGCGAGGAAGCTCTCGAGGCATTGCAGGAGATGAGCGCCGCGCAGTCCAAGGTGCTGCGCGACGGCAAGCTCGTGCACCTGCCGAGCGCCGAGCTCGTGCCCGGCGATGTGATCATGCTCGAGGCGGGCGACTCCGTCCCGGCCGACTGCCGCGTGCTCGAGAGCGCCACGATGAAGATCGAGGAGGCCGCCCTTACCGGCGAGTCCGTGCCCGTCGAGAAGCATGCCAACGTGATCGAGCTCGCCGCCGGCACCGACGACGTGCCGCTCGGCGACCGCAAGAACATGTGCTACATGGGTTCCACTGTGGTATACGGCCGCGGTCGCGCCGTCGTGGTCGGCACCGGCATGAACACCGAGATGGGTAAGATCGCCGGCGCCCTGGCCGAGGCCAAGGAAGAGCTCACGCCGCTTCAGGTGAAGCTCGCCGAGCTCAGCCGCATCCTCACCATCATGGTTATCGTCATCTGCGTCGTGATCTTTGGCGTCGACATCCTCCGCCACGGCGTGGGCAACGTCCTTACCGACCCGACCGCCCTGCTCGATACCTTTATGGTCGCCGTCTCGCTTGCCGTCGCTGCCATCCCCGAGGGCCTGGTCGCCGTCGTGACCATCGTGCTGTCGCTTGGCGTGACCAAGATGGCCAAGCGTCAGGCGATTATCCGCAAGCTTTCTGCTGTCGAGACGCTCGGCTGCACGCAGACCATCTGCTCCGACAAGACCGGTACCCTTACCCAAAACAAGATGACCGTCGTCAAGCACGAGCTCGCCGCGCCTAAGGAGAAGTTCCTGGCCGGCATGGCTCTGTGCTCCGATGCCCAGTGGGACGAGGAGCTGGGCGAGGCCGTGGGCGAGCCGACTGAGTGCGCGCTCGTCAACGACGCCGGCAAGGCGGGCCTCACTGGCCTGACTGCCGAGCACCCGCGCGTGGGCGAGGCCCCGTTCGACTCGGGCCGTAAGATGATGTCCGTGGTCGTCGAGACCCTGGACGGCGAGTATGAGCAGTACACCAAGGGCGCGCCCGACGTGGTGATCGGCCTGTGCACCCATATCTACGACGGTGACAAGGTCGTTCCGCTGACCGAGGAGCGTCGCGCCGAGCTCGTGGCCGCCAACAAGGCCATGGCCGACGAGGCCCTGCGCGTGCTGGCGCTGGCAAGCCGCACCTACACCGAGGTCCCGAGCGACTGCAGCCCCGCTGCGCTCGAGCACGACCTGGTCTTCTGCGGCCTGTCCGGCATGATTGACCCTGTCCGCCCCGAGGTCGCCGACGCCATCCGCGAGGCCCACGATGCCGGTATTCGCACCGTCATGATCACGGGCGACCACATCGACACCGCCGTGGCCATTGCCAAGCAGCTGGGAATCGTCACCGATCGCAGCCATGCCATTACCGGTGCCGACCTCGACCGCATGAGCGACGAGGAGCTCGACGCGCACATCGAGGACTACGGCGTGTACGCCCGCGTCCAGCCCGAGCACAAGACGCGCATCGTCGAGGCCTGGAAGTCGCGCGACCAGATCGTCGCCATGACCGGCGACGGCGTCAACGACGCCCCGTCCATCAAGCGCGCCGACATCGGCGTCGGTATGGGCATCACCGGCACCGACGTCACCAAGAACGTTGCCGACATGGTGCTTGCCGACGACAACTTCGCCACCATCATCGGTGCCTGCGAAGAGGGCCGTCGCATCTACGACAACATCCGCAAGGTCATCCAGTTCCTGCTTTCGGCCAACCTTGCCGAGGTGTTCTCGGTGTTTATCGCCACGCTCATCGGCTTTACCATCTTCCAGCCGGTGCAGCTGCTGTGGGTGAACCTGGTCACCGACTGCTTCCCCGCGCTCGCGCTGGGCATGGAGGACGCCGAGGGTGACATCATGAAGCGCAAGCCGCGCAACGCCAAGGACGGTGTCTTTGCCGGTCACATGGGCCTGGACTGCGTGGTCCAGGGTCTGATCATCACCGTGCTGGTGCTGGCGAGCTTCTTTGTGGGCGTGTACTTTGACATGGGCTACATCCACATCGCCGATATGATCGCCGGCAATGCCGACGAGGAAGGCGTGATGATGGCGTTCATCACGCTCAACATGGTCGAGATTTTCCACTGCTTCAATATGCGCAGCCGTCGTGCGTCGCTGTTCACCATGAAGAAGCAGAACAAGTGGCTGTGGGCTTCTGCCGCGCTGGCACTGGTGCTGACGGTGATCGTGACCGTGCAGCCGACGCTTGCCGAGATGTTCTTTGGCCCCGTGACGCTTGAGCTCAAGGGCGTTCTTGCCGCGCTGGGCCTGGCCTTCCTGATCATCCCGCTGATGGAGATCTACAAGGCGATCATGCGCGCGGTGGAGAAAGAATAGCGCACTCGTCCGGGCCCGCCCCACGCCCTTTCTCCCTCACTGGTCCTCGCGCTTCGCGCTGTGGAATCGTTCGGGAGAAAGGGCTTCCGGGGCGGGCCCTGCGGTATCCTTGCTGGCTTTTCTCCCGCGCGGATGATAAAGGGCTGAGGGAAAGTTTGTGAGCTGGTCGGGCTTTGCCCGGCCAGCTCTATTTGATTTAAAATACCTGCTCAGTTGTGATTTATGGTGCTGGGAGGCGCTTGTGGGCAAGGCGAAGGCTAAGGCGAAGAAAAAGACGACGGGGGCGCGGGCTAAGCGCGATCGTCGTCGGAAGCTCGCGACCGAAGCCCCCGCGTCTGCCGAGGAGCTGCTGGCAAACGTGCCGGGACTTGACGCGCTGCAGGATGTTCCGGCGTTCGATGACCTGCCGGTCGATGAAGCTCAGCAGGCGGCATTTGACGACTTTTGCGCACATACCGAGGAGCCCGAGCAGACGCAACTTGGTACCGTGGTGCGCCTGGATCGCGGGTTTCCGCTGGTAGCGACTGCCGACGATACCTTTCGTGCCGAGCATGCCGTGGGGTTTGCCAAGTCGCGTGGCGAGGACGAGGTTTTGCTGCCAGCCGTGGGCGACCGCGTGGCGGTGCGCCGTGCGCCCGGGCACGACATGGGCGTGATCGAGTGCGTGCTGCCTCGCCGCACGAGTTTTGAGCGTTGGCGTGGACGCGCTCGCGGCGAACGTCAGGTGCTTTGCTCCAACGTGGATAGCGTTCTGATCGTGCAGGCGCTTGGCGCCGGCGAGGTGCTGCTCGACCGCGTGGCGCGCTCGCTGGTGTTGGCGCTCGACTGCGATGCCGAGCCAGTGGTGGTGCTCACCAAAGCTGACCGCTGCGATGCCGAGGAACTCGAGCGCGATTTGGACCGCGTGCGCCGCCTGGTGGGTCCGGACGTGCGCGTGATCGTGACGTCCTCTGCCGAGGGCCGCGGCCTGGAAGAGGTCCGTGCCTGCGTGCCCGCCGGGAGCTGCGCCATGATTCTGGGCGAGTCGGGTGCCGGCAAGTCGACGCTGCTCAATGCACTGCTGGGCCACGATACGTTGGCGACCGGCGGTGTGCGCGAACGCGACGACCAGGGCCGTCACACTACCGTCGCGCGCGTGATGGTGGCGCTGCCGGGCGACGCCGGTGTGATCGCCGATGCCCCGGGCCTGCGCAGCCTACCGCTCGTGGGTCACGAGCGGGGTCTGGCGCGCGCCTTCCCCGAGATTGTTGAGGCATCGCGCGCGTGCCGGTTTGGCGATTGCACACATACCCATGAGCCGGGTTGCGCCGTTCGCGAGGCCGAGGACGCCGGGCAGATTGACAGTCTGCGTCTGGAAACGTTCCAAAACTTGGCGTCATCCATGCGCGTGAGCGCTCAAATGCTCGATCCCGATGTCCATCTGTAATTGATTTTTCCTATGACAGCCGTCTCCCAACTGTTCGGGAGACGGCTTTTTTGCTGCGGAAAAGCCTCGAAATATGCAGTTTGCTGACGTGCTGACCAAAACCTTGCCACGAGCTTGACGGGCTGGTCAGCTTTTGGTTAGCGATTGGTTTGACATCGAAAACCAAGATCGCGATTGCGCCGCTTTGCACTCTGACCGCCCAGACAATGGTGGTACGGGCATTCGCCCGGCACTGCCATGAGAGGAGCGGCCGTGAACAAGAGCAAGCGCATCGCCATCAGTCTGGTCGCGGGCGTGCTCGCTGCTCTGCTCTGCATGGTTTACGGCTCGTCGATCCGCTCGCAAGCCGAACAGGTCCAGGCTGAGACCTTGGCCAAG
The DNA here is from genome assembly GCA_937942395.1 of uncultured Collinsella sp. GTDB lineage: Bacteria > Actinomycetota > Coriobacteriia > Coriobacteriales > Coriobacteriaceae > Collinsella. Next base: position 21,774 of record CALDEU010000024.1, on the reverse strand, counting down.
TATGGTGGCGATCGCGTCGAGGTATGCGTCGCGGCGCGCGATATCGATGTGGGCGAGACCCTCGATGAGACCAATGTCATAACCCAGGAATGGCTGACAAGTCTGCTGCCGCGTGACGCGGTGACCGAGCTGCGCCAGGTGCGCGGCGACGTGACGACTTCGCGTATTCCCAAAAACGCCGTGATCTGCAATGTCTACACCAAGGCCGAGAGCCACAAGCTCGAGGTGCCTAAGGGCAAGGTCGCCGTTTCGGTGGCGGTCGATGCCGAGCACTCGGTCGGCGGCGCCACGGGCGTGGGCAGCTACGTGGATGTGTATGTGCAAAAAGACGGCGTAACCGATCGGCTGTGCGGCGCGTACGTGATCGATACCAGTGAGGATTCCGGTGCCACGCGCGAGGGCAAGATCGAATGGGTGACACTGGCGGCTGACCCCGAAGACGCCAAGGAACTGCTGGGGGCATCGGGCAAGGGAACGGTCAGCTTGACGATTCCCGCCACGGCGCGCGGCAAAAAGAGCGGAGGCGACGAGTGATGAAGGCGATCTGGCTTGCGTGCTGCGCGTGCGGCGATTACGGGCTGTTGCAGCGGGAAGTCGAGGGCCGTGATGCGGGTGCACAGGTGCTTCGTGTGGGTGACCTGGACGGGCTGATTTCCATGGCACGGGCGTTTCCGTCGCGCCGCGGGGCTGCCATCATCGCGGCGTCTCTGTTTGATACCGAAGATGTGCGCAAGACTGTTGCGCGCCTGACGGCCGAAGGCCGCGTGAGTCGCGTGGTCGTGTTGATAGAAGTGCTCGATCCGTCGGATATCGAGGGGCTGTTTCGCGCGGGGGCGACCGAGGTCATCGCTGCGCACAGTATATGCGGCAACGGGCGCGCGGGCGAGGGAGCGGTTGATTCCGATCGGCGCATGACGATTGAGCCCGATGCTTTTGTTGATAGGGAACCCGGGGCGCCTCGCGCTACAAGAGGCCCGCGTGTTGATGATTATGGAAAAGCGGAAGCCGAGCATGGTCGGCGCCCCCGGAACCCCCTTGTATACGATGACGCTGGAGGGCCGGCGCAGCATGCTGGCGACTCCCCGGCTGTAGATATGGGATACGTACACGGCGTGAATCTGGCGGATGAACTCGACGAAGTTGAGGGCTTTGCCGGGTGCGGCGAGTTGTCGCTGATGCAGCATGAGCAGATTGCGCAGAACGAACCTGCCTCGCAGACCGAACAAGCTGCCATGCCGGCTTGGACGCAGCGTGTGGTTGCGGCGGGGGAGACGGGGACGCTGCCACCGATGCCCGCTCCGCCTCCTCCGATGCCGCCGGCAGACGCTGCCGCTCCGCAGCATCGAGCTCCGGTCATCTGTGCCATTTCGGGTTCGGGCGGTTGCGGCAAGTCGACGATCGTTGCCACCATGGCACACACATCGTCGCTGTTGGGCTTGCGTGCCGCCGTGCTCGACCTGGACCTGATGTTTGGAAACCTTTACGACTTGTTAGGCGTCGATGCTCCGCGCGATATGGCGGTACTTATCGAGCCGTCGGCGGCGGGCGCGCTTGCCGAGCCGGATATCGTGGCCACATCGATGCGCGTGGCGCCGGGCGTTACGCTCTGGGGCCCCGTCGCGGCGCCCGAGCAAGCCGAGCTCATGGCACGTCCGGTGGAGCTACTGCTTGATGTTCTGCGTCGCGAATCCGACGTGGTCTTTATCGATACCTCGGTCTTTTGGGGCGACGCCGTGGCGGCTGCGGTGGCGGCGAGCGACCGTTGCCTGGTCGTTGGCGATGCGGCGGTATCGTCCGCGACATCGGCGTCGCGCGTCATTGAACTGGCAAGTCGAGTAGGTGTGCCGCGCACGCGCATGAGCGCCGTGTTCAACCGGTTCGGTGCGCGCGGGGCAGACGAGGACGTCGCCATGCGCTTTGAGATTGCCTGTGCGTTGAGCTCCAAGATTCGTATCGCCGATGGCGGGCAGGATCTCGCCGCGCTCATGGCGTTTGGGCGCGCTGACGAGGCAGTGGGTCAGACGAGCGCTTTCGCGACCAGCGTGCGCGAGGCCACGCGCGAGATGCTCGTGGAACTGGGGTGCGCCGTCGGCCCTTGGAGCGATATGGTCGCCGACCGTGCAACGCGTACCGAGCGCCCGCGTATCCGCCTTCCCTGGTCGCGCGAGGGTGATCAGCGATGAGCCTGCAAACAAGGATTAAGGCTGCCGGCGCTGCAGCGGCGGCAGCGCCTGTAGATGCGGGGCGTCGCCGCGCGGTGAAACGACGCACCAAGCGCGCCGTGATGGACCGCATGGGTTACGACGAAGTGGCGCGTATCAGCGCCTATATCGACCCGGCACTTGCCCGCTCGGAATTGCGTCCCGCGGTGGAGGCGGCGCTCAATGTTGAGGAGCCGACCGATCTCGCGACGCCCGAGCGCGAGACCATCATCGACGAGATTTTGGATGACGTGGTGGGCCTGGGGCCGTTGCAGCCGCTCATCGAGGACGACACCGTTACCGAGATCATGATCAACGGCTGCCGCTCGGCTTTCTTTGAACGCGGCGGCGTCTTGCACCCCATCGAGCATGCGTTTGAGGATGATGAGCAGATCCGTGTGCTTATCGACCGCATCATCTCGCCACTTGGCCGCCGTATCGACGAGCGCAGCCCCATCGTCAACGCCCGCCTCAAAACGGGCTATCGCGTCAACGCGGTGATTCCGCCTGTGGCGATTGACGGACCGATTCTCACCATCCGAAAGTTCTCGGACCGCATCTGCTCGCTGGACGAGCTTGTGGGGCTGGGGTCGCTGCCGCTTTGGTATGCGCAGCTGCTGTCGTGCGCGGTGTCGCTGCGACAGGACCTGGCGGTTGCGGGAGGCACGGGATCTGGCAAGACCACCCTGCTCAACGCGTTGTCATGCGAGATTTCCACTGGCGAGCGCATCGTGACGATCGAGGACTCTGCCGAGCTCAAGTTTGCGCATCATCCGCACGTGGTGCGCCTGGAGGCGCGCGAGGCTTCAATTGAGGGCGAGGGCGCGGTGACGATCCGCGACCTGGTGACCAATGCCCTGCGCATGCGCCCCGACCGCATCGTGGTGGGCGAGGTGCGCGGTGCCGAGTGCTGCGACATGTTGCAGGCCATGAACACGGGCCACGACGGGTCGCTCACCACACTTCATGCGGGTTCAGAACAGGAGACCGTGGTGCGTCTGACGTTGCTTGCACGTTATGGCATCGATCTGCCGAGCGAGCTCATCGAGGAGCAGATTGCCATGGCGCTCGACGGCATCGTGATGTCCGAGCGCCACGCCGATGGCAGGCGCTTCGTCTCCTCTTATTCGGGGGTGCGTCGCGCCGCGTCGGGCGGCGTAGAGCTCGAGCGCTATGTGACTTTCGATGCCGCCGAGCGCATCTGGACGCTTGACCGCGAGCCGCCGTTTATCGCAGAAGGCCTACGGTTGGGGACGCTCACACAAGAGGAGGTGGACGAATGGAGGTCGCTGTGCCCCTCGTCGTAGGGGGTTTGGCAGGGTTTTCTGTTGCGACGGCGTGCGGGGCGGAACCTCGTGTGCCGCAGGCGCTGCCGGCGGAGCTGGCGCGTCAGGCGCTCGAGACGGTGGCAGAGAGGCTGCCGCGTGAGCTGGTGGAAAACGATCTGCTGAAAAAGATCGCCCGTTCGTGGACATCGCTGGCTCCGGCGCATCGCCTTGGCCTCGTGATCGAAGATGCTTCGGGGCGTTTGGCGTTTCTGCTGCTATCGAGCGGTGTCTGCTGCGTTTTACTAACGATGGTGTCGTTATCGCCACTCGGATTTGCCTTGGGACTTGTTGCTCCGATTGCCGTTGGCGCCGCTCGGGACGGCTTTGAGAGCCGGCGCGAGCAACACGATGCAGAAGAGGCCATGCCCGAGGCGTTTACCGCACTTTCCATGTCGCTTGCCTCGGGACATTCGCTGGCCCAGGGCATGCGCTTTGTGGGCGCTCATGCGCAAGAGCCGGTACATACCGAGTTTTTGCGGGTAGCGGCGGCGATTGATTGCGGCATCTCGGCGACCGACGCGCTCGATGACTTGCTCGTGCGCATCGACGCCCCCGGCCTTTCGCTTGTGACCTTGGCGCTTAAGGTGTCTCAGCGCACCGGTGCTCCGCTTGCCGACTTACTGTCCGAGGCGTCGAGCATGGTGGGGGAGCGCATTGAGCTCAAGCGCCGCCTGGATGTTAAGACGTCGCAGGCTCGCATGTCGGCGCATATGGTCGCGGCGATGCCGGCAGGCATGTGCGCGGTGTTGGCGCTGCTTTCGGCAGATTTTCGTCGCGGTCTTGCGACGCCTGCCGGCGCGGGCGCTGTGGTGTTGGGTCTTGCCCTCAACGCCGTTGCCCTGGTGGTTATCCGGCGCATTATGAGGGTGGAGCTATGAGCGTCCCGGTTGCAGTTGCGGCTTGCCTGTGCGCCCTGAGTGTATTTGTCGCGACGGGTTTGGATCGGGCGGATGCACGCAAGATCGCAGGGGCCTGCAAGCGCGAGGCGGTGCTGGTCGCTGCCGCGGGTCGCTCGGTGGTCGATGCCCTGACCGCGCGAGTGAAGGGCGCGGTTGGAGCGGGCGGCCCGGCGCGAGTTTCGCTCGGCGAAGTGTCCGAGATGATCGATGTTGTGCGCTTGGGTCTTTCGGCCGGTCTTTCGTTTGATGCGGCGCTTGAGATTTTCTGCGCCAACCGCCGGTCAGTGCTGGCTCTTCGCCTTGAGCGGGCCTGCATGGCGTGGCAGGTGGGCGTGGGCACGCGTGAGGACGAGTTGTTGGCCGCCGCGCGCGACCTGGACGTGCGAGCGCTCGAGACCTTTGCCATCACGGTGGGGCAGGCACTCGCCCTGGGTGCCCCACTTGCCGAGACGCTGGCCGCTCAAAGTCGCGAGATCCGTGCGGCTCATCGCGTCGCGGTCGAGCGCGAGATTGAGCGTGCGCCCGTCAAGCTGTTGATTCCCACCGGCACGCTCATCTTGCCGGCGTTGCTTCTGTCCATATTGGGCCCGCTGCTGGGAGCAGGCGGGATGATGTAGGGAGGAATACATGAACACGATGGTCGAAGTTGCTGACAAGGCTTGGAGCTGGGCTTTTTGCCGGGCGATCCGCGCTCGCCAGCATGCCAAGGAGCTGTTGCAGGAGGAGAGCGCGCAGGGTACCACCGAGTACGCCATTTTGGTGGGCGTGCTCGTGGTGATCGCGATTATTGCCATCGTTGCATTTAAAGGCAAGGTCCAAGATCTATGGAACGCTATCAGCGAGGGCATCAACAGCCTGTAGAGGGCGAGCGCCCCATCGGGGTGCTGCTGGTGTTTGCTTGCCTGACCGTGGCGATAGCGGCGGTGCTTTGGGGGCTTAACGCCGCGCGGCAGCAGCGTCCTGGGGCCGCCTTCGATTCGGGCTCAGATTCGGCGGTGGCGTCTCAAAAAGATGAGATGCGAGATGCGGACGATTCGGATGTCGCTGTCACGGCGCAAACCTTTCTGCGGACGCTCGACAAGCGGTCTGGCACTGCGACGGATTCGCCTGAGGACAACGCGATTGCGGTCCGGCTTGCATGGTCCGAGGACCGACCGATGACCGAGGCAGCGGCGGATATGTTACGCGCCTACCGCGAGGTGCCAACGGCCCAGCTCGCCCTGAGCGGCTATCTCGATATTAAGGGCAACGTATGGGGCGCCATCGTGCGCGATGGGCGCGGCTGGGTCGATATGGTGACGGTTGCCGCGGATGCCGGCGATGCCTCGTGCCGCCTGCGCGTGATCCGCCTGAGCCCGCAGGCATCGAACTCAAAGGAGGGGTCGTGAAATGCATGACGTCCTGCGCGAGGAATCTGCCCAAGCGACTGTGGAATACGCCATCGTCACGGTGGCGCTGTTATCGATCGTGCTGGCGATTGTGGGACTTTGGCGTGCTGGCACCGATGGACGCTTGGCGGCGCTGGTTGAGCGGGCGGCATCCCATGGCGTTGCCTCGACGTCGGTTATCGACGCCGCTGCGGGCGCTAAGGACATCGCGTTGTATTGATATCGCGCGCGAGGACTGGGCGCAGTCTACGGTCGAGGCCGCTTTTTTGCTGCCGACGTTTCTGACGCTCATCCTTCTCGCACTGCAACCGGTGTGCCTGCTTTATACGCGCGCGGTCATGGAGTCTGCCGCCGCCGAGACCGCGCGGCTCATGATCACGACGACGGCGGAGGACGACGATCTTAAGGAGTTCACCCGCCGCCGGCTTGCCGCAGTGCCCAACGTTTCGATCTTTCATGCCGGCGGGCCGTTGTCGTGGGATATTGAGCTTAGCCGGGCCGATGCGGGTGGCGTCTCGTCCGTGTCCGTTTCCGGCGAGGTCAAGCCGTTGCCTGTGATCGGTGCGTTTGCGCAGGCTATGGGTGGTACCGCCGAGGGTGGCTACGTTGAGCTCAAGGTCGATGTCTCGTATCAATCACGTCCCGAATGGCTGGAGGGAGATTATGATTCGTGGATTGCTGCATGGGATTAAGCGTTTCTGGTCTAGACGCGTTTTGACGCGCCGTCCGAGCTGCCATCGCAAGCGAGGCGGCTTTATTGGCCGCGCCGGTATCGACCTGTTTATCGAAGACGGTGCCTACACCACGCTTTCTTCTGCCGTGGTCATCCTAGTGGTGCTCACGTTGTTGTTTTCGTCGACCGCGGCGATATGGAGCATGTCGCGCGCGGGGGACACCCAGGTGGCGGCCGATAGCGGCGCGCTGGCGGGTGCCAACGTAGTGTCGTCCTATCACACGGCTGCCACGGTGGTTGATGCGAGCATCTTGAGTCTGGGGCTAGCGGGGTTTGCCACGATCGGGACGGGCCTGGTCGCCATCCTCATCCCGGGTGCCGAACCAGTTGCCGGCAATATGGTCGACACCGGGATTGAGATCATTAAAACGCGCAACAAGTTTGCCAAAAGCGCATCGGAAGGCTTGCAGAAAATCGAGACGGCTCTGCCGTATCTGATTGCCGCGCGTGCCACGCAGGCGGTGTCGGCGCAGGATACCGATAGTGTGACCTATACCGGTACGGCGCTTGCCGTGCCCAGGACGTCCGAGTCGGATTTCGTTGCGCTCGAGGGTTCTGAGATCTCGACCGATGCCATTAAAGACACATCGAAAGATCTGGAGCGCGCAGCAGATGAGCTGCAGAAGGCCTTGGAGGAGACGGCGAAAGCAAAAGAACGCGCCTGGCTTGCGGATTGCGGTGGATCGGTTCCGGCTTCGGTCGGTAGCTGTTCATGCATGTGGGAACGTACGAGGAGTTTGGCAAAGCTCTCGGGTGAGCAGAACCCGCATTATGCCTCGAGCATTTCGTGGGAGCCACAGGTGGCGCTCGACCGCGCGAAGACCTACTACCGTCAACGCCTGGCAGACGAAAAACCGCAGGGTTCAAGCGTCGAGACGAAGGCGGAGTCGGCGGCGCGCAAGGCGTTTTACACCTATGCGAGTACAGAGGTCAATCGTGCATATGTAACCGAGGACGGAGATGAAGTCGCTTCCTATATCCCGCTGTTGCCGCGCAACACTGACGAGGTGCGAGCGACGGAACTCTATACCGATACGGTGTGGCCAACCAGTGCCATCGATGGCAAGACGTATCTGCATTACGGAACGAGTTGCCCCAACTATAAGAAGGGGGCGCCATGCGGGCTGGCCTCGGTTGCTGCTTATGACGGGCAGGACAAATGCAATAGATGCCATTTTGGTGTTTCGTCGCTCGGTGCCGTTGCGGCTCCTTCGACTTCTATCGAAAACGGCTTTGAGTACCACTTTGATCGATTCAAAGAGGCTCTGGAAGACTACGTCGAATGCCGCAACAAAGAACTCGAACTTGAGCGTCAGACCGAGGATGAGGCCGACCGTGCGGGCAATGCGTTTGACCAGGCCATTAAAGCGCTTTCCGGCGAGCGCCCGCGTATCGCCCCACCTGGCCGCAACGGCGTGGTCGCCTTTGCAGTTTCGGGTGACATTACCAGCCCCGATCAACTTAACTCCTCGTTTAACGCGGCAGTCAGGCTTGGCGATCGCGGTGCTATCTCTGCCGCGGTGCTGGCGCCCGATGAGGCGACGGCGCAAAACAACGTGCTTTCGCGATTTTTCTCGACATTGAAGGAACGCTCGGGCGGCGTTGCCGGCGTGCTCGACGGCGTCATGGATGTTTGGGGACGGCTACTCGTGGGATACGGAGACATCCAAGGTTCGGCCGACGAACTTATGGACGAGATGATTAAAGACCTAGGAGGGGGCAGCGGTGCGTTGGGCTCCATTGCATCGTGGCTCGGCGATACCGTTTCGGCGTCCGTGGCGGCGCTGGGTTTGGAACCGTGCGACTTGCGCCTGCGAAAGCCGGTGCTGACCGATTCCGCCAACGTCATTAAGAGTCCGGGGTCTGACATTGCGGGTCTCTCTCAAACGCAAGACAAACTGCGAAGTATTCCGTTGGGCGTGACCGATCCCAAGGCGCTTTGCGAGGCGTTGGAATATCAAGTCGAACGCACCATTAGCGGTACGGTGTTCACACTTGCGGAGATTCCTCTGCCCGGCGGCGGCTCCATCCCGCTCACCGTCGATGTCGCCACGCTGGTTGGCGCTCTGGGCGGTGGGTCGTAATGAGTATCCGCATGCGTCTGCGCGAGGAGCGCGCCCAAGCGACGGTTGAGATGGCAGTGGTTACGCCCGTTTTGCTGGTGCTGGCACTCATCGTGTACAACGTCATGATCTTTGCCAGCGCTGTTGCGCGCTTCGACCGCGTGGTGCCCGACATCGTGTTGGCGCACGCCGTGGCGTCGGAGGGGGAGGGCGACGAAAGCTCTGCCGATGCCTCGGCGACGGTTCAGACTCAAATTCTGAATGCCATGGAAGGCTATGACTTGCAGATCGAAGTGTCGAGCGAGCAAGGCGCGGAGGCATCGGATGGTGGCCTGCTCTCCCTATCCGGTACGTTTAGGACCTACACCTGCACCATGCACTATGAGCCGTGGCCGACTTCTCTCAGCATCGCTGGCGTTCCGCTGGGGGCGCCGACAACGTTGTCGCACGAGCGTGCGGTGACGGTCGATCCATGGCGTCCGGGGGTGGTCATGTGACCGCGGTCTCGTCCTACATCGTCTACGCGCGGGCACTCAATAGGCTGGGTTGGACGCCGGCCGAGTTTGTGGTGGCGGAGTCGTTTGTCGTGCGCCTGCGCGGCATGCTGGGACGGCGTCCGGTTGCCGCCAACGGCCTGCCGCTCGTCATGGCGTTTCCACGCTGCTCTTCGGTCCATACGTGTTTTATGGCCTATCCCATCGACATCGCCTTCATCGATCGCGACGGCAATATCCTCGCGCGCTACGAAAACGTCCGCCCTTGGCGCATGTGCTCCTGCCCCGGCGCCTGGGCCGTACTAGAGCGTCCTTCAATCATTGTTTCGACCCCTGCTCTCCAACGCGTGCCGGCTTAAGAATTGGCGACAGTGGACTTTCGTCATACGAAATTGGGTAAGATGGAGGAGAAGATGCATGGATGTTGAGATTCATCCCAACGCTAAAAAGCACCTGACGGAAAAGCAGGTGCTTAGCGCTTGGCTTGCGGTTACTGAGTGCATTCGTCGCGAGTCGAAGGACGAGCCGCCGAGATGGCTTGCGATTGGATGGCTCCCAGACGGACGAAGCGTGGAGCTTGTCGCGGTCGAGCTTGTCCGTGGGTGGCTTATCATTCATGCCTTGTCTCCAGTCCAGAAGAAATTTTGGCAGGAGATTGAACAGGCTCGGCAAAGGGGTCGATGATGGGCAAGACGTATACGGCCGCTAATGGTCAGGTTGTAACGGATGAAATGATTGACGCGTGGTGCGAGTCGTACGAGCGCGGAGAGTTTCCGGATGGCGAACACACCGTTGGTGGGATCGTGCATGGACGGCCCCCGCTCTCAGGTGAGGGGACGGCAACGCTGTCGGTCAAGATTCCTCTGGGAATGAAGGAGGCCATTCGTCGACGGGCGGCTGCCGAGGGGATGACGCCAAGTGAGTTTGCCCGTGCGGCTCTGAGTGAAAAACTTCTTGCTGCCGGCTGATGCCTCTGACGTGCCGATTTATAGAACCGAGGCTGTGCTCAAAAACTTTTTTAAAATTCTCGGTTGACCGGAACGCGTCCTTGGTTATACTAATCAAGCCTTGAAACAAGGCACACCTCAAATGGCTGGGTAGCTCAGTTGGTAGAGCAGAGGACTGAAAATCCTCGTGTCAGGGGTTCGATTCCCTTCCCCGCCACCTTGAATTGACTAGGACCTCTGCAAAGGGGTCCTTTTCTTTTATGCAGCCCCCACATGGAATCGAACCCCGTGAGGGCGCGGAGCTGAGGAAACGCGATAGCGTTTGCCAGCGCAGCTCGCAAGGCGCGCAAGCGCCGCAGCGGTCCGTCCGCGCAGCGCGCGGACGCGATTCCCTTCCCCGCCACCTTGAATTGACTAGGACCTCTGCAAAGGGGTCCTTTTCTTTTATTGAGGGCTCTGCGGAAATTGCGTCCCGGAATTTGGCTTCAGAGTGGGATGCGCTTTCCGGCGCTTACTTCCGACGTGCGTGCACATCTCGGGCCCGCCCGCTCAGACATTCCTCCCGCTTTTGCGCCACTTTACAGACCGTTCGGTCGTCTGTCCGCATGCGCGGGTATACTCAAAACGATACTTTTCCTATGCAATACGATGCAGGCTCGGCCTGCACGATCCGAAGGGGGCAGTGATGGAGAGGATACTCGGCGTTAATCTCTCTGGCTGGTTTATTCCCGAGCCTTGGGTGACCCCGTCGCTATACGCGGCGACCGGTGCATCCAACGCGGCCGAGCTGCAGGAGGCCATGGGCACCGCCGCCTATAACGAGCGCATGCGCCGTCATTACGAGACGTTTGTGAGCGAGGACGATTTCCGTCGCATGGCGCAGATCGGCCTCAACGCCGTGCGCCTGCCGGTGCCTTGGTATGCCTTTGGCTCACAGGAGTCCGATGCCTCCTACATCTCGGTTGTCGATTACATCGACCGCGCGATTGAGTGGGCTGCCAAGTACAACATTCGCGTGCTGCTTGACCTGGCGACTGTGCCCGGTGGCCAGGGCGATTCCAACGATTCGCCCGCCACGCCGGAGGCTGTTGCCGAGTGGCATTCGTCCACCAACGGTCGTCATGTCGCACTCGACGTGCTCGAGCGCTTGGCCGATCGCTACGGCGAGGCCGAGAGCCTGCTGGGTATTGAGCTGCTGGATACGCCGCAGATGAGTGTCCGCAAGAGCCTCTTCACCATGACGGATGGCATTCCTGCTCACTACCTGCGCAATTTCTATCGCGATGCTTACGAGCTCGTCCGTTCGTATATGCCCGAGGATAAGATCGTCGTTTTCTCGTCGTCGGGGCATCCCAGCGAGTGGAAGCATTTTATGCGCGGCGCCAAGTACAAGAACGTCTACATGGACCTTCACCTGTACCATTACCGCGACGAGTATGCGCTCGATATCACGAGCCCCCGCGGGCTGACGACGGCGATTTCGCGTAACAAGCGCGAGCTTAAAGAAGCGATTTCGACTGGGTTCCCCGTGCTGGTGGGCGAATGGTCGGGCGCGGCGATCTTTGCCAACTCGTCGGTTACGCCCGAGGGCCGCAATGCCTACGAGCGCGTGTTTATCGCCAACCAACTGGCTTCGTTTGCACCGGCTGCCGGTTGGTTCTTCCAAACGTGGAAGACCGAGAAGCGCATTGCAGCATGGGACGCCCGCGCGGCGCTCGGTACGCTCGAGCGTGGCATGATTGAATAGGTTGATATGACGCAAAACAGCGCCCATACGGGCAAACTCTATGTGGTCGGCACGCCCATCGGCAACCTGGGCGACCTGTCCCCGCGCGTTGGCGAGGCGTTTGCCGCCGCCGATGCCATCTGCTGCGAAGACACGCGTGTGACGTCAAAGCTGCTGATGCATCTGGGCATTTCCAAGCCGCTTGTCCGTTGCGACGAGAATGTGATCGCCAGCCGCGCCGCCGGCCTGGTCGACCGTCTGCTGGCGGGGGAGACCCTCGCCTTTGCCTCGGACGCCGGCATGCCGAGCGTGTCCGATCCCGGCCAGGCGCTGGTCGAGGCGGCACGTGAGGCCGATGTGCCCGTCGAAGTTATTCCCGGGCCCTCCGCTTGCGTCACGGCGCTCGTTTCGTCCGGCATTCCCTGTGAGCATTTTTTCTTTGAGGGCTTTTTGGGCCGAAAGCACGGCGACCGCGTGCGTCGTTTGCAGCGCCTTGCCGTGGTTCCCGGCGCACTCATCTTCTACGAGTCTCCACATCGCATCGTGGCGACGCTCGAGGCCGTGGCAGAGGTTTTTCCCCAGCGTGAGGTTGCCGTCTGCCGCGAGCTCACCAAGCTGCACGAGGAAGTCTTGCGCGGGCCCGCTGCCCAGCTTGCTGAGGAGCTGCGTGCTCGCGGCGAGGTAAAGGGCGAGATTGCGCTGGTCATCGCGCCGCCGAGCGAGGATGAGGAGGCCGGTATCGTGCCGGTTGGCGCCGCGGCAGCGGATCCCGACGAGGCCCTGCGCGAGGATATCCGCGCCGCGCTCGAGGAGGGGGAGCCCGCGTCTGCGGTGGCCAAGCGCCTGTCTCAGAAGTATTCGCGCCGCAAGCGCGATGTCTATGCCATGGTGCTCGATATGCAATAGATGGAGGATATCCAGCCCTTGCGCTAGAATCATCCTCTGTATGCAACGTTTTTCTGGAGGACAAACCCCATGGATCAAAGCAAGCCTTCGTTCTTTATCACGACGCCCATCTACTACGTCAACGCCGATCCGCACCTGGGCACGGCTTATTCCACCATCATCGCCGACGTTCAGGCTCGCTATCGCCGCTCCGCCGGCTATAACGTCAAGTTCCTGACCGGCATGGACGAGCACGGCGAGAAGGTCGCCGAGGCCGCAGCCAAGCACAACATGACGCCTCAGGAGTGGACCGACAGCCAGGCTCCGCACTTCAAGGAGCTTTGGAACAAGCTCGAGATCTCCAACGACGACTTCATCCGCACCACCGAGCCGCGCCAGCATCATGCCGTGCAGTACCTGTGGGAGCGCATGAAGGAGTCCGGTTACCTGTATAAGGGCAGCTACGACGGCTGGTATTGCGTGCCTGATGAGACCTACTTCACCGATACACAGGTCCAGAAGGGCGACGAGGAGTACGGCAGCGTCGGCCAGCACCTGTGCCCCGACTGCCACCGTCCGCTTGAGCGCGTGCAGGAGGAGTCCTACTTCTTTAAGCTTTCTGCCTTCCAGGACAAGCTGCTCAAGCTCTATGACGAGCACCCTGACTTTGTCGAGCCTGCGTTCCGTATGAACGAGGTACGCAGCTTTGTCGAGGGCGGCCTTAACGACCTTTCCGTGAGCCGTACGAGCTTTGACTGGGGCATTCAGGTCCCGTTTGACGAGGGTCATGTGACCTACGTGTGGTTCGATGCGCTGCTCAACTATATGACGGCCGTCGGCTACGGTGTCGACACCGACGAGGCGCGTGCCGAGCTGGCCTATCGCTGGCCCGCGCAGTTCCACATCGTGGGTAAGGACATCATCCGCTTCCACTGCGTCATTTGGCCCGCCATGCTCATGGCCATCGGCGAGGCCCTGCCCGAGCACGTCTTTGCCCACGGCTTCCTGACCGTGCGCAATGCCGAGACCGGCAAGGCCGAGAAGATGTCCAAGAGCCGCGGCAACGCCATCGCTCCGCAGGACGTTATCGACATGTTGGGCGTTGAGGGCTATCGCTACTACTTTATGACCGACGTCGTCCCCGGCACCGATGGTGCCATCAGCTTCGACCGCATGGAGCAGGTCTACAACGCCGACCTGGCCAACAGCTGGGGCAACCTTATCTCGCGTTCGCTCAACATGAGCGGCAAGTACTTTGACGGTTGCGCGCCTGCCAAGCCCGCGTCGTTCGATGCGTTCGACAACCCGCTGGCAAAGATCGCCGATGGCCTGGTCGAGCGCTACATGGCCAAGATGGACGTGCTCGATTACGGTGGAGCCAAGGACGAGGTCATGGAGCTCATCCACGCCGCCAACCACTACATCGAGGACTCCGAGCCTTGGGCACTTGCCAAGGACGAGGCCAAGGCTGACGAGCTGGCATTTGTGATCTACAACCTGCTCGAGGCCATCCGCATTGCCGCTCACCTGCTGATGCCGCTCATGCCTCAGACTTCTGCCGAGGCCCTGCGCCGCCTGTCCTGCGAGGACGAGGCCACGAGCGACGACCTTAAGGGCATTTGCGCTTGGGGCCTGCTTGCTGGTGGTCAGCCCGTCGAGAAGGGCGAGCCGCTGTTCCCGCGTCTGGGCTAAGACGCCGCGCGCCATATCGGCAATTTGCTGTTTAGATGTAAGGGCATGGCCGCAACGGTCCATGCCCTTTTGTTTCAAGACGCCGCCACCATGCTAAGGAGGCAACTATGACAACTTCGCCTTTGGCAAACCCCACGGCAACAAGGGAGCTGCTGGAGGAGTTTGGCCTTGCGACCAAGCATCGCCTGGGCCAGAACTTCCTGATCGACAACCATGTGATTGAGCGCATCTGCGAGCTTGCCGAGCTCACGGGCGATGAGCGCGTGCTCGAGGTTGGCCCGGGCGTTGGTACGCTCACGCTTGCGCTGCTGCAGGAGGCGGCGTGCGTCACGTCGATCGAGGCCGACCCCGAGCTCGAGCCGGTGCTCGACGCCCATGCCGCCGACTATGCCAACTTCCGCTTTATCATGGGCGACGCGCTCAAGGTGGGTCCGGAGCAGATTGAGCAGGCTGCGGGCGGTGAGCCGACGGTGTTTGTCGCGAACCTGCCATATAACGTGGCGGCGACGATCATCCTGCAGTTCTTCCAGACGATGCCGGCGCTCAAGCGCGCCGTCGTCATGGTTCAAAAGGAGGTTGCCGATCGCATTGCCGCAGTGCCGGGCAACAAGACCTATGGCGGCTATACGGCAAAGCTCGGCCTGTATGCGCAGGTGACGGGTCGTTTTGAGGTGCCGCCGCGCTGCTTTATGCCGGCGCCGCATGTGGACTCGGCCGTCGTGCGTATCGACCGCGTTGGCGGCGTGGTGCCCGAGGGACTCGATCGCGAGTTTGTGGCTCGCGTGATTGATGCTGCATTTGCCCAGCGTCGCAAGACCATCCGAAATACCATGAGCGCCAACGGCTTTGCCAAGGACGCGCTCGATGTCGCCTTTGAGGCTTGCGGTATCGCACCCACCACGCGCGCCGAGACGCTTGATGTTGCCGACTTTGTCCGTCTGGCCCAGGAGCTAATCCATGATGCCTAATGCCGCACGCGTGACGTTTACCAAGAAAAAGAAGACGGTCGCCTGCCCCGTGCCCTTGGCACCGCTTGCCGACACGCATGCGCATCTGCTTTCGTTTTGGGGCAAAGAAGTGCCCGAGACGCTCGTGCGCGCCAAAGCCGCGGGTGTCGACCTGTTGGTGACGATGTTCGACCCCATCGCTGACAAACGCAGCGTGACGGACTATAGCGACTGGCTCGTGCGCGAAATTCTGCCGATGCAGGATATCCCGCAGATCAAGTATCTTGCCGGCGTGCATCCGTATGGCGCGCCGGACTATACCGACGACGTTCACACACAGCTCGTTGCCGCACTCGATGACCCCTTATGCGCCGGTATTGGCGAAATCGGCCTGGACTACCACATGGATTACGACGACGACATCGCGCCGGCGCCCCATAGCGTGCAGATTGACTGCATGGCGCGCCAGCTCGAGCTTGCCGTGTGCCGTAACGTGCCGGTGGAGCTACATCTGCGCCACGAGGACACGGACCAGGAGCGCACCTCGCACGTGGACGCCCACAACGCGCTTCGTGAGGTGGGCGTGCCCCAGGCCGGTTGTGTACTGCACTGCTTTGGCGAGGACCGCGCCACGATGGAGCGCTTTGTGGAGCTGGGCTGCTATATCGCCTATGGTGGTGCGGCCACCTTTAAGCGCAACGATGACGTGCGCGAGGCATTTGCGGCAACCCCACTCGATCGAATTTTGTTCGAGACGGATTGCCCGTATATGGCTCCGGAGCCCATCCGCGGTCTTGAATGCGAGCCCGCAATGATCTCCATTACGGCAAACGCGCTGGTTAACGACCGTGTCGATCGCACAGGTGAGGACGCCGAAACAATCGCGCAGGCCGCCTGGGAAAATGCCTGCAAACTTTTTCAAAAATAGTTCTTGCGTTCGCGGTGGCGCTCCGTTATTCTAATTCCTGCACGCGGGCGTGGCGGAATTGGCAGACGCGTACGGTTCAGGTCCGTATGGGGGCAACCCCATGAAGGTTCAAGTCCTTTCGCCCGCACCATTAAATGAAAGAGCTCCCAGCAATGGGAGCTCTTTTTGTTACGGGCCCATCACAGGGACTTGAACCTGCGAAGGAGCGAGCGTAAAGAAAACGCGGAGCGTTTTTAGCGAGCTGGCGAGGACGCCGGCAGGCGGCCGAAGCCGGTGCGGATCCGCGAAGCGGATACGCGGACGTCCTTTCGCCCGCACCATTACATGAAAGAGCTCCCAGCAATGGGGGCTTTTTTGATATGCACGATCTCCTTGGACGGGTATCCTAATGCCAACGTGTGCCTATCAGAGGAGAGACCATGCTGTTTTCCGGTATCATTGCCGCCCTTACCAGCCTTTTGATTCCCATCATCATCCTGTTGCTGCTGCTTCCCAGCGCCTGCTATGTCGTTGAACAGCAGCATGCCGTGATCATCGAGCGCCTGGGCAAGTTTAACCGCATCGTCAACGCGGGCTTCCACATGAAGGTGCCCGTGATCGACCGCAAGGCCGCCACGGTGAGCCTGCGCACCATGAAAAACGGTTTTGGCATCGACGTTAAGACCCAGGACAACGTGACCATCGGCCTTGAGGTCTCTGCTCAGTACCACGTGAGCTATGACATGGGCGCCGGCCCGGCGGATTCGGGTATCTACAAGAGCTACTATATGCTGCAGGAGCCCGTCGACCAGATGCGTGACTTCATCACCGACGCCCTGCGCTCTTCGATTCCCGTCTACACACTCGATGAGGTCTTTGCCAAGAAGGATGACATCGCCAAGGATGTCAACGCTACCGTTTCCGAGCAGATGGCCGCCTACGGCTTCACCCTCGTGTCGACGCTCATCACCAAAATCGCACTGCCGACCGAGGTCGAGAACTCCATGAACGACATCAACGCCGCCCAGCGCAAGCGCGCTGCGGCACAGGAGCTCGCTGAGGCAGACCGCATCAAGCGCGTCACCGAGGCGACCGCCGAGGCTGAGGCTATGGAAAAGGCGGGTGAGGGCATCGCCAACCAGCGCAAGGCCATCGCGCTGGGTATCAAAGATTCGCTCGAGATCATCCAGGAGACGGGTGTCGGCAATGACGAGGCCAACCAACTGTTCATGTTTACGCAGTGGTCCGAGATGATGACGGAGTTCGCTCGTACGGGTAAAACCTCGACGGTCGTGCTGCCGAGCGACTTTTCGCAGTCGGCCTCGATGTTCGAGCAGATGCTGGCTGCCGGTAAGGTTCAGAACGATTCGAAAGAGTAGACACGCGTGAAATACACCGTCGTTTGTGTTGGCAAGCTCAAAGAGCGCTTTTGGAAGGATGCCTGCGCTGAGTACACCAAGCGCCTAGGTGCCTATGCCAAGGTTGATATCCGCGAGGTGGCCGATATCGACCCGGCTAAGGCGGGCGGCGTGGATGCCGCGCGCGACAAGGAGGGGGCGGCAATTCTTGCTGCATTGCCGTCTCGGGCGCATGTGATCCTGCTGGCTATCGAGGGCAAGGAGCGTTCGAGTGAGGAGCTCTCGGCGCGGCTCGACGATCTTATGCTGCGAGGCAGCAGCGACATTGCCTTTGTAATCGGCGGTTCGGACGGCGTGAGTGATGAGGTGCGCGCCCGCGCCGACGAGATGCTCAGCTTTGGACGCATTACCTTGCCGCATAACCTGGCGCGTGTGGTGCTGCTAGAGCAGATTTACCGTGCCTGCAAGATCAGCCGTGGCGAGCCGTATCACAAATAGGTCGGCAATACGAAACAATGGCGTGGGACAATACCTTTCGTTTTGAGGAATGTGTCTGAAAGGACTATGAGATATGAAGATTGGATTTGTCGGTTTTGGCAATATGGCGAGCGCTATGGCCGATGGCTGGATCGCTGCCGGTGTAGCTGCGAGCGACATGTGCGCCTGCGCGGGTCGCTACGACGCACTGGTTGAGCGCTGCGAGGCGCGCGGCATGGTCGCCTGCCACGATGCCGCCGAGGTTGTCGCCGCATCCGATATCGTGGTCGCTGCGGTCAAACCGTACATGATCGAGAAGGTATTCGCCCCGCTCAAGGATGCTCTTGCCAAAAAGGTCGTTCTGTCGGTTGCCTGGACCTGGGACAGTGCCAAGTGGGAGCAGGTCCTGCCGGGCGTCGCGCATATCTCGACGGTGCCCAACACACCGGTTTCGGTGGGCGAGGGCGTCATCGCTTGCGAGAAGGCTTCCACGCTTAGTGATGAGCAGAGCGCCGTGGTGCTTGATCTGCTTGGCAAACTCGGTGCGGTGGTCGAGCTCGATACGAGCCTGCTGTTTGTGGGCGGCACGGTGGGTGGTTGCGCTCCGGCATTTGTCGCCATGGCAATCGAGGCCCTGGGCGATGCGGCGGTCAAGCACGGTATCCCGCGCGCCGATGCCTATCGCATTGTGAGCCAGATGGTGCTAGGTACGGCAAAGCTGCAGCTTGCAACTGGCCAGCATCCTGCGGCGATGAAGGATGCCGTATGCTCGCCCGGTGGTGCCACCATCAAGGGCGTCGTTGCGCTCGAGGACGCCGGCATGCGCAGCGCCCTGGTCAAGGCAATCGACGCAACTCTCCAGTAAAACCGACCAAAAAAAAGACGGGTTTATTTTTGGCAGGTATTTTCTGCGGTTTTGTCCTTTTAGCGAAAAGCGCCCCGCAACTGGCTCAATTCCAGTTGCGGGGCGCTTGCGTTTGCCCAGATAAAACAGACCAAAATAAACCTGTCCCTTTTTGGCAGGTTAGTCCCAGAAGCTGTCTTCCTCATCCTCGGACTTGGGTCCGCGGTCGACGTACATCTTATGGGTACGCTTCTCCATTACAAAGGCAAGAATCGCAAATAACAGGATGCCGCCGGCGAAAAGGATGGCAAAACCGGTGCGGGTGCCAAACAAAAAGGAAAAAACTGCGTCCATTGGGTGCCTTCTTGCGTAGTTGAGTTGGGTCGTAAACGCTCATAAGTATATACTTGCCCATACATGTACAAGGTTGCAACCTAAATGGAATGTATATCGCCGGAGGATCTAATGCTTGATATCAAGTTTGTTCGCGAGAACCCCGATGCCATCGATGTCGCCATGGCTAACCGCCAGACGTCTTGGGATCGCGAGAAGTTCTTTGAGCTCGACGACGAGCGCCGTGCCGTCATCACCGAGGTCGAGGAGCTCCAGGCTACGCGCAATGCCGAGTCCAAGAAGATCGGCGCCCTGATGAAGGAGGGCAAGAAGGACGAGGCCGAGGCCGCCAAGGAGGCCGTGCGCGCCGTCAACGAGAAGATTGACGGCCTGGCCGAGCGCCGCACTGCTCTCGAGCAGGAGCAGTACGACTTCATGGCTCACCTGCCCAACATTCCTTGCGAGGCCACGCCGTACGGCAAGGACGAGGACGAGAACATTGAGCGCCGTCGTTGGGGCACCCCGCGCGAGTTCGACTTCGACTTTAAGCCGCACTGGGATCTGGGCACCGATCTGGACATCCTCGACTTCGAGCGTGGCAACAAGCTCTCCGGCAGCCGCTTTACCGTTCTCGGTGGCGCCGGCGCCCGCCTGGAGCGCGCCCTCATCAACTTCTTCCTCGATACGCACACCAGCCGTGGTTTTAAGGAGTGGTGGCCGCCCATCGTCGTCAAGCGTCAGACCATGTTTGGCACGGGTCAGCTGCCCAAGTTCGAGGACGACGCCTATCACGTCTCGGGCGACAACTTCCTGATCCCCACCGCCGAGGTCGTGCTTACCAACCTGCACGCCGGCGAGGTCCTCGATGCCGACACTCTGCCGCGTCGCTACACCGCCTTCACCCCCTGCTTCCGCGAGGAGGCCGGTTCCGCCGGTCGCGACACCCGCGGCATCATCCGTCAGCACGAGTTCGACAAGGTCGAGATGGTCAAGTTCGCTAAGCCGGAGGAGTCCGACGATGAGCTCGAGAGCATGACCGCCGAGGCCGAGTACCTGCTGCAGCAGCTGGGCCTTCCGTATCGCGTGATTAGCCTGTGCACCGGCGACTTGGGCTTCTCTGCCCGTCAGACCTACGACGTTGAGGTCTGGCTGCCGAGCTACAACGCCTACAAGGAGATTAGCTCCTGCTCCAACTGCGGTGACTTCCAGGCTCGCCGCGCCAACATCAAGTATCGCGACCCCGAGAACTTCAAGGGTTCGCGCTACCTGCACACGCTCAACGGTTCCGGCCTGCCGGCCGGCCGCACCATGGCTGCCATTCTGGAGAACTACCAGAACGCCGACGGCACCATCACGATCCCCGAGGTTCTGCGTCCTTACATGGGCGGTCTCGAGAAGATCGAGCCGGTCGCGTAACTTGGCTGCATAGGGGATATGCAAGGGCGCTCCTTCGGGGGCGCCCTATTTCGTGCGCAGGTCCATATCATGCCGTGCGGACAGCTCAATAGAAAACACACGAACAACTGTTCTGTATACAGCTATCTACCTGTTATGCTTTTGCTAAATAAGAGCGAGAGAAAGGGGACGCGATGGAGCTGTTTGATGATCGGGTGGTTTTGTTTGAGAGCGACGAGGGTGGGGAGTACCTGCTTGTAACGTGTGAGCCGTCTGGCATGGGTAGCCTGGTGGTTCGACAGACGAGTGAGGGTCCGTTGACACAATGGTGTTTTGAGGAGTCGCCGCATGTGGTCGAGACCTTTGTGACGCACGTGGGGCTTGTGGCGCTGGAGCACTTCTATGGAGTTGGGACTTCCAACCAGGTCGCGCGCATGCTGAGCATCTCGTTTGCCGATTATGATTGTGCCCAGCGGGTGAGATCGCTCCTGAGGGAACTTGATGCCAAGTTTGACGTGATCGAAAAGCCAATCGATCGTACGGGGAACGGCGGTATATGCGGAGCAGCATGACAAAACTGCGTTTCACAAAAAAGTTTGAGATTGAGCTTGACTCCAATAAGCTAAAGTGGTTTTATATGTCTTGCGCTGCGGCGTTACCTCAGCTGGATAGAGGGTCTGACTACGAATCAGAACGTCATAGGTTCGAATCCTATACGCCGCACCAATCGAACTTGAAGCCTCCGGCAACGGGGGCTTTTCTTTTACGCCGGCACCGCATGGATTCGAACCTCGGTCGAGGCGCGGGCGTCAAAAAAACGCGGAGCGTTTTCAGCCCGCGGGCGAGTCCGCCGGCAGGCGGGCGAAGCCGGTGCGGATCCGCGAAGCGGATGCGCGGAATCCTATACGCCGCACCAATTGAAATCGAAAGCCTCCGGCAACGGGGGCTTTTCTTTTACGCCGGCACCGCACGGATTCGAACCTCGGTCGAGGTGCGAGCATCTTAATCATCACTTCGTAAAATTTTTCCAAATTGTCGCTTGACCCATCGAGGGGTCACGTGCATAATAATCCGTGCGTTGCGGCGTTACCTCAGCTGGATAGAGGGTCTGACTACGAATCAGAACGTCATAGGTTCGAATCCTATACGCCGCACCA
>CALDEU010000023.1:0-60994 GCA_937942395.1 uncultured Collinsella sp. | reverse complement strand
ACATAGAGCTCTATTACAATAGGGTGCGCATGCATTCCACCCTGGGCTACATGTCTCCAGTGGAATACGAGCGGCAATACGCTTGAGGATCCTTAAAAGAAAGTCCAGTTTATCCTTCCCACTCCAGTTTTCCATGAGTATAGACCTCAGGGTGAAGCACGACCTGGAGTCCAGGAGGCGGGCCGTCGAGCTCTTCGACGCCGGCGTCGGCTGCAAGCCGGCGGCCGAGGCCCTGTCCGTCCCCCGCGAGACCGTGAGAGAATGGCAGTGGGTATACCGGGCGTTCGGAAGCGAGGCGCTGCTGTCCATGGGCGGGAAACAATCCAGGTACACATTCGAGCAGAGGGTCGCCGCGGCGTCGGCCGTGGTCGACGGCGGGATGGCGAAGACCGACGCCATGGCCGAGTTCGGGATCAGGTCGAAGTCCCCGCTGGAGCGCTGGTGCAGGCTCTACCGCGAGGGCGGCGCCGAGGCGCTGCGGCCCGGACCGAAGGGCAGGCCGAGGGGGTCGAGGTCGAAGCCCCGGGCCCGCACCCGCGAGCAGGAGCTCGAGGAGCGCTGCCGCAGGCTCGAGGCCGAGGTCGCCTACCTAAAAAAATTGCGCGCCCTGGTCGAGCGGGACGGGCTCTGACCAGGGCGGCGGCCGAGGCGGTGAGGGCGCTGAGGGCGGAGGGGCACTCCCTGCGCCACCTGCTGGAGTGCTCGGGGCTCAGGAGGTCGACCTACTACTACGCGCTGGCGCACCCGCGGAGGCCGACCAGGCCCGAACTGCGCGACGCCGCGGCCGAGATATTCTCGCGCACCGCCAACGGCTGCGGGCACCGGCAGATAGCCATGTGCCTGCGTGCCGAGCTGGGCGCGGTCGTGGCCGACAAGACCGTGCTCAAGATGATGCGCGAGATGGGCATCCGGTGCGGGATACGCCGCCGGGGCTCCCGCCGCCGGTACAGCTCCTACAGGGGGCTCGTGGGGAGCACGTTCGAGAACGTCATCGCGAGGGACTTCGGCGCCGAGGGGCCGTGGCAGAAGCTCGGCACCGACGTCACCGAGTTCAAGGTCGCCGGCGCCAAGGCCTACTGGGCCCCGGTGCTCGACTTCTGCACGAAGGAGATCGTGGCGAGCGACATATCGACCTCGCCGGACCTCGCCCAGCAGCACAGGATGCTCGACCGGCTCCTCGAGGCCCTGCCCGGCGGGGCGGCGCCGACCATGCACTCGGACATGGGCTGGCAGTACCAGCACGAGTCCTACACCTCCAGGCTGGAGGGGGCGGGCATCACCCAGAGCATGTCGCGCAAGGGGAACTGCATCGACAACGCCGCCACCGAGCAGCTCTTCGGCCACGTGAAGGACGAGTTCTACCGCGGCAGGGAGTGGGGCAGCTTCGAGGACTTCAAGCGCGACCTGGAGGAGTACATAGCCCATTGGAACACGCGGCGCAGGCAGGTAAAATTGAAGGGCCTGACGCCGGAGGAGTTCCGGAACCGGGCCCTTGCGGCGTAGTCGCTATTTATTCAGTCCAAGTTTCGGGGCGCAGTTCATAGGCGCCTTTGCGGTGGTTCCGTTTGTCTCGACCTGTAACATCTGGGCCCCTATTTGACGAGCGGCTGTTACAGATTGAGACAAACGATCGCCGCCGATCATTTCATCTCAATCTGTAACATCTAGGATCGAAAAGGGCCGCTAGATGTTACAGATCGAGACAGTGGAACATCGGAACCGAAACCACCACAAAGGTGCCTGCCTGGCGGGTCCTTATTTCGATGGGGCCCAGGTTATTTCATCGTCAAATAGCCAAGTGCGTGCTGAGCCACTGTCGCGCGCTGTCTGTGGATCGGGCTCGCAAGTTTGTTCGTAGGCATCCTCGGTACACCGATCCATAAAATCGACGACTGCCGTCTGGTCGCCCTCCATGACGTAGATTACGTCGCCATCCGAGATATAGACCCCCGGTCCTTCATTGTCCACGCAGCCGGGGTCGTATGAGACGTTGCACAATTTGCTCCCGTTTGCCGCATCGAGCTCAAGGGTCGAATGATACCCGCCAACCATTTGGCCGTTCTTGGCTCGATATGTTGCGGCGCCGTACCACCGCTTAAACGTCTTGCCTTTGAGTAAACTGGTTGCCTTGCCGATAAGCTGCTCATCTTGGGTATAGCGCGTGGCTCCAAGTTCGATTCGGGGATAGTTACTGACCCCAAGCGCTGCGGGCGTACCGTCGAAATCGACGGTGATCGAATCGGGTTTGACGATATCGGTGAGGATTTCGATGGGGTAGCTTACGGTTTCAACCGCCGCCTGCGTTGCCGAGGCAGGGAGAAATGCGAGATAGATAATTCCTACGCCGACTGCGGTAATCGCAAACGCTAAGACGAGCAGGCCGATATAGGTGGAGCGTTTCACGGCGGGTACCTCGCAAACAGTATGCATTCATTAAGATAAGTGATACCAGCTTACGACAATATTCAAAAGAAAGCGATCGGTCGAAATGACGGGGCGAAAAGGCCCTATTGGGCTTCGATTTGACCTCTAATAGGAATATTTGCCCCACTCATTCTGGGCGAGAGGTCAATAATTCAGTTCACGAGTCTTGAGCGATACTATTCTCACTAAACTCACTATTTTCACAGTAAGCACTATAAATACGATAGGGAGGACGACGAGAACGTTGTGACGTGCGATAGCTAAGCCGTTTAAGCCGGACTCTGACCTTGAATCTCCGCCTCCATCTGTGCGAACGGGCTATTGTCGGTTCTCGATTCCATCGCTGCGTTTTCGTTGGGTCTTGAGGGACGCTAATAAATAGGCTTGCTTGATGCCGCCTCTGTTATCGGGGCGGCTTCTTTTTGTCGAAAACCGCCACAAAGGGGACAGGCACCTTTGTGGCGGTGGGGACGAGCTCGATGTTGTTGTGATCGTTGAGCGGCATGTTAATGGGCACCTCTACAGAATTTCATCTGGGCTGGCGGGTTTGGTTGTTTTGGGGATGCCGAGTTTGGATGACGCGAAATCGTCAACATTGTCCTTAATTCCGTCTTTGGTGTAGACAGTGACCATATAGGTGCTGTGTCCGAATTCGCCCTTGTCGCGTGTTGCCCAGGCATCCCAGTAGGCGGCCCCGTTTCGCCCTTTGATTTTTCCGACACGGCGGAGTTCTGTTCGCTTTAATTTCTGGTTGCTATAGATGGTTCGACCGGCTTCCGCGGTGAGCCCGCACTGTCCAAGCAGCTTGTCGAGGACTTGGTTCATGTGGCGCTCATCGGTGTTTGGTGCGTAGTCGTAGGCGAGGGTGATGGAGTCAAGGGGCTGGTCGTCGATCAGATAATTCATTGTCTGAGGTTCGAGGCAGAAATAAGGAGAGCATCCGTCGACCTTGCCGAGCAACGGTAACTTGGACTGCCAACTTCCGGTGGGAATTGCATATTCGTAGAACACGCCACGGCAGACAAAGGAGAGCGAGGTGGCACGCGAGCCGGCGTCGATCATCCCGCAAAGATCGAAGGGCGAGGCGATACCAAAAGAAAAGGGCGTGATGACGATAAGGAAGAGCATCACGATGGGTATGGCGAGAATGGCGATGACGTTGCGACCGGTGGAATGAGACGGCTTCATATGCGCTCCTCGAGACAAAGAGCTGTTGAGGATAGGCAGAAATGGATATGTTCAGAGAACAATTCAAGTTTAATCTCATGGCGTGAGATGGTCGACCGTTAGCGTCGAAAACCACCACAAAGGTGCCTGTCCCCTTTGTGGTGGTGGGGAGCGCGCGGCTTCTTTTGGTGATAGTGTTAGCCGGCGGTATCATTAGGACAAATGGCGCGGGTTTGCATTGTGAGGTGCTTTGCTGTGAGAAGTCCTGCCCGTATTGGATTGATTGTCTTGGCGCTTGCGATCGCTGTGGTTGGCGCGGGCGCTGTCGGTATGGCATTTCTACCTGCTGCGGTGACGGAGCCGGTGGTCAAGCCTGTGACTCAATCTGTCGAACTTCTGACCGGCGACGACAAGCCTGAGACCATTACCGTTGATTTTGATGAGCAACCGGCTGCGCTGGGCATTAGTAATTATCCACGCATTCAGCTTGGGGCTATGCGCTATACCACGGATTCTGGTCTGATCGACAGGGCGTCCGAGCTGCTCAAGGGCAAAATCATTAAGCGCTGGTATGGATATGCGTCCTATCGGGCAAAAGCGAACGACATGGTTGGCGGATGCCACTCTTCCATCGAGCTGGACACTGCAAACGGCGCAAAGTTATGTGATGTCTCGTACGATCCGGGCTACGAGGACAATGAGGGTCCGGGCATCTACATCATGGACGGCGATGTCGCCTATGTCATGGAGGGCGACCAGACCGAGCTCAACGATTTTATGGGCCAGTGTATCCAAGATGCCTATAAACAGACCTGCTTGCCTGACCCGCAGGCTGCACGCGATAGTGGGTCTGCCCGTACATGGCTGTTCGAGGATGAGATGCCCTGGACCGTCGAATCGGGAAGTACGGGTCCGGCGAAGGAGTAGAGACCGCGACCACCACAAAGGTGTCTGTCCCCTTTGTGGTGGTTTGCATGTCGTGGGAACACTCAGAAAATCTTATATATAGAGACTTAGATTTATGTATAAGATCGCACAAAGCTGGCAACAATACTTCTCGAACAACGTGAAGCCGCCCCGTAGGGCGGCCGCCCCAAGAGAGGTGATTCCATGAGAATCGATAAGCTAGCAATGACGTCGCGCGAGGCGTTGCAGACCGCCATGAGCACGGCTGCCGATGCGCAGGCCGGCGCGGTGGAGCCGATTCACCTGCTGTCTGCCCTGCTCGGTGCCGGCGAGCGCAATATCTCCGTGATCATCGAGCGCATCGGCGCTGATCCGGCCCAGCTCGCACGCTCCACGCAGGATGCCGTCGACCGCGCGCCCAAGGTTTCGGGCGAGGGTCAGCAGATGGGCCTGTCCAACGAGCTCGTCCGCGTCATCGAAAAGGCCGAGAAGAAGGCCACCAAGATGGGCGACAGCTTTGTGGTGACCGAGCATCTGCTGATGGCGCTTGCCGAGGACAAGGGCGAGGCTGGTCGTGTACTGCGTGACGCTGGCGTGACCAAGGAGCGCATCGAGCAGGTCTACGAGGAGCTGCGTGGCGATGACCGCGTGACGTCTGCCGAGGACAAGACCCAGTTTGAGGCGTTGGAGCAGTACGGTCGCAACATCTGCGATCTTGCCCGCGCCGGTAAGCTCGACCCGGTCATCGGCCGTACCGACGAGATCCGCCGTACCATTCAGGTTCTGTCCCGCCGCACCAAGAACAACCCCGTGCTCATCGGTGAGCCGGGCGTCGGTAAAACGGCTATCGTCGAGGGCATCGCCCAGCGTATCGTGGCCGGCGATGTGCCGAGCACCCTGCGCGACCGCGACCTCATCGAGCTCGACATGAGCGCGTTGGTCGCCGGCGCCAAGTACCGTGGTGAGTTCGAGGACCGCTTAAAGGCCGTGCTCAAAGAAGTGCAAAAATCCGAAGGTAAGGTCATCCTGTTCATCGATGAGCTTCACACCATTGTGGGCGCGGGTGCCACCGAGGGCTCCATGGACGCAGGCAACATCCTCAAGCCGGCGCTCGCCCGTGGCGACCTGCATGCGATCGGCGCGACCACGCTCGACGAATACCGCAAGTACATCGAGAAGGACGCGGCGCTCGCCCGTCGTTTCCAGACCGTTATGGTGAGCGAGCCTACCGTCGAGGACACCATCTCGATTCTGCGTGGCCTCAAGGAGAAGTACGAGATCTTCCACGGCGTGCACATCACCGATAGCGCGCTCGTGGCCGCCGCCGACCTCTCCGATCGCTATATCGCCGACCGCTTCCTGCCCGACAAGGCCATCGACCTGGTCGATGAGGCGGCAAGCCGCCTGCGCATGGAGCTCGACAGCATGCCGGTCGAGATTGACGCCACCACGCGTCAGCTCACCCAGCTGCAGATCGAGGAGCAGGCGCTCATGAAGGAGACCGACGACGCCTCCAAGGAGCGTCTGGAGGCCCTGCGTCAGGAGATCGCCGAGGTCCAGGAAAAACTCAACGTGCAAAAGGCTGGCTGGCTCAACCAGAAGAACGCCATCGACCACGTGCAAGAGCTCAAGGGACAGCTCGACGAGGCCAGGAGCGAAGAGGAGCGCGCGACGCGCAATGGTGATCTGGGCCGTGCGTCCGAGCTGCGCTACTCCGTGATTCCGGGCCTGCAACAGCAGATTCAGGATTCCGAGGCTGCGCTCGAGGCGCAAAAGCAGCAGGACGGCGAGGGCCTCAACGAACAGGTGACCTCCGATGAGATCGCCGAGGTCGTGAGTGCCTGGACCGGCGTGCCCGTGTCCAAGATGATGCAGGGCGAGCTCGACAAGCTGAAGGGCTTGGAGGGTGAGCTGCATAAGCGCGTCATCGGCCAGGACGAGGCCGTCTCCGCCGTCGCCGCGGCCGTGCGCCGCAGCCGTGCGGGTCTCTCCGATCCGGACAAGCCCATCGGCAGCTTCTTCTTCCTGGGCCCCACCGGCGTGGGCAAGACCGAGCTCGCCAAGGCGCTTGCCGAGTGCCTGTTCGACGACGAGCGCGCGCTCGTGCGTATCGACATGTCCGAGTACATGGAGAAGTTCAGCGTCCAGCGTCTGATCGGTGCGCCCCCGGGATACGTGGGTTACGACGAGGGCGGCCAGCTCACCGAGGCCGTGCGCCGTCGCCCCTACTCCGTGATCTTGCTCGACGAGATGGAGAAGGCCCATCCAGATGTCTTCAACGTGCTGTTGCAGGTGCTTGACGACGGCCGTCTGACCGACGGTCAGGGTCGCCAGGTGTCCTTCAAGAACACGATTATCATCATGACGTCTAACGTGGGCTCCAAGGCTATCGCCGAGCTTTCGGGCAAGGACGAGGAGGAGATGCGCCATCAGGTCGACGCGGCCATGGCTCAGACCTTCCGCCCCGAGTTCCTCAACCGTATCGACGATATCGTGGTGTTCCATCCGCTCGGCATGGCGCAGATCGAGAAGATCGTCGACATCCAGCTCGCCGACGTCCGCGCGCGTCTGGCCAAGGAGCGCATGACGCTTGCCATCACCCCGGCGGCCAAGCAGATGCTCGCCGTGGGCGGCCTGGACCCGGTCTTTGGCGCCCGTCCGCTCAAACGTCTGGTTCAGCGCGAGGTCGTGGATGCCATCGCCGCCGCTATCATCGACGGCACGGTGCGCGAGGGCGATCAGGTGACGGTCGATGCCGACAAGGACGGCGGCTTTACCGTCGTGTGCGACAACACGCCGGCGGCCACCTACGAGGTCCCCGACGCCGAGTAGGTTTTGGGCCATGCCTTAAAATCTACCAGCCGTCTCTAAACGCCAAGGGCGGCGGATCCAATTGGGTCCGCCGCCCTTTTTCGTGCGACAATCGATGATATTGAACGGATGCGATGCGAGGAGCTATGCAGATGAAAGACGAGATCAAGACAAGCGCGCCGGCGACCGATGCCGCACCCGCCGCACCCAAGTCTGTGCCTAAGCCGGCGCCCAAGCTGCGCGACCCCTACATCCGTGCCGAGAACGAGGACGATGACGGCTACGATCCCTACAGCGATCGCCGCCCCGAGCGCGAGCCGCTGTTCGAAGCCGACCCCTGGCGCTAGTTGCATCAAGTAGCTAATTTGGCGATGATTTCCTGGGACGGGGTAGTCAAAAAAGTCCCGTCCCAAATCGACTGTCCAGGGAGTCGCATTCGAGCTTGGTTGCCCTCTCAGCCACTCGGCATCCTTCGAGCAGTAATAGTGAAAAAACTTGCTTAAGTGTTAATCAAGTCAGACATAATCTTGATCTCTAATTAATCAAGAATCGCTATAATTTTGATTAGCTAGAGAGCAAGATTGGAGAATCATGGCATTCAACGACTTGATCGCCCAGAAAATAAAGGACTTTGAACAGCAGGGGGTTCCGCAGGTCTTTGAGCGAGACCTTGATCTAGGAAACCCACAGGAGCCAAAGCGCGACAACATCGTAAATGTGATTGTGGGGGCCCGCCGTTGTGGAAAGACGTATCGCCTGTATCAGGAGATGCGGCGGCTTCAGAGCCGGGGCGTCGAGCTTGACCGGATGCTTTACTTCAATTTTGAGGATGAGCGCTTGCGCCCGTATGAGCCATCGCTGCTGGCGGACGTGCTCGACACGTTCTATGCGCTGTATCCTGTTGCTCGAACCGAGGGCGCTTACATTTTCTTTGACGAGATCCAGGAAATTCCCGAATGGGGTGCGTTTCTGCGGCGTGTAGTCGATACGGAGAAAGCGACCGTCTATGTGACGGGATCTTCTTCTAAGATGCTGTCCTCAGAACTTAAGAGCGAGTTCAGGGGTCGTTCTCTTGTGCGAGAGCTTTTTCCGTTGAGTTTTTCGGAATACGTTCGATATAAGACGGGGAGCGTTCTCGAGTCAGATGCGACCTTTTCCCCGAGCGATGCAGCGCTGCTTCGACATCATCTGATCGGGTATCTTGAACGAGGGGGATTCATCGCGACACTTGAGCAGACGCCTGCAGACGCGATTCAGCTGCTACAGGAATATGCTTCGCGAACGGTCGCCATGGACGTCGTTGAACGTTACGACGTCAAGAACCCTCGCCTGGCATCGCTGTTCTTGACGCGGTGTATGGCATCTTCGGGACGAGAGCTGTCAGTGAACAAAGTGTACAACGAGTTCAAGAGCAGACAGATACCCGTCAGTCGTAATTCGCTCAGCGACTTACTTGAGTATTATGAGGACGCCTACCTGTTATTTTCTGTGCCGGAGTTCACGCGTTCACTGGCAAATAACATGCGGTCTGCGTCTAAGGTCTACGCTGTCGACCCTGCGATGTTTGGAGCATTCTCTCCCGCATCGGCATTGGACCAGGGCCAGAGGCTCGAGACCGCAGTGTTCAATGCGCTAAGAAGAAGGACTCCCGCGGTGAGGACCGGCTCGGTCTGCCGCCTGCTAATCAAAGAGAAGAGCAAAAGCCATGAGGTGGACTTTGTGGCTGGGGATGCGCTTCTCATGCGGGCTTATAGCCTGATTCAGGTGAGTGCGGATATGGCAAGTGAGAAAACGCGCGAGCGCGAAATCGCCGCGCTTGATGCCTCGATGGCCCAGTTTGATCTTGGCGAGTCGGCAATCGTTACCATGGATGAACAGACCGATATTCCATGCGAGCACGGTGTGGTACACGTTATGCCCGCATGGAAGTGGCTCCTTGCCTAATCATCTATGGGCCTGTGGGGTCAGGACCTCCTGGCTCCTTCATCACGGTTGGGGAGCACCTTGCTGCGCCAGGCTAGTCCTGGGCTTTGATACTCGGCAGCAGGATCTGCGCGAGGTAGTCGGTTTCGAGTTTGGTCGCGGCGTCTGCGTTGCCGTCTTTGCCAACCAGGTCGTTCTTGATCTGGCTATAGGTGTAGCGGTTGCCGGTCGTAAGCTCGACAAGCTCAATGGCCGTGTCCATGGGGTAGGTTGACACGGGGTTCTGCGTCCGTCCGTTGATGGTCTGGGGCACCACGTACGGATAGACGGGGCCGCTGGCGTAGACGGTATAACCGTTGCCTAGATTGGCCGCGCCCAAAACCGTATCGCCTTCATCGGGCGTAAAGCTCTCGCCCTCGCGCACCGCGACGAGCGTCACGAGCGGCGTATTGGCGTCGTCGCCCAGATAGATGCATAGCGTGCTTCCGTTTTGCCAAGTTGCGACCTTGCCGTACCACTCGACGGGAATATCGAGCTGGTAGAGGTCGGTTGCCTTGTGGCGAGCGTCAGCATCACGGGACGCCTGTGCCTTTTGCGCGCTCACGGCATTGACGGCGGCGTCGCGCCGCGCGGTTGCTGCCTGCTGGAGCACTTTGGCAGCCGCGGCGGAGCTCGCACCGCCCTCCTCGGCATACTTGGCGGCGGCATCGATCTGGTCGTCAGTCACCGTGTCGGCCGAAGGCACCTTGAGCTTAAAGGTGGCCTGGGCACTTAAATCCTGTCCATCGCTCTTAACGGTGACCTGCGTCTTGGTGGTCGGGACGGTATAGATGGTGCCGTCGGCCGCGATGGGGGAGGCAGCGATGGAGAGCGTGTAATCGCCGGGCAGCAGTTTGATGCCGCGGCCGTGCTCGTCAACATAGAGCGTTTCGCTCACGGAGGAGCCGTCAGAATCCTGACCGCTCACCTGTACGGGAATCTTGGAGCCAGTGGAACAGTCGAGGCCCGCGGCATGCATGCCAATCTGCACCGACATCATCGTGTGGGCATTGGCGGCGACAGCGGCAGCCTGCTCTTGCTGATATCCGTTCCAGGCAGCATAGCCTGCACCGCCGGCGACGAGCGCGACGGCCACGACACCGGCGACCATCAGATTGCGGCGCTTGGGCGACATCTTGCGATGGCGGACCTCGGCCTCGCGTGCCGAGGGAACGGACGGCAGGGGAATATCGCCCATGGCGATGGTCTCGTCCACGGCAGGCGCAGAGCCTAAGCCAGGGAGCTCGCGGGTCAGCGAATCTTCGGCCGGCAAGTTGTCGAGCAAGATGGTTTCCTCGCTCGTGTCGGATTCGGGCTGGTCGTCGGCCTCGCATTCGGTGTCTTCGTGATCTGCCTCATCTTCGGCAGGCTCAACGTCGTCTGCATCCTGATCATCGGACTGCGCCTCGGCTTCCGACTCATCCTGCACATCAACGCCCGAATCGTCAAACGCAATCTCATCAAGTGAAATCCGGTCTAGGCTCTCCAGGGCTTCGGCACACGCTTCTGCATCTTGGGCCGCATCCTCTTGGCCCATCGTCTCATCATTCATACATCCCCCAAGCTCAATATCGGGACAACACTGTACCCAAAAACGGGACCCCATAGAGCCGCCGTATGATTTGAAATCCGATTTTATATGTGCGCGTGTTTTTGAATAGATGATGATTAGAGACGCAACGACAAAAGCCCCCGGAAAGCGAGTGAAACGCTTTCCGGGGGCTCTGCGAGACATTGGATTGAAAATCTGGCAGGCGGGCCTATGCCCAGGTGCCAACAGCGACCAACATGTTACTCGGCGTGTGCGTAATCCACCTTGGCGCGGCGAGCGGTAGCCTTCTCCCAATCGCTGGTGCCCTCAAAGACATCCTGCTTGTAGGGATTGCGGCCGAGCTTTTTGGCGCGGTAGGCGATGTAGATGATCGCGGCGACGTTGGCGATCAGTGCGGCGATCGAGACCGCGGTAGCGGCGCCGGGGTCGAGCGTGGAGTGGGTCACAAAGACGGACTCCTCCTGGAAGTACGGGAACACCTGGGCAAACATGCACCAAATGGCCAGCGTAAAGGCGCGGTTCTGGATCCAGCCGCCCTTGTTCCAGATAAAGGCGGCGACGGTGGGCGCCAACAGCAGCGCAAAGCCGCAGAACCAGGAATGGGTGGGCAGGCAGTTGTAGGTGTAGCAGAAGTTCCAGATGTCGTAGGCGATGATGTAGACCCAGGTCATGTCGGGCCACAGCATGTCGGTTTGATCCTCGGAGGCGTAGACGCTCCACCAACCGGTCATGCAGAAGATGTTGATGATACCGGCGATGCCGTTGAACACGTTGTTCCAGCCGGCCAGCTGCGTAGCACCTTCGGAGGTGACCCAGGTGGACTCGCCCAGGACAAAGAAGTGGTAGGCGCTCTCGAAGTCGGACACGACGGCAATCATGATGTTGATGGCGACGATCACAAACGGCCACGCACGGAACCAATGCGCCTTGCCGATCTTTCCCCACTGGTACTTAATGGCAATGAAGCCCCAGCAACCGGCCAGCGCAGCGTATACCTTGGCGTAGTGGAACCAGCTGTTCTGGTACACATGGGTGGGGTTGGTGAGCGCCCACTCGGCACCCTGCGAAACGCCGATGGCGATGGCGACGCAGTAGATGGTCATGGCCAGCGGAGCCACGCCAAAGATGATTGCCGCGCCCAGCTTAGTGCGGCGGCCGACCTCGTTGAGCACGATCAGGCCAATAAAGACCATGGCCCAGCCGGCCCAGTGGATAAGGGTATCGCTACCCCAAACATCGAACAGCATGCTGCTCTCCTTTCACACGCCCGCGGCCCCTCTTCTGATCGCGGGCAGTTTGGCCAAATGTCGTCAGTTCTGGGGCTTGCGCTCCGGATACTTGGCGGTATAGCCCTCGATGTGGAGTGTCGAGGCGATGATTTCCTTGACCGTTTCGTCGGGCACATCGGGGTGCGTGCGGATATACATCAAAAGACCCATGATGAGGGTGTAGAACGTCTCGTAGACATGGTCGATGCGTAGCTCATGATGGGCGACAAAATCCACCACGGTGGTGTCGCAGATATACTGCGCCACGCGCTGGACCACGTTGTGCAAAAAGCCGCCGTAGAGCGCGCCGCTGCTCGAGGTGAGCGTGCTCGGCAGCTCGTGGCCGCTCACGACCAGGTGCTTAAAGAGCGGGGCGACGGTGTCGAGTGCGCCTTCGATGTCGCCGACCGTGCGGCTGGCGTTCCACTGCTCGAGCTCGGAGATAAAACCGTCGATTGCCTCGTCCATGACGGCAGTGACGGCGGCGTCCATATCGGCGAAGTAGTGGTAGAACAACGAGCGCGTACAGCCGGCACGCTTGGTCACGGCCGATACCGAAAGATGCGACACGCCCAGCTCGGAGCTCACGGCGCGCACGGCGGCGAGAATCTCTCGACGGCGTTCGTCGCCCGTCAAGCGCTTTGCCGTGCTGTCGGGCGCGGGGACGGCGTCGGCCACAGAGGTGTTCGCTGCGTTACTTCTCATGTGCTTGCCGCCTTTCATCCTCTTTTGCCTGACCGTTCGCCTAACAGTCTTGAATATTGTTGACGGTTCGTCAATACTATTTTTGACACAATGTCAACAATGGCGGGTGAACGGCATAGGGGCATGCCCGACCTGCAAAAAAAGAGGGGCGCCGCGGTCTCGCCGGACTGCGGCAAGAGAAGGGACAACCATGATTCTCAACGGACCGGGAATTAGCTACACCGAGCCCGATATCGGTGCGGAGTTCGTGCCGCCGCTGCCGGAGCATCCGCGCGAGGCAATCGTCAAGCTGTGCGAGCACTGCACTAACCGTCTGCTGCATCGCGACGAGCTGCTGGGCTACGAGTACTGGTCGTTTGCCGAGGCCGCAACCGACGAGCAGGCCGAAGTGCTCTGCAAGATGAAGATGCGCCGTCCCTATACGCTGCCCGAGATGGTCAAGCTCACCGGCATGCCTGAGGCCCAGATCGAGAAGATGCTCGACGACATGAGCTACACGGGTCTGCTCGAGTACAACTGGGAAAATCCCGAGCGCGCCAAGCAGTGGGTGCTGCCCATGTTGGTACCGGGTTCCGCCGAGTTCCTCAACATGCGCGTGGGCCAGCTCGAAGAGCACCCGGTCTATGCCAAGTTCTTTGAGCAGGCGTCCAAGGGGCCGCTGTCCAAGGCCACGCCGATGGTGCCGCCCGGAGGCGCCGGCATCGGCATGCACGTCATTCCGGTCGAGAAGGCCATTGATGCCACGAGCACCTCGGTGCCGATCGAGCATATCGAGCATTGGCTCGACAAATACGATGGCAAATATGCCGCCAGCACCTGCAGCTGCCGCGCGAGCCGTCGCGTGATGGGCGAGGGCTGCGCCGACGACCCCGCCGACTGGTGCATTGCCGTGGGCGACATGGCCGACTATGTGGTCGAGACCGACCGCGGCCATTACGTGACGCGGGAGGAGGTCTACGACATCTTGCGCCAGGCCGAGGACAACGGCTTTGTGCACCAGATCACCAATATCGACGGCGAGAACAAGATCTTCGCCATCTGCAACTGCAACGTCAACGTGTGCTACGCCCTGCGCACATCGCAGCTGTTCAACACACCCAACCTGTCGCGCTCGGCCTATGTCGCCAAGGTCGAGAAGGACAAGTGCGTGGCCTGCGGTCGCTGCGCTGAGGTGTGCCCGGCCGGTGCCGCCAAACTCGGCCAGAAGCTCTGCAGCAAAAAGGCGGGCGGACAGGTGCCCGAGTATCCGCGCCAGGAGCTGCCCGATGCCACCAAGTGGGACCACACCAAGTGGTCGCCCAACTATCGCAACGACAACCGCATCGAGACGCATGAGTCCGGCACCGCGCCCTGCAAGACGGCCTGCCCCGCGCACGTTGCCGTTCAGGGCTATCTGAAGATTGCGGCACAGGGCCGCTATGACGAGGCACTGGCGCTCATCAAGCGCGAGAACCCGCTGCCCGCTATCTGCGGCCGCGTGTGCAACCGCCGCTGTGAGGATGCCTGTACTCGTGGTCGCGTGGATGCCGCCGTGGCTATCGACGAGGTCAAGAAGTTTATCGCCCAGCGCGATCTTGATGCCGCGACACGCTATGTCCCACCTGTGGTGACCCCGACGCGTGCCGGCGGCTTCGACCAGAAGATTGCCATCATCGGTGCCGGTCCGGCCGGCCTGTCCTGCGCTTTCTACCTGGCCGAGAAGGGCTACAAGCCCGTCGTGTTCGAGAAGAACGAGCGCCCGGGCGGCATGCTCACCTATGGCATTCCCAGCTTTAAGCTGCAGAAGGACGTTATCGAGGCCGAGGTCGAGATCATTCGCCTGATGGGTGCCGAGTTCCGCTATGGCGTGGAAGTCGGTCGCGACGTGACGCTCGACGAGCTGCGCGCGCAGGGCTTTACGGCCTTTTATGTTGCCATCGGCTGCCAGGGTGGCCGCCTTGCCGGCATTCCGGGCGAGGATGCCGAGGATGTGACCGTAGCCGTTGACTTCCTTCGCGAGGTCAACAGTGGCAAGATCGACGCGCTGCCCGGCCGCACCATCGTGGTGGGCGGCGGCAACGTGGCCATCGACGTTGCCCGCAACGCCTGCCGCCTGGGTTCCGAGCACGTTGAGATGTTCTGCCTGGAGAGCGAGGCCCAGATGCCCGCCAGCGAGGAGGAGCGTCGCGAGGCCATTGAGGACGGCGCGCACATTAGCTGCGGTTGGGGCCCCAAGGAGATTCACTTGGACGAGGCCGGTCGTGTGTGCGGTATCACCTTTAAGCGCTGCACGCGCGTTTACGATGACGAGGGCCGTTTTACGCCCGAGTACGACGAGAACGACCTGCGCCGCGTCGATGCCGATCGCGTGGTCATGTCCATCGGCCAGTCCATCGTGTGGGGCGACCTGCTGGCCGGTTCCAAGGTGGAGCTTGGCCGTGGCCAGGGTGCCCTTGCCGATCCCCAGACCTACCAGACCGCCGAACCCGACATCTTTGTGGGTGGTGACGTCTATACCGGTCCGAGTTTTGCCATCGATGCCATCGCCGCCGGACACGAGGCCGCCGTGTCCATCCATCGCTTTGTGCAGCCGGGATCCACGCTCACCATCGGCCGCAACCAGTGCCGCTACACCGCGCTCGACCGCGACGATGTCGTGATCGAGAGCTACGACAACGCGAGCCGCGAGGTTGCCCACGTGGACCGCGAGCGCGAGAAGGCTGCGCCGTTTAGCGAGTATGTTGAGACCTTTACCGAAGAACAGGTACGCGCCGAGACCGCCCGCTGTCTGGGCTGCGGCGCCTCGATCGTCGACCCCAACAAGTGCATCGGCTGCGGCCTGTGCACCACCAAGTGCGCGTTTGACGCCATCCATCTGGATCGCGACCGCCCCGAGTGCTCCACGATGGTCAAATACGAGCAAAAGCTCCCCAGCCTCGGCAAGTACGCATTGAAGCGTGCAATTAAGATTAAATTTGGGAAGAAGTAAAAGAACCTGACAAGTCAGTGAGCGGCGCAGAGCGTCGCTCACTGACGTTTGGCTGACATCGCACTAACCGTTGTTGAAAGGTTTCTACCTTGCATGAATTGGGAATCGTCTATCACATCATTCGCGATGTTGAGAACGTGGCGCGTGCCAATGGCGTGAGTCGCGTTTCGAGCGTCACGCTGCTGCTGGGCGAGGTCTCGGGCGTCGTTCCCGATCTCCTGCTCGACGCTTGGCGCTGGGCGGCAGATAAAAAGCCCATCACGCAGGGCGCGGAGCTTATTGTGGAGCCCGTCGAGGCCGTGACGCATTGCGAGGCATGCGGCCGCGACTACGCGACGGTCGAGCACGGCAAGACCTGCCCCCATTGCGGCAGCGGCGAGACATACCTGCTGCAGGGCCAGGAGGTCATGATTAAGCAGATCGAGACCCCCGACGAGGACCCGGCAGGCGCTGTCCCCGACGGTCCTTCCGACGCCCCCGATGCCGTCGACGCCGCCAACCCTCTCCACATCGCCTAACATCCAATGACTACATGGGCTAGAGTTCTAAACATATTTGCTTCGGTTAGTCAAGTCATGTCTGTTTAAACAAAATGGTGGCACGCAGACGCATTGGGATCCACCTAAAAGCGGTCTTAACGAACAGTGCACCTTTATATGTCTTTGAAAGCAATCAGCAAATCACGTTTTAGCAGGCAATAAGCTGTAAACCGGCAACGTAATCAATTTGTAACAAACTTAGACGTTTAAACAAATAATCCAACCTTTTGCGAATTTAGCTATAATTCCACAAACCAAACAGGTATACTTCCTTCATGTCGTGTAGGAATTACGTAGACAAAAAGGAGGTTATGTGATGGTAAGTATTGTTCTTGCTAGCCACGGGGACTTGGCAGCTGGAATCAAGCAGACGGGCTCGATGGTCTTTGGCGATCAGCCGTCTGTGGCCGTGGTCTCGCTCGAGCCGAGCATGGGCCCCGACGACTTCCGTGCTAAGGTCGAGGAAGCAGTCGCTTCCTTCGACGACCAGGAGCAGGTACTCTTCCTCGTTGATCTGTGGGGCGGCACGCCGTTCAACCAGATCAGCGGGCTCATCGAGGGCCACGATTCCTGGGCTATCGTCACCGGTGTCAACCTGCCTATGCTCATCGAGGCATATTCGCAGCGCTTTGACGCAAAGAACACTGCACATGCGATCGCAAAACATCTCGTGACTGAGGCTAAGGCTGGCGTGCGCGTCAAGCCCGAGTCTCTGGAGCCCGAGGAGAAGAAGCCGGCTACGGCCGCCGCTGCTCCTGCAGGCGCCATCCCTCCGGGAACGGTCATCGGCGACGGGCACATCAAGATTGCCCACGTCCGTATCGACACCCGTCTGCTTCATGGTCAGGTGGCCACCACGTGGACCAAGCAGATCAACCCCAACCGCATCATCGTGGTTTCCGACGGCGTTGCTCACGACGAGCTCCGCAAGACCATGATCGAGCAGGCTGCCCCTCCGGGAGTCCATGCCAACGTCGTTCCCATCAAGAAGATGGCCGAGGTCGTCAAGGACACGCGCTTTGGTGGCACCAAGGCCATGCTGCTCTTCGAGAACCCGCAGGATCTGCTCAAGGCCATCGAGGCCGGCGTCGACATCAAGGAAGTCAACATCGGTTCCATGGCTCACTCCAA
The DNA here is from genome assembly GCA_937942395.1 of uncultured Collinsella sp. GTDB lineage: Bacteria > Actinomycetota > Coriobacteriia > Coriobacteriales > Coriobacteriaceae > Collinsella. The sequence goes on along the minus strand of CALDEU010000023.1, from coordinate 43,561 downwards.
GGGCAAGGTCGTCGTCACCAACGCCGTCGCTATGGGCGATGACGACGTTAAGACCCTCGAGGCCCTCAAGGCCAAGGGCGTCAAGTTCGAGGTCCGCAAGGTTCCTTCGGATGCCTCCGAGGATCTCGACGCCATGTTGAAGAAAGCTAAGGCCGAACTGGCCGCTCAAGCATAGTAAAGGAGGGTCCGATACATGTCTGCAATCACTATTCTGCTTGTTGCGATTGTCGCGTTGCTTGCCGGTATGGAAGGCATTCTGGATGAGTTCCAGTTCCATCAGCCGCTCGTGGCATGCGCGCTTATCGGTCTCGTAACCGGTCACCTTCAGGAGGGCATCCTCCTGGGCGGTTCGCTCCAGATGATGGCCCTTGGCTGGGCTAACGTCGGCGCCGCCGTCGCGCCTGACGCCGCTCTGGCCTCGGTCGCTTCTTCGATCATCATGGTGCTCGCCCTCAACGGCGGCGCCACTGATTCGGCCAAGGCCGTTACCGCGGCCATCGCCGTCGCCGTCCCGCTGTCGGTCGCTGGTCTGTTCCTGACCATGATCTGCCGTACCATTGCTACCGCTATCGCTCACGCCATGGACGGTTGCGCCGAGAAGGGCGACTTCTCCGGCATCGAGCGCTGGCAGTACGCTGCCATCCTCATGCAGGGCCTTCGTATCGCCATCCCGGCAGTACTTCTGTGCGTTATCCCGGCCGAGGCTGTTACCAACGCGCTTAACGCTATGCCCGACTGGCTGTCCGGCGGCATGGCCGTCGGCGGCGGCATGGTCGCTTCCGTCGGTTACGCCATGGTCATCAACATGATGGCCACCAAGGAGACCTGGCCGTTCTTCATCCTCGGCTTTGTCCTTGCTGCCATCCCTCAGCTCACGCTGATCGCCCTTGGCCTCATCGGCATCTCCCTTGCCCTCATCTACCTTGGCCTTAAGGATCTGGCCAAGCAGGGTGGCGGCACGGGCGGTGGCTCCGGCGACCCGCTCGGCGACATTCTGAACGATTACGAGTAGGAGGGGAGTGATACATATGGCAGAGAACAAGATTCAGCTCACCAAGGCTGACCGCAAGAAGGTTTGCTTCCGTCATCAGTTCCTTCAGGGCTCGTGGAACTACGAGCGTATGCAGAACGGCGGCTGGTGCTTCGCAATGATCCCTGCGATCAAGAAGCTCTACACCAGCAAGGATGACCAGATTGCCGCTCTTAAGCGCCACCTGGAGTTCTATAACACCCATCCTTATGTTTCCGCCCCCGTCATTGGCGTTACCCTCGCCCTCGAGGAGGAGCGCGCCAACGGTGCTCCGATCGATGACGTCGCCATCCAGGGCGTCAAGGTCGGTATGATGGGCCCGCTCGCCGGCGTCGGTGACCCCGTCTTCTGGTTCACCCTTCGCCCGATTCTGGGCGCTCTGGGCGCTTCCCTGGCCATGTCCGGCAGCATCGTCGGTCCGCTGCTGTTCTTCTTCGCGTGGAACATCATCCGTTACGCTTTCCTGTGGTACACACAGGAGTTTGGCTACAAGGTCGGCTCCTCTATCGCCAAGGACCTCTCCGGCGGTCTGATGGGCAAGGTCACCGAGGGCGCTTCCATCCTGGGTATGTTCATCATCGGCGCCCTGGTCGAGCGCTGGGTGTCCATTTCCTTCACCCCGATCGTCTCCACGGTCAAGCAGTCTGCTGGCGCCTTTATCGACTGGGCTAGCCTGCCCTCCGGTTCCGAGGGTATCAAGGAAGCGCTGACGATGTACAACTCCGTCGGTGCTACCGCGCTTGATCAGATGAAGGTCACCACGCTCCAGGGTAACCTCGATCAGCTCATCCCCGGCCTTGCCGCCGTGTGCCTGACCCTGCTGGTCTGCAAGCTCCTCAAGAAGAAGGTTAGCCCGATCGTCATCATCCTGGCTCTCTTCGCCGTCGGCATCATCGGTCGCTTCTGCGGCTTCATGTAGGCACGCTTCGGCTTAAGACCGAGAGTTGCTAGGTAAGGGCTTTTGAGCCATTGAAACGGACCGCACCCGGTGGGTACACTGGATGCGGTCCGATTGTTTTAATTGGAGGGCGAGGCGCGTATGGCGCAATCTCAGAACAGCACGGTCGATCTGGCAACGCCGGCAACCTGCCTGATGGGGCTTACCAGCCACGGTAACGTGATGGTGGGCAATAAGGCGTTCGAGTACTATAACGAGCGCAATCCCGAGGATTATATTCAAATCCCGTGGGACGAGGTCGACTATATTGCCGCCGAGGTTTTGCGCGGCACCAAGAAGATTACGCGTTTTGCCATCTTCACCAAGGACAACGGTCACTTTACGTTTTCGACGCGCGACGACAAAGAGACGCTTCGCGCGGTCCGCAAGTACGTCGACGAGGATAAGCTCGTGCGTTCGCCCGACTTTATCGATGTGACCGCCAAGGGCGCCAAGAGCATCCCCTCCGTCATCAAAGGCCTCTTCCACAAAGGCAACTAGCTCCTCATAAGTTGCGGTGAAATAGTTTCTAAATACGGCTCTAGATGCTTCGGACAGGAACTATTCCACCGCAACTTCGAAGTCTAGTCATGCGACGTATGGCGATGCAGTAAATCTGCTACACTAGTACAACATGCCTCCGTAGCTCAGGGGATAGAGCACCGCTCTCCTAAAGCGGGTGTCGACGGTTCGAATCCGCCCGGGGGCACCAGAGGAATATCGAGCCCGGTACCGCTACGGTGCCGGGCTCTTCTGGTCTAAAGGCCGGATTCGGACCGTCGACACCCGCGCCACCAATTTCCCCGCGGGGGAGTTTTCGAATCCGCCCGGGGGCACCAGGGAATATGACGGCGTCGCGGGAGCGGCGCCGTTTCTGGTTTGCGGGGGCCGCCGTGCTGCTCGCCCGTGGGGGACTGGCATCTGTTTCCTAGAGTGCGCTGCGGTAAATCTTTCTCGCGTTGTCCAGCGTGAGCTTCCTGAAGCTGCCGAAGAGCTCTCCGCGGTTGATCTTGAGGCCCGGAATCATCTTTTCGATATCGTCCTCGGTGACTCCGAACTCCGATAGCGCGCGCGGCATTCCCAGCGAGACGAAGAAATCCTGCAGCTCGTCGATGGTCGCTTCGACCGCGTACTCGATTGCCTGCTCGGGGGTTACCTCCACATCGAGCTCGTCCGCGTCCGAATCGATGGGTTCGATGCCAAGGGCCTGGGCGCTGAACTCCAGGAAGCGCTCAGGGTGCTCTCGCCATACGTAGCGCATCCAGGCGGGGAAGATGACGGCGAGGCCGGCGCCGTGCGTGATCTTGGTGTCCAGTGCGGATAGCTCGTGCTCAAGGCCGCGGCAGGTCCAATCGCCGTCGCGCAGGGCGTTATGGGCGAGCGTACCCACCCACATGATCTCGGCGCGGGCGTCGTAGTCATCGGGGTTCTCCATCACCTTGGGCGCCGCCTCCCTCGCGGCGCGCACTAGCCCGCAGGCGATGTTGTTGGTTACGCCCACGGCGGGCTCGCCGGAGAAGAGTCGCTCCATGATATGGGCGATCATGTCGGTCACTCCCGCGGCGGTCTGGCGGGCGGGCAGGCTGAAGGTCAGCTCCGGGTCGAGGAAGGCGATGGCCGGGCGGTTGAGGTCCGTGGAAATGCTGCATTTGAGGTGCTCCTCGTCGTTGCTGATAACGCAGGAGCTAGAGGCCTCGGAACCGGATGCGGGGATGGTCACCACGCAGGCGACGTCGATGCGGTCGGCGGGAACGGCGCGCTTGCGGAAGAAGTCCCATACGTCGCCGTCGTATACCGCCCCAGTGCGATGGCCTTCGCGCAGTCCATGACGGAGCCGCCGCCCACGGGCAGGATGATGTCGGCGTCGTTTGCCCGTGCGAGCTCGACGCCTTCTCGTGCCAAGCCTATTTCGGGGTTTGGACGCACCCCTCCAAGCCCGATGTGCTCCACGCCCGCGGCATCGAGCGATGCCCTCACGCGGACGAGCGTTCCGCAGCGAACTGCGGAACCCCTGCCGTAGACAATGAGCGCTCAGCGGTAGCCGGAGGCGGACAGAGTCCCCCAACCTTGTCGGTCGCTTTTCGCCCAAAGACAAAGCGGGTGGGGGAGTAGAAGGAGAAATCGTTCATGGAGCTCCAATCTGGCGTTTCGCCCTACATGCGCGGAGGAGTTTTTCGGGCGCATCGCCTGCGTTCGCGTCGCAATCTCGGCGGCGCGGTGCGGTCCGTGGATTCCATCGTATCGCCCGCGGCACCCCTTACCGACGATTGAGGCGAGTCTGCATTTCGCGGCGCGACGTCCACCTGGCGGACGATATCCGTTCGCGACACGTGGCCGTCCCGGTCGCAATAGCGTATGCGCACCGGGTTGCCGAGATGGGCCTGCGACCCCTTCTCCTGATGCGAGCGCGCGAGACGGGCGAGCAGCGGCGCGAGCACCTGCTCGACCGTCTCCTCCCGATACCACGCCGCCACGGGCAACCCGTTCACGTCAAACCCGTACGTTCGCCATGCCATTCGCCTCGCCGCCTTCGCCGAACGAAACCGCGTATCCAGACCGCCGGTCCCCCACCCAGCACTTCGACGAGCCTTCGCGCTCACTTCTGCGGTCGGGATGCGCCCGCGAGGCGCTCGGCAGGCAGCGCCATTTCCGCTCGCTGTGTCGAGCGCGAGTGTCGAGAAGTCGCCATATGCCACTCAGATGTAGCATGGAGTGCCGAAGCGCACGCGCCCGTGACGAAACACTGGCGCCAACCCGTTCCGCGCACCACCCCGCCCGTAAGGTGTGTGGCGAAAGGAGGACCAGCCGCATGAACATCCCCGAGACACAGAGCCTACCTCGATCGCATTCCGCACGAGCTTCTCTGACATTTCCGCCCATTACCACGTGGAGGTCCCCGTCGCGGAGATCGCCTACGCATACGACTACATCAATTCCCGGCATGCCCCGCGCAGGCAGGCCACGCTGAACGACGGGTCCGCGGCCCGGCAGGACGAATGACGCGCTTCGGCACAGGCCATGCCGAAACGCGTTACGCAAGCAAAGGAAGGAAGCCAACATCACATGAGCATCATCGCAGCACGCATCGACAACCGCCTGCTACACGGCATAGTGGCAACCCAGTGGGTACCCGAGTTCCGTCCGCAGCGTCTCATGGTCATCGATGACATCGTCGCCAACGACCCGACCAAGAAGGCCGCCATGCGGATGGCAAAGCCCTCGGGAGTCGCCCTCTCCATTATCAACAAGGAGACGGCTCTCACGAACTATCGGGCGGGCAAGTACGACGACCACACGGTCTTCATCGTGGCGCGAGACCCCCAGACCATCCTCGACGTCATACAGACGGGCCAGGTTGTTCCCACACTCGTGGTCGGAGGCACAGTCTTTCCCGAAGAGGGGTCAGACGCCGTCCAGGTGAGCAGTCGCGCCTACGTCACCAAAGACGAGCTGCCCGCATATCGAGCGATTGCTGGCACCGGCTGCGACATCACCGTTCGCTATGTGCCGGCCGACAAGCCCGTAGAGCTCTCCAGCATCATCACGCTTTAGCAAGGGAGTGAACTTATGACACCATCCATCATCCAGATAGCCGTCGTTACACTCATCGCCTTCATCTACGGAGCCGAGAAGAACGCGGGACAAATTCTCACGAACATGTCCGTCACGCCAGCATGGTTCGTCGGACTTGCGCTCGGCGACCCCGTAACCGGCCTCGCCGTCGGCGCCATCGTCCAACTCATGAGCCTGGGCGTGGCGGCCATGGGAGGAGCCTCCGTCCCCGACTATCCCACTGCCGCCATCATTGGCGCCGTCGTTGCCATCACCTCGGGTCAGGAGGCGAGCGTCGGCGTTGCCGCCGGAATCGCAGTCGGCATGCTCGGCCTTCAGCTCGACGTCATCGCCAAGACGGCAAACGGCTTCCTCGGGCGTACCTCGCAGCGCTTTGCCGAAGAGGGCAAGTACTCGCAGATGAAGAGCGTACTTTTCCTCGGTCCGGTCTTCTATGGCCTTACGGCGGCCATCCCCACGTTTGCCGTACTGCTCTTTGGCGCCGATGCCGTCAACGCTTTCCTCTCCGTCATGCCCTCCTGGTTCACGACCGGCCTCTCCATCGCCGCCGGTATCCTCCCCGTCGTCGGCCTTGCGATGCTTCTGTCCTTCATGCCAATGAAGAAATTCATCGCCTACGCCATCGTTGGCTTCGTTCTGGCCGCCTACCTGCAGATAAGCATTCTCCCCATTGCCCTGCTCGGTGCCGCCGCGGCCATCGAGTACTACAAGTCGCACAGCAATCCGTCCGTAAACGCCCTCGACGCTGGAGGTCTGGAAGATGAGTAACGAAGTTAACGCCACCAAGGCAAACGAAGCGCCAACCCGCCTGGCAGACGGAACGTACCAGCCAGTCCTCACCGTTTCCGATCTCGACCGTTGCGGCCGCCGCTGGATGCTCGGCGCGTCCATCTATAACTATGAGTCCCAGTGTGCCCCGGCGGTCATGTTCGCAACCGAACCCGCCCTGCGCAAGATCTATGCAGGAGACGAGGAGGGCTACCGCAGGTCACTTCTGAGCACCTATCGCTATTACAATGCGACTCCCCAGGTAAGCGGCCTGCTCCTCGGCGCCGGCCTAGCCTTGGAGGACAAGGGGCACAATGACGCCATCGACGCGGTCCAAGACCTTAAGATTGGCCTCATGGGCTCCCTCTCAGGAGTCGGCGATACGATCTTCGCCATCCTCATTCCCACCATCTTCGGCTCCATCGCCGCCTACATGGGACAGGCGGGAAACCCCGTCGGCGTGCTTCTCTGGCTCGCCGTCGCCATCGCCATCTTCGTATGGAAGCTCTTTGACTGGCGCATAGGCTATAAGTTCGGCGACAAGCTCTTCACGACCCTTGCCGAGAAGATGTCCGTTTTCACCGAGTCGACGTCGGCACTTGGCATGATGGTCGTCGGTGCGCTCATCCCCACCGTCATCAAGGTCTCGTGTGGTCTCACGTTCACCATGGGTGACGTCACGCTCGACGTCCAGACGGGCATCCTCGACCAAATCATGGTCGGCATGCTGCCCGTAATAGCCACAGCCATCGTCTACGCCCTCGTCAAGCGCAAGGTCAGCATCAACAAGATTGTCCTCGGCATCCTCATCATCTCGTGGGTGTGCGCGGCTTTCGGCATTCTTGCTGCCTAGCCTAGGGCTAGACCAACCCACAAAGGACGCATTATGAGGCACATCATCATTGCATCGCACTACGGCCTGGCAGCCGGACTCGGAGACACGCTCAAGGCCATCATAGGACCGGGGCACGACATCAGGGTTGTCTGCGCGTTTACAGACGAAACCCCGCTCGAGGAGAAGCTCGCCAGCGCATTCGAGGGCATCGCCGAAGATGACGAGACCCTCGTCCTCACCGACATCCTTCAGGGCAGCGTAAACCAGCTCGTAGCCTGCTCGGCTCCGCGAGGCGCGTTCATAGTGACCGGCGTAAACCTTCCCGTGGCCCTCGAGCTCTCGCTCCACGCCGGACAGCTTACTCCCGATGTGGTGAGGCATGTCGTCACCCAAGCCAAAGAGCAGCTCGTCTACCTCGGAGATCTTACTCCGGACGTTGACGAAGAAGACGAATAGGAAAGACGCGACAGTAAGGAGGACGAGACATGCGCAAAGTCCCGACCAATAACCAGCACCTGTTCTACCAACCGAAGGACGTGTGGGTGGGAGACGTCATGCCCTTCGGCAAGGACGGCACGTTCTATCTATACCACCAGCGTGACACGCGCGACCCCGCTCCGCTTGCCGAAGGACAGCCCTTTGGGTGGTCGCTCGCGACCACCCAGGACTTCGTGACGTACCAGGAACACGGAACGGCGATCCCCCACGGCGGAGAAGACGACCAAGACCAGTTTATCTACGCCGGAACCGTTTACGAGGCAAAAGGGGAGGTACGCGCTTTCTATACCGGGTTCAACCGCAACTACCTGCGAGAAGGCAAAACGTCCCAGGTGCTCATGCAGGCGAAGGCCTGCTCGGATGATTATGCGACGTGGAAAAAGACGGGCGTTGCAGTAGAGCTCACGCCTCAGCCAGGATACGATGGGCGCAACTGGCGCGACCCTTTCGTAATATGGGATGACGACCGGAAGGAATACCTCCTCGTACTGGGCACGCGTAAGGGAGACGACCCCTCCAAAACCCTCCAAACTGGCAGGCTCGTTCACTTTACGTCGAAGGACCTCGAGCACTGGCAGTTCAAGGGCGACTTCTGGGCCCCCGGCCTCTACACCATGTTCGAAATGCCAGACATTTTTAAAATTGGCGATTGGTGGTACCTGGTCTACTCTGAGTACAGCGACGAGAACAAGATCGTCTACCGCATGAGCCGCGATCTCTACGGTCCGTGGGAGAAGCCGAGAGATGACGCCTTCGACGGGAGGGCGTATTACGCCGGACGGACCGCCTTCGACGGATCGCGCAGGATTCTGTCCGGCTGGGTCCCCACGCGCGAGAACGACGATGACCGGGCCAACTGGCTTTGGGGTGGCTCGTTTATGCCCCATGAGGTGTACCAGCGCCCCAATGGCACCCTCGGCGTTCGCCCTCCCCAAAGCATAAAGGATGCGTTCGAGTGCCCTGATGCCGTCCCGGATATCGAGCTTCGCGGAGACCACGAACGAACGGAGTGCGTAATCACCGAAAACGCAGGCGAGATCTTCTGCTTCGAGGCAGACGTGACGTTCAGGGACGCTTGCGACTTCTCAATTCGAGCCTACAAGAATCTCGAGACCGACGAGTCGTACGAATACCGCTTCGACCTCGACGCGAATCGGCTCTCGTTCGACAAGAGCCCCTGTTACAAGTGGTTCCGCGTAATGGATAAGGGGCTTTGGAGGCCAGTCTGGCTCGAGTCCGGGCGTTCTTACCACCTGCAGCTCATCGTTGACGACAACATCCTCGTCCTCTACCTCGACGGTACCGCACTCACGACACGCGTCTGCGAGAAGTTCGGCCACTCGCTTGCTGTTACGGTAACGAATGGCGAACTCAAACTGTCCAACATAGCCTTGGCGAAGGGGCTGCGCGAACAGGAAAAGTAAGCCAGTGAACCTCGTCGCCACAGCGACTCCCCCAGCAAAACACGCGAACAACGGGTCCGGCCGCATTCCGGCGACCGGACTTGTCCTGTGCCCTGATGGCACATGGCCCCGGGCTGCCGACAGCGAGGCGGCCTTAGGGGCCTCGCCTACAGATTCCTGAGTGCGTCGACGAGGGAGACCTTGCCCGCGGTGACCTCGTCGGCCTGCTTGATGACCTTTGCGGGCACGACGGCCACCACAGCGCCGGCGGCAGAGTCGATTCGAGCGATGTGGTCAGAGACGGAGCGAACGGCGAGCCGCTTGCCGACAGGGAGGCAGTCAAAGGTGGCAAAGCGCACTCCTACGGTTGGGATACGCCCGTGAGGCGCTCGGCGGACAGCGCTGTTGCCGCTCGCTGTGTCGAGCGCAGGTGTCGAGAAGTCGCCATATGCCACTACAGATGTATCATGGAGTGCCGAAGTTCACGTGCCCGTGACAAAACGCGGGCGCCAACCCGTCCCGAGCACCACCCCGCCCGTAAGGTGTGGGACGAAAGGAGGACCAGCCGCATGAACATCCCCGAGACACAGAAAGACCTGCTTGCCTACCTCGATCGCATCACGCGCGAGCTTGGCAGCACGCGGGGCGGGCGCATCCAGAACCGTCTCGACCACTTCACCACGGCATCTATAACCGACTCGCTCGCCATCTCGCGCAGCCTGGCAAGTCAGTATCTCAACGAGCTCGTGCGCGCTGGCCTCGTGGTGAAAGCAGGGGCACGACCGGTGTGCTACTTCCACCGCCGCTCCCTCGAACGCTTCTTCCAGTCTCGCATTGAGCGTAGCACCTACCCTTCGGTCGAGCAGCTCTTCGCCACGCTCGGAAACGGCGAGCGACTCGACTTCGACCGCGCAATCGGTCACGAGCTGAGCCTTGCGCCCTGCATCAGCCAGCTCTGCGCCGCGCTCAAGTACCCGCCAGCTGGCCTGCCCATCCTGCTCTGTGGCGCCTCGGGAACCGGCAAGGGTCTACTCGCCGAACTTGCCCTCGAATACGGCAAGAACGTCGGCGTCCTGCAGCAGGAAGCCAAGCTTGTGAGCATCGACTGCTCGCATTACGCAGACGATGCCCGCGCGCTCACTCACGACCTGTGCGCAGATGGCGGGCCTGCAGATCGGGCGAGCGGCGGCATCGTTTATCTCAAGGACGTCGACGCCCTCTCACCCGCTGCCCAGGACGCGCTCTTGGAGTGGGCCTCCGCACAGGCGGGCGCCATTGTGCCAGCCCCTGCTGTGCGCCTTATCTTTGCCACCTCAAACGAGGCAGACAGTACCGAGTGCCGCAGCCTCACGCGTCGCATCCCCATGTCCGCCCAGGTGCCGTCTCTGCGCGAGCGCACCCAGGAGGAGCGTGAGGAACTGACTCTCCACTTCCTCAAGGAGGAGGGCCGACGCATAGGACGCGACATCCTCATAAGTCGCGGAGCCTTCCGAGCCCTCGCCGGCACCAACTTCGAGGAGAACGTACGCGGCCTGCGCGACTGCATCACCAACTGTTGCGCCGAGGCCTATCTAGACACGAAGGGTGACAGCCTGGAGATTCGCACCTACCAGCTTCCCTCCGCAATCCTTGCCGGCTCCGCACTCGAGCGCAGCGAGAACGACATGCAGCTCATCGACACCACCCGGAGCATCCAAAGCCAGGCGGACGACCGCGCACGGCATGTACTCGACGCCATGCTGGAGCCATACGAGAGCTATCGCGAAGGCACGCTTGATGGGGGCGCGTGCAGCGCTCAGCTGGTGGAGCGAGCCCGCGACCTCGAGGACTACCTGGCGTTCGGGCAAAACCCGGGCCGCTCGAAGTCCGACGCATACGAGCAGATCGCCGACAGCGTCGTCACTTCCGTGAACGAACTCTACTCGATCGATTTGTCCCGAAAGAGCTCGCATCTAATCGCCCAGGGCATCTGCCTCCAGCTGTGGCCGCCCGCAAGCCTCTCGCGTTGGAAGAGCTCCCATGCAAGCGAGCTTTCCGGCATGCGCGGCGTCGTGGCCCAGCGCAACCGCTTTGCCGTTACTGTCTGCGCCTGCATCGCTGATGAACTCAAGGCCACGCTCGGCATCGCACTCGACGATCTCACGTGTCTGCTCGTCCTTGCGCATGCGGCACTCGCACTCGACCCGTCTAAGCGTCGTCGGAGCGTCGGTATCGTCCTCAGTCATGGCTACTCGACCGCCACGAGCATCGCCGACGCCGCCAATCGGATTCTTGACACGAGGGTCTTCGAGGCCATCGACATGCCCTACGACCAGAAGGTTACGGACGTCGCTGTTCCTCTTCAGCAAATCATCGACCGCTTCTCCTACGCAGACGAGGTCGTCATCCTCGTGGACATGGGATCGCTCCAGGATATTTATAAGAGTCTGGAATCCACCTCCGGCATGACGCTCGGCATCATAAACAACGCCTCTACCGGCCTTGCGGTGGAGGTTGGCGCCGGACTTATCGCGGGTCGCTCCGTGCGAGAGGTTCTCGACGATGCTGCGGCAGCTTGCACCTGTAATTATCACATCGTGGCGCGCAACGCCCGACCGGACGCGATTGTCTTCTGCTCCGAAGGCGGACTTGACGCAGCTGCGCGGATCCGCGATCTCGTGGCGCAGAGCCTGCCTGGCGAGTCCCCCGCGCGGCTTGTCGCCGTTGACTGGCGGCAGCTCGCCAATAACGGATCTGAGGATGCCGCCTTCTCCCAGTACAACGTGCGCTCGGTCATCGGCACGGACAATCCGCACGCCGACGGAGTCCCGTTCATTTCGCTCGAGGAACTCATCGCCGGCGAAGGAACGGCCCAGATAGACCGCGCCTTCGCACGCTTGCTCGACGCTGACAGCTTGCGCACGTTCCACCAGAATCTCGTCAAGAACATGACCCTCAGGAACGTGGTCGAGTCCATCACAATCCTTAACCCCAACAAGCTCTTCGGCGAAATCGAGAGTGCCGCAGAGCGGCTCCAGCAGCTCACCGGAGACGTGATTGGCGCTCGTGTGATCATGGGGCTCTACGTGCACCTGTGTTGTCTCGTGGAGCGCCTCGTGACCAGAAGCCCCATCGAGAACTACGCAGACGAGCAGCGCTTCGCCAATGAACACAACGATTTCGTCGAGGCATTCCGCACGAGCTTCTCTGACATTTCCGCCCATTACCACGTGGAGGTCCCCGTCACGGAGATCGCCTACGCATACGACTACATCAATTCCCGGCATGCCCCGCGCAGGCAGGCCACGCCGAACGATGGGCCCGCGGCTCAGCAGGACGAGTGACGCGCCTCGCAAGCAAAGGAAGGAAGCCAACATCACACGAGCATCATCGATCGCTGCGTGCAAGGCGGCGGGCCTCACCGTGTTCGCCAAGCGCGAGGAGCGTTTTGGTTTTTCGCAAGCAAATGCGGACGAAATCAGCGACCAGATTCCCGATACGCTCAAACATGCAGGGCCCCTATGTGTTTAACCTCATTTTTCCGTGTGCGGTAGAATGGAGTCGTTGAGATCGCGAACGCCTTAAAGGGAGAGTTTTTGTGGATGCGCATCTGGATGGGGGCTCTTCCGCCCCGCTGTATCAACAGGTGCTCGATTTGCTTAAGAGCGATATCGAACAGGGGACATATCCCGTTGACTCGCAGATTCCAACGGAACTTGAGCTTTCTAAGATGTACGGCGTGGGAAGGGTCACGGTTCGCCGCGCAATAGAGGAGCTTGTGGGCGAGGGGTATCTCACCAAGCGGCAGGGGCGTGGTACGTTTGTGACCGCGACAAAGATAATTCGCAAGGTGCATCAGAAGGACGATGTTCAGAGTTTTACCCAAGCATGCGCTGAAAACGGCATGAAGGCGGGCGCTCGCGTCGTTGCCCGCAAGACCGTTGCCGCCGATCGCGACCTCGCTTCTTTCTTTGGCTTGGATGAAGGCTCTGACCTCATCTTGGTCTCACGCGTGCGTACCGCAGACGGCGTGCCGGTCCTGTTCGAGAACAACTACTATCCTGTCGATGGATTCGAATTTCTCAAAGATATCGGTCTCTCCAATTGTTCGATATTCGAGGCCGTGGGGGAGCGTACGGGTAGGTATCCCTGCTCGTCCGATCCCTGCAGGCTGGAGATCGCCCGTGCGGGAATTGATGCCGCCCGCGAGCTCAAGGTCCCAGTAGGGGAGCCGCTGTTCTTCATGAACGCGGGCTTTCTCGATTCCAACGGAGAGCGCTTCTGCTATGGCAGACAGTACTACGTGGGTTCGCGCTACAGCTTCGATATCTAGCGGCTCTGTCTCACACAGCGCTGTTCTCGTATTGCCGCGGCAGGTCCGTTTAGCGCGTAAAAGTTACCACTTATAGAACAACCTAATATGTTTCTTGACCGACGCCTTCATGCAGGTTATACATAGAACAACCTAAGATGTTTGCCTATACGTGAAGGATTTTTGGCAAGCATCGTTGCTCTGGCAGGAGGTTAAGAATGCCGGATGCCAAACAGGAGAAGCCCAAGCGCAGATTCCATCTCCAGCTTCCCCATGTGTACACCATCGCGTTCATGCTGATCGTGTTCTTCGCGGTGCTCACATGGATCGTCCCATCGGGTCAGTTCGACCGCCAGACCATTCAGACGGCCGCGGGCGAGCGAGAAGTCGCCGTAGCCGGAACGTACCAAGAGGTCGACAAGGTCTACACCGATTCGGAGACGGGGGAGACCGTCGATCTGCGACAGGGCATCGATGCCGTCCTGCAGGCTCCCGCCAAGGGCATTCAGGCTGCGGCCGATGTCGTCGCGTTCGTCCTGCTGATCGGCGGATCGTTCGCCATCGTCACCAAGACCAACGCCCTAAACGCCGGCATGAGCCGCGTGATCAAGAAGCTGAAGAACAAGGACATCTTGATCATCCCCATCTCCATGATCCTGCTCTCGATCTGCGGCACCACGTTCGGCATGTCCGAGGAGGCGCTGCCGTTCTACGCGATCTTCATCCCCATTATGCTGAGCATCGGGTATGACTCCATGACCGCGTTCATCATCTGCTTCCTCGGCCCCAACCTTGGTTACTGCGCATCCACTATTGATCCTTTCAACGTGCTGATCGCCCAGGGCGTTATCGGCATCGAGGGAAATCCCCAGCTTTGGCTCCGCGCCATCCTGTGGGTCATCTTCACCGCCGCGGGCATTTTCTGGGCCATGCGCTACGCGCGCCGCGTCAAGCTCGATCCCAAGTCCTCCATCACCTATGAGGACGATAAGCAGAAGCGCATCGAGTTCTCTGTCACCGATGCCTCTATCGAAGAGGAGTTCACGCTTCGCCACAAGCTCGTCCTCATTGATTTCGCGGTCGGCATGGGCGTTATCGTGTGGGGCCTCGTTACCCAGGGCTGGTATATGGACGAGATCTCCATGGTGTTCCTGGCCATGGGCCTTCTTGCCGGCATACTCGGCGGCCTGGACGAGAAGACCATTGCGGAGGAGTTCGTCCGCGGAATCGCCGACTTCGCCTACGCAGCCTGCATCATCGGCATCGCCCGCGGCATCCTGGTCGTCGCAGAGGGCGGAATGATCATCGACTCTATTCTTAACTGGCTCGTCGGACTCCTTGCGGGCGCTCCGTCCTTCATCTATACCACCTTCATGTACATCGTCCTCGGCCTGCTTTCGCTGCTGGTTCCTTCCAGCTCCGGCCTCGCTGCACTCACCATGCCCGTCATGGGCCCGCTGACCGAGCTTATGGGCCTCAATCCCGGGGCTGCCGTCACCGCTCTGCAGTTCGCGAACCAGACCGTCAACACCATCAGCCCCGTTGCGGGCATGACCGTCGCGGGTCTTGCCGTGGCGAAGATCTCCTTCGGGCAATGGTGGAAGACCATCTGGAAGTTCTTTATCTTCATGGTTCTGTTCGGATTGGTCGCGACTGTGATCTCCGGCCTACTGCCGATGTAGGAGGTGCCCAGCATGGATTTAAGCGCTTCCACACCCCGTCTGCGTCGCGAGCAGGTCGCCGGCATGAACATTCACTACATCATGTGGTCGCTCGATTACTTCCTTGATGCTCAGCAGCGCCTTGGCTTCAAAACCATCGAGCTTTGGGCGGCCGAGCCGCACGTGACGCTGGACCACACGGGGTATTTCGAGGCCGACGAGCTTCGCCGCAAGATCGAGTCCCGCGGACTCTCCGTGAGCTCCCTGTGTCCGGAGAACGTGGTGTATCCGTGGCAGTACGCTGCCAGAAAGCCCCTCCACGCGCAGCGGAGCCTCGCTTACTTTAAGCACGGCATCGAGCTCGCCGAGGTGCTCGGCGCCCCGTATATGTCCATCAACTCCGGTTGGGGCGATTGGGACGAGGACCGCGAGGAGGCTTGGAAGCGCTCTGCCGAGCACTTGGCGATTCTTGCGGACTATGCCGGCGAGCACGGCGTGACCCTCTGCATGGAGAGCCTGAGGCCGGAAGAGAGCAACTTGGTGGTTACACTCGCGGACGCCAGGCGCATGCTTGACCAAGTAGCCAGCCCGCACCTTACTCCAATGGTGGACACTACCGCTATGGGAGTCGCCGGCGAGAGCCTTGAAGAGTGGTTTGCCGAGTTTGGCGATGGTGCCATAAGGAACATGCGCTTCATTGATGGCGACCCATATGGCCATCTGGTTTGGGGCGATGGAAAGCACAGTATGGACGATTTCGTACGCGTCCTCAACGCGCATGGGTTCGAGGGCTATCTTGGTCAGGAGATCACCGATGGAAGGTATTTCGATGATCCCGCAGCAGCGGACCGGCACAACATGGACGCCTTCGAGAGGTATTTTGTCGACTAGCGCGTAGCTCCCATTCGCGTGGGGAAGTCAACACGCTTGACGAGAAGACTCGCAGTAAACGTTGGCGGATTCGTCCGCCGTATCGAAAGGAAGAATAACAATGAACGCACATGATCTTATCGCCGACGCAATCGCTGAAAAGGGCGGTTTCGATAGCGTCTTCTGGGTTGCCTGCGGCGGCTCCCTCATCGACCTGCTGCCCGCCCACGAGCTGCTCAAGCGCGAGGCGACTACGTTTGCCAGCGAGGCGTATACCGCCCGCGAGTTCGATATCATGCGTCCCAAGCGCCTGGGCGAAAAGTCCCTTGTCATCGCTTGCAGCCACTCCGGCAACACCCCCGAGGTAATCGATGCGTGCTCGATCGCCAAGGCGGCGGGCGCGACCGTTATCGTGCAGACGGACAACGCGGGTTCCGGCATCGATAACGGTGAGTGGACGTGCTGGGTATATCCGTGGGGCGAGGGAGTTCCGCAGGCGGAGGTGCCCGCCGGCATCTCTTTGGCTCTCGCTTCCGAGCTCCTGGATCAGCAGGAAGGTTATGCCGACCTTGCCGACATGTACGAAGGCATCGCCAAGATGGACCAGATCCTGCCTGCAGCTCGCGAGAAGGTCAACGCCGAACTCTGCGACCGTTTTGCCGCCCTGTGCCAGGACCACAAGTTCCTGTATATCTTGGGGTCCGGTCCCGTGTTTAGCCAGGCCTATGGCTTCGCTATCTGCTCGCTTATGGAGATGCAGTGGCAGAGCTGCGCCTATATCCACTCCGGCGAGTACTTCCACGGCCCCTTCGAGGTGACCGAGCCCGGAGTCTTCTACTTCCTGCAGATGTCTTCTAGTGAGTGCCGAGCCATGGATGAGCGCGCCCTCGCATTCCTCGAGACCCATACCGACACTCTTATGGTGCTCGACGCCATGGAGTACGGCATGGACCAAGTACCGGCGAGCGTTCGCGCGTTCCTTGATCCAATCCTGTTCTACGCGATGAACTGTGAGCTGCGCTCCGCTCGCGGCAAGGTGTTCGACCATCACCCGGACGTGCGTCGTTACATGGGCATCGAGAAGTGCTAGCGATTTTAAAACGGGGCGCGAGGTGCGTTGAGACGTGCGAATCCCTCGCGCCCCGTCTGCTCGCCGTAACCACGGCGGTTTACCTGAATGGAGATAACCATGGCAGCCTATCCTATAAGCGTGCTTGGCTTTGGAGACAACGTTGTCGATAAGTACGAGCACATCAAGACCATGTATCCCGGCGGCAATGCAGTTAACTTCGCCGTCTTCGCCAAGAAGCTCGGCGTCGATCGCAGCGCCTACATGGGAATCTTCGGATCAGATGAGGAGGCCGAGCACGTTATAGCATCGCTCGAGGACGAGGGCGTCGAGCTTCTTCGCTGCCAGCAGGTCCTGGGCGTCAACGGCGCCGCTCGCGTGACCGTTGACGAGACCGGGGACCGTATCTTCCTGGGCTCCAATGAAGGCGGCATACGTGGCGACATGCGCTACGTGATAGACCGCTTCGCCGCCGAGTACGTCAGCGGCTTCGATTTGGTGCACAGCGGCAACTACTGCTTCACCGAGCGCGAGCTCCCCAAGATCAAGGCTGCCGGCGTGCCTATCAGCTTCGACTTCTCCGATGACTCCACCGACGAGTACTTCGGGCAGATTGCGCCATTTGTGACGTACGCCTTTATGTCCATGGGCGACGCTTCCCTGGAGGATATCAAGGCGAAGCTCGAGTGGGTGAAGGCCCTTGGCCCTCAAATCGTATGCGCATCGCGCGGGAGCAAGGGCTCCGTCGCCTATGACGGCGAAAACTTCTACGAGCAGGGCATCAAGCCCGTGGCGCCCGAGGAGCTCAAAGACGCTATGGCGGCCGGCGATTCACTGCTGACGGCGTTTTTGGTCACCTATCTTTCCAAGAAGAAGGCCGGCGAGTGCGGCGAGGCCGCGATTCGCGAGAGCTTGGACTTCGCTGCCGGTTTTGCGGCGGAGACCTGCAAGATCGAGGGCAGTTGGGGCCACCCGCTGGTCTACGAGAACTAGTTTTTTGTCGTGGCGGGGTGTCTTGGGGCGCCCCGCATTGCGTTAGGAGTCAAGATGTCCGTTCGTGCCTGCGCGGCAGGATTTTGCTGCGCCGATGTCTACCAGAATCTGGATCCCCTGGGTTGCATCCAAGGGGGCCTCTCAGGAGCGCTTCGAGGGGTGCTTCTTGAGTATATGAAGGCAAAAGGGATATGCAATCTTCATATACGGCCTTCTTTTAGAGGGCGTTGTCCTTACTCTTTCATCTCCTTGCCTATGGACATTTTGTCCATAGGCAAGAGTCCATGGTCGAGATCATGGTGAAGTTCTGCGGCCAGTAATTACTGCATTACATATTCTGTTGTCACCTGGGAGGCTCGCTTTTGCGGGCCTCTTTGCGTTGCTAAGGGGCCATGGTCTGTCGATAAATAAAGCGCCCGCTTGCGGGGGAGCAAGCGGGCGCCGTTGAGCGATTATGTTTGCGGCCCTAGCCGCTGCGGGTGATGGGTCCTCGACTAGTTAGTCGTGCCGGAATCGTCGCCCGAATCGGAGCCAGAAAGCGAAACCGTCAACGTGATCGTGCTGTCGGTGGACTGCTTGCCGGTGGGGGAGACGCCCGTGACGGTGGCGTTTTCGTTGCCGCTCACGGGGTTGCCGTTCTGGTCGCAGAACGCGATGTTGTAGAAGCCGGCATTGTTGAGCGCGGTGACGGCGGCAGAGATGCTCTTACCGTACAGATTGCCCGGAACGCTCGCCTTGCCGGACTTCTTGGCAATGACGACGGTAATCGTGGCGCCGGGCTTCTGCTTGCCGCTGGGGTTCCAGCTAATCACCGTGCCCTCGGTAACCGAGTCGTTCTCCTGATAACTCACGTTAACGCCAAAGCCGGCCATGTCGAGCGCATTGCGCGCCTGGGACTCGGTCATGTCAGTCAGATCGGGAACAGAGGTGGTATCCGGGCCGCTCGAGACCTTGTACGAGATGGTCGTGCCCTTCTCGACTTCCTTGCCGGCATCGGTGCCCTGCTCAAAGACCTGGCCTTCCTCGGCTTCGTTGGCTTCCTCGGAAGCGCTGCCCTTAAGGCCAACGCTTGCCAGCGCTGCCTCGGCCTGGTCCTTGGTCAGGCCAACGAGCTGCGGAACCTCAACCTTCTCGGAGGGCTTGGGGCCCTTGGAGACCACCAGGTTCACGCGCGTGCCCTTGGGCTTCTTGGCGTTGCCGTTGGGGGTCTGCTCGGCAACCTTGCCCTCGTCGACGTCGTCGTTGTAGCTCTGGTCGACGGTGCCGACCTCCAGGCCGGCTTCCTTGATCAGCTCGACGGCAGTCTGCTGGTCCTTGCCCAGCACATCGGGCACGGTGACCTGCTCGCCGCCAAAGAGTCCTGTGGCAAAGGCCACCACGATGCCGATGACGGCAACGGCTGCCACCACGGCGGCGATGATCTTGTTCTTGTTGGATTTGGGCTTTTCGACCTCGTAGGAGCCGGTGGAGCCCGAAACCGAGCTACGGGCGGTATTCTGGCCGCTCACGCCCGAGACGGGACGCACCATGGCGCGCGTCTGATCGGAAAGCTCGCGAGTCTTGGTGGCGCCCAGCTCACCGGGGGCACCGATGATGCGCGTGGGCTCCGAGACGTTGACGGCACGGCCCGACAGGTAGCTGTTGAGCACCTGACGAAGCTCGTCGGCGGTCTGGAAGCGGTTTGCCGGGTCCTTCTCCATGCACTTGAGGATGATGCGCTCAAGGTCGGCGTCGACACCGGAGTTGATCTGGCTCGGCGGAATAGGCAACTCGTTGACTTGCTTGAGTGCGACCGAGATGGCGTCGTCACCGTCAAAGGGAACGCGGCCGGTGGCGCACTCGTACATCACGACGCCCAGCGAGTAGATATCCGAGGTGGGGCCGAGGTCCTGACCGCGGGTCTGCTCGGGGCTGACGTAGTGGGCGGTTCCCAGCACGTTGTTATCTTGCGTGAGGTGGCTGTTCTTGGCACGCGCGATGCCAAAGTCCATCACCTTGATGTTGCCGTCGGGCAGCACCATGATGTTCTGCGGCTTAATGTCGCGGTGGATGATCTCGTGCTTGTGGGCGACCGAAAGCGCAGAGCTGATCTGCGAGCCGATCTGGGCGACCTTCTTGGGGTCGAGGGCGCCGTGGCTCTTGATGCCGCTCTTAAGGTCGGTGCCGCGCAGGTACTCCATGACGATGTAATAGGTGTCGCCGTCCTTGCCCCAATCGTAGACGCCCACGATATAGGGGGAGGAGAGGCCGGCTGCTGCCTGTGCCTCCTGCTTAAAGCGTGCGGCGAAGGTTGCGTCGCCAGCATACTGTGGCAGCATGATCTTGACGGCTACCGTGCGGTCGAGGACCTGGTCCTGTGCACGGTAGACGGTCGCCATGCCGCCTGTCCCCACCTTATCCTTGAGGAGGTATCTTCCCCCGAGGACCCTCTGTTCCATTCCTGCTCCTAACATAACTATTCGCTCAACGATGTGTGTAGTACCTACGATGTGGCCGCTGGGGCCGTGTGGCGCGTTGCCGCTAACTCTTCGGCCGCGGCGCGCCTCGGGTGTCCGATTCAATCATGGGCATCACGCTCCCTGTGCGGCAAGCGCCGCGGTCAGGACGATGCCGGCGATCTTGGCGGCCTTGACGTCATGCTTGTCGTAATCCTCTAAGGCCACCGAGATAGCGACTGTGGGTGAATCGTAAGGTGCAAAGCCAACGAACATCGAGTTGACGTTGGTGCCGCCGGTCTCGGCCGAGCCAGTCTTGCCGGCGACCTTGACGCCGGGGATTTGGGCATCGGTGCCGGTGCCGGACTGGACGACGGCAAGCATGGCCTGCTTGACCTGGTCGGCCGTGGCGGAGCTGACGGCCTGACCCAGCGAGCGGGACTGCGTGGTCTTGACCACGGTTCCGTCCGGGGCGAGTACCTGGGCTACAAAGTACGGGTCCATGACCACGCCGCTGTTAGCGATGGCGGCGGCAATTACGGCGTTTTGCATGACGGTGGTCTGCGGGCCGGGCGTGTGGTCCATGCCGACAGGCTGGCCGGCGCCGGCCCAGGCGGTCTCCCACTCGGTCATGAGCGACGGGTCGGCCATGATGGAGGCCGCGGAGGTCAGGTCCTGGCCGAGCTTTTGGCCGTAGCCAAAGGCGTTGGCAAACTGCACGAGCGTGTTTGCGCCAACTTCGTTTGCCACCTGGCCAAAGACGACGTTGGAGGACACGGCAAAGGCCTGCTGCAGGCTGATGGTGCCGTAGCTCTCGTTGGCATAGTTGGTGACCGGTGCGTTGCCGATGTCCATGGAGCCGGGCGCCTGGTAGGTGCTGGTAAGGCTGGCGGTACCGGTCTCGAGTGCCGCGGAAAGCGTAACGACCTTAAACGTTGAGCCCGGCGTGTACAGCGCGTCCATGGCACGATTGTACATGGAGCCGTCCTCGCCGCCGCCCGTCTGCAGCAGGGCATCGATGTTGGTGTTGTCGTAAGTGGGCGAGCTGGCACATGCGAGAACCGCGCCGGTACGCGGGTCGATGACCACTACAGCGCCCTTAAAGCCCTTGAGCGCCTGCTCGGCAGCCGTCTGGATGCGCGAGTCGATGGTGAGCTTGGCGGTGTTGCCCGGCTGGGTCTGGCCCGCGAGCGACGCGATGGCGTTGTTCCAGCTGGAGTAGTCCTTAGAACCGGTGAGCGTGTCGTTCATGACGCTCTCGATGGCGGTGGTGCCATACTGCTGGCTCACGTAGCCAACCACGTGTGCTGCCAGGTTACCGTTGGGGTAGGAGCGTACGTAGGTGCCGTCCTCCTGCTGCAGCGACTCGGCCAGCGTCACGCCGTCGGACGTGATGATGGAGCCGCGCTGGATGTACTTGGAGCGGGCGATGGTGTGGTTGTTGGTCGGCATGTCCTGATAGTCCTTGGCCTTGATGACCTGGACATAGGTGAGGTTGCCGATAAGGATGGCGAACAGCGCCGTAAAGGCGAGCACCGCGCGGGTTAGACGGTTGGCGAGCGCCACGCGGCCGAGCACACCGGATTCAGGTGTGTCGAGCAGGCGACGGCGCATGCGCGAGCCGACGGAATGGCTGCCACTGCCGTAGGAAGACGAGGTGGCAAAGCGCGTGCCCGTCGGGGCGGCGGCAGATGCGACCTGATCATCGGTGATGGCGGCCATGGTGCCGGTGCCGGTAAGTTCTGCCTCGCGTCCGGTCGCCTCGTCACCAGCGCGCAGCAGGAGCGCGACGATGATAAAGCTTGCCAGCAGCGAGGAGCCGCCCTGGCTCATAAAGGGCAGGGTGACGCCGGTCAGCGGGATCAGGCGGGTAACGCCGCCTACGATCAAAAAGGCCTGGAAGCTGATGGCTGCCGTAAGGCCCGTGGCACTAAAGGCGGCAAGGTCGGACTTTGCGCGGGCAGCTGTGGTCAGGCCGCGAACGGCAAAGAGCATAAACAGGATGAGCACGGCGCCGCCGCCCAAAAGGCCCATCTCCTCGCCGATAGCCGAGAAGATAAAGTCGGACTCGACGACAGGGATGTTGTTGGCCATGCCGTTGCCGATGCCAACACCGACCAGACCGCCATCGGCAAGCGAGAAGAGCGACTGGACGATCTGGTAGCCCTGGCCCTGGGCGTCCTTAAACGGATCGACCCAAACCTGGAAACGCACCTGAACGTGCGACAGGAACTTGTAGGCGCCCACGGCTCCAACGGCCAAGAGCGCAAGACCGATAACGACATACGAGAATCGTCCCGTGGCAACGTAGAGCATCAGCAAGAAGATGGTGTAGAACAGCACGGCCGAACCCAGGTCGCGTTCGAAGACGACGACGAGCAGGCACACACCCCACACGGCAAACAGCGGCAGCAGCAGTCGCAGACGAGGGATCTTAAAGCCCAGGATCTTGCGGTTGGAGATGGAGAGCAACTCGCGGTTCTCGGCCAAGTAGCCGGCCAAGAACAGGACGATAAAGACCTTGGCGAACTCGCCGGGCTGGATGGTAAAGCCCGCGATGCGAATCCACAGCTTGGAGCCCGAGATCGTGGTGCCGATAAAGATAGGCAGCATCAGCAGAATGATGCCGATGATGCCAAAGGTGTACTTGTAGCGCATGACCACGTCGAGGTTTTTGACCAGTGCAAGCGTTCCCACCATGAGCGCCACCGAGACAAACAGGATGATGAGCTGCGAGATGGCGAGAGCGGGGGCGAGGCGTGTCACGAACGTGATGCCGATGCCCGAAAGCACAAAGACAATGGGCAGGATGGCGGGGTCGGCACCGGGCGCCAAGATGCGCACGGCAATGTGGGCCGCGGCAAAGGCGGCAAAGAGGCCGATCGGTACGGCGAGCGTCTCAAAGGAGATGGCAGCGCCCGCGGTGAGGACGTACATCGCATACAGCAGGATGACGGGGAACGCCGAGGCGATGAGCAAGAGCAGCTCGGTGTTGCGGCGACTCATAAGCGGCACTCCCTTTCTAATTCTTATCGGAGGCTTCGGCCTCGGCGGACTGTTCGGCGGTTTTCTCGGAATCTGATTCGGAGGTCGATCCCTGATTGGTGTTGTCGCGAATCGTTTGCGCGTCGATCACCTGGCGGGTCTGCTCCTCGTCGATCTGGTGGCGGTACTTGGATATCGTGTCCTGCGCATCGTCGACACTTGTTTGCGGAATGCCAGCCTTGAGGCGGTTTTGCGTGTCTTCGGGCAGATCGGACAGCTTAATGCTGGTTTCGCTTTCGAGCCAGTGGAGCTTGAGTCCGAGCGGCTTGCCGGGCAGGCCGCGCCAGACGGCGACATTGCCCTGGTAGGTACCCAGGTAGTACGAGCCGGTGACACCCGTGTAGGCCCAGATGCCAGCTGCCAGCACAAAGACGAGGGCCAGGATGGCGGCGATAGTAATGTTGCGGCGACGCACGCGTTGCGCCTCGCGCATAACGCCATCGTCAACCAGGTCAACGACTACTACGGTCACGTTGTCGTGGCCGCCGGCGGCAAGCGCCGCGTCCACTAGGTTGTCGACGCAGATTTGCGCGGTTGAGGACTGCGTGGCGATGTTCTCGATATCGCTATCGGGAATCATGCTCGAAAGGCCGTCGGAGCACAGGATCAGGCGGTCGCCTTCCTCGATATGCAGAGTGAAGTGGTCGGCATACATGGCGGGGTCCGAGCCCAGTGCACGGGTGATGACCGAACGGTTGGGGTGGACGCGAGCCTCGTCTGCCGTAATCTCGCCGGCGTCCACGAGCTCTTCCACATAGGAGTGGTCGCGGGTCACGCGGATGAGCGTGCCCTCGTGGAGCAGGTAGGCGCGAGAGTCACCCACGTGGGCGATGGCGAGCGTGTCGTTTTCGATATAGGCGCAAGTGGCTGTGCAGCCCATGCCGGGCTTGCCCAGGCCATTCAAGGCGGCCTCGATTACGGCGGCGTTGGCGGCCTCGACGGCTGCCGCCAGGCGTGCGGCGTCGGCAGACTGAGGAGCTGTCTTGGCGATGGTCTCGACAGCGATAGAGGAGGCTACCTCGCCGGCAGCGTGACCACCCATGCCGTCGCATACGCAAAAGAGCGGCGACTGCACCAGGTAGGAATCCTCATTGTGCGGACGCACGCAGCCAACGTCGGAGCGGGCGCCCCACATGAGTTGCGTGGTGGTGCCGGCATCATAGGTCGAGGCGGTCTCGATGCGCTCCTCGGTTAGGGGTTCAAAGCTCATGGTCGAGCCGGGGTCTTTGAGCTTGGCCTCAACGGCGGCAACGTCGATTTCGGCTGTGTCACCGGGAGAGACGGTGTCGGTCTCGGCGTTTGATTCGGAATCGCCGGCGTCCGGGGAGTCGGGCTCCTCGGACGCGCGGGCGGTCGACTCGTCATCTTGCGGGCTGACGTCTATAGGCTCGGGCGTCGCAAAGTGCGACGGCGCGGGCGTGTTTTGCGACTGGGCGGCGGGCTCGGCCACGGCATCGGACTCGTTTGCGGGCGCAGACTGCGGGGTCTTGGGTGCAGGGCCGTCCTCGGGGGATGGCCCTGCCTCGGGCGCCGACGTAGACGCGGGCGCAACCTCGGATGCCGGGGCTATGGGAAACGCCGGCGCGGCGGGCTCGGGTGCCGCAAACACCGCAGCGCTCTCGTTGATTGCCGCGGCGACGGGCTCTGCAAAGTGAGCCGGCGCCGGGGTTGCTTCGGGCGCTGTGGACTGTTCCGCAGCATGTGCCCCGATGGGCGCTGCTGCGGCATCCTCTGCGTCCTCGTTATCGGCGAGATCCGAAATATCATGCGTTACATGCGAAAGAGGCAGGGAGAACACGGTGTCCTCGGGCTCCACGGGTGTGGAGTCCGCCGGAGCGGCGTGGGCCGGTGCAGCTGTGGCGGCGGCCGGTGCCTCGGTCATGGTTGCGGACTTGTTCTCCTCGTCGATCATCGACGGTTCACCTTCATGACCACGTCGCCAATCTGGACTTCGTCGCCCTCGCGCAGCGTTGCGGGCTCAACAAGCTGGCGGCCGTTGACGAGCGTGCCGTTAAGCGAGTTGAGGTCCTCGATGATGAGCGCCGGGCCCTGCAGCGAAAAGCGCGCATGCGAGGCCGAGACGAACGGTTCGTTGATGCAGATGTCCGAAGATGGCGAGCGACCGACGATGACGGGGCCGAGCATGTCTACGTGGATGCCGCGGATGCCGCGCGGACCCTTGTCCACATCGATTGTCCAGATGGCCGAGTCGCGGCGCTGTCCGCGCACAAGTCCCACGCCGGTCTTCATAACGGCGAACAGGAAGATATAGAGCAGGGCGACCAGGACGATGCGGCCTGCAAAAAGGACGATATCGATGTTCATAAGCGACTATCCCCTAAATTCAAAGGTACTCAGGCCAAACGTCAGCAGATCGCCGTTGCGCAGCGGGCAGCGCGTAATGCGGCGGTTGTTGACGAGCGTGCCGTTGGTGGAATTGAGGTCCTCGATCGACCAATCCGAGCCCGTAAAGGTGAGCTGGGCGTGGCGGCGCGACACGTTGGGGTCGCGCAGGGCAATGTCGGAAACTGAGCGCTCGCGACCGATGGTCACCTGTGCGGAGGTGATGCTATGGCTCTCGCCGCTCACGACGTCGACGAGCTGGGCGAGCGGGCGCTGCGGGGCGCGAGTGCTCGCCATGTTGGAGGCGATGCCGGTTGCGGCGCCTAGGCCCACGGCGGCACCGGTCGCGGCGGCTCCGCCCATGCCGGCAAGCGCGTCGCGCGAGATGGTCTGCGGCACCGGGATGGGTGCGGCGGCGGGGTCGGGGACGCTAGGCGCGAAGGGGTCTGCCACGGCAAGCGGGTCGGGAGCGGCGGCGCGAGGCGTCGGCTGCTGCTGGGGCATGGCGGCGGGGCGCTGCTGCTGCGGGGCAGCAAACTGCTGCTGGCCGGCGCGCGGGGCGCTGGCGGCACGGCTTGCCGCGGAGTTGTTCTGGCCCAGGCCGTTTTGATAGGCGCGCTCTTCTTCGTACAGGCGGCCGAGCGTGGGGGCATCGACGTTCTCGGCAAAGACCGAGAACTTGCCGGCGCGCAGCTGCGGATCGATCATAAAGCGCACGAGGGGCTCGCCGACAAAGACATAGCGGCGCTTTTCGGCCTGCGCCTTCACAAACTCGCGGACCTCGCGCGAAAGCTCGGGGTAGAACGGGGCGAGCATGGGATCGTCGTCGGCGGCGATAAGGATGGTATAGAGTGCCGGCGCCGTGTTGACGCCGTTAATCACCAGAGTCTGATCCTCCATGTCGCGAGCGGCCTGCTTGGCAAGCTTCTTAAAGGAGAACGGGGCACGGGTGGCACCGAAGATGCCGGCCACGTGGTCCTCGAAGATGTTCAGGAAGTTCACGAAAGATCACTCTCCGTATAGGTTCTTTGGTATCCGAGCAAATATAGGCATATCCCAACGATTATAGAGGATAGGATTCCCGTAACCGCCGCCTTGGCGACGACCGGGCCCGCAAGGCTGGCAATTTCCATATGGTGTGCAAGACAAAACGATACGGCCGAGCCGATGCCGGCGACGGCAATTGCGACGATGGCGGCAAGGTTCGATCCCTGCTCGGCGCGCTTGGCATGAGCATTGAGCAGCAGCGATGTTGCCGCGGCTATTGCTGCAACCAGCACGATTGCAGCGAGAAGGAGCGCGTCTCCCAGCGCTGCGACGACATTGCTAAGCCCCAGTACGCCTCCCGCAGAGAGAGCCGCTGCGGCAAGGCGGGCAAAGAGTGCGCCCATGCCCGTGGCCGCCGCTGCGCTTGCCGGGCCGAGCCAAAACGCCGCGATGCTCGTGGCGGCTCCGGCGGCAAGGAGGGCGTCGCCGGTTAGGCAACCCAGCGCAAGCGCGCAGGTGAGCGTCGCGCTCGCAGCCGCCTCGGTGCGTCCCCAAGCAATCCACCAACCGGACATGGCAGCGGCAAAAATGACCGCGACCGGCAGCATCGACAGGATGCCCTGCGCCTGCATGGTGGCGTTGGCCATGAGCACCAAAAAGCCCACGGCCGAGATGGCCGAGCCAATCTGCGGGGCCAAGCCTGCCGCCGCGCCAATGGCGACGGCCGCCACGACCAGCCCGGGAAGCGTCGCGACGCCGGCTGTCTGCATAAGCAAAAAGCTGAAGGCTCCGCATGAGAGCGCCGAGATGCCGCGCATGGTGTAATTGCGTGCGCGGCCCCAGCGCGTGCCCGCCCAGCCAAGTGCGGGGTCGACCTCGACGGTGTCATCCTCGTAGCTCGATGGCTCGATATCATCTGCCGCGCACTCGTCATTCGAAAGCTCGCCTACCATCTGCTCCAAGCTGCGACGGCCTTCGCGCACGCTCCCCAAGCCGGCAAGGAGTCGGTCGCAGAATGCCTCGATGCTATCGGGGCGGTCTTGCGGCATGGGGGAGAGAGCGCTCATGAGCGCCGCCTCGGCCCCCGGGGGAAAGTGAGGGATCAGTTCGCTGGGATAGGTGGCGCCGCCGATGATGCGGTCGAGCGAGTCGGCAGGCGTGGCCGCCATAAAGGGGGCACTGCCGCACAGGCCCTCGTAGATCACGCAGGCAAGGGCAAAGACATCGGCACGTTCGTCGACCGTGCCGGTCTCGATATCGAGCTGCTCGGGCGGCATGTAGCCGATGGTGCCGCCGCGCGATCCGCCAAAGCCGCCGGCGGACGACAGCCGCGCCATGCCAAAGTCGGTGATCTTTACATTGCCCGAATGGTCGATAAGCACATTGGCGGGCTTTATGTCCAGATGAAGCACGCCGTTTGCATGGGCAAAGGTGAGTGCCTGACCCAGCGCGTCGGCAATGGCCGCGGCCTCGTCAAAGGTGAGCGAGTGGCCGTCCACGCGATGCAAAAACTCGGCCAACGACATACCGTCGACATACTCCATGACCAGGTAGGCATAGGCGGTGTCGTGCGTAAAGTCGATAACCTGCACGATATTGGGATGTTGAAGCATGGCGGCGGTATGCGCCTCGCGCAGCACGTCCATGATGTCGCTGGCGGGCATGCCGGCGCCGTTGATAAGGGGGATGCGCTTAATGGCCACGCGACGGCGCAGATGCGTGTCGCGGCAAATCTCGATGGAGCCAAAACCGCCGGTCGCAAGCGTCTCGAGCGGCTGGTACCGCTTGAGCAGCTCGCGAGAGCTAGTGCCCTCCAAGGGAACGTCCGGCGAGAACCGGGCGGTATGTTGCGAGAAAAGCGGCATGGCCAACCCTCGTGCGTTTAAAGTTCGTTTGCGAGCGGCGGGCGCGGGGCCGAGCCGTTCGCGGTGGCATAGATGCTGCTAGTGTAGCACGCTCAGGCGGATGGCGAGGATGGCGGGATGCGAGGCTGCCTGTCTGGCTTGGCCTTAGCGCTTCTTCTTGTTCTTCTTCTGCTTGCGCTGCTTGCCCTTGGTCTCCTGGGGCTTGTCGCCCTGCTTGGCCTCGGCGGCGGCCTTTTCAGCCTTCATCTTCTTGCGTTTGGTCTCGATGCGGAGTTTTTTGTTGATGCGCGCCTTAAGGAAGGTGCCAAACTGCTCGGCATCGCCGCGAATAAAGGTTTCCTTAGGGATCGTCACGCCCTGGTCGGCGAACATGGCCACAAAGATGCGCTCGCCGTCGAGCACGTGGTCGAGCTTCTCAAACGGGAAAAACTGCGACTTGCCGCTCTTGCCCCAAACCATCAGGCCGTCCTCGTTGGCGGCGACGCGGCGATAGCGGCCACCCATGGACTCGTCGGCCTCGACGGCGTCGATAAAGTCGCGGGCGAGGGTGTGGTGCAGGTTTTTGCTCCACCAGGCCAAAAAGGCGCCGAACACGATCAACACGACGCCAAACTTGATCCAGTTGCCGCCGGCCACCAGCATGCCGATGCCGATGAGCGCGGCAATTGCCGCGGCGACATACAGCGAGCCGCGACGCCTGGGCGAGGCGACCAGGCGGGCGAAGTCGGTGACCAGGTCGTTTTCGTACTGGTACTCGTTGAGGTACAGGATGCCGTCATCGGCTGCGGCCTGCTCCTCGAGCGCGACCTCGACCTGGTCGGCTGCTTCGGAGGGAACGAGGTTGCTCTCTGCGTCTGCCATGCTCTTTGGACTCCTATCGCGGCGGGCTCGCCGTACGGGTTATTATGAATGCAGTATGCCGTGCGACCGCATGGCCGTCGCGGCAACAAGACTCAGTATACCCGGGGGAGCACCCATGGAATCGTTGTACCGAAAGTATCGCCCGCTCACCTTCGACTCCGTGGTGGGCCAGCAGCATATCGTCTCGACGCTCGAGCACGCCATCACCGAGGGACGCCTGTCCCACGCGTACCTGTTCTGCGGACCGCGCGGCACGGGCAAGACCACCATGGCGCGCATTCTGGCCAAGGCGCTGCTGTGCCGTAATGCCGAGGCAGCGCGCGCCGAGGGTGCAAGCGGCTGCATGCCCGACGGTACTTGCGAGGAGTGCGAGCTCATTGCCGAGGGCAACCACCCGGATGTCTACGAGCTCGATGCCGCAAGCCGCACGGGCGTGGACAATGTGCGCGAGGAGATCATCAACTCCGTCAACTTTGCCCCGGTGCGCGGCAAGTACAAGATCTATATCATCGACGAGGTCCACATGCTCACGACGGCGGCGTTCAACGCGCTGCTCAAGACGCTTGAAGAGCCGCCGGCACACGTGATCTTTGTGCTGTGCACCACCGACCCGCAAAAGATTCTGGAGACCATCCTCTCACGCTGCCAGCGTTTCGATTTCCATCGCATCGGCAACGAGGATATCGAGCATCGCCTGGCATACGTGTGCGAGCAGGAGGGCTTCGATTACGACGACGAGGCGCTGGCTATCGTGGCGCGCCATGCAAAGGGCGGCATGCGCGACGCGTTGTCCACGCTGGAGCAGCTGAGCGTCTTTGGCAACGGTTCTGTGCATGCGGACGACGCCCGCTCGCTTTTAGGCGAGGTTTCGGACCAGATTCTGGGCGAGTTTTCCCGCGCCATTGCCGATCGCGATGTTGCCGAGCTGTATGGGCTTATTCGCGCGCAGGTCGAGGAAGGTAACGATCTGCTGGAGCTGACGCGCGACCTGGTGGCGCACGTGCGCGACGTGTATGTTGCCTGCGTTACCGGTGCCCGTGCCGAGTTGTTTGAGGGCGGCTCCGAGCAGGCCGAGGCGCTTGCTGCCGAGGCCGCTGCCTTTGGCGAGCATCCTGCCGACCGCCTGGCTCGTGTGCTGACAGTGCTCGACGATGCCGCACTGGAGATGAGGGGCGCGAGCGACGTGCGCCTGGTGCTCGAGATTGCCTGCACGCGTCTGGCGCGTCCCGAGGCTGATTTAACGATTGAGGCATTGGCCGAGCGCGTGGCACGCCTGGAGGCCATGGTTGCCAACGCCGCCGTGCCGGCGAGCGTGGCTGCTGCTCAGGCCGCCGCGCCTGCAGCATCCGTACCCGCTGCTGCCCACCAGCCGACGCTCATTTCGGGCGCCCGCGCTGCCGCCCCGGCGGCATCCGCTGCCCCCGCTGCTACGTCCGCGCGCCAGGGCGGTATGCCTTGGGACCGTGGTGCTGCTGTTCCGGCTGCCCAGCCTTCGCCCCGTTCTGCGTCCGTGTCAGCTTCCAAGCCTGCAGCGCCTGCACCTCAGCCTGCGCCTGCACCTCAGCCTGCGCCGGCTCCGACGCCTCAGCCCGTTGCGGCCCCCGCGCCTGCCATAGCTCCGGCACCTAAGCCCCAGTCCAACAATGCCGCCCAGGTTGCCGTCGCCGGTGCTGCCGAGACGCCCGCGGTCGAGGATGCCGGAGAGCTGCAGCGCAAATGGGCCGAGGTTGTCGAGCGTGTCAAGGCACGTCAGGCTTCCTACGCAGGGCTTTTGCTCAACGCCCGCGCCACGGCCGACGACGGCTCCAAGCTCACGGTCTCGTTCCCCGCGGGTTCGACTTTTGCCATTAAGATGCTCGGTCGCGCCGATACGCAGTCGGTGGTCCTGCCGACGGTCTGCGCGGTCTTCGGTCGTCGTACCGTCGACTATGTCCTGGATGGGGGTGGCACGCCGGCTCCTCAACATGAGGAGCATTCTCCATCTGCACGGGCTGCGGCATCTGCGGACCCGCAACCCGTGTCCTCGGCGGCCCCTGTATCCTCGAGCGCCAGCGCGCCGCAGCAGCAAACGGCACCGGTAGCGGCATCGACCCCGTCGGCGCCTAAGCCCGCGGCGCCCAAACCGGCTGCTCCGACACCCGCGCCCAAGCCCGTCTCGCCCGCGCCCAAGTCGTCTGACCTGGGCAAAGCCCCCTGGCTACGCTCCGACAACCCCGCCGGTGCTCCTGCCACGGGTAAGCTCCCGACCGAGCCCGCACCCCGTGCGCCCGAGCGCTCGGCTGCCCCCAAGGCTCAGCCTGTCGCGCAGTCCGCGCCGTGGGAATCCGAGCAGGTACCCTACGACGACGCCATGGTCGGCGGCTTTGCTGCCGATGCTGGCGGGGACGATCTTCCTCCGTTCGACGTGCCGGGTGCGACGCCCGCGCCCAAGTCCGCTGTAGCTGCCCCCAAAGAGGAGGACGCTTCTGCAGCTCCCTGGGAGTCCAACCCCGGCGCCGGCAGCCCCTTCGGCCACCAGGGCGCAGCCCCGAGCATCCCGCAGACCGAGGACGAGGCCAAAGACCTCATCCGCAGCGTCTTCGGTCAGGCCACCATCTTCAAGCCGGTGGAGTAGCTGCGCAGGCGGGTATACTGCTCAAGAAGAGGACCCCTTGTCCGGGCGCATCTGTATTTCGGACATGTGTAGTGTGGTGCCGCGTATGTCGCATTTGAGCAGACAGGTGCGTGACGGTCGGCCTAGGATGCTGAGGTCGATACGATACGTCGCATGGCTGTCCGTGTACTCGACTTGCTCGGCGTTAATGGTTGCTCCGATTGCCAAATAAACGCCTAGCTCGGCATCGACAATCTTGAAGTCCTTTATCTTGACCTTGAACTCTTGATAGAGGGACGGGCTGTTGTAGTAGACGGTTCGGGTTCCGTCGGTGCACTCATCGGTCGTCTCCCATTTGACGACGGGCTGGTCCGAGCTGGCTATCAGCAGTTCTGCTCCAAAAGCTATGGCATGGGTGATGACAACCAGCAATGCCCAGCCGACAAAGAGATAGAGAACCACATATGCAACGGGGTGTTTTGAGCGGATGTTTTGGAGCGCGTTTGGGGCATTCATGGGGCACCTCCAAATTACTATCTATGGCAATCAAATTATACCCTGCCGCCATGTGCGCCGCCTCGAGCAGCGGTTCGGCATTTAGCTATTTAGTGGCGCACATGAAATGCCGGATTCGGCTCTACTAGATTGAGTGTGCGATATTATGCAACCTTGCATAATTCGACCTTGCATAATCTTTGAGTGCGGTTTGTATTGGAGGACATGTATATCAACTGAGGTAACACGTCCGCCCCGCTCTCTCGCCGCGCGCCGTGGTACGATTTTTGAGTTTGAAAGTCCCGCCGTGCTCCGGCTGCCCTTGCAGCTCGGCGTGCGGCCGCACGTAAAGGAGCCATCATGGCCGGTATGAACATGCAGCAGATGATGAAGCAGGCTCGCAAGATGCAGGAGCAGCTTGCCGCCGCGCAGGAGAACCTCAAGTCCCAGACCGTCGACGCCTCTGCCGGCGGCGGCATGGTCAAGGTGACCGTTAACGGCGAGATGGAGCTCGTCAACCTCACCATCGATCCCGATGCGCTCGATCCCGAGGACGTCGATATGCTGCAGGATATGATCATGGCTGCCGTCAACGAGGCCGTCCGCGGCGTCAACGAGCTCGCCAACAAGCAGATGGGCGCCATCACCGGCGGCCTCAACATCCCGGGCATGCCGTTCTAAGACACGCATATATATGAGTGCCAACCACAGTCTGCAAAAACTGCTCGATGAGCTGGGCCGTCTGCCGGGCATTGGTCCCAAGTCGGCCCAGCGCATCGCCTATTACCTGTTGGAGGCCGACGCCGAGGAGGCGCGCCGCCTGGCCGAGGCCATCCTGGAGGTCAAGCAGGAGGTCCACTTTTGCAGCCGCTGCTTTAACTACGCCACGGCCGACGAGTGCTCCATCTGCCAGGACCCGATGCGCGATACCACTCGCATTTGCGTGGTGGGCGAGCCGCGCGATGTCCAGGCGATCGAGCGCACGGGCAGCTACCACGGCCTCTACCACGTATTGGGCGGCGTGATCAGTCCCATGGACAAGATTGGCCCCGAGCAGCTGCACATTCGAGAGCTGCTGGCACGCTTGGGCCACGAGGACATCCACGAGGTCATCATCGCCACCAACCCCAATATTGAGGGCGAGACCACGGCGAGCTATCTGGCCCGTACCATCAAGCCGTTGGGCGTCGAGGTGTCGCGTCTGGCAAGCGGCCTTCCCGTGGGCGGCGACTTGGAGTATGCCGACGAGCTTACGCTTGGCCGCGCCATCGAGGCCCGTCGCGCGATTTAGGTGGCGAGCCTGCTCCTGCCGTATGTTTTCCTCACAGTCGCACGGGGTAGTCATAATTTCCCCGTGCGACTGTGAGTTTGTTGTGCAACAAAGATGCTTCGTATCCGCTTATCGCATGGATGCTTCCGCTCGCATCCTTAATTTGCTCATTCGTTGCGCAACCTTTTGGGTTCGCTGATACACTCAAATATGGATTCGAATGAATGCGCCGCTCCCGAGCGGCGTGTTTTTGTTGGAGGAGAACGCATGCGGCCCGGTGGCACTCAGACAAAGCGCGGCGCCGCGGTGCGCATACGACGCCGACTGGGCTTGGCGCCGCGGGCGTACGCACTGCTATCGTGCTCGCTGGTGCTGGTCATAGCTGGCGTTTCTGCCTATGGCATGACCGTGCCGTCCATGATGCAGGCGCATGCCGCACGCGAACCGCGCGTGGGGCATGAGGCCAAAAGCGATCTGGGCACCACGACTGGATATGCTTGGGCAAGTGTGGTCGGGCATATTGTGTTTGGCACCGACGATGCGGACGGCGCCGAGGCCCCGGACAACGAAGTCACGCTTGCCAATGGCAAAACCATCGTGCTCACCAACACCAAGATCATCGATCGATTGTCCAACAATAGCGTGGCGGCAACGGTGAATAAGGTCGAGCAGCAAAAGGAGCAGGACGCCCAGCAGTCCGGAAAGCCCGGTAGCTCGGATACTTCTGGCTCCGGCTCGGATTCATCGAGTTCGTGCGGCGGCTCTGGGTCGGGTTCCTCTACCGGAGGGCCTGGAAACGGCGGCTCGACGGGCGGCAACACTGACAACGATGCAAACTCCGGCGGCCTTTCCGCTGCTGAGGAAGAGAGCATTCACAGTTGGCTTGTGACCAAGTACAACATGCTCGACGGCTATGTTTCTCGTGCCAATGACGTGGTCTCGACCTATAACTCTACGGGAGATCCCAGGCCGTGCGACAGCCTGGTCGGGGAGATGTTTGTCATTCGAGCCGAGTTCGGTCGTCAGACATTCTCGCCCCGGTCAAGGTGGTATCAGCAGTATGCCAATCTGTGGGGCTGTTACACCAACCTATGTCAATGGGTCGGCCATTACGGCGATGATGACGTCGCGCTCGGTAACTTCAACAATAACGTGGCGGCGCTTGCCCTATGATGACCGATCTTGCATCCACCACACCACAATCGCTCGGTCGCGATCCCATGGTCGGCCTGCGCCTGGCGCGTGTCGACGGGTTTGAGCCGGCCATTGCGCTCGGTCAGGACGAACTGCCTGCCTATCTGCGTCGTTTTACGATACTGTTTGCCGACGATGCCACCATGCGCCGTGGCGGTATCGGCCGCGTGACGCGTGCTGTCAACGCCCAAGGCGAGGACGTAGCACTCAAACAGCTCATCTTGCCGACGCGCGATGAGTTTGACGACGATGCCGCCCATGAGTCGCTGGTCGCCAAGTTCAAAGCGGCATTTCGCGAGGAATACGAATGCCATCGCGCCCTTTCGGGCCTTAAGGGCTTTCCCCGCCTCTATGGCTGGGGCGAGGTCGACGGTGTGCCTGCAATTGTCATGGAATGGGTCGAGGGCGAGACGCTCGCCCGCTTGCGTTCGCGACTTGCCGTGGACGATGCCGGACGCCTGTCGCCGCTTGTGGCGGCGCGTCTGGGTCGCGACCTGTTCGATCTGCTCTGCCGTATGAGTCTGGTGGGCGAGGGCTTTGTCCATCGCGATATCTCGCCCGCTAATATTATGGTGCGTACGGCGCGTCTACCGCTTGACCGGCAGCTTGCCGAGGGCACCTTTGACCTGTGCCTGATCGACTTTGGCTCGTCGCTGGCGCTTGAGCCTGCGTCGGCCGTGGCCGGTACCGGCGGCAAGGCATCCTTTACCGAGCGCTATGCCACGCTGCGTCGCGCGACGGTTGCCTATGCCCCGCCCGAGATGCTCACCGACGATATTCCCGACCTGCGCGCTTTGCGTATGTCGCCGGCGATTGACGTCTATGCCGCGGCAAGCACGGTTTACGAGCTCATTGCCGGCGTCGCGCCATACGAAGCCGCGCCGAGCACTTCGGGCACCTCGGGTTCGCGCAAAAAGACGCGCGACATCGCGAGCCCCTACCGTCTCAAGATGGACACGCGGCCCGACTATCCCATTGGTGCCCATGCGCCCGGTTGTGATTTGACTCAGCTGCTTCGTCGTGAGCCCGATGTGGCGCTCGCCGCGGCCGAGCAGGCCCAGCAGCTAGGGCTTGAGCCGGATTCCGAAGAGCTACGCGATGCGCTGGCGTTTGTCGATGCCCAGCTGTTCGACGTGGTGATGGCCTGTCTGTCCAGCCATCAAAAAGATCGTCCCGAGCCGGCGGCGGTCGAGGCGGCGCTCTCAGCGTTTTGTGACCACTATGCGCAAAATGTCGGCCGTTCGCTCCGCGGCGAGCCGCTCACGCCGTGCCCCATGGATGCGTCTGGCCGCGCGGTTCGTCGCGCGCTGATGGTCGGCGCGACGGTCGTCTGTGGCGTGGTTTGGGCTGTGATCGTGGTTTCGGCCGCGCTGCTGGCGTCGGGCGCTCGCGTGACGGCGACTTTGGGATCGCTCGTGTGGTCTGGGTCGCTACCGGGTATTATTGCCGCACTGGCGTTGGCGCTGCCAGGCATAGCCGGCGTTGCCGCGGGGGCGCTTGCGCGCGATCGGCGCTCGGGCTTCCTGCAGGGTGTGCTTGCGCTTTCTGCCTGCGAGGTTCCGGTGCTGGTTGTGGCTGCATGTAGCGTATTTTCCCAACGCGCCGTGATGGGCGGCCTTGTTGCCGCTCTGGTTGCAACCTATACGCTTACGTGGTTTTTGCTTGCGATGGGCTTTGCCTTTGAACTTCCCGTTTCGGCACCACGACGCACAAAAGCCCAGATGGCGACTCCGCTTGCCGGTGGAGCCGCAGCTGCCCGTACTTTTGGCGGACCTGTCGAAGTATCGTCCGATTCTATTTCTACGACTAAGGAGGCCTAGGTCATGGCATCTCAAGTTGAGCTCACCCCATGCGGGGCCATGTTTGACATCTTTAAGCGCGCGGCGCATCTGAGCCATATCGAGCTGTGCGGCTTGGTGCTTTCGTCCCGTCCGCTCGCCGACGGCCGCAGCCCGCAGAGCCGAGCCGCCGATCGCTCTTGGGTTTCCCGCTTTATCGTTCGCGCGCCGGTCGGCACGCTTCAGCAGCGCTACTTTGCCGAATACGGTACCTCGGCTGCGCGCATTATGTCGCAACTGGCCCTGCGCCAGCGAAATCCCATGGACTCCACGGCTGTGATCAATATGGTGTGCGGTCCTGCAGGTGAACCGATGGTACGCGCGCTCGAAGAGTGCCACCAGGACACGAATCTCTATCGCAACGCGCTCGATCGCCTGTCCCAGGCGGCGGAACTCAT
This sequence comes from uncultured Collinsella sp., assembly GCA_937942395.1. Classification (GTDB taxonomy): domain Bacteria; phylum Actinomycetota; class Coriobacteriia; order Coriobacteriales; family Coriobacteriaceae; genus Collinsella. The sequence goes on along the minus strand of CALDEU010000023.1, from coordinate 6,309 downwards.
GCCCGCCGAGCGCGCCGAGGCCGTGCTGGTGCTGTTTGTCGCTGTCGGTTGTTCGGCGGATGTGCGGTCCTCGGTGAACTATGCCATCGACTACGCGCACGCGACCTGTGGCGGAGGCACCTCCACGCCGCGTTCGCTTGGCATGTCGATGACCGCGGGCGAACGCGAACCCGCCCCGGCGCACCCCTTGGGCTTGCTGCGCGTACAAAACAGTTTTGTCGTGAGCGCCCCGCGCTGGATTCAGCCGAGTGAGCAGGGTGTTGAGATTGGCGCGCTGGCCACTGGTGAGGGCGATATTACCGACGTCGGCGACGATGTCTCGGCCCGCCATGCCCATATCTGGTGCGATGCTCAAAATATCTGGCACGTCGAGGACTTGTCGTCCACCAACGGAACCGTGGTGGTAAACGGGGCCACGCGCGTCTGCATTCAGGTCGAGCCCGGCCGTTCCGCCCAACTCAATCCCGGCGACGAGCTCAAGCTCGGCGAATCCACTACCTACGCCATTCTCTTCGGTGCCCTCTAGCCGGCAGTTAGGGACGTTCCTTTTCTGCCGGCACTTGGGGACACTCCTTGGCGCGCCGGGGCCGGCCGCTTGGGACGAGGGGCCATTTCGCCCCTTGGCGGTCAGTCGGGGTAAACCTTTACCGCCCGCCTATATTTGCCGAAATTACACTTGACGGCGGGGTACAATAAACCCGCATGCGGATTTCCGTTGCGGGCGCTTCCCATCGCCGGGGCGTGCCCGGGAGCATCCGGCATGCGGCCTTTGCGGCGCTCGGTCATGTGCAAGACGGGTAGCTGGGCTTGTGGAGCGCGTGCAGCCCTCCTCGCCTCGGCATGCCTTCTCTCCACGCCATGTACCTGCTGCTGAGCCTGCCTGCCAGATGATTGGAAGCAACAGCGAAAATCCCATCACGCCAACATCCCGGCGATCGCCGGGGCCTGTATACCTATATGAGAGGAGAGGGGTATATGGCGCGTAAGTTTAAGTCTATGGACGGCAACGAGGCGGCCGCATATGTTTCGTATGCGTACACCGAGGTAGCGGGAATCTATCCCATTACGCCGTCCAGCCCGATGGCCGACCATGTCGACCAGTGGGCGGCCCAGGGTCGCAAGAACATCTTCGGCACCCCGGTCAAGGTCGTCGAGATGGAGTCCGAGGCAGGTGCAGCCGGTACCGTTCACGGTTCGCTGGGTGCCGGTGCTCTGACCACCACCTACACGGCTTCTCAGGGTCTGCTCCTGATGATTCCGAACATGTACAAGATCGCGGGCGAGCAGCTCCCGGGCGTCTTCCACGTCTCCGCGCGTTGCGTCGCTTCCCACGCCCTGAACATCTTTGGCGATCACTCCGACGTCATGGCTTGTCGTCAGACCGGCTTCGCCATGCTCGCCGAGGGCAACGTCCAGGAGGTCATGGACCTCTCGCCGGTGGCTCATCTTGCCGCCATCGAGGGCAAGACCCCGTTCCTTAACTTCTTCGACGGCTTCCGCACCAGCCACGAGATCCAGAAGGTCGCCATGTGGGACTACAAGGATCTGGCCGAGATGTGCGACATGGACGCCGTCCAGGCTTTCCGCGATCACGCGCTCAACCCTGAGCACCCGCACACCCGCGGTAGCCACGAGAACGGCGATATCTTCTTCCAGAACCGTGAGGCCTGCAACAAGGTCTACGACGAGCTTCCCGCCGTCGTCGAGGGCTACATGAAGAAGATCAACGAGAAGCTCGGCACCGATTACGGCCTGTTCAACTACTACGGCGCTCCCGATGCCGATCGCGTCGTCGTGTGCATGGGCTCCTTCTGCGACGTGCTTGAGGAAGTCATCGACTACCTCAACGCTCACGGCGAGAAGGTCGGCCTGGTCAAGGTTCGTCTGTTCCGTCCGTTCTCCATCAAGCACTTCGTCGACGTTCTCCCCGAGACCGTCCAGAAGATCGCCGTCATGGACCGTACCAAGGAGCCGGGTTCCATCGGCGAGCCGCTCTACCAGGACGTCGTCTCCGCTCTCTACGAGGCCGGCAAGACGGGTATCAAGGTCGTCGGCGGCCGTTACGGTCTGGGCAGCAAGGACACGCCTCCCGCGTCCGCGTTCGCTGTCTTCGAGGAGCTCAAGAAGGACGAGCCCAAGCGCGAGTTCACCATCGGCATTGTCGACGACGTGACCAACCTGAGCCTGCCCGAGGCCGAGGATGCGCCCAACACCGCAGCCCCCGGCACCATCGAGTGCAAGTTCTGGGGTCTGGGTGGCGACGGTACCGTCGGCGCCAACAAGAATTCGATCAAGATCATCGGCGATCACACCGACAAGTACGTTCAGGCCTACTTCCAGTACGACTCCAAGAAGACCGGCGGCGTCACCGTTTCGCACCTGCGCTTTGGTGATTCCCCGATCCGTTCGCCGTACTACGTGACCAAGGCCGACTTTGTCGCCTGCCACAACCCCAGCTACATCGTCAAGGGCTTCAAGATGGTCCGCGACGTCAAGCCGGGTGGCACCTTCCTGGTCAACTGCCAGTGGAGCGACGAGGAGTTCGCCGAGCACATGCCCGCCGTGGCCAAGCGCTACATCGCGAACAACAACGTCAACGTCTACCTGATCGACGCTATCGACCTGGCCGCCAAGGTCGGCATGGGCAAGCGCACCAACACGGTGCTCCAGTCCGCCTTCTTCGCGCTGGCCAAGGTCTTGCCCGCCGAGGACGCTCTGCAGTACATGAAGGACGCGGCCACCAAGTCCTACATGAAGAAGGGCCAGGCCATCGTCGACGCCAACCACAAGGCCATCGATGCCGGCGCTACCGCCTTCCGTAAGTTCGAGGTTCCGGCCGACTGGGCAACTGCCGAGGATGCCGCTCCCGTCGAGCTCTCCGAGGAGACCAAGTCCGCTATCGCCCAGCAGGTCAAGAACCTGCTCGAGCCCATCGATCGCATGGATGGCGACAGCCTGCCCGTTTCCGCCTTCGTCGGTTGCGCCGACGGCCAGTTTGAGCTGGGCGCCTCCGCATACGAGAAGCGCGGCGTCGCCGTGGTCGTTCCCCATTGGGACGAGACCAAGTGCATCCAGTGCAACCAGTGCGCCTACGTGTGCCCGCATGCCACCATCCGTCCGTTCGCGATGACCGAGGACGAGGCTGCCGCCGCGCCCGAGGCTACCCGCACGCTCGACGCCATGGGCCCCAAGGCCAAGGGCATGAAGTTCACCATGGCCGTGTCCCCGCTCGACTGCATGGGTTGCACCAACTGCGTCAAGGTTTGCCCCAAGGGCGCCCTCGAGATGGTTCCCACCGAGCAGGAGATGGACCAGCAGCCCGTTTGGGACTACATGGTCGAGAACGTCTCCGAGAAGAAGGAGCTCATCGCGGCCAACGTCAAGGGCAGCCAGTTTAAGCAGCCCTACCTGGAGTTCTCCGGCTCCTGCGCCGGCTGCGCCGAGACCGCCTATGCACGTCTGGTGACCCAGGTCGCCGGCGACCGCATGTTCATTTCCAACGCCACCGGCTGCTCCTCCATTTGGGGCAACCCCGCTGCCACCGCTCCTTACTGCAAGGACAAGGACGGTCACGGCCCGGCGTGGAACAACTCCCTGTTCGAGGACAATGCCGAGCACGGTCTGGGCATGGCCGTTGGCTACGAGGCCGTTCAGAAGAAGCTGATCGCTGCTACGCAGGAGATCATCGCCGCTGACGGTCCGTCCGACGAGCTCAAGGCCGCCGGTCAGGCTTGGATCGACTCCGTCAACGACGCCGAGGCCTCTAAGATCGCTGCCGCCGCCTACGTTGCCGAGCTCGAGAAGTGCGGCTGCGACGCCTCCAAGGCGATCCTCGCCGACAAGGCTTACCTCACCAAGAAGTCCTTCTGGATCTTCGGCGGCGACGGTTGGGCCTACGACATCGGCTTCGGTGGCCTGGACCACGTCCTGGCTTCCGGCCACAACGTCAACGTCTTCGTCTTCGACACCGAGGTCTACTCCAACACCGGCGGTCAGGCCTCCAAGGCCTCGAACCTGGGCCAGGTCGCTCAGTTCGCCGCTGCCGGTAAGGTGACCAAGAAGAAGTCCCTGGCCGAGATCGCTATGAGCTATGGCTACGTCTACGTGGCGCAGGTCGCCATGGGCGCCAACCCGGCTCAGACCCTCAAGGCCATCCATGAGGCCGAGGCCTACGACGGCCCGTCCCTCATCATCGGCTACAGCCCCTGCGAGATGCACTCCATCAAGAAGGGCGGCATGCAGAACTGCCAGGCCGAGATGAAGAAGGCTGTCGAGTGCGGTTACTGGAACCTCTTCCGCTTCAACCCCGAGGCTGCTGCCGGTAAGAAGTTCTCGCTCGATTCCAAGGAGCCCGCGGGCGGCTATCAGGAGTTCCTGATGAACGAGGCCCGTTACGCTTCGCTGACGCGTTCCTTCCCCGAGCGCGCCGAGGAGCTCTTCAAGGAGAATGAGCAGGCCGCTATGGACCGCTATCAGCACCTGCTGAAGCTCAAGACGGTGTACAACGAGGCCTAGGTCTCCCACCGCAGGATCTGAGGGCCAACCTTCGCGGACGTCCTCGGACATGAAAGAACCCCCCGCTGCGCACTACGTGCGGCGGGGGTTCTTTCGTTCTGCGGAGTGTCCGCGAAGGTTAGCCCTCAGATCCTGCTACGACTACGTCCTCGGATGTGATGGCGGATGAAGGACGTGGTTGTGGGGGGCTTTTGTCCCCTTCGCTGTTTCGCGGCTTTGCCGCGAAACCTCGCGCCACTTTGGGGATGGATGGGGGACTTGGCCGTTGCCGCTTTTTCGGAGCTCTTCTTTATTCCTTTTGTTGGATGAAAAGCCCCTTGTTTTTGCAGGGGTGCATACTCGACTTATATGTGCATAGAATCTCGTATAGTGCGAGTAAGATATTGCGCTGTCTGTTTTGTGTTTAGCAAAGATATAGTTTGCATAATCCGACATAATTCTCGCTTCATTTAAATAAAGTCGCACGTAAATTACGTAGATATGTCTTAGCTGGAGTTCTGTACGCTGAGCGGATAAAAACGACCGTTCACCGTTCAACTATTTTCAAAATGAATAAAATGAGCGATAAAGAGAATATAAACCTTAATAAACTTGCGTATCGCACGGGCGCGGGTTATTAATGGGTTGTAGGCCTTTTACAGAAAGGATTCCAGCAATGTCTAAGCCTCTTGGCAAGCCCGATCGTATCGTCGTCGCCCTTGGCGGCAACGCCCTCGGCAACAACCCCGTTGAGCAGATCGAGGCCGTGAGCAACACCGCTCACGCTCTCCTCGGCCTGATCGAGCAGGGCAACGAGATCATCATCACCCACGGCAACGGTCCGCAGGTCGGCATGATCCAGAACGCCTTCGCCGCTGCCCACGACGCCATCGGCACCCCCGAGATGCCGCTGCCCGAGTGCGGCGCCATGTCCCAGGGCTACATTGGCTATCACCTGCAGCAGGGCATTGGCCGCGAGATGCACAAGCGCTATAAGCGTTGGCACGCCGCCACCGTCGTCACCCAGATCGAGTGCGACCCGGACGACCCCGCGTTCAAGAACCCGACCAAGCCGATCGGCCCCTTCTACACCGAGGAGCAGGCCAAGGAGTTCATGGCCGAGGATCCCTCCAAGGTCTTCGTCGAGGATTCCGGTCGCGGCTGGCGTCGCGTCGTCGCTTCCCCCGATCCCAAGAAGATCGTCGAGGCCGACTCCATCCTCAACCTGCTCGACAACGAGTTCATCGTCATCGCCTGCGGTGGCGGCGGCATCCCCGTCGTCCGCGACTATGAGAACAAGGGCTGCTACAAGGGCGTCCCCGCCGTCATCGACAAGGACCTGGGCGGCGAGCTGCTGGCCGAGGACTGCGACGCTGACGTTCTGTTCCTGCTGACCGCCGTTGAGCATGTCGCCATCAACTTTGGCAAGCCCAACCAGGAGGAGCTCGAGGACATCACCGCCGACGAGGCCGAGCGCCTGGCCGACGAGGGCCAGTTCGGCAAGGGTTCCATGGAGCCCAAGGTCCGCGCCGCCATCAAGTTCGCCCGTTCCCGCAAGGGCCGCACCTGCATCATCGGCGCCCTGGACAAGGCCGCCGAGACCATGGCCGGCCTCTCCGGTACCCGCATCCACGAGTAGCCTCTACTCCATTGCCTCTCTCGTGGGCGCCAGGCAAGGCGCCCACAAACTAGCCTCTCTTCATGAGCCCCGCAGTCCGCTCCGACTGCGGGGCTTTTGTTTCAAGACTTTAGTCTGCTGGCCGCGCAGCGGCCAGCTTTAAACCACCCGCTACGCGGGTGGAGATAAACGGCTTT